>NZ_JBFALF010000032.1:0-121861 GCF_040656115.1 Nonomuraea sp. NPDC050202 | reverse complement strand
GTGCCCGAGCAGGACGAGTGGATGCGCCGCCTGGGCGAGCTGCCGCTGATGCACCAGCCCGGCGAGCAGTGGCAGTACCAGATCAGCAGCGACCTCGTCGGCGTCCTGGTCTCCCGGGTCAGCGGCCAGTCGTTCGAGGAGTTCCTGCGCGAGCGCATCTTCGAGCCCCTCGGCATGGCCGACACCGGCTTCCACGTGCCCGCCGGCCAGCTTGACCGGCTGCCCACCCTGTACGCCCCCGACCCGGCCACCGGCGAGTTCCAGGCGTGGGACGAGCCCGAGAGCGGCCGGTGGAGCAAGCCGCCGGCGTTCCAGGGCGGCGGTGGCGGTCTGGTCTCCACCGCCGATGACTACCACGCCTACTTCCGGATGCTGCTCAACGGCGGGGTGCACAACGGCCGGCGGATCCTGTCCCGGCCGGCGGTGGAGCTGATGACCACCAACCGGCTCACCCCGGAGCAGAACGCCGCCCGCACCGCCCTGGCCCGCAACGCCGTGCACATCTCCTTCGGCCAGGGCCAGCAGGGCGGCTGGGGCATCGGCATGGCGGTGCGCACCTACCGCGGCGACTACGCCCCGATCGGCCAGTTCGGCTGGGACGGCGGCAGCGGCACCTCCGCCTACGCCGACCCGGTCAACCAGGTCACCGGCATCCTGCTCACCCAGGTCGGCTACAGCGTGCCGAGCCCGGCCCACCTGATGAACGACTTCTGGACCACCGTCTACCAGGCCATCGAGGACTGATGCAAGGAGTGAGTGTCATGCGTGTCTGGTTCATCACGGGTGCGTCCAGGGGCTGGGCAGAGCGTTCGCAGAGGCTGCGCTGAGCAGAGGAGATCGCGTCGTGGCCGCGGCCCGCGACGTGGCGCCGCTGGCGGGCCTGCAGGCCCGCCACCCCGACACCCTCGCGTGCGTCCCGCTCGACGTCTCCGACCGCGCCGCGGTGCACGAGGGCGTGGACCGGGCGGTGGCCGCGTTCGGCAGGCTCGACGTCGTGGTCAACAACGCCGGCGCGATGTTGTACGGCATGGTCGAAGAAGCCACGGAGACCCAGATCCGCGCCCACTTCGACGTCAACGTCCTGGGCCAGATCTGGGTCACCCAATCCGTGCTGCCCCACCTGCGGGCCCAGGGCTCGGGCCACATCCTCCTGGTGACGACGATGGGCACGGGCGGCGGGATGGCCTCGGCCGGTTTGTACGCGGCCGGCAAATCGGCCATCGACTCCCTCGGCCAGGCGCTGGCCATGGAGGTCGAGCCCTTCGGCATCAAGGTCACCGTCGTCCAGCCGGGCGGCTACGACACCGGCCTGTTCACGACCGGCACGACGGCCACCACGCCCCACCCGGCGTATGACCCGCTGCGAGCGAAGCTGACCGAGATGTGGGGCGACGAAGCGGGGCCCGACCCGAGCACGGCCGCACCGGTCCTCATGCAACTCGTGGACCTGCCCCACCCGCCCCTGCGGCTGATCGTCGGCAGCCAGTCCTTCGACCTGGTCCACCAGATGAACCAGGCCAGGGCCGAGGAGTACCGCGCCTGGGAACACCTCAGCCGCCTGGCTCCCGGCTGACAGCTCCGTCCCGGTTCGCGCGCGTCACAACGCGACGAACGACACGATCGAAAGGTCATTGATGATGAAACATCACGATGCCACCCAGCCCGCGGAAGAAGACCTGCGAGAAGAGCGGCCGGCGGGGTGTGCCGACGTGATCATTGTGGGGGCCGGCCCGACCGGTCTCATGCTGGCCGCCGAACTGCGCCTGGCCGGAGTGCGGCCGCTGGTGCTGGAACGTCAGCCGCAGCCCCGCGCCACCCCCAAGGCCGGTGGTCTCGGCGGGCAGATCCTGGAACTGCTGCGCTACCGGGGCCTGCTGGAGAGGTTCGAGGCCGCCTGCCCCGGCCCGTTCCCGGCGCCCCGGTTCCCGTTCGGCGGCGTGCACCTGGACTTCACCCGGCTCCCTGATCCCCCGATGCACGCCTTGCCGCTCCCGCAGCAACTGCTTGAGCAGCTGCTCGACGAACGCGCCGGCGAGCTCGACGTCGAGATTCGCCGCGGGCACGAGGTGGCCGGGGTGAGCCAGGACGAGGCCGCGGTGAGCGTGGAGGTACGCGGCCCTGACGGCCCGTACCAGGTGAGCGCCCCCTACCTCGTGGGGTGCGACGGCGCCCGCAGCCGCATCCGCGACTGGGCCGGCATCCCGTTCCCCGGCACCACCTATCCCGAGGTCAACCGGCTGGCCCAGGTCACCCTGCCTGACAAGGTCACCGTGCTCGGCAACGGCGATCTCGACGTCCCCGGCTTCGGCACCATCCGCGCCGGTTTCACCCCCACCGACCGCGGCCTGCTCGGCATCGGCTCCTCACCCGGCTCCCGGTCGGTCTCCCTCTACACCATCGAGGACGAGACCACCGAATACGACGACGACGTCCCCATGACCCTGGCCGAACTGCAGGACAGCATCCACCGCGTGCTCGGCGCCCACCTGCCCCTGGCCGGATCGACCCGGCTGTCCCGCTTCACCTTCAAGGCGCGCCAGGCCGAGCGCTACCGCGAGGGGCGGATCCTGCTGGCCGGCGACGCGGCGCACCTGTTCCCGGCCACCGGAGTGGCACTCAACGCCGGCATGCTGGACGCGGTCAACCTGGCCTGGAAGCTGGCCGCCGACCTCCACGGCACGGCCCCGGCCGGCCTGCTGGACACCTACCACGCCGAACGCCACCTGGCTGGCGCCCGCACCCTGCTGCACACCCGCGCCCAGGTGGCGCTGCGCCGCGGGCACGACCCGGCCGCCGAAGCGCTCCGCGAGGTGTTCACCGAACTGCTCACCGACGAACAACCGCTGCGCCGCATGGGAGCACTCGTCGCCGGAACCGACATCCGCTACCCGATGCCCGGCACCGGCCATCATCCGCTGGCCGGCGCCTTCGCCCCCGACCTCACCCTGCACACCGGCCAGGGCATCACCAGCGTCGCCGAGCTCATGCGCACCGCCCGGCCCGTCCTGCTCGACCTGGCCGACCGCCCAGAGCTCTGCCAGACCGCCCGGGACTGGCGGCATCTCCTCGACGTCCACACCGTCAAGACCGACGACCGACCGGCCGACGCCCTGCTGATCCGCCCGGACGGCCACATCGCCTGGGCCGCCGGCCTCGACGAACCCGCGGACAGCGCCACGCCCTCACTGCGTGAGGCACTCTCCGCATGGTTCGGAACGCCTTGAATCACAGGGAGAGACATGACCAGTAGATTCACCGAGTTGACCATCGACTGCCACGATCCGGAGAGACTCGCGGCCTTCTGGTGCGAGGTGCTGGGCTTCGAGGTGATCGACCGGAGCGAGGGCAAGGTCGAGATCGGCTCCTGGGTGCCGACCGTCGAGGAGGTCCGGGCCCGCCAGATGCCGCCCACCCTGGTGTTCATCCGGGTGCCCGAGGGCAAGACCGTGAAGAACCGGCTCCACCTCGACGTCAGCCCCATCGACGGCAGTACCGGCGACGAGGTGGCCAGGCTGCTCGGCCTCGGCGCCGCCAAGGTGGACGTGGACCAGGGCCCCGGCCGGAGCTGGGTGGTCATGGCCGATCCCGAGGGCAACGAGTTCTGCGTCCTGCGCACCCTGGCGGTGACGCGCCACAGTTAGCATCGCCACTCCTGCCACACCTTCGTCGTGCTGAGATGCCCGGGCTTCCGATCATGTCTCTTCGACCTAGAGTGGTGACGATAGACCACAAACCTGCTGGTTTGCGTGTTTGATCCCAACACTGCTGCAACCGAACAGCGAACGCCTGCACGCTCCTGCTGTCTTCCTGAAAGGAGAACACGGTGACCAGCAGCGTTCCCCACTCCCGCTATATGCGGCAGTCAGCGAACGTTTCGGCCGATGACCACGACCGCGATCTTGGCGATGATCGGCGGCGCGGCCCTGATCCTGACCGCCGCCGCCTGCATCCCCCCGGCGCTCGTCGAACTCCTGCGCGCCTGCATCCCCGTGGTCACCGCTCTCTGCGAACTCCGCACTGCTCTCAACGCATCAACTATTCGCGATGACTCAGCACAGCATGAAGACCCGGCACCGCCTTCCTCTTCTCCGTCAAAGGCGGCCGAGCCGGGTCGGGACCGTGCGCAGACGCCTCTGGACATCCGTGCAGACGACTCCGGAAATCGACAGGCGCTGCGGTCTACCAACCATGATCGCTAGGGAATGTATAGGGAACGATCAACCGTAGAGCGCCGGTGACGCCCGTGGACAGCCGGACACAAAGCGAGAGGCCCGTCACCGCGTTTCCGCTGGTGACGGGCCTCTTCCCGCTGGTGTGGCAGGTGCACGGTTCGAACTTGCGTAGGCTGAGCCGACGGTTTTACAGCGGGCCAACGTATAGGGCTGCATCATGCCGCCCACCTGCGAATACAGCTCCCGCTCTTCTCTTGTACTGAAGGCTCATCCCGCGTATATCCCGTGAGACAGAGCCAGCCACCGACACGCCGGAGCCTGCGGAAAGAGGCCGATCGCTCGACCTGCAAAACCACCGGCACAAAACCAACTTCTCTGCGGATCTTGGTTGTCCTAGTATGTAGTTGCCTCGTCCATGAGACGAGCAGCGTGGCTACTGTGGTCGCGCGCTGAAGCGCCTTCTCGGCGCCCAATTGGATGCTACCCAGGCGGAGCTATGTCCTGATCGAGGCGGTCAAGGGCTCCTGGGTGGTCAGAGCCGAGAAGAGGAAAGCGTGACCGACATCTCCCGCAGGGCGCTTCTGATCTTGATTGCCGCACTTGTCGGCACCATCGTCGGAGAGACTACGGGCATCCTGGTCGCTATCGACGGAGGAAGCATCTCCCAGTGCTTCATGGCCGGAGGGGGCGCCTTTGCGGGCTCTGTGGCCTTGCTCCTTGGCGTATTCCACGCGCTGAAAGTGCTCTGATCCTGGCTCTGTCGCCCAGTACAGGGCTCATGCTACGACGATCAACCACGTAGCTCAGTGAGCCAGGGTGAGGAACGAACCCTGGATCGTCGATCGCCCCCAAGCACGTACGGCGTCCAGCCATGCAGTGGCGATCGTAGGGCTGTCGCTGTGCGGCGGCGCGGCAACCCCGGTCGCAGCGTTCGGTCGGTACGGCGGGGCCGACGTACGGTGCCCGGCCCGGTGTCCCGCCGCCGTCCGGGACCGGCCCCCAGGCCGCACGCCCGGGCGGCGGGCGGGCGAAGGGCCGGGGTACGGCGGCGCGCCGCGCCGCCGCTTGATACCTACAAGAGCTATTCGGCAATGTTCCGGTCGAACACCATGTCCTGTCTCGCTTGATGGTTGACACTCTGGCCTCGCTTGATGGTTGACACTCTGGCCTCGCTTGATGCTTGACACCTTGATCGTTATCTGTGCCTGCTCGTGGCGTTATCGACGCTTCGGGGGAGGCTCGGGTGGCATTGGTGGAGTTGAGCGTCGTGGAGCAGCGCTATCACGCGGTGATCGAGGTGTTGTCGGGGGCGAAGGTCACCGACGTGGCGGTCCGGTATGGGGTGTCGCGGCAGTCGGTGCATGCCTGGGTGCGCCGGTATCAAGGCGGTGGCCTGGCGGGGCTGGCCGACCGGTCGCACGCTCCCAAGGCGCATCCGATGCAGACGCCGGCGGCGGTGGAGGCGTTGATCTGTGAGCTGCGGCGGGCTCATCCGCGGTGGGGCCCACGGACGTTGTTGTGGGAGCTGGGGCGGCGTGGGGTGGAGCCGTTGCCGTCGCGGGCGAGCATCTATCGGGTGCTGGTGCGTAACGGGCTGGTCGATCCGGTCGCCCGCCGGCGCAAGCGGGAGGATTACCGGCGCTGGGAGCGGCCGGGGCCGATGCAGTTGTGGCAGATGGACATCATGGGCGGGCTGCTGCTGGCCGACGGCAGCGAGGCCAAGCTGATCACCGGGATGGACGATCATTCCCGGTTCTGTGTGATCGCCTCGGTGGTGGCCCGGCCGACCGGCCGGATGGTGTGCGCGGCGTTCGCCGAGGCGATGCGCGGCTATGGGGTGCCGCTGGAGGTACTGACCGACAACGGTAAGCAGTTCACCGGCCGGTTCGGCGGGCCGAAGGCGGGTGAGGTGCTGTTCGAGCGGGTCTGCCGGGAGAACGGCATCAAGCTGCGTCACACCGCCCCGCGCACCCCGACCACCACGGGCAAGATCGAACGGTTCCATCAGAGCGTGCGCCGCGAATGGCTGGATGCGGCGCTGCCGTTCGCCTCGATCGAGGCCGCCCAAGCCGAGACGGACGCGTTCGTGGAGCATTACAACACCGCCCGCCCGCACCAGGCGCTGGACATGGCCTTCCCCGCCGACCGGTTCTTCGCCGAGCGCAGCGACGGCCAGCGCCGGGCCGAGCGGGAACTGCCGCTGCACCTACCCGCCACCCTGACCACCGTGACTCCTCCTTCTTCTGCTCCTGCAGACCTTCCGGTTCCGGCCGGCAACCATGGTGATCAGCTCGAACGGCCCGAACCTGTGCTGCGGATCTCGGTCGATCCGCTGTCACGCCAGGCGATCGAGGTGGACCGGATCGTGCCCGCCTCGGGGAACCTGTCGATCGGCGGCCAGCAGCTCTGGCTCGGACCTGATCGGGCGGGCCTGTCGATCACCGTGTGGATCAGCACGCAGCGGCTGCACGTGTTCACCACCGGCGGTGGCAGGCTGAAAAGCGTGGCCTCCCGGCTGACCGTCAAGGACCTGGCCGCGCTGCTCGCCTCGGGCCAAGCCCGACCGGCCGCCGACGAGCCCGTTCCCGAGCCGCCGATCGAGGCCGGCGCCGTCGAGGTCGACCGGCAGGTCAGCTCGATCGGCACCATCAGCCTGGCCGGCCGCGCCTTGTGCATCGGCGCCCATCTGGCCGGCCGGCGCGTCATCGTGCGCCTGGACGGCATCACCGCCCGTGTCATGGACGAGGATCGCCTGCTGCTGCGCGCCGTGCCCTGCCCACTCCCGCTCGCCGAGTGCCTCACCCTGCGCAACGCCCGCCCCGCCGGACCACCACCCGCCTCCCCGGCCGAGCCCGTCACCGTCCAGCGCGTGGTCTGCAGCCGCGGCCACTTCCAGGTCGTCGGCCAGAAGATCCAGGTCGGACGCGTCCACGCCCGCAAGATCCTGGACGTGACCGTGGACGACACCCACATCACCATCCACGACAACGGCGAACCCATCCGCGTCGTGCCCCGGACCACCACCCAGGAGATCACCCGGATCAAGTCCCAGGCGCATACTAAGAAGCGAAAGATCGGCTAGGAGTGTCAAGCATCATCCGACGCCAAAGCGTCAAGCATCAAGTGAGACCAGACAGAACTTGTGGCAGTTGTGCAACCGGAGTTGATCGTTAACACCCGGGTCTGAGCTTTCCGCCTGAGGCGTGCGTTGGGGGTTGGCCGCCCTCATTTTAGTCCCTAGCGAAGAAGCACGACAACGAAGTGGACCGAATCAGCTGCGCCATCGACGCCATCGGTGCAGAATCAAGTCATGCGCCTTCGGAACGTGACGACATGGTCGCCGTGCATCGTGGCCGACTGTAAGGCAGACCAAGCAGGCTATGGCTGCGAGAAATGCGTCACACACGCATCCCAGGAAGAATTCGAAGCATGGCTTACGCAGATTAGGCCAGGATCGGAAATACATCTAAAAAAGACTAGATTAACCAAGGATACTTTTGAAAGGATTAAGCGATCCATGTGCGACAAGGATGACTGTCCCAACTTTGGCTATCTTTCCTTGAGGCAGGTCGAAATCGATGGTCCGGTAGACTTGAGATATTGCCGTTTCACGGCAGCGCCCGACTTCTTTCAACTGAGGACGACTTCTTATGTTGATCTCGAAGGCGCTCGACTAGAAAGAGGAATCAAGGCAAGCTTCATCGAAGCCCCGGATGGTGTCGACTTCTATCGCGCCACCCTGGGGGGCAATTTGGACCTGGAAGGCTCGAAAGTCGGCGATCGACTTCGAATTGCCAACTGCGGCACCATAAATGGGTCCCTCGTGTTGAGAGGCTGTCAAATAGATGGCGACCTTGAGTGCTACGACATAACAGTATCCGGTCCCGCATATCTGTCCAACATGATGGTCGAGGGCGACATATCATTTCGTAAGTCTTCATTCTCTGAGGGCGTTCAATTTTTCTACACGACCTCCAGACAAAAAGTTGATTTATCGCATTGCCGCTTTATCGGCCTAGCCGACTTCGAGGGACTACGAGTTGCGCACGACTTGATTTGGGATGAAGCCTCATTTCAGAGGAACGCCATTTTTGACAAGGCGGACCTGGGCGGCTTCATGGAAGGCGCGGCAACTTTCCAAGGAGAGGCAAGTTTTGCTCGCACAATCTTTCGATCCCCCACCGCAATACGATCCTCTGCGCGAGGTGTGAGTCTGCGGGAAGCAAGGTTTGAGGCAGGCGCCACACTGCTTCTCCGTTACGCCACTGTAGATATGTCGGGCGCAATACTTGCGGGCCCAACAAATTTGATTTCTCTGAACCGCCCCTTCCGGAGCCTTTTTAGCGATTCTCTGGATAGTCCTGTACAATTAGGCGATGGCGCAATTGTAAAGCTAATCGATGTGAGCAGTGTTGACACCAGCAATCTCACGCTAACCGATATAGATTTGACGATGTGTCACTTCGCCGGTGCATTCAATCTAGACAAGCTTAGACTCGAAGGCGCGTGGACATTCGGCAGCCCACCGCGCAAACGCATCGGAATTGCTCCATTCACTTGGACAAAACGAAAGATCATCGAGGAGGAGCGCCAGTGGCGTGCGCGCCATAGGCACTCACGACTGCTGAAGACCGGATGGGGCGACCCATCGCATCATGAACAAGACGTTCCTGGACTCGCCGCATTGGCGACCATCTATAGACAGCTTCGAAAGGGTCGGGAAGACGCTAAAGATGAGCCAGGCGCTAACGATTTCTATTATGGCGAAATGGAAATGCGTCGCCATAGCCAAGAATGGCGAAAGGCAGAACGCTGGCTGTTGCAGGCATACTGGCTGCTGTCGGGCTATGGCCTTCGCGCCTCTCGCGCCTTTGCATGGCTTGGCATCGCCATGGTTATAACTACTATCCTGATGACAGGATTCGGCCTTCCTCAAGTTTCTCCAAAACAGGAGGCCATCGGAACCATTTCTGATCCCGGAAGGAGAATCACACTCGAGATCGGAAAGCAAAGTCCAAAAGACCCGAATGGAGCAAGGTTTACCAGCGAACGCCTTGAGAAGGCAATCAACATAACGCTTAACTCTGCGGTATTCCGTTCCAGCGGGCAAGATCTGACCAGGGCTGGGGTGTACATTGAGATAGCATCACGGCTTGTCGAACCAGCTCTCATAGGATTGGGAATATTGGCGATACGTGGTCGACTCAAACGCGGAACCTAGCAATCAAATACAACTCGGCTGCCCGAACAAGCCACCTATGCCAGCGACCCCGTAGCCGCCACATGGCGCTCAGTCGGGACCGCTTCTGAAGCGTTGGGGAAGAGATCTAAGCCGGTCCAGTCCACACGCACAAGGTACTTGGCATCCTGTGAAGGACGCTCACCCGTTGCGTAACAAGGGGTACTGCGGCTCATCGCGCTTCAACCATTATCCGTCTAATCCTAGGGTCGCATCGAGACCGCATGCTGGAGAAGCAACAAATCGGCCTGACTTGTGAAGTAGTCTCCGATGTTGAAGCGTCAGCTATCAAATGAGGATTGACATGGATCTACGATGCAGCTATGACAGGTCCACGCCCGACCTCTTTCGTCCATTGAGAATATAAGTGAAAAGATGGCTCTTCAAGAAGAGCGTCCTTCAGAGAGCTTCTTGGGATATCGCGCACATTCTCACCATCATTAGAAGGTCCCTACGTCTACGCTGTCACGCTCCAACGAGCGTCCCTCAGATGCCCGCCGACATAGCGCGGGCCGTCCGCTGGCTGGAGGCGGCCTCTCTCACCATGGAAGACCTCAACGAGACCAAGGCCGTCCGCCCGGCCCTGGACGCCCTCACGCTACGCCTCGATGGCAAGAAGGTCGGCGCCAACACGATCAAGCGGAAGCGCGCCATCCTGCACCACGTCTTTGAGTACGCCGTGGAGCTGGAAGAGCTGCCGTCCAACCCGCTGCACCGCATCAAGTGGAAGCTCCCGAAGACCACCGAAACAGTGGACCCGCGGGTTGTGGTCAACCCTGGCCAGGCCCGCGAACTTCTCGTGGCACTCACCTACGTCGGCAAGCGCCAGCGCGGCGGGAAGGGGCGAGGGCAGCGGTTGATGGCCATGTTCGCCTGCATGTACTTCGCCGCCCTCCGGCCCGGCGAGGCCGTCAGCCTTCGCGAGCAGGACTGCCACCTCCCGCCGCAAGGCTGGGGACGGCTCACTCTCGACGGCTCGCGGCCCGAGGTGAACCGCCGATGGACCGACACCGGTGACGCTCACGAGCTGCGCGGCCTCAAGCATCGTGGCCAGGATGATGTCCGCCGGATACCGATCCCGCCGGAACTGGTCAAGATCCTTCGGCAACACATCGCAGACTTCGGCATCGCCCCTGATGGGCGGCTGTTCCGCAGTGAGCGCGGCGGCGTGGTCGCCTCGACGGCCTACACCGAGGTCTGGCAGGAAGCCCGTACCCTCGCGCTCACACCCGCCCAGGTCGCCTCACCGCTCGCCCGGCGGCCGTACGACCTGCGACACGCGGCCGTCTCGCTCTGGCTCAACGGCGGCGTACCCGCTCCAGAGGTGGCCGCCCGTGCCGGCCATGGGGTGGACGTCCTGCTCAGGGTCTATGCCAAGTGCATCGACGGCCAGGAGGACATCGTCAACCAGCGGATCGCGGACGTACTCACCGCATGAGATCGCGAACGGCACCACTCGAAGGGCTCCGGTTTCCCCGAGGCCTTTCGGCGTTGCAGAGGGCCACGTCATCCCGCGCATGCTCCGGATCATGGGCCTCGACCTGGGGAGACGTCCCCAGATCCATCCCGCGTATATCCCGTGACCACCGACAAACGGCCGCTCAGGGCTGCACCTGGCTGCACACCCCTGAAACGCAGAAGAGGCCCCGAAGGGCCTCTAACCTGCAGCTACTGCTAGTGGCAGGTGCAAGGTTCGAACTTGCGTAGGCTGAGCCGACGGTTTTACAGTCCCGTCGCAACAACGCTCTGACCTGGCCATCCTTCCCTGGTGAAGCTCTCCTGGGAACGGAATGGGAACGATCATGAGCAGCCCCCCACCGCGAAGGTTCGTCGCTCGCCTCCAGACCGATCGGTGAGCTCATGCGGTTCTCCTTCACTCTCGTGGGGACAGGCACCATCACAAGGCGGCGTAGGATCCCAGTCCAGTTCACCCACAGGCGTGGAGATTGGGCCTGCACCATCACGGTCTCTCGGTCGAATGGCGGTTCACCCCCACAGGCGTGGGGACTCGCGACCGACTTCCCGCTGATGAACGCGCAGATGCGGTTCACTCCCACGGGCGTGGGAACTGGGTGGACCCGCACACCATGACGGCCTCGCCGATCGGTTCACCCTCACGGGCGTGGGGACTGGGTTTCGATCAGGCGTGCGTAAGCCCGCTCGTCCGGTTCACCCCCACGTGGGGGTGATCCGCCCGCACGGGAGGCCCCGTCACCGTTCAGTACCCGTCCCCACGCCCCTGGGGGTGATCCGGCGCGGGCGTCGTGGTCGACGCGGATCCCGCGCCCGTTCCCACGCCCGTGGGGGTGATCCGGGACCTACTGGACGGGGGAAAATGTTCACTAGCCCGTCCCCACGCCCGTGGGGGTGATCCGCAGATCGAGGCAGGCACATGACGACGCCGCACCCCGTCCCACTCCCGTGGGGTGATCCGGTCAAGGGCGGGGGGACGCGTCCCGAGCCGCTCCCGTCCCCACGCCCGTGGGGGTGATCCGGCGGGATGGAGGCCGCGAATCGTGCTGCCCACCCCGTCCCCATGCCCGTGGGGGTGATCCGACGTGGCCGAACACCTCGTGCACGCCGCTGGCCGTGCCCTCACACCCGTGGCAGTGATCCGGAGATCGACAAGGTGATCTCCGATTCCAAGGACCCGTCCCCACACCCGTGGGGTAACTCGACACCAGTGTGACCAGGCCGAAGCGTCGGCTGACCGCCACACCCTACACAGCAGTCCAGCGAGTTCCAGGCCATGATCCATTGGGAACGCATTGGGAACGATCAACCGTAGTCGGCCAGTGTCGGCCGTAGACAGCCGGACACAAGCGAGAGGCCCGTCACCGCGTTTCCGCTGGTGACGGGCCTCTTCCCGCTGGTGTGGCAGGTGCAAGGTTCGAACTTGCGTAGGCTGAGCCGACGGTTTTACAGTCCCGTCGCAACACTGCTCTGACCTGCAGATATAGGCATGACTGTCTCAACTTGGCCGCGTATTGGCCGTAACTCAGATTCCCGACAACACTAGGAGACTGACATCCATGGGGCCAGGATCCCTGTCTGAGCGGCCCAGCACTGTCCGAGGCATCCAACTGCAGCAACCTAGTTGCGGGTCTCCCTCAACTTTGCCGGTTGGCTGAACCCATCAACTGGAGGTCGATCTCGTCGCTGTGGTCAGCGTGGGGACTTGACTACCGCACCGGGTGAGGGTGGTTCACCAGTCCGCGGGCCTCCATTCCTGATCGCGGGGCGGTCGCGTGGTCATTAGATCGGTGCTGGCCGGGCGTACAAGCGGGCCTGGGCGGTGTGATTCGCCGGGCCAGGACCAGTGCTTAGAGCTTCACAGGTGCAGGCGGTGGTCATGCACCAGTCGCCGGCCACGGCGAACGCATGCAGACGCAGGCGCTTGGGCTTGGCCGGAGAGCCACTCGACGCTTTCCAGCAACCCGCGGCCTCCCACACCCAGGCTAAATGCCACGCTTGTGTGCCCGACGTCGGCAACCTATCGGTACAGCCAGCACATGCTCACGGCGATCACCAGACATGTTGCAGTGCGGCCATATGACAGCTGCTGCAAACCGCGGAAGCAGCGCCTCCGCAGACACAGCCATCGATAGCATGATTCGATGCCATATGTCACTGCGTAGCACATCCAACACGCAGGGTGGCAATCAGAAACTGTCGGAGCACTCACCTAGTGTGAGGCCATGAACCTCGGAGAGCGCCATGTCTTCTTCGAAGCGCAACCAGCCCTATCAGGGATTGACAACCCTGAAGACACTCATCGTCGGGCTGAGCATGCTAATTGTCGGCGTGCTCCTCCTAGTACTCGTGGCCTGGGAGTTTGATTTCTGGAGAAAGGCGTCCTGGCTCAGAGCGGTCATAGAAGATCTCGGCAGTTTGCTGCTCGTCTCCGTGGCCCTAGGAGCGATATGGGAGCTGATAGGAAAGCGTTCGTTCGCTCGAGAAGTGCTAGAAGCTGCCGGGACATCAGTCGATATATCCTCGGCTGGCCTTCGAAGCATAGGTACGAGTTGGCCAGATGACGCAGACTGGGCCCGGCTCTTCAACGGCGTGCGGGAGCTCGATATCTTTGTAGCTTATGCGCGCGCATGGCGCTCGCTGCATCTTCAGAGACTACAGGAGGTAGCCCGGCGCAAGGGCGCAAGAATTCGCGTCTTTCTTCCCGATCCAACAGACACATTGACAACAAGCGTCCTAGCGGAAAGATTTGGCGTAACGCCTGCGAAGTTGATTGAGAGAATCACAGAAACGAAGAGCGATTTTGAAGATCTTCGAGTTAAAGGTGGAGCCACGATTGAAGTCTATTACTGGGCAGGTGACCGCGTATTTAGCTTGTACCGATTCGACCACACGGCAGTTATCACTCTATACAAGCATCGGAAAGCCAAGGTGCCAGATGTTCCTACAATCGTCTGCGAATCAGGAGCACTATTTGACTTTGCCACTAAGGAGATGAGCGATGTGCATTCACGGAGCCGCCCCGCCTAGCTATGGAGACAGTATGCATAAAGCGACTGACGTGGTGTACGAGGACCTGAGCGAACAGCTGGTCACCCGATTCCTGTCTGTCCCACGGGTAGCCTGGGACATAGAAACTTCTGGGCTCAACCCACGTATTGACCGCATTGGCACTGTACAACTATATGCGCCGGAGGCTGGAACCATAATAATCCAGATCAGCGACCGCCGACCCGACCATCTGATCACATTGCTTAGCGACTCACAAACATTAAAGGTCTTTCATCATGCAATGTTTGATCTTCGCTTCATGTTCGCCAAGTGGGGAGCTATCTCCCAAAAAGTCACCTGCACGAAAATTGCATCAAAAATCCTGCAGCCAGATCGACAAGCGCCCTTCCATAGCTTGCAGCATCTCTTGCTGGAATACCTAAACATCGAGATCAGCAAGGAATTCCAACTAAGCAACTGGTTCGCCAAAGAGCTGTCGCGCGAGCAAATCAACTATGCACGAAACGACGTACAGTTTCTACTGCCCCTCCTAGATGCCCTACAGGAGAAGCTAGAGTCCGAAGGCCTGAGCGCCCTTTTTAGTGCATGTACAGACTTTATCCCGGCTCGTGTCCAACTGGAGCTCGGCCGATGGCAAGACGTTTTCACATATTGATCAATCGACGCCTTACAAAGGAAGCTTTACTCATTCAGAGGCGCTTGTAGACCTTCATAGTATTCTAGATAAGCAGCCGCCGAACGCAAGCGCTCGACATCCTCCTTGAAGTGCCCGAGACCGAGATTACAAATACGACACAGTAGCGCTCTAACTTGGCCCGTCGAATGCGAGTGGTCCACGCAATAGGTTCGCTCGCTTACATCTGGATCGAAAATCGTGCCACATATAGCACATGAGAAGCCTTGCCGAATCAACATGCCCTCGACATCCTCTGGCGTCATTCCGTAGAGAGTCCGAAGCCAGCGTGCTCGCTCTTTCTGCGCAAAGCACTTACGACAGACTCGGGCTTCCCCATTGAAGTACCAGCCGTATTCTTCGTAAGAATGGCCGTTTACACACTCCGGCGTTTCTTCCCAGCTTTTACGACGCCGCCAAGTATGGCTAGCATCGTAACCCTTCTTCCGCCGATATGACTCAGACTGACACTGCCGACAGATGCGGCGGCCCTTCGGGTCAATATGTAGCGTCTCGATCGTCCAGTCATGACCGTTGGCGCAGCGTTCTAGATAATCTTCGCGTTGCCGGCTGCCCTTATACTGTCCCGCCTCACTTAAAGGTGTACGACCTTCACGAGGAAGGGAAACTTCAAGATGCTTCGGGGATACGCATAGCTTATTACCGCAGGTCTGGCGAACTTGCTGGCCTTTACGTAGTTCCCCGACTTGATTCTCATACATCCATCGATGGATTCTGACCTGCTTCTGCTTTCCTTTCTCCCTCCATGTCTCGGGATCAGTGATTTGGGGGTATCCTTCCTTGCCGCAATTCCCTGTCCATATGAGGCAGTCCCCTACCTTGCGACAGTGTGCTCGCACAAAGCTAAGACTGATTTTTTCAACGGGCTCACGCTTGTATTCGGTCGTTCCGTAACGTGCTTTTCTCCGATAGCACGGTTGGCACAGCCCTCGACGTAACGGCTTGTACTCCTTGCCGCAGGATGAACATGCCTTGGCATCTTTGATCGGTATATGGCTTGCACGATCCATCCAGCGATACTAACCGTCGGGTAATTGGTTTGCCTGCAAAAAGCGTCACATTCATATGACATCTTCTGCAGTCCTCACCTCTACCAGAGCCGGTCGATATGGCCAGCGCTCAGGCTACGGAGCCCTCTCAGGAGTTAGCTGCGGCATCGATACGCACAATCCGCAGAATGGACGTACCGAGGCGTCCTAGCAGGTCAGCAGGCTTCCCGGTGTCAGCCGGGTAATCAGGACAGCCGGTCAGCAGATTGCCGCGCTTTTCCGCAGAACCGTAACCCGTCGAGGCTCACTCGCTGGCCGGCGCGTCCTCGACAACCAACTCCACGCAATCCCCGCGCAGAACTCTGCGGTGTTTCCGCGGCCCCGGGACAACCTCAAAGACTGGCACACCCTCCGGCATGCCGCCGAACTGGCTGGTACGGCGCGGGACTGCAACATCGTCTATATGCCGAGCAGGGTGAAGTGCTCCTGATGTATCCAATCCCGATCCAGCCGCACTCCGCTCTCCGACTCGATGACGGCGAGACAGACAGCGTGGCGATAGCGGGCATGTTGATCATCATCGTCGAGGTCGTAAGCGAGGAACAGGTCGGCGTAGGGAGCCATTGGTCCCAGCCCGGTGGCCCAGACCTCGCGCGGCTCGTAGGGGCTCCAGCCTCCGATGACCTTGCCGTCGGCCCACAACAGCATCGTGAAGTCGGCGTTGCCGTCCCAGTTGACCACCCAGACCCGGGCTCCGGCGCTGAGCGGCTCCATCAGCTCCGGCAGCAGGCCGGCGTAGCCTCCGATCTGGAGGATCGCGACGCAGTTCGCCACCTGGTCGAGCGACAGGGCCGTGTCGCCGTACAGGGCCAACTCGGCCGCGTCCAGCGTTCGCATCCGGCGCAGGTCCCCGGGGCGGCCGCCGAGCCTGGTCGCGGCCTCCTCCACGGTCAGCGTTCCGGTCAGGGGCTGGACCACGATCCAGCAGACATCGTCGGGCAGGGTGGTCTCGGCGATCTCGGTGTAAAGAGCGATCAGTTCCGCCATCATGGTCTCTCCCGTGTGACGCGCCGGGCGCCCGGAATCGCGGGCGCCCGGCGACTGTGCAGCTATTGGATGGGAGGCGCCTGAGGCACCTTCGGATCCACCCGGAACGAGTCGTATTCAGTCTTCCTCGTGTCCCCGTCCACCCCGAGGACCCGGTTCAGCTCGTAGAACGTCCGGAGCTGAAGCCCGTCATTGCCGTTGTTCCGCCAATAGGCGGGGCGGATCGAGAATGCGCGCTTTCCTGGTTGGTTCTGCCCCTCGCCCGAGGTCCAGGCGCCCTGGATCGTGGACTCGAAGGGGAACTCGTCGTCCGCTGGCGTAGCCAGGTTCCGCCGCTCCTCTGAAGTAGGCATGTGCGCGATAGCCCGAGCCCTCTCGGTTATGGTGCGGTTTCCCGTGGGTAGCTCAGCGGCCATCTTCGGTTCCCGACTGCGAACTCACGCTCCATGCCGCGAGCGCTGGCCGTGATGTCGTGGTGGATCGCAGCCGCGACCTACCTACACAGAGATCCGCGTGCAGGGTGCTATGACAACTGCTCCACGAGGGGGCTTCTAGAACAAGCAGGCAGGAGATGAGCGGTGAGTTAATCGATGGGCCATATGGCTGAAAGAGGAGGTCATCAGCGGTCACGCGGTGACGTCGACTCCTCATGAGATCCCAAGTTGCACTTGCGCCATTGCGCGCCAGTCCCAAAGCGTCTCCGGGCCGTCCTGGTTGACGATGTGGATGCTACGAATGGTGACGTCACGCTCGGGGAGTTGCTTGCCGAGCGCAGAAATGATGGGAGCCGCCGGACCATCAGCGCTGCTGTACGCCACGGTGACGTGCGGTACCCACGCGGTATGAGCTAGAGCACCATCATGGCCGGTGGCCGCTCGTGTGGCGAACTTCGCCGCTTCGAGCAGTGGGCGAAGACGGTCCGCCGGGCGCGCCTCCAGGACCACCGCCTCAGGGTGGTAGAGCACGCGTCCAAGCGTGACGGTGATGGGTGCGACCCGCGCGAGTTGAGCCGTGGCCTCCTCTGCCATCACGTTCACCTGGTGATCGGTGATCTCGTGCGAGTAGCCGGCGACCAACGTGGTGAGGTGGATGAACTCCTGCGGCACCAGATCGAGGCCAGGCAGGCCAGCCAGGCGGTCGTGAGCCTCTTGGACAATGGCCCGCGCGTCAGGGTCCTCCCCCAGGAGGACGTGCCAGTAGAGCTGGCCCTGACCTGGCGGCAGCATGAGCGCTCGTCGCTTCTCCCAGCGGTTCGCCATGCGCGTCGGTAGCGGGCTCACGCATCCTCCTCGACAGGGGCGGGCAGAGCCCGAGCGGAGTTGAACGTCTTGATCTGCTCGCGCAGCGTGGTCACCATATCCGAGCCGCGGAACCGTGGGGCGGCCAATCGTGCATCCATCCGCACCAGGTAGTTGGTGATCGTGGACAGCCGGTGTTCGGGCGGCAGGGTCAGGGCGGGTGTCACCTGCTCGGCGGCGCCGTCCAGGTCCTCCATCATCACGTACGCGATGCCAGCGCCGAAGCGGACCTGTGCCCAGGTACCGGCCACCCAGGGAGCACCGTTGGCCCATGCGTCGTCGGCCGCCGCTGCCGCGCGCAGCGCCGCAGCATGGTCGCTCGCCTGGAGCGCCACCGACAGGGCGTACAGTGCCCGCCTTGGCTCTGGGCATGACCAGGGCGTCACGCCGGAGTCGCCGGCCACGGAACCGGCTGCCTCGTCCGCTCGGTGAAGTGCTTCCCTGGCTCGGTCGAAGTCGCCGAGCAGGCTTGCGGCGTTCGCTTCCTGGCTGGCCAGGAGTACCCGCAGGGGTGTGGGCGGGCTGCATTCGTAGCCGCGTCGGGCCGCGTCGGCAGAGACCGCGTATCGGCATCGCCACCGCTCGGTCTTGGCCTGGGCGCTCAACGCCGCCGCCTCGCACGCGCCGGCCTCTTGGGCGGACAGGAGGGCTACTCGGCCGTGGACAATGGCCGATTCGTCGTCGTACAGGTCGCCCAGCAGGATGCAGGCGTGGGCGAGGAGTTCGGCGTCGATCTGGAACAGCTCGCGCGTCTGGTGGAGCCGCTGCTTGCCGCCCCGCAAGAGCTCCAGCACTCGACGGTGCAGGCGCAGCACGTCGGCGAGCAGCGGCGCGGGCGCGGTCTGGGTGTGACGCTGCGTCAGGTGGTAGCGGGTTTCGTCGATCATGGCGATCGTGCTGTCGCCGACGTTGGTCTGTTCGATCCAGGCCGTGTGCTCGATCAGGTCGCCGCTCGTCGGCAGCGTGCTCACCAGCTCGCCGTCACGGTCGAAGAGAACGGCCTCGTCCATGCCGAACACGCGGCAGTACAGCAGGGGGTAGGGATCCTTCGGACGGCTGTTGCCTGCCTCGTGATCTTTGATCCTGCGGACCACCGACTCGAACTCGGGCAAGGCGATCTCCTCGCCCGCAGCCTGAAACAGATGTCTGGCCAGTTGCTTCTGTGACCAGCCGCGCTGACGTCGCTCATCGCGAATGCGCTCGGCCCACCGGGGAGTTCTGGGCTGTTCCAGCATGCCGTCGCACCTCACCACCGAGTTGGGGGACACGGTCGCCGCCCCCAGTGTCCCCCAACCGCATCTGTCTACGCGTCGTTACTCAGCGTTGTGATGGATTCGTGTACTGGGACACGAATCACCTAGACGCCAACACCAAATCGGGGCTCGACGAACTCTTGCGTGCCACGGCTCAGAGCGTTCGCCAAGCCTCCGCACTGGCGGCGCTCATGCAGGACCTGCGGGACCGACAGCTCGCCGTACTGTGCGGCACCTACCCGGCTTGGGACATCGCCCTTGATCGCGATTTCACGGAGAGGCTGTGGTGGACCGCCGTGCCGCGTCGGCCTCTGACAGTCGAGTTGGTGGCAGAAGGGGTCATGCGCATCGTCCACTGTGAGGACGCGATTGCTCTCGCGACAGCCCTGGCCTGGCAATCGACTCTGATCAGCAACGTCGAGAACCGTGCACGATCTCCACATGTCCGTCCGGCTCGTCGACTGCAGAGGCGGCCGGCATGACGTCGACGCTTGAGCAGGCATGTGATCTCGATCTGCGCGGTGCGTTCAGGCGCTTCTACGTCTGGCGTGACGCCGCAGGTCTCTGGCGTGCGAGGCCGCTGCCCAAGCTGACGGCCGGCGAAGTCGCCTATGGGGTCCTGCCGGAATTGGTCGCCGACTCGCTCCTGCAGCTCGCCTACAGGTGCACGTGGCAGCGGAGCCGTCGCAAGGTCTACCGGTACGTGAGGAAGTACGGCGCGGGGGAACTGGAGCATGACCCAGCCTCCTGACGAGCCGATACCTGAGTGGGAGCCGTACCTGCGTCCTCCGAAGGACCGCATCCGGATCACAGAGACCTCATGTTGTGGCGCCTACGAGTGGGCCTGCCAAGGCGGGCAGTTCCTCACCCTCCGGCGGACCCCTACAGGCCAGTACGAGGAGACGGCCAGAGGGCTGTACCGGCATGCACGGCCGGTCTGGCAGGCGTTGCTCATCCTTCACGAGGACGAGCACAAGCGGAAGGCGCGGGCTCGGGTCGCCGCTCGCCCTAAGCAGCGTGGCCGGGCGCTACCCGGGAACCCCGCTGCATGAAGCGGCATCGCGGCGACCCGCGACTCCTCTTCGAGACGGAAGCTGATCCAATCCGCGGCGTTGCGCGGCATTGTGCGAGCCCGCCCCGTCCGCGATGCCCAGCGAGGGGTTGTGGGCTTGAACGTCGACATGGAGCGTTCTGCGGATTATGCGGCGCGTCCGACAAGATCGACGCCTGTCCACCAGCGCGAACAAGCTGGTTCCGTACGGCGTCCCTTCGCCGCGCGTAGGGAAAGACCAAGGGGAGACATGGTCCGCGAAGCTTCGCCAGTGGCCATGTCCCCCGCCCTACTCTAGAGACACTGTGCCTCGGCGAGGGAGCGCGATGAGCAAGGCAAAGGACGCCCGTATCTACGTCCGAATTGCAGACGACCTCCGCAATCGCATCGTCCAGGGTGATCTGCCAGCCGGTGCCATGCTTCCCTCCGAAGCCACTCTTGCCAGTACGTACCGCGTGGCGAGAGGGACCGTCCGCCAGGCGGTCGCCGAACTGGAGCGCTCAGGGCTCGTGGCCAGCGAGGCCGGACGCGGCCGGCGAGTGAGGAGCGAAGACCCCGCCTCCCCGCGTGCAGCAACGACACAGTACGAGTCGATTGCCGAGACGCTCCGAGAGCGCATCGAGAACGGCGAGCTAGTGCCTGGCCAGCAGTTGCCCGGAGAGGCCGCAACAGCGGAGGAGTTCGGGGTGTCGAAGGGCACGGCTCGCCAGGCGCTACAACTCCTGGCCGGCGAGCGACTCATCGCGGCCATCCACGGCAAGGGCTGGTTCGTCGGCGGCCCCGAGCACGCGCGAACGCGAGCCGACGCGGTCGCCGCCGAGTTCCGGCAGGACATCTCCACAGGCAAGCTCGCTGTGGGATCCGTCCTGCCTGGAGAGAACACACTCGCCCAGGAACGCGGCGTCGGCCGCATCACCATCAGGCGCGCCTTCGCGCTGCTGGAAGCGGAAGGAGTCATCGAGAAAAGGCCCGGCATGGGCCGCGTCGTCAAATCACGAGCCGAAGGTGACACGTGACCGTATCTCAGACGCCCTCGCTCCCCTTCACCACCACTGAAGCGCTGGCGACCCTGCGCGAGACCTGCGAGGCCGCAGGACTGGCCAGCCAGGACGCCCGCCTGATCCGCCTCGGCGAGAACGCTCTGTTCGCACTCCCCGCCGAGCAAGTGGTCGTCAGGATCGCACGCAGCGTCGAGGTACTGGACGACGTACACAAGGAAGTAGCCGTCTCGGCCTGGCTGAACGAGTCGGGGATACCCGCATCGAGAACGACGGCGCACGACCAACCACTCATCATCAGAGGCCATCCGGTGACGATCTGGCACCTCATCCCCGACAGCGGCTCGCCCCCGACCCTCGACGACCTGGCCGGCGTCCTGCGCGAGCTCCACGGCCTGGCCGTTCCCTCCGACCTGAGGCTGCCGGCGATGGACATCCTCAGCCGCGTCTCCGAACGCATCAACGCGGCGTCCGTCCTCACTGATGAGGATCGAGACTTCCTGCTGACACGGCGGCGCGAGCTGCAAAGCGCGTACGACGAGCTGGCCTTCCCTCTCACACCGTGCGCAGTCCATGGTGACGCGCACAACGAGAATCTCATCAGAACCGTCGGCGGAAGGATCCTGCTCATCGACTTCGAGCGCTTCGCGTTCGGCCCACCAGAGACGGATCTCGCTGTCACGGCCATCGAGCACACCGTCGGCTGGGGAACTCGAACCGAATATGACCGGTTCGCTCAGCGGTACGGATTCGACGTTCTGGCCTGGGAAGGTTACCCCGTGCTCAGAGACATCAATGAGCTAAAAATGACGACGTGGCTCATGCAGAATGTCGACGAAGACGCGGCCATAGCCCGGGAGTTCCGCAATCGCATGAACTCGCTACGGAATCCTGACGCACCTCGCCGCTGGCATGCTTTCTAAGCTCGATGTCCCGGGCCGGGAGATGACCGCCCTGTAGGAGCGCGGCACTGGTCCACCTACTCGAAAATCAAGGTCGGCATCTGCGGCTCTCCGGGCTGAACGTGCCGCAGATTGTGACGGCTGTCAGTCGCAGGGATGGAATGACCTCTCCAGCAGCCTCAACTCTCGCCGCTCAAGATCACCGATAGGGTGCACCAGAAGCAAAAGGAGCCCCTGACGTGTCACCTTCAGCCCCGTTAGCCTGGATGGCGGCCCTCGCGGCTGCGGCCTACCCCACCTGGGACACCTGGAAGAACTGGTACGACTGGTCCTCCCTGTTCACGGCCGCCGTCATGTCGGAGGAGTACTACCCGAAGGAGCACTACGGGGGCTTCTCCGAGGGCGTCGTGCGCTGTGTACGTCCATACGACGCGATCGACCACTCGCCGTTCCTACCGCTGCGCGACGACCTCGCCACACTCACCGAACTCGCGACGACCTGGGCCGTGCCCGTGCTGGTCGTGCTGGTCGCCATGATGCGGCGGCATTCGGCGACGGCAGGACCGCGTGCTGCCTGGGTGCTGGTGCTGATCGCGCTCGCTCGGCCGCTCTCGGCCGACTACCAGGGGGACGACATCTGCTCGGGCTCAATGCCCATGTTCACCCTGGACTGGTTCGAGGCTCTGTCCGGCGGCTGGGGACTCTGGGAGTTGTGGCTGCTGGCGGCTGCGCTGCTGGTGCTGCTCGCATCGGACTCCCCGGCGCCGCCGATCTCTGGGCGGCGCGCGCTGACGACCGTCATGGATGCCCTGGTGGTGTACGGGCTGGTGGCCCTCGCCCCTCTCCTCACCGGGGACGAATCCCTACGCGTCGGCCTGCTGCACCAACTCCAGTTCGACGGCCTCCGCGATGCCCCTGCTCGGCTGCTGGTGCTCGTGCTGCCCCTCAGCTACCTCCTGTGGAGATACGGTCGGCCGCCTCGCCACGGGTACGACAGCTAATCGCTCTATGGCGAATACTTCCGGGCGACGACGGCGTTGAACTCCGCCACCCGGCCATCGCCCGCGTACGCGTTCAGGTCCGCTTGCAGGTCTCGGATGTACCGGAGATAGCGCTCTGACTTGAGCGGCCCGGCGAGGTCGATGGCCTCCAGCGCGACGGCCGCGCCCTGCGACGGTTCGCCCGCGTGCACATAGCTCGCCGCCTGGACCAAGCGGTCGAAGGCCAGGGTCCGCACGTACATCGGGTCACAGAGCCCCACCGCCTGGCCGACGAACTCCATCGCTTGGGACGGCTTCCGAAGGTCGCGGTAGCAATGCGCGCCCTCGCTGGCCAACTCGGCGGCATCGAAGTACCCGACCCACGAGGGGTCATCGTCCACATTGCGCTTGGCGAACCATTTCTCCGCCTCAAGCAGGGCTCGCGCGCATGCGGCCTCATCGCCGTTCCCGGCGTGCGCGCGGGCCTCCATGGCGAAGAACAGGGCCATGGGCGTCGCGGTGGACGCGTTACGGCAGCCCTCCTGCGCCGCACGCGCGAGTTGAATGGCCTGGTCGTAGCGGCCCAGGTAATTGGCCTGATGGCTCATGTCGGCCAGGATCAGGCCACCCAGCATGCGATCTCCGGACACCTGAGCAAGGCGCAGCCCTTGCAGGAAATAGCGCTGCGCGAGCCCGTGCCTGCCGAGGTCGTACGCCGTCCACGCGACCAGCTCCGTGATTTCGGCCGCCGCCGCATACAACGCCCGCCCTACCGACTCCTCGAATTTCCCATCGAGCATGGGAACGACTTCTCGGTTGTAATACTGGACGAGCGCGGAGCGCGCATGTCCACCCCCGAACTGAAAACCCATGTTCGCAAATAGCTCGGTGGTTGCGCGAATGGTCTGCACATCCCACGGGCCGACGGACGGCCGCGCGTGTTCCCGCACCGGCACCGGCTCCGGCCGCGACAGCAGCCATGCGATGAGGGACTCGTTCCAGGCGTCCGGCACGACCACCGACTGAAGCGCCACCGGATCGTCTGCGAGGTCGCGCCGCGTCAGGCCCAGCAGGCGACTCCCCACGTCGGAGATGCCGCCGCCATGAGCCAGCGTGCGTTCCAGCGTCTCCGGAGTCACGACGCTCGCGAACCCGACATCGTCCAGCGTGAAGGTGACCCCCGCCTTCCTGCTGAGCGCCTCGGCGATGAAGCGCGCGGTAGCCGGCCGCGGCTTCACCCCGTCGAGCCAGCGTTTGACGTCCACGTGCGTACAACTCAGAGTTACGCCTTCTTCTTGCGCAATCTGTCGCACTCGTGAAGCAAGTCCCGAATTAGAACAATCAGCACGCCGCATGGCGTTAGCAAGCCCCACATTGGGCATTCGAGACATCTTCACCTCCGCATGTGCACGCCTCGGCAATCATGGCGCGAACACGGCCTTATGCGCCCGCTTTCCCGAGAAATACCGGCCCGCGTTTCTCCTGGTCAGAGCTTGAATCACCCCCAAAAAGCACCCCCTGCGCATTCAGTCCCGATCATGGGCACGGTGTTGCCGTAGGGCTCGGCGCGGAAGGCTTAAGTCAGCAAGAGCGGCCGAGCCGGGCACCGCGGGACTCCAACACGAACCGTCCCTTGGGCTTGACTCTCCGTAGCTATACATGTTCTATGTCTCTTAGTACCTGCTCGCAGGTCAGAACCAAGAGGGCTCAACATGCTCGTCCGTCCGCGCAAGGTGCTCCCGACCGTCATCACGATCTGCCTCGGCCTCTACGCCCTGAAGGACCCGGAGGGCGCGGCGACCGTGGTCAAGGCGGCGGCGCACCTGGTCATGAGCGCTTCCGAGTCGCTCGCCCGGTTCATCCAGACCGTCAGCAACTGATCACCCAGGAAAGAGACCCGACAGTGGCTCACAACCCGAACCGCCCGCTTCACCCGGCGCGCATGTCGCTCGCCGACCTCGAAAACGTCTGGCAGAGCGGCGACCCGACGCCGCTCCCCGAGTGCACCTACGACCCGGAACTGCACACCGGCCCGCGACTCACGATCGAGAGCACCGAGGAGCGCGCCGCCCGCGAGGCCGTGGCGCGCGAAGTGTGCCTCACCTGCCCCGCCCTGCAGCTCTGCGAGCTGTACGCGCGGCAGGCCCGCCCGACCTCGGGCATCTGGGCCGGCCGTACTCCCGCCGAGCTCATGACCCACACCACCGCACTGGAAGACATGGAGGTGGCCTGACATGGCACGCCGCACCCGTACCCGCTTCTGGGACCCGTCCGGCCGCCGGTACGGCATCCCGACCTACCCGAGGAAGAAGATCCCGCCGCACCTGCGCACGCTGCGCCAGCTCGCCGCCGAGGGGCTCCGGCCGGGCGGCCAGGGACCGCAGGCACAGGTCCTGTGGTGTTCACGCGTTCCCGGCCCGCCCCGAGTTCGCGCCGCCTACCTCTACGACGTGCGCCTGGCCCTGCCGAAGCGTGCCCCTGGCCAGCGAACTCGGACGACCGCGCCGAAGGGCCGTACGTGCCCCGAGTGCCTGACCGAGGCCATAGACCGCCGTCTCGGCGTATGCCCGGACTGCGCGGAGGAGGCGGCAGCATGACCGGCCCCGCCGCTGACCGCGTACCGACGAAGGAAGGACACGCGATGACCACGACCACCCCGCACCCGCTGACCGAAGGCGAGCGCACCGCGATAACCACGACCGCAGCCGTCACCGGAGCGCTCGGACTGCTGGGGTTCGTCAACAGCTTCGAGCGTGTCGCCACCGCGGCTGAGCCGTCGTTCGGATGGTTTGCCTGGACCGTTCCACTAGGTATCGATCTCGGCATCGCCGTTTTCTCCGCTCTGGACATCGTCCTGGCTCGGCTCGGCATGCGACTGGGTTGGCTGCGGGTCATCCCGTGGGCGCTGACCGCCGCGACGGTCTACCTCAACGTGGCCGCCTACCTCAGCGCACCGGGGCAGACCGACTGGTTCGCCGTCGTCGCCCACGCCCTGCTGCCGCTGCTGTGGGTGATCGCCATCGAGGTGGGCGCCCACGTCGTACGCAAGCACGCCGACCTGGCCAGGCCGGACCACATGGACGGCATCCGCCGCTCCCGCTGGCTGCTCGCCCCGCTGGCCACGGTATGCCTGTGGCGCCGCATGGTGCTCTGGGAAATCCGCAGCTATCCCGAGGCACTCGGGCAGGAGCGCGAACGCATCCTCGCCAAGACGGAGCTGCAGGACCGGTACGGCCGGCTGTGGCGCTGGAAGGCCACCAGGCGGGAGCGGGCCCTGTACCGCCTCGGCGAACTCTCGCCCAAGCACCTGGAGCAGCCGCCGGCCGAGCCGGTACGGGCCGCCCTGCCACCCGCACCACCGAAGCACCGCACGCCCAAGCGGCGCGCTCGATCGACACCAGCGCCGAACGTAGGAGACCTCATGTCCTTGGGACGGCACATCGCCGCCAACCTGACCGCACAGGGCGAACCCCTGACTCGTGACCGCCTCCGCGACGCCATCCGCAACACCGGCCGGAGCATCTCGACGGACCGCGCGGGCGCGCTCCTGGCCCGACTCAAGGCGGAAGGCCCGGCAGCCGTACCGGAAGGAGAAGCCGCCTGATGACCCTCACCATCACCGACACGCACATGGCCTCGGACGGCTGCCCGAACGTGGACGAACTCCGCGCCGGCGGATGGACGGTCACCGGCTATCCCGGACGGCTGTTCGACCGCAACCAAGCCATCACGGCCATGCTGCTCGCCGAGCTGCTGGCCCTGACCCTGCCCGCCGGACGCGACGCGCTCCTCGCCGCCTGCTGGCGGACCGAACTCGACATCACCGAAGCGGACGGACCGCACGCGCCGACCGCTTACGACCGACCGGACGAGGTGCGGTCCGACCTCACCTCGACCCTGACCGCTAACTGGGACGCGGCCTCATCCGCCAAGACAACGACCGCGCCCCAGAACTCCACCGCCCACCAGGCAGCAGAGGTTCCTTCATCATGACGCAGCCATCGGACCATCCCAACCACGACCCGAAGGACGACGACGTACCCGATCGGCCCGGCCAGCAGGACGACAAGGGCGCGGACATCGTCGACCTCAACGCCGCGCGGTCCGGCCGCAACGCCGACCGGTCCCGGCCCGAGCCGCCCGTCATCGAGGGCGAGGTGCTGCGGGTGGACCAGCCCGGTCCGGCCCGTACGGACTGGCGGGCCAGCCTGGAGCGCAAGGCGACCACCCGGCAGCCGCTCATCCCGCTGTGGCTACGCTCCCGCGCCGAGGCCATCGAGACCCTGAGGTGGGCCGGCCTCCATTACGCGCACGTGGCCGGCTACCAGCTCCTCCGCACGCCGGTCTACGCCGGACGGCTCGCCGCCTGTGCTCCGCGCGGCCTGGTCCGCCTGGTGAGCGGCCTCGTGCGGTGGACGTTCGACCTGGAGGGCGAGCCCGCACGCATGGCCGCCGTCCGCAAATCCGACTACGAGGGGTACCTGAAGCTGAGCAGGCAACGAGACATTCGTGTCCGACTGCGTGTCTGGATCACCGGCACGATCCTGGTCACGCTGCTGGTCCTGGCCATCGTCACGGTCAACCAGCCCACGGCCGCCCAATGGGGGCTGCTCTCCGTGGCCCTGGCGCTGCTGGGCATCCTCGGCAAGCCCGCCGACCGACCGCTGATCAACCGCGCCGTCATGGCGTCCGAGGTGGAGAAGCTCACCAGCGACATCGTGATCCGCGCCCTTAGCGTGCTCGGCATCGCCGGCATCACGCAGGCTCTGTCCAAGAACCCGAAGGACGCCATCCGGTTCGTCGCCCCGATCACCCGCGACGGCCCCGGCTGGCGCGCCGACATCGACCTGCCGTACGGCGTCACCGTCGCGGACGTGATGGACAAGCGCGACCGCATGGCCAGCGCGCTACGCCGCCCGCTGGGCTGCATCTGGCCCGAGGGCGACTCCTCCATTCACGAGGGACGACTGATCCTGTGGGTCGGGGACAAGGACCTGTCCAAGACCATCGTGCGATCCCCGCTCAAGCAGGCCAGCTCGCACGACGTGTTCAAGGGCATCCCGTTCGGCAACGACCCGCGCGGACGCCTGGTCACGGTGCCGCTGATCCAGCACAACGTGCTGATCGGCTCCCAGCCCGGCCAGGGCAAGACCTCGTCCATCCGCGAGCTGGCCGCCGGAATCGTGCTCGATCCCACGGTGGAGGCGTGGTTCCACGAGTTGAAGGGCACCGGCGACCTGGACCCGTACGACAAGGTCTGCCACCGCTACGTCTCCGGCATCGAGGACGAGGCCATCGCCTACGCCGCCGACTCCCTGACCCTGCTGCGCAAGGAGGTCATGCGCCGCTCGGCCGCGCTCAAGGCCCTGCCCGCGGACTTGTGCCCGGACAAGCGCGTCACCCGTACCATCGCCGACAAGCGCTCACTGGGCCTGCATCCGCTGGTCTGCATCATCGACGAGTGCCAGAACCTGTTCGCCCACGCCGAGTACGGCGACAAGGCCGGCGATGACGCCGAGTTCATCATCAAGCTCGGCCGCGCCCTGGGAGTCGTCCTGATCCTGGCCACCCAGCGCCCAGACCGCGACAGCTTGCCCACCGGCATCTCCGCGAACGTCTCCATCCGGTTCTGCTTGCGGGTGGCCGGCCAGTTGGAGAACGACATGATCCTCGGCACCTCGGCGTACAAGAACGGGATCCGCGCCACGGTGTTCGTCCCGGAAAAGGACGCGGGAACGGGCTACCTGGTCGGCGCGACCCCGATGCCCAAGGTGGTCAAAGCCGCCTACCTCAACACCCCGGAAACCCAGCTCATCGCCGACCGCGCGTACGCCCTGCGCAAGGCGCGCGGAACGCTCAGCGGCCATGCCCTCGGTGAGACACCCGAGCAGGCCGCGCCGAGCTTCGACCTGCTGGCCGACATCCTCGCCGTGGTCCCGCCGTCCGAGGCCAAGGTCTGGAACGAAACCGTCGTGGATCGCCTGGCCGAGCTGCGGCCCGACATCTACGGTGCGTGGGCGGCGCTGGAGGGCGGCGCGAAGACGGCCCAGCTCACCACGGCGCTCAAGCCGTACGGGGTCCGCACCATGCAGGTGTGGGGCACGCCGGAGAGCGGCGGCAAGGGCGCCAATCGCATCGGCATCGCGCGCGACGACATCACCACCGCCATCACTCACCGCGACAAGGGCAAGGCGTCGTAGCTCTGCCGATCGCCTCTAGGCCTAGAGGCGTGCCCCTCTAGGTCTAGAGGCTCCCCTAGAGCCCGAAACCCTGTTCTACCTGGGCTCTAGCACCTAGAGCCCCACCTGCGCCAACCCCGGAAACGGCCCTGGAGGCCCTCATGTCCACCGTCATCGCCCTTCTAGCCACCTGCCTACCCTTCGTCACTCTCAGCTACATCATCGTGTGCCTCGCGTCGCCTTGGGGCCGCTGCACCCGATGCCGCCCCGGCCGCAAGAGCCGCACCTGTCGCGCCTGCAACGGCACCGGCAAGCGGCCCCGCCTCGGCTGGCAGCTCTACGTCTACGCCCGCCGCCTATACCGCGACGGCAGCCACTGATGACCGCTCAGGAGACCCGCATGCGCGACCTCACCCGCTACGCCCTGGCCGCAGCCGCCCGCGGCTGGCACGTCTTCCCGCTCGCCCCGTACGACAAGCGCCCACTGCCCGGCTTCACCGCCTGGGAGGCCCACGCCACCACCGACACGGCACTCATCCGCCACATGTGGGCGCGCGGCCCGTACAACATCGGCATCGCCTGCGGCCCGTCCAACCTGGTCGTCCTCGACCTCGACGTGCCCAAGCCCGACGAGCACCCGCCCGCCGCTTGGGCCCGGCCCGGCATCAGCGACGGCGCGGACGTCCTGGCCTCGCTCTGCGAGGAGGCCGACCAGCCGCTCCCGCTGGAGACCTTCATGGTCCGCACCCGACGCGGCGGCACCCACCTGTACTACACCGCGCCCGCCGACCTCGACCTGCGCAACACCGCAGGCAAGCTCGGCTGGAAGATCGACACCCGAGCCCGCGGCGGCTACGTCGTCGCCCCCGGCAGCACCGTCACGCTGCCGGACGGCACAGGCTCCTACGACGTCCTGCACGATCCGGCCCCGGCCGCACTCCCGCCCTGGCTGGCCGCCCACCTCACTGCTCCACCACCGGCGTCCACCACCTCGGCCGCAGCGGTACTGATCGCCTGCGGCGGAGACCGAGCAGTCGGCTACGCCCTGGCCGCGCTCCGCGGGGAGATCGAACGCGTCCTGGACGCCGTCCCCGGCACCCGCAACGACACGCTCAACCTGGCCGCCTTCGCCCTGGGCCAGCTCATCGCGGCCGACCTACTCCCGCGCGCCCTCGCCGAGGCGTGCCTGCTCAACGCCGCCGAGGCCACCGGCCTCGACTTCCGCGAGGCGTTCACCACAATCCGCTCCGGACTCGACAGCGGACTACGCCGACCCCGGAGGACAGCCGCTTGACCACCACCGCCGAGGCCATCCTGAACAACCTCAACGCCGCTCAACAGCTCACCGACCTGCACAATGCACCCGCACAGTGGGAGACACCGGCGCCGCTCGGCCAGCGCGGCGAACTCCCGTCCTTCCCGGTCCACGCCCTCCCGGCCTGGGTCGCCGACCAGGTCAGCGCCGTCGCCGAGGAGACACAGACGCCGACCGACCTGGCGGGCTGCGTCGCCCTGGCCGCCCTGTCCACCGCCGCAGGCGGACGCGCCGTCGTCAACGTGCGCGGCTCCTGGATCGAACCGGTGAACCTGTTCGTCCTGGTCGCGATGCCGCCCGGCTCCCGCAAGTCCGCCGTCTTCCGCGCCATGACCACTCCGCTCCTGCACGCCGAGAGCGTCCTGCTCAACCGCATCGGCCCGCAGATCACCGAAGCCGAGGTAGCTCGTCGCCTGGCCGAGGACCTCGCCGAGAAAGCCGCCCGAGCCGCCAGCTCAGCACACGGCGAAGCCGCCGCCGAGGCCATCGCCGAGGCCCAGAGCGCGGCCCTGGCCGTCGAGGACATCAAGGTCCCGGTCAAGCCCAGGCTTCTGGCCGACGATGTCACCCCGGAAACCGCCTCCACCATCCTCGTGGAGCAGGGCGGACGCCTGGCCGTCCTGTCCGCCGAGGGCGGCATCTTCGCCACCCTCGCCGGCCGCTACTCCGGCACGCCCAACCTCGACCTGTTCCTCAAAGGCCATGCCGGAGACCCGCTCATCATTGACCGCCGAGGCCGCAGCGAACGTGTGGACCAAGCCGTCCTGACGATGGGCTTGGCTGTCCAGCCGGAGATCGTCTCCGACATCGCCACCATGCCCGGCTTCCGCGGCAAGGGCCTGCTCGGCCGCATCCTCTACAGCCTGCCGAAATCCAACGTCGGCTACCGCAACGTCGACGCGCCCACCGTCCCGGAGCACATCGCCGCCCGCTACGACGCCAACCTGCAACGCCTGACCATCGACATGCACGACTGGCACGACCCTGCCCGCCTCGTCCTCGCACCCGACGCCGCCGACATCTTCACCGAACACCGCCGCACCACCGAACGCCGCCTCCGCCCGGACTCCGGCGACCTCGGCCACATCACCGACTGGGCAGGCAAGTTCGACGGCGCGGTCATGCGCATCGCCGGCCTCATCCACCTGGCAGGCCGCGTCGAAGACGGCTGGCGCCACCCGATCAGCGCCGACACCGTCACCGCCGCCATCACCATCGGCCAGTACTTCGTCGCCCACGCCCTGGCCACCTTCGACGCCATGGGCGCCGACCCCGACGTCGAAGCGGCCCGCGTCGTCCACGCCTGGCTGCATCGCACCGCCACGACTCGCTTCACCGTCCGCGAAGCCTTCACCGCCCTACCGCGCAACCGCTTCCGCAAGGTCGCCGAGCTGGAGCCCGCCCTCGACCTGCTCGAACAACTCGGCTGGATCCGACGCGAACCCGAACCACCCCGCACCGGCCCCGGCCGCCGCCCCTCACCCGCCTACGCCGTCCACCCGACCCTTCACCAGCACACCGCCTGAGCAAGGAACCGCCCTTGAAGACAAACACCCGCACCGACGAAAAGCTCACCGTCGCCGAAGTCTGCGCCGAACTCAAGATCGCCCGCTCCACCTTCTACGACTGGCGCGCGAAGAAGCAGGGCCCGCGCTGCATCACCCTCGCCAACCGCGAACTCCGCATCCGCCGCTCCGAACTCGACCGCTGGCTCACTGAACGAGAGGACGCCGCCTGATGGCCAACATCACCTACAGCGTCCGCTTCTGGGCGATCAAGACGTATAAGGGCACCAGGGTCACCACCCACACCGTCCGCTGGATCGTGGACGGCCGCGAGTGGAAGGAGCCCTTCCGCACCCTGGCCCACGCCGAGAGCTTTCGCGCCCAGCTCATGACGGCCGCCCGGCAAGGCGAGGCGTTCAGCGTCGCCACGGGCCGCCCCATCTCCTGGCAACGCGAGGAGACCGCCCTCACCTGGTTCGCCTTCACGCTCTCCTACGTCGAAGCCAAGTGGCGCTACGCCGCACCGAATCACCGCCGCGGCATCGCCGAGGCCCTCACCGACGCCACAGAAGCCCTCCTGACCAAGCAGAACGGCGGGCCAGACACCGACACCCAACGGGTCGCCCTCCGCTGGGCCTACAGCGAGCGCCTACGCGGCTCAACAGAACCACCCGCCGAGCTGGCAGCCGCACTGCGCTGGCTCGAAGCGAACACGGTGCCCATGACGGCATTCGAGGAGCCGGGCAAGGGCGCTCTCCTCACGCGCGGCATGCTCGACCGAATCAGCCAGACCAGAGACGGCAAGACCGCCGCCGCGAACACGTCGAACCGCAAGCGCATGAGCCTGAACAACGCCATGGAGTACGCCGTGGAGATCGGCGCTCTGTCTTCCAACCCGCTCAAGGCAGTGAAGTGGACCAAGCCCCGCACCCTAACCGGCGTTGACCCACGAGTCGTGATCAACGTCGAACAGGCACGGCGCTTCCTCGCCGCCGTCGAGCGTCAAGGCGAGCGAGGCCGGCGCATGAAGGCGTTCTTCGGCTGCATGTACTTCGCGGCCCTCCGACCGGAAGAGGTAGTCGACCTACGCCAAGAGCACCTCATCAGCCTCCCGGAGAGCGGCTGGGGCGAGATGCGCCTCACCCACGCCGAACCTCGCGCCGGCAGCCGCTGGACCAACAGCGGCAAGGTCCGGGAGCGCCGCGCACTCAAGCACCGAGCAGACGGCGAGACCAGATCGGTGCCCGTCCACCCCGAACTCTGCTCGATGCTTCGCGCACACATCAAGGAGTTCAGCACCGGCCCCGACGACCGCATCTTCATCGGCCCACGGGGCGGTCTCATGACCGACCGCGCCTACCTTAAGGTCTTCCACAAGGCCCGCGCAGACGCTTTCAGCCCGGCAGAGGCCAAATCACCCCTGATGGTCGTCCCCTACGACCTACGCCACGCATGCGTATCCACCTGGCTCAACGCAGGCGTCCCCGCACCTCAGGTGGCCGAGTGGGCGGGCCACAGCGTCAACGTCCTGCTACGCGTCTACGCCAAGTGCATCCATGGCCAGCAGTGCGAGGCGATGCAGCGAATCTGGGACGCCACTAGGATTTGATCGTCATGGAGAGAAGGCCGTGTACTGCGACCAAATCTTCCTTCAGCATCCGCTTAACCGCACGGATTGAAGAGAGAACCTAGCAGGCACATCAATACCCATAGCTGGACTGCTACCCGCTGGCCAGAGCGCGCAGAATTTTAGTATCCGGACGCTCTGAAATCAAGTGGTGGGGAAGTCCTGCCAGCATCTTCTCAAGCGGAACTTCTGGCCAGCTGGTCGCAAAAATAATTTGTGCCCCTTCGGCCCCGTCAGCTGCCGCACGCGCTAAAAGAGCCTGAAAGCTCATCTCTTTTGTCTCTTGCTGCCGAGGCTCATCGAACATAAGAAGATAAGGATGATTGGAGTTGAACGCCATGCCGGTCTCCAGGAAACCCAAAAGGTACGCCCAGATAACGCGAATCATGTCACTCGCGGACAAGTCAAAGCCTAGATCAAAGCCCTCATAAGTAGGCCTATACGTCTCCTCAGATACTTCTACGTGGGCGGGTTCGATTGAGCCAAAATGATACGCGCGCAACTGGTCCACAAACACTCTTCTTAGATATTGAATCTTCTGCGAGTCCTGCGGTGTTCGCTGACTTCCACTCAGGGCTCGCAGAGCCTCCTGATTGTTGCCCCATGCGATGGATCGGTTAGCGAGATCAGCCATATGACTGTCCACTTCATCGCGTATTCTGATGAGGGCTTCCAGGCGCTCCTGCTCCTTGAGACGTTCCGTTAGACGGTCGACCGAAGGTGTGGCCGAGGGGGATGTAAGAGCATCCTTGATTGACCTTATCTGGCGTCTCAACTGCGCTGTGTCTTCTCGCAATCGCCGAGACTTGATCTGCTCAGCGCTTTCATGCCGGAACAGGTCGTTCTCCATGGCTTTGAAGGTGCGCAGCTCCTGCTGTATATGGGCGATACTTTCTTCCGCCGTCATGGGATGGTCGGTGATCTCAAATCCGTCAACAAGCTGCTGTTGGCAGGTCGGACAGATCGCTGAGTCGTTTAGAATGGAGGTGTGGACAGAGCCAAGTTGTCGCAGTAACGCGGCATCTTTATGGCGTTGCAGATCCTCCTCCAATGCAGTTATGCGCCTCTGAAGGCTGACCTGACGCGCTCGCGTCTCACGCACTTCTGCTAGGGTATTCGATAATAGCGCTTGAGTGGTCGCTAGATCAGTTTGTGCTTTAGAGAGTCTCTCTTCTAGATCTGCTGCCGTTTCCCCCACAGTACGAACATCAATGTACTCACTCTCAGCAAGGGAGTCACGGATCCGATCAATTTCCGCCTGTATCGAGAACCAGTCATCACCATTGGGAACGATAAGGTCGGCTTGGTCCGGCGAGACTCCATCAATAGGCTTCTCAGGAACACCGCGGAGCCGTACGTTCGCCAACTCGGTGGATGTATGCAGCCGCGATACCACCTCTTTCCATTCTCTCTCCATCACTGCGGAGGCACCTTCTAGTCGTTGCCTCTGCAGTATCAGGCTGTACGCATCGAGATCAAGTATGAACTCCGCAGACCTCTTACCTACGTCACGGATACCGAAATACGTAGGTATTCGAGCCTGTATGCCTGTCCATCCATGCTTCTGCTCCACGTAGAAAAAAGGAAAGAGACACTCCAAGTAGAGGGGGCCTTCGCTTCCGTCTACCCGCGACACCTGCGGCAGTCGCCAGTCGAGGAATTCGGCCAACCGTCGGTGGAAACCCGAAGAGCGTTGCGCTGCTCCACTTCTCCTTACGAAATAGTCTTGGCCTTTTGCTGAAGACGATTCGAGCGAGCTAATGGGTCCAGGCCAGGTCTCGATCAGAGCTCGGTCAACCCGCCGACTCTTCACAGCGCGTCGAACTGTCAGCTTCTGGCCAGCGCCATTTTCAATCTCTAGGGCAACCCAAGACTCGACGACCGGCAACTCTTGCCCAGAAATCGTTATCGAATCCGTCATCGCATGAGGTAGGGGAACTTCCCTTTTTGCACTCAGCATGCCCTCTAAACCTAAGGCATATATAATCGATTGCAGGCAAGTAGATTTTCCGCTGGAGTTATCTGCTCGCAGGATATTAAGGCCATTTTCGAAGTCGATACTCGTCCCACACAGCACATCAGGCGTCTGCACTCTAACTTGCAGGTGTCTAACTTTTAGCATCAGCGCCACTCCATCACAGAGCGAAGCTGTCGCTGACTCATACGCCGTGGCAGGACACCAAGGAATTCCTTCTCCTGCAGCATCACGGAATCAGACTCCTTGATAGAGCGTACTAAAGCCATGCCAGTGGCCGTGAGGGCAATTGACCCAGTCGTGTTCCTCCTAATCAGTGCCGCCGCCTCGGCAAGCGCAATCGTACGCGTCATTGAGGGATCATAGCGGACTATGAGATCGCTTGGACTTCGATCACCGTTAAACCACCTGTGCACTATCTCCATGGTGCTATTCGTTCGAAGTGCCCACAGCAGAAAATGCACTTGATCGATCTGGGCGGTATTTGATCGGCACCGGTCAAGCGCCAGCATCAACGCTCCGATGCGCCATCCGATTCGGAGGTCTCCGGGTATTAGATCCGGACGCCGCGTGAAAGAGATTCGCGCTTCCACAGAGGCGAAGGCAGCTTCTAGTTCATCAGGCAGCATCTTGGCTCGACCCATCGTACGAGAGCTGTAGCGGGCATCGCATGATCCACTCAGCAACAGACGCCCATGAAAGTGTTCGTATTAGCCGTTCACCCAGATCCGGCAGCTCTCTCTGTAGCTCCTTCTGTACGTCTTGAGCAATCATGCTCACTACACCCAAGGCAGGATTGCTCGGAGGGTATTCCAGTTCCAGCAGTACTTCTTTATGTGTTCTGTACCTCTCGGCCGCTTCCCACTGATCGGGATACTTCGCTCGCAACTTATCGAGGCCGTTGGCACCCTCAATATACTGGGTAATCAAGCCTTCGATGTATCTAGTCCGACGAGGCTCCGGGAGCTCTGGGGTAGCCAACTTCCTCTTCATAGCATCCACGGACGCTTCATTGGAGAGGATCCATTCCCTCACCTCCTCAACGCCTGATGTCTGCGTTTCTATGAGCGAGTAGGGTCGTCTCAAAATCTGATCTCGAGTAAACGCAAACTGATCGTCCGTGCATACGATGATATGAAAATCTTCATGTAGGTGCGGCAGCGACTTTTGGCGATACTCTTCAGCCTTGCCCGATGCATGCTGGACTATTTTGCTAGAGTCAAATACTGGAACCATGAAGAGGTAGCATTTTATGCGCACACCACCGAGAAGTCGCAAAAGCTCCTTTTCGTTCTTTTCGAGCTTGCCCAAGTCCTCGGTCAACTTGTCTCGCTGATTCTCGTAGCGGTCCTTCACCGTAGATTCATCTTCGGGTGCATAGCACTGCAAGGCATGGCCATCGTGCGTGAAGGCCTCTATTCCCAGATCTCCCCCGTGGCGCGCCGGGACTCGCTGCACCTTGTCGGCTCCCCACTGCCGCGTTAGCAACAATATGCAGTACTCTTCCCAATCCTCAGGGAGCCAGACTGACCTGTGCTTCATCGAGGAAGCCGATCTACCTGCACAGAGACGGTTCTGCAGGAGACATGGCGACGGCATCCGACGGTATAGGCTGCTGAGCGCAATGTGATCACAGAATGCACCATACGACTTCATGGCTAGTTCGTCGATATCCAACTTGTATTACATGAGCTTGATGAGCGGTGAGGCGTGAGCAAGGAGAGGCTAGGCAGACTTCTGCTATCAGAGACGTCCAACGCGCGTTTGAGGTTGTCACGCCTGGCACTTCCCCGGGTCCTGCGGGTGATGCAGCAGATTCACATCGCCGTTGGAGCAAATGTTCGCAAAACCATCTGGCGTCAATCGCTTGATGACGGGTCGGGACACTCCGGTCCACTTGGCAGCGCTGATGTGGCAAGCCGCCTACCTCGTCGAGGGTGTGTCGAAGCAGGCCCGTGCATGTTCCAGCCGAACTGCTGTGTGCTCCCCGCCTGGAGCGCGAGGTTTGTGATCTCCGCTCAAACCCCACTGCTTGTTAGCCAATCGGAGAGCGATACGGCAGCGGCGATTATGTGTGTCTAGCCGGACGGCCTTGAGAAGCGGCACTGAGTTTGGCGTGGTGCGGAGTCCTACGTGCGAACCGCGGTCGTTGTCGAGGGACTCAGGAGGCGGCCAGGAGCGCAGCTTGTCATAGATCACACGCTCAAGACCCGCAGGGCCAGACGCTGCATCTATTCTGCGAGACTTGCGGGAGCAGCCTGGCCAGGGCCGGCGAGCCAAGTCCTGCCGACTACAGCCAGCGCTCAGGCCCCGACCATCTGGTGCAGTGCTGAGGGCACCTCACACGACGTCATCGCCGGTACGACGGGGACGAGTTGACCTACGCAGGTCCTAAGCAGGCGGAGGTCGTCTCCGCCAAGCATCGTTGGGGCGAGTGATCTACCTCGCGCATGGCCGGCGCCACACGGTCGTACAACTACTCAGCCGCCGATCCATCTGAAGCTTCTTGCATACCTGCACGACTCACACACCGCTCGCCAAGATCGGGTTGAGGCGTTACTCCTTCTGCTCTCCGATCGTCCGCTGGCCCCAACCGTCCAGGTGGGAGACGCTGCCCTGAAACTTGGCCGCGTATTGGCCGCGAGTGGCCGTAGGAGACCGTTGGTCGTCGTAGACCACCGGACACAACGCGAGAGGCCCGCCACCGCGTTTCCGCTGGTGACGGGCCTCTTCCCGCTGGTGTGGCAGGTGCAAGGTTCGAACTTGCGTAGGCTGAGCCGACGGTTTTACAGACCGCTCCCTTTGGCCACTCGGGCAACCTGCCGTGTCTTCCGCTCTCGCGGCGACAGACAGAAGAATAGCGGACTTCGGAGGTGCACGTGACACCGGTTTGTCCCGAGGCGAGTCCGAGTCGTACCCATCGCCCTCGCCTCCACCCCGGGTACTGCCGTAAGGCCGGCAGTGAGGAGGTTGGGGTGGATTGGGGAGAAGGGGATGAAGAGGACGCACCGCGTACGGGGCGAGCAAGGGGACGTGGTCCTGCACGGAGGGCCGATGCTGGCTAGGCTCGTTCGCTGGGTCCGGGCGTTTCGTGGGCCGGGCCGATTTCGCCGCAGCTGAGAGGATGGGTGCTTTGGCCGATTCATCTTTCGACATCGTTAGCAAGATCGACCGCCAGGAGGTCGACAACGCGCTCAATCAGACGGTCAAGGAGATCGGACACCGCTTCGACTTCAAGGGTACCGGGGCGAGCATCAGCTGGTCCGGGCAGAACAACATCGAGATCAAGGCGAACAGCGAGGAGCGGGCGGGTGCCGCGCTCGACGTGTTCAAGGAGAAGGTGATCAAGCGGGGGCTCTCGCTGAAGATTCTCGATGCGGGCGAGCCCAAGCTTTCGGGCAAGGAGTACCGGATGCTGGTCAGCCTGAAGGAGGGAATCGACCAGGAGAACGCCAAGAAGATCTCCAAGTTGATCCGCGATGAGGGGCCGAAGGGGGTCAAGGCGCAGATTCAGGGCGAGGAACTGCGGGTCAGCTCCAAGAAGAAGGACGATCTGCAGGACGTCATCACCCTGCTGAAGGGCAAGGATCTGGACATCGCCCTGCAGTTCGTGAACTACCGCTAGTCCGAGGCATGCCGTACGGCTCCGAGCTGGCACACGACGATCGCGGAGAGCGTATCCGGGACACAAGGGTCTGTTCTGTGTCCCGGGCCGCTCCGCGGCGTGAGGGCGGCGCGAGGGCGGCTTCGGCGCGGACGCGGCGCTCGCGGGCGGCCTTGACCTTATGCTCAGTTGGCATGACGAAGATCCCCCTGCGCCGGTTCACGGCACGTGTGCTGCCCATTGACGAGCAAGGCCGGGTTCTCCTGCTCCACGGCTTCGATCCGGCTCAGCCGGATCTGCGGTTCTGGTTCACGATCGGCGGGGCCGTGGAGGACGGCGAGACGCTGCAGGAGGCGGCGGCGCGCGAGCTGTACGAGGAGGTCGGGATCCGGGCGCAGGTGGAGGAGTTCACCGGGCCGCATGCCGAGGCGCTGATCGAGTTCGAGTGGGGCGAGTACGCGTTCACCCAGGATCAGTCGTTCTTCGCGATCCGGGTGGACGACGCGGTCGTGTCGTTCGACCACATGGAGCAGATCGAGAAGGACACGACGACCGAGTACCGGTGGTGGACCTCGGAGGAGCTCGAGAGCACCGCGGAGGTCGTGCATCCCGCGGATCTCGTGACCATCCTGCGGAAGATCGCCGAGGAGGACGAGACCCGGAGCTGACCGGCGGCTCGGGGTGCGGACGGTCAGCGGCGGTAGCCGGCCATGCGCTCGAGGCGGGCGACCCGCTCCGAGGTGGGCGGGTGGGTCGAGAAGAGGCGGCCGAAGCCGGAGCCGCTGAACGGGTTCGCGATCATCATGTGCGAGGCCGAGGTGAGGCGGCTGTTCTCCGGGAGCGGCAGCCTGCGGGCGCCCATCTCGATCTTGCGGAGGGCCGAGGCCAGTGCCAGCGGGTCGCCCGTGAGCCTGGCGCCCGACTCGTCGGCCTGGAACTCTCGCGTACGGGAGATCGCCATCTGCACCATCGTGGCCGCCACCGGGCCGAGCACCATCATGAGCAGCGCTCCGACGAAGCCGGGGCCCTCGTCGTCGTCCGAGCCGCCGAAGAACACGGCCACGTAGCTGAGCCAGGTGATCATGGTGGCGAACGCGCCCGCCACGGAGGAGATGAGGATGTCCCGGTTGTAGACATGGGACAGCTCGTGGCCGATGACGCCGCGCAGCTCGTCCTCGTTGAGCAGCTTGGTCAGGCCGTACGTCACGCACACTGCGGCCTGCCTGGGGCTTCTGCCCGTCGCGAAGGCGTTCGGCTGCACCGTCGGCGAGATGTACAGGCGGGGCATCGGCTGCCGGGCCTGCGTGGAGAGCTCGCGGACGATCCGGTAGAGGGTGGGCTGCTCGACCTCGCTGACCGGTCTGGCGCGCATGGCGGACAGCGCGATGCGGTCGGAGAAGAAGTAGGCGACGCCGTTGCTCACCAGGGCGAGCACGAACGCGATCCGCGCACCGGTGCCGCCGCCCAACCACGCGCCCACCGTGATGATCAGCGCCGATAGCCCGCCGAGCAGGATGGCTGTGCGCAGACCGTTGTGGTGCAAGGTTCCCCCCTCTCGTGGTCTGGGTTCACCACGTCCAACGATGAAGACCCGGTGCTTCGTTCCCCGGTGTGCTCAGCTGAGGGCGGAGCGCGACTTCCCGAGTCGAGCGGCTGCGTGTTACGTCCCGTCATATGGGGTGTGTCGGGTTGTATCGGAGGCCGGCTGTGCGTCCTGCTGTACGGCGGTTCGAGGGCCGCCGCTGGTTCAATTCGCACCCCGCCGACACGGCGTCTCGCGACCGGTGAAGCGACCGCGTGAGGCGGTCGTCTCGCGGCCAGCGAGTCGCCGTCCGGCTCTCAGCCGGAGGCGGACAGCGAGGTCATGTCCAGGACGAGCTGGGGCGCGATCGAGAACAGCACTGCCGCCGCCAGGGCGAGCCCGACGGCCAGCCAGGCCGTAACGGGCGGCCGGTACAGGGACGGCTCCGCACGGCCGGCCGGGGTGAAGAGTCGGGCCGTCCAGACGGCGTAGTAGTACAGGCCGATCACCGTGTTGACGGCCATGACCACCGCCAGCCAGCCCGATCCACCCGCCATGATCTCCCGGAACACGAAGACCTTGGCGAACAGCCCGGCCAGGCCCGGTGGCAGGCCTGCCAGGCAGACCAGGCAGAACGCGAGCGTGACGCCTGCCGCCGGTCGGCGCAGCGCCAGGCCGCGGTAGTCGTCGAGGTCGTTGCGGGTCGCGGTTCTGGATACGAGCATGACGACGGCGAACGCGCCGAGGTTCATGGCGGCGTAGATGACCAGGTAGGCGGTGGACGTGCCGACCGCCCCCGGTGTCGTGGCCGCCACCGCGAGCGGCGCCAGGATGTAGCCGGACTGCGCCACCGACGACCAGGCCAGCAGGCGTACGGCGGAGCGCTGGCGCATGGCCAGCAGGTTGCCCACGGTCATGGTCAGCGCAGACAAGATCGCCACGATCGGGGCCCAGGTGCCGGCCTGCCCGTACAGGGCGCTCACCAGGACGAGGATCAGCCCGGCGAACCCGGCCGCTTTCGAGATGACCGAGAGCAGGGCCGCCACGGGGATCGGCGCGCCCTGGTAGACGTCGGCCGCCCAAGAGTGGAACGGCACCGCCGCGATCTTGAAGGCGAAACCTGCCGCGACGAGGACCACGCCCACCGTGACCACCGCGGGCAGATCCGCGCCGGCCGTCCCCTGAGGGCTGAAGACCTCTCCCAGGCGCGACAGGTAGACCGAGCCCGCGATGCCGTACAGGAGGGACACGCCGAACAGCATGATCGCCGTGGACACCACCGACACGACGAAGAGTTTCACGGCGGCCTCGGAGGAGCGGCCGTCGTAGCGTTTCAGCGCGGTGAGGGCGAAGACCGGGAGCGAGACCAGCTCCAGGGCCACCACCAGCATGATCAGGTCGCGGGAGGCGGGCAGGGTCACCGCGCCGACGAGGGTGCACAGGAGCAGGAAGTACCACTCGCCCACGGGGATGGCGCCGCCCGCGAGTTCGGTCATCGACATCAGGACGATCACCACGGCGGCCACCAGCACCATGCCCGCGAACACCAGCGTGAACCCGTCCACCACGAACGAGCACAGCACGTGACCCGCGGCGAGCCCGGGCGGCACGCAGAACGTCGACCGCGGCGAGCCGTTGGCGAACGCCTGGGCGACCACGAAGCCCAGGGAGAGCAGGATGCCCGCCAGCGTGACGAGCCCCAGCCCGGTCCGCGTCCGCGGGCGTAGCGGGAGGAACGCGTCGAGCAGCAGCACCAGCCCTGCCGCCAGGGCGAGCACCAGCGGAGGCGCGATCAGGAAGAAGTCGATCTGCTGGATCATGAGATGGCTCCCAGCAGGGTCTGCACGGGCGGCGTGGTCAGCGACAGCAGGAGGCCGGGCCACAGGCCGAACAGCAGGATCAGGACCACCAGAGGCGTCCAGGCCAGCAGCTCGTGGCCGTAGACGTCGCCGGGGTGGAGGGTCACCGCGGCGGGGCGCCGGGCCGGTGAGCCGAGGGGGGCGACGGGGCGTTCGTCGGGGGGCTCGTGGATCAGGTGGTCGTCCAGCGGCACGAGGTCGTCGGGCGGGTGGGGATCGGCGGCCGCGGGACGTGGCCGGCCGTGGGTGACGCGGGACAGCATGACCAGGAAGTAGGCCGCCGTCAGGACCGCGCCCAGCCCGCCGATCACCATGTAGGTGAGGAAGAGCCCGCGCGGCAGCCCGTTCGCCGGCTGGAACGCCCCGAACAGCGCCAGCATCTCCCCCCAGAACCCGGCCAGGCCGGGCAGCCCCAGCGACGCGATCGAGGCGAACGTGAGCAACGAGCCCAGCCGCGGCATCGTCGCCAGCATGCCGCCGCCAAGCGCCGGCATCTCCGAGGTGTGGTAGCGCTCCTTGATCGCGCCTGCCAGGAAGAACAGCAGACCGGTGATCAGGCCGTGGGCGACGTTGGCGAACAGGGCGCCGTTGATGCCGACGGGGGTCAGCGTGGCGAAGCCGAGCAGGACGAAGCCCATGTGGCCCACCGAGGAGTAGGCGATCATGCGTTTCAGGTCGCCCTGGGCCAGGCAGGCCAAGGAGCCGTACACGATGCCGACCACGGCGAACGCCCCCAGCCATGGCGCCACCGCCGCCGCGCCCTCGGGCAGGACGGGGATGGCGATCCGGGCGAAGCCGTACGTGCCCATCTTCAGCAACACGCCCGCCAGCAGCACCGAGCCGGTGGTGGGAGCCTCCGTGTGAGCGTCGGGCAGCCAGGTGTGCAGCGGCCACATGGGGGTCTTGACCGCCAAACCGATGCCGATCGCCACGAAGGCCAGGATCTGGATGGATCTGGGCATGCCCGCGCCGTGTGCCGCGCTCAGCGCCTCGACGTCGAGCGTGCCGGTCTGGGCCCAGACCAGGAGCAGGCCGAGCAGCATGACGACCGAGCCGAGCAGCGTGTACAGGATGAACTTGATCGACGCCGCCCTGCGTCCCTGGCCTCCCCAGATGCCGATCAGGAAGTACATCGGGATGAGGACGATCTCGAAGAAGACGAAGAAGAGCAGCAGGTCGAGGGCGAGGAACGTGCCGATCATGCCTACTTCGAGCACGAGCAGCGTGAACACGAGCGCCCTCGGCCTCGCGCTCATGAACCCGCTGGTCCCACGCGCGCCGCCCCAGCACAGGTAGACGAAGCACAGGAACGTCAGCAGCGCCGTCAGCACGATCAGCGGCAGCGAGATGCCGTCCACGCCCAGGTGCAGGCGCAGCCCGAGCCCCGGTATCCACGGCCGGTCGAGCTCGAACTGCATCCGGGCGGGGCCACCGTAGTCGAACTTCGCCAGGAGCATCAGGCTCAGGGCCAGCGTGACGCCCGAGAAGATCAGCCCGTACGCACGGAGCACGTCGCGAAAGGTTCGCGGCGCGAGGAGCAGCAGGAGGGCGCCGAGCAGGGGGACGGCGAGGAGCGCGACCGGGATCCAGCCCATCATGCGACTCCCATCGCTTGTTTCACGTGAACACCACCGCCCCCACCGCGATCAGCAGGACTCCGGCCAGCAAGCCGCCCACGTAGAGCTGGACGTTGCCGTTCTGGGCCAGGCGCAGCACTCCGGACAGGCCGCGGGCCGACTTGCCCGAGCCGCGCACCGCGCCGTCCACGACCACGTCGTCCGTCCTGACGACGAGCCTGGCCAGCGCCAGCACGGGACGGGCGACCAGGGCGGCGTACAGGGTGTCGACGTAGAAGGCGCGCTCGCACGGCGCTCGGAGCGGGCCCAGCAGGCGGGCCGGGTCGGCGATGGGGTCGAGACGCCAGAACGCGTACACCGCTCCCGCGCCCAGCGCCGCGAGGACGACGCTGATGACCGCCACGCCGACGTCGAGATGAGGCTCGCCGGCGAAGCCCAGCAGCAGGGCGGGGGCCGCGAGCAGGATGACGGGCACGAGCATCGTGCGCGGGGCTTCCCTGACGTCGACGACGTGGGCGGTGCCGGGCTCCGGCTCCTGGAGTGCCACGGCCCGCGCCTGACCGAAGAAGGTGCGCAGCCAGGCTCTGGTGGCGTACGCGCCGGTGACGGCCACGGTCGCGAGCGCGCTGCCGTACAGGAGGAGGGCGGCCGCGTCCGTGAGGCCCGTGGCCGACAGCGCGCCGTCCATGGCCAGCAGGACGCCGTCCTTGCTGAAGAAGCCGCTGGCCGGCGGGATGCCCATCAGGGCGGCGAAGCCGATCGTCATCGTGACGAACGTGACCGGCAGCTCGCGGCGCAACCCGCCCATCTGGGTCATCAGGTTGGAGCCGACGTGGTGGATCACCGCGCCTGCGCAGAGGAACAGCAGCGCCTTGAACGCGCCGTGGGTCAGCAGGTGGAAGACGGCCGCGGTGTCGGAGCCCGCGGCCAGGCCGCCTGCCATGTAGGCGAGCTGGCTGACCGTGGAGTAGGCGAGGACGCGTTTGAGATCGTCCTGGGCGAGCGCGGCCAGGGCGGCGCCCAGCATGCCCAGCGCGGCGATGACGGCCAGCACGTCGAGCGTGGGGCGGGCGGCGAGGAACGCGGGGAACAGCCTGGCCACGATGAAGATGCCGGCGGCGACCATGGTGGCGGCGTGGATCAGGGCGCTGATCGGCGTCGGGCCCGCCATGGCGTCGGGGAGCCAGGTGTGCAGCGGCACCTGGGCGCTCTTGCCCGCCACGCCGGCCAGCAGCAACATCGTGGCCGTCACCAGGGTGGCCGCGGACATGTCGGGGACCTTGGCCAGCACGTCTGCGATGCGGAAGCTGCCTGCCGCCAGGCCGAGCACGAAGATGCCGAACAGGAAGCCGACGTCGCCGAGGCGGGTGACGAGGAACGCCTTCACCGCGGCGCGTGAATTGCCCCGATCTTCCCACCAGTGGCCGATGAGGAGGTAGGAGCACAGGCCCATGATCTCCCAGCCGACGTAGAGGACCAGGAGGTCGCCCGCGTACACGACCAGCAGCATCGCGCTGGTGAACAGGCTGATGAAGGCGCTGTAGGAGGGGTAGCGGGGGTCGTCTCCGAGGTAGCCGACGGAGTAGACCTGTACGGCGAGGGCCACCAGGGTGACCAGGACGCCGATGACGCTCGACAGGGCGTCGGCCTGGAGGGTGAGGGAGATCGGGATGCCGCCGGTGACGATCGTGCCGTAGGTCCGGCCCGTGGACGGGGTGGTGGTGCCGGCGAAGTAGGCCAGGCCCGGCGTCCAGGCCAGGGAGATGGCCAGGAGCGCCGAGGCGGCCGTGGGGAGGATCGCGATCCAGGCGGCCCGGGTGTTCGCCGCCCGCTGACGGCTCGTCGTGACCTCGGACCTGCTTCTGGTCAATCCTCGGCGGGAGAGCAGCAGACCCGCGAAGGCGGCGGCGAAGGGCAGGAGCACGGCCAGCAGCGGGAAGGTCGTCATGGCGTGCCGCCTCCTCGCTTGACGGGGGCGGCCTGGCCGTCACGGTGGTCGTTGGCCTGGACGGCCTCCGGCCGCGTGGTGGGGTCGGGCTGGAGGCGTACGGGGGCCGGCCGGGCCGGGGTTTCCGCGTGGTCGTCGGCCGGCTCCGCCAGGTCTCGGAGGTGGTCGATGTCCACGCTGCGGCGGTTCCTGTACAGCGCCAGCACGATCGCGAGGCCCAGGCCCACCTCAGCGGCCGCGATGACGATGACGAAGAGGGTGAGCACCTGGCCGCTGTGCAGGCGGTCGGCCAGCCACACGTCGAACGCCACCAGGTTGAGGTTGACGGCGTTGAGCATCAGCTCGACCGACATGAGCACGAGGATCGTGTTGCGCCGGGCAAGCACGCCGTAGACGCCGATGGAGAAAAGGAGCGCGGAGACGACCGCCGGATAGACGATGTGCACTAATGACCCCCGCTCTGGTCGGGTGGTGAGGCGCTCTTCGGCTGGTCGGATGGTGCGTCGCCGTTCGGGCGGGCCGATGGCGGGGTGTTGTCCGGCGGTGGCGGGGCGGTGTCGGGCTGGGTCTGCGCGCCGCCTGGAATGTCCGTACGGGACAGGACGATGGCGCCGATGAGGGCGGCCAGCAGCAGCACGGACAGGGCCTCGAACGGCAGCACCCACGTGGCGAACACGCTGGCGCCGAGCTCCTTGGCGGCCCCCTGGCCGGGGGTGAGCGGGACGTAGGCCGTACGGAAACCGTCGATCACCACCGTGACCAGGATCGCCGCCGTCGCCACCGCCACCAGGGTCGCGACCAGCCTGTTGCCGCTGTCGAGGTCGGTTGAGCGGCCTATCGGGGCGCGCGTGAGCATGATGCCGAACAGCAGCAGCACGACCACCGCGCCAACGTAGATGAGCACCTGCACCCAGGCGACGAACTCGGCGGTCAGCACGAGATAGCCGCCCGCCAGGGAGCCGAAGCAGACCACGAGCCAGAGGGCGGCGTGGACCAGTTGCCTGGTCGTGACGACAAGCAGCGCCGATCCAACCGCTACCGCCCCCAGCAGCAAGAAGACGAGCTCTTGCCCGGTGGGTGACAGGTAGGAGGGCACCGCCTCGGTCACGACTCCTCCTCGGACTCCTTCGGGTCGTCAGGGCCGAGCCGCCCTGGCGGTCGGATGGATCGTGGATCGGCCATCCTGCGCCGGCGCGGGCTCGGGGCAGAAGTCTGCTCCTCGTTTCCGGGCTCCGGTCGCGATTCCTCCGCGCCTGTGGACAACTTTTCCGCAGGCGGTTCTCCTGTGGATGACGCTTGGTCCCGGGCCTCGCCGGAAGGCTGCGCGGGGCCGCCCTCTTCTTGCGGACGGGGCTGCTCCGTGGCGCCCGCGTGCTCGGTGGACGGGAGGGCGCCGGGAGGGCGGATGCCTCGTACGTTCGTCATCGGTCTGCGGGCGCGGCGTGACGGCGGTGCGGTGGGGCCGGTTTCCGGCGTGCCAGGGGCGGACTCCCCGGTTGTCGTGTCCGTGGCGGTTTCGCCTATCGTCGCGTCCTGCGGAGTTTTGCCGGTCGTCGCGTCCGGGGCGGCCTCGGCGCTCGCCGCCGGTTCTCGGTCCTCGGCGGCGGCCGGGCGTGTCGGGGTGGCGGGGCGGGGGCGCTGAGCTGCCGAGGTACGGGCCGGGCGGTCGGCGGCCGGGCGACGGGGGGCTGCCGTCAGCTCCTTCGGGGGCTCGGCGCCCGGGTCGTGGGCCGGCGGCGGAGGGACGGCTTCGACCCAGGTGGCCAGCTTGTCCTTCTCGTGGAGGAGGTTGCGGATGTCGCCTTCCGCGTACTCGAACTCAGGGGCCCAGAAGAGCGCGTCGAAGGGGCAGACCTCGATGCAGATGCCGCAGTACATGCACAGGGCGAAGTCGATGGCGAAGCGGTCGAGGACGTTGCGCTGGCGGGGGCGGCCGCCCTCGGGGGCCGGGATCGTCTCCTTGTGGGAGTCGATGTAGATGCACCAGTCGGGGCACTCTCGGGCACAGAGCATGCAAGAGGTGCAGTTTTCCTCGACCAGGGCGATAACGCCTCGGCTGCGGGGCGGCAGATCGGGCTTGACCTCGGGATACTGCTGTGTAACCGATTTGCGCAGCATGTGGCGAAGAGTGATGGACAGCCCTTTCGCCAGTCCGACTCCCGGTATCCGCGCCATGGCTCAACATCATGACGCACTTGGGCGCGCACGTGAATGAGCCAGCGCGTTGTCCCCAGTTTTTCCACAGCTATCCACAGGCTGACGGGAGGTTATCCACAACCTGTGTGCATGCCCGATATGAACCACGGCATGGCGATAGTCTCTCGGCCATGCACCAAAGCCATCCCGTCCGCCCCAGTGGCCTGAGGTGGACGGCCGCCGTCGTGTGGGCCTGCCTGCCCTTGTTCACGTGCGGTCTGGCGACCCCGTTCACCATCGGGATCGCGGCTTTCTGGCTGCGCAACATCTGGCACGGTGTCGCTGCGGCCGTTTATGCGGTGAGCATCGGTTCGTTCCTCATCGCCGTGATGGCGTACGACGATTTCGAGTCCATGCCGGAGGCGTTGTCCCTGGTCATCACGGTCGGGCTCTTCCTCAGCTGGCTCGGCGGGGTCCTTCATTCCGGCGTCCTCGTGCCGTTCATGGCGCGCGCCCGGCTCACCGCGCCCTCGTACCATCCCGTCGACCTGCGGCAGCGCACCACCGCGCCGAGCCAGCAGCGCAGGCCCGGCGATCCGGAGTGGGTCGGCCACTATCGGGTGCTCCAGCAGCTCGGGCGTGGCGGGCAGGGGTCGGTGTATCTCGCCATGGCGCCCAACGGGGTGCGGGTCGCCGTGAAGGTGCTGCACGATCTGGTGGACGAGGTGGCGCGGGCGAGGTTCGCGCGGGAGGTGGAGGCGGCGCGGCGGGTGGCCACGTTTTCCACAGCCCGCGTGCTCGACGTGAACATCACGGGGCAGCACGCGTACATCGTCAGCGAGTACGTGGAGGGGCCGTCGCTGGAGCAGCTCGTCAAGAAGTACGGGCCGCGCGACGAGGACAGCCTGACACGGCTGGCGCTGTCCACTGCGGGAGCGCTGGCGGCGATCCACAAGGCCGGGGTCGTTCATCGCGATTTCAAGCCGAGCAACGTGCTGATCGGGCACGACGGGCCGCGAGTGATCGACTTCGGCATCGCGCGGGCGCTCGACCAGGTGACGATGACGGCGGGGAAGATGGTGGGGACGCCGCCGTACATGTCGCCGGAGCAGCTCACGGGGACGACGGTGGGGCCGGCCTCGGACGTGTTCAGCTGGGCTGTGACGATCATGTTCGCGACCACGGGGCGGCCGGCGTTCGGGGAGGACACGGTGCCTGCGGTGTTCCACCGGGTGCTCACCTTTCATCCCGACTTGTCGCCGCTGCCGCCCGCGTTACGCGGCATTGTGAAGGCTTGCCTGAACAAGCAGCCGGAGGAACGGCCTTCGGCCTCCGATGTCATGCTGGCGATCGTTCGCTGAGCCGGACGGCCGGATGGGCGGATGGTCCGGACGAGCGAGACAACCGGACGCACGGGGGGACGGGCAAGCGGGCGGGCCGCCGGACGGGGCTGGACGCCGGGCGGCGGGATGGACCGGACGAGCGGGACAGGCCGGACTAGCGGGACCAGCCGGGCAAGCGGGACCAGTCGAACGGGCGGGACGAGCCAGATAGCCAAGCGAGCGAAACTGCCAGACGGCCCACGGGAGGGCAGGCGGGCCGCCGGGCGGGCTGGTCAGCGGACTGACCGGCGGGCGGGCTGGCCTGCGGATCGCTGGACCGGTGGGGCGTTGGACGGGTGTGTCGTTAGGGCGGGCCGTCGGCGGGTGGGCCGGCGGCGGGGTGGGCCGGCGGCGGGGTGGGCCGTGGGCGGGGTGGTCAGGTGATGACTCTGACGATGCCGGTGAGGGCCAGTTGGGCTAGGGAGAGGGGGACCAGGACTGCCCAGGCCAGCTTCTGGAGTTGGTCCTCGCGGAGTCGCGGGTACGTCACGCGGAGCCAGATCACGATGAAGGCGAGGAAGAAGACCTTCAGGAGCGTCCAGAGCCAGCCGGGGAGGAACGGGCCCTGCCAGCCGCCCAGGAACAGGACGGTGGTCAGGAACGACAGGACGACGATGCCGGCGTACTCGGCGAGCATGAAGAGGGCGAAACGCATGCCGGTGTACTCGGTCATCGGGCCCATGATGATTTCCGATTCGGCGATCGGCATGTCGAACGGGGGGCGGCGGAGTTCGGCGAGGCCGGCCAGGAAGAAGACGATGCCGCCGATCGCCTGCCAGGGGAGCCACCACCACTGCCATGCCTCGACGATCCCGGGGAGCGACAGGGTGCCCGCTGCCATGGCCACCGATGAAGCTGACAGAACCAGGGGCAGCTCGTACGACATGAGCTGGGCCGCCGAGCGCATGCCGCCGAGGACGGAGTACTTGTTGCCCGACGCCCAGCCGGCCATGATCGAACCCAGGACGCCGATGCCCATGACGGCGAGGACGAAGAAAAGGCCCAGGTCGAGGTCCACGGCGACGCGGTCGCGGTCGATGGGGATGGCGATCAGGACGACCAGGTACGGGATCAGGGCCACACCTGGGGCGATCATGAAGATGCGGCGGTCGGCCGCGGCCGGGACGATGTCCTCCTTCTGCGCGAACTTCACCCCGTCGGCGATGAGTTGCGCCCAGCCGTGGAAGCCGCCCGCGTACATGGGGCCGAGCCTCGACTGCATGTGGGCCATGACCTTGTGTTCGGTCTGACCGACGATCAGGGGGAGAACCAGGAACACGGCGAGGATGACGACGAAGCTCAGCACCACTTCAAGCATCAGGTGGCCCCCAGTCGGCTGGTACTCCTGGCGGAAGGGTCTTGCGGCGGCTCGGGGCGCCGTGGCCTGACTCGCCCGGCTCCTTGGCACCCGGCCAGGGCTTGGCCACCCGGGCGGCCAGGATGAAGTCCTTGCGGAGCGGGTGACCCTCGAAACCGTCCGGGAGGAGGAGCGGGACGAGGTAGGGGTGGCCGTCGAAGATGACGCCGAACATCTCGTACGTCTCGCGCTCGTGCCAGTTCGCGCCGCGGTAGATGTCCACGGCGGTGGGGAGGTGCGGGTTCTCCCGAGGGACGTGGGTGCGCAGGAGCAGGCGGCGTCCGGCGGTGGGGTTGTAGACGTGCACCACGATGGCGAACGTGTCCGGCGGGTTGTCCACACCGGTCAGCCAGTCGAAGAAGGTGAAGTCGAGGGTGTCGCGGACGTAGGTGAGCAGGTCGAGCCAGTCGGTGGGGGCGACGTCGATGGTCGTGTCGCCGTAGGACTCGGAGATTTGGGCGCGGTCGCCGAAGTGCTCGGTGATGTGGGTCGAGATGTGCGCCTGGGTCGAGATGTGCCCTTGTGCCGCGACGTGCGTGGTGGTGGCGGGCGTGGTGGTGCCCGACGTGATGGTGCCCGGCGTGGTGGCCGCCGTGGTGGTGGGCGTGGTGGCCGCCGTGGTGGTGGCGGGCGTGGCGGTGGTGCCCGGCGTGCCGCTGGCGTCCGGGACCGTGGCGGGCGCCCCGCTGGCGGGCGGGGCATCGCTCGATGGGCCACTGGCGGATGGGGCATCAGCTGGCGGGCCGCTGGCGGACGGCGCAGCGGCTGGCGGGCCGCTGGTGGGCGGCGCAGCGGCTGGCGCCTCGCTGGCCGACGGAGCATCACCCGGCGGGCCGCCGGCGGATGGCGCAGCGGCTGGTGGCTCGCTGGTGGGCGGGGTGTTGGTGGTGTTCGCGTCAGCAGGTGCGTTGTCGGAGCTGGAGGCGCCGCCGGTGTCGCGGGGGGCGTCCTCGGGGGTTGGGGTGGGGTTAGGGCTTGCGTTGTCGTCGTCGCCGGGGTTGTTGGTGGTCACCTCTGCGACTCCTGGTCCGGGTTGGGGGTCGGGTCTTCAGGGTGCTCCGTGTGGGGGCGGGACAAGGCGTAGCGGTCGCTGAGCTTCTCGGCGGCGATCTTCTCCTGGAGCTTGGTGATGCCGTACAGGAGGGCTTCCGGTCTGGGCGGGCAGCCGGGGACGTAGACATCGACGGGGATGATCTGGTCCACACCGTTGGTGACGCAGTACGAGTCCCAGTACGGGCCGCCGGTGTTGGAACAGGCGCCGAACGAGATCACGTACTTGGGGTCGGGCATCTGCTCGTACAGGCGCTTCACGGCCGGGGCCATCTTGTCGGTGACCGTCCCAGAGACGATCATCAGGTCGGCCTGTCTCGGGCCGTTCGCGAACGGGATCACACCGAAGCGGATGAAGTCATGACGGCTCGTCGAGGCGGCGATGAACTCGATGGCGCAGCAGGCCAGCCCGAAGTTGAACACCCACAGTGAGTAGCGGCGGCCCCAGTTGAGGACGAAACGCATGGGTTTGGGCGCCAACCGTGAGATCGGGCCCACGGTGGGCATCGGGAGATCCGTTGCTGCCATATGGCCATTCTTGCGCGGATCACAGGTCAGGCAAAGGAAAGAGCAAACCAAGGAGTCGAGGGATCAGAGGCGATCGGGATTTCTGTTCGGGCGGCCGGGGAAGAGGCCGGCGGTGCAGGGGCGAGGGCGACCGTGCCGATCAGTGGTAGAGGGCTGATTCGGCGTTCTCCCTGATCGTCTGTGCCACCCGGAGCGCGACCGTCTCGAGTTCCTTGTCGATCGCCGGGCCGTCGCCGATCGGCACCCGCCCCTCCGTGTACGGCAACGCGGCCACCCACTCCATCCGCAGGTACGTGGGCGGATGGGTGCGATCGACCCGGAGTTCCTCCAGGCGGGCGGCGCGGCGGCGACGCTCCAGTTCCGAGGCGGGGACGGCGTCGACGGAGGTGCGCAGGGCCGTCCACAGGTGCTCGGGCTTGGCGGTGTGCGCGCTGGTCTCCAGGAAGCTGATGGCGGAAGGCGCCCGGGTGTTCGTGGCGTCCAGGAGCGAGGTCATGGCGGACGTGCCCGCGACGCGGGCGCCCAGTTCGTCGGCGCGGTACTCGGCGCGTTGGGACGAGCGGTACAGCAGGAGCTCCATCGCCACCATGAGGCCGCGGACGGGGAGACCGAGCACGGCGAGCAGGGATTCGGCGACGAGGCCGGCCAGGCCGTCCCCTTCCCGCCAGTCGAAGCGGGTCACGTCGGCCAGGACGGCGAGGGAGTGGTAGGCGCTGCCCACGACGAATCCGTGGCGGCTGTCGCCGTTGCTCGAATGGGCCATCTCGTGGGCAAGGAGGCCGATGCGTTCCTGCGGGGTGAGGATCAGCCACATCGGGTAGCCGATCTCGATCACCGGGCGGCGGCGCCAGCCGTACGTGCGGGATGAGGCGTTCACCTCGCCGCTGACGGCCACCACGTCGGTACGTGGGGCGCCCACCTCGGCGCCGATGCGGTCGAGCAGGGCGAACAGGTGTGGGGCCGTCTCCCGGGTGAGGGGCCGGGTGTCCGGCGGGAAGGGGGCGGCGCGGGGGCGCAGGAGCCAGGCCAGGTCGAGCGCCACGAGAGCCGGGAGGATGGCGAAGAGGGAGCCGCGGGTCAGGAGGTAGATGCCGAGGAGGAGGAAGGCCGGGGTGAGGAGGTGGGTCAGGAGGGCGAGGGTGTAGACGGCGGCGCGAGCGATCCCGGGTGACGCGGCGGGGTCGTTGTTGTCGAGGGCAGCGGCGACTCCACCCGAAGTGGCGACGTCCTGGCTGGTGTGGGTCTGATCCGTGGCGTGGCCGGGCTCGGGGACGTGTGCGGCCTCGCGGAGGTGGCTGGTGACGGGGGCGTGCCGGGCGTCGGTCGTATGCCCGGTCTCGGGAATGTGGCCGGTGGCCGGAAGGTGGCCGTTCTCGGGAAGGTGCCCGGTCTCGGGAATGTGGCCGGTGGCCGGAAGGTGGCCGTTCTCGGGAAGGTGCCCGGTCTCGGTGACGTGCCGGGCCTCAAGGAGGTGCCCGGCCTCGGGGACATCCCCGGTCTCGGGAATGCGGCCGGTGGCCGGGAAGTGGCCGCTCGCGGGGAGGTGGCCGGTGGTCGGGAGGTGGCCGCTCGCAGGGAGGTGGCCGCTTGTGGGGAAGGGGTCGGCGGTGGCAGGGGGTGTGGGGTGGGAGCGGAGCACGTCCTCGTGCAGCCCTCGGACCAGGCGAGCCTGTAAGCGGGCGAATCGAGCCTTCCGGGGAGCGACGACGCCGGAGGAGCCCGGACGGACGACGTTCCAGTCGCAGGACGAGCACCACTCGGGATACGGCGGCTCGGCCGTGAGCGGCTGGTCGCACTCGGGGCAGGCGGACATGGCACAGCAAGATAGCCAGCCCCCGGGCCGAGCCACTACGTCCAGGTGAGAACCCGCTTGCGCCAGGCGTACAGGATGCCCAGCGCGATGAACCCCAGGAACACGAACATCTCCACCAGCGTGGTCATCCCGTAGCCGGGCGCGTCGAAGACGGTGGCCCAGGGGAACAGGAAGACGGCGTCCACGGCGAAGACGACGTACAGGTACGTGAAGACGTAGTAACGCACCTGCGACTGTGCCCAGCCCTCCCCCACGGGATCGACCCCGCACTCGTACGTGGTCAGCTTCTCCGGCGTGGGGCGGCTCGGGCGGAGGAGGCGGTTGGCGAACAGGGCGCCGGCCACGATGGCGACGCCGAGGGCGAGGAGCGCGGCGACGAGCACGTAGGACCCGTAGTAGCCGTCCATGAGGCGATGGTAACCCGAGTCCCTCGGAGTACCCAGTGTGGTCAAAGTGTCCGGAGCTTTCACCCAAAATCGGGGTAAATCGTAAGATCGGAGCCATACCCTGACAGGCATGCACAAATCGCGATTCTTCTCCGGAATCGCTCTGCTGGCCCTCTCGGCCTCAGGGTGCGCTCTGGCCGCCGCCTCCCCCGGGAGAGACGTGGTGGTTCCGGCAGAGCCGACGGCGATCGACTTCGTCGACCCCGCGACCGTCATCGGCCTATCCACCAGGACCCTGACCGAGGGCGACTCCCCCGGCAGCAGGTACGTGCACATCGACTACCCGGAGTTCGCCGGCGCCACCGCGCTCAACCGCGAGCTGCGCGCCCAGGCCGAGCGCCAGTTGCGTGACTTCAGGGCCAGGAACCGCGGGATCGAGCCGGTGAGCCCGCGCCCCGAGCTGAACGTGGACTGGCAGCTGGCCGCCGCCTCTCCCGAGGCCGTCGCGGTGCGGCTGCGCACCGGCGAGTTCCAGGGCGAGAGCTGGGCCAACTCCACGCGTACGTTCTGGTTCGACCCCCGCACCCGCGAAGCGGCCGGCTCCACCGGGCTGCTGGAGGGGCACCCCGCGCTGGTCCGGCTGGCGGCGCTGGTCAGGGAGCAGCTCAAGGAGCGCGGCAACCACGTCGAGCACGACAGCGTGACGGCAGCGGGCGACGAGTTCGACTCGATGGCGTTCAACCGCCGCGGGGACCTCGTCGTCGAGTTCGACGACTGCCAGATCGGGCCGTGCTCGCTGGGCCGGGTGGCCGTGGCGGTGCCCGCCGAGCAGGTGGCGCCGTTGCTGTCGAGGCTGGGACGGCAGGCGCAGGAGAGCGCGCGGGAGACACGCACCGGCAGCGTGGACAGCCCCGACTTCGCCCCCGCGCACAGCCCCGACGCCGTCAGCAACCGGGCCGGGAGCGTGGACTGCGCGAAGGTCAAGTGCGTGGCGCTGACGTTCGACGACGGGCCGGGGCCGTACACGGGAAGGCTGCTCGACCTCCTCAAGGAGGGGCGGGCGCGGGCCACGTTCTTCACCGTGGGCAGCAACGCGACGGCGCAGCCGGCGCTGCTGCGGCGGATGAGCGTGGAGGGTCACCTCGTCGGGAACCACACCTGGGCCCATAGGGACCTGTCGAAACAGGGCAGTAGCAAAATCACTGAAACCATCGCCAAGACCGGGGACGCGGTGTCGGCGATCATCGGTCAGACGCCGAAGCTGGTGCGGCCGCCGTACGGGGCGGTGAGCCAGCAGGTGGGCAACGTCGCCCGCGAGATGGGGTTGGCCCTGGTCACCTGGGACGTGGACGCGAAGGATCAGGACGGGGACAAGGCGAAAGACATCGCGGACCGGACCGTGCGCGAAGCGCATCCAGGTGCGATCATTCTCATGCACGACATTCATCGGGAAACCGTGGATGCGGTTCCGGACATCCTCAAAAGGTTGCGCGGGAAGGGTTACAGCTTGGTGACCGTTCCTGAGTTGTACGGCTCTGCGGGGATGCAGGCCGGACGCCTGTACAGGTCAGGGAACGAGCTGCCGGGTAAGCAGCCCCTGACGTAGCGCACGTGTTGGGGGGACGTATAGTTGGCGCTCGTGACCCGAACCGTCCTGTTCGCCCGCCTGCATGTAGACCTCTGCAGGCTCGCGTCCGGACTGTGTCGTCGTTCTCGCACCTCACCCTGACTGAACTCCGATCGCGTTTACCCGCTTTGCGCGGCATGCAAACGCGTGACCTTCCGAGGATCTAGCATGGAAACAGAGAACGCGCCCGAAGCAACCGCGCATCGGCGCGTCGAGGAGGACTGAGCTGTGACGAAGCAGGTCCAGCAACTCGACCGCGTGATCATCAGATTCGCTGGGGACTCCGGCGACGGCATGCAGCTGACCGGCGACCGTTTCACCGCCGGCACAGCGGAGTTCGGCAACGACCTGTCGACGCTCCCCAACTTCCCAGCGGAGATCCGCGCGCCCGCAGGCACCCTGCCCGGCGTGTCGAGTTTCCAGTTGCACTTCGCCGACCACGACATCCTCACGCCCGGTGACGCGCCGAACGTGCTCGTGGCCATGAACCCCGCCGCGCTCAAGGCCAACCTGGGCGACCTGCCCAGGGGCGCGGACATCATCGCGAACACCGACGAGTTCACCAAGCGCAACCTGCAGAAGGTCGGCTACGACGCCAACCCGCTGGAGGACGACTCGCTCAGCGAGTGGCGCGTGCACGCGGTGCCGCTGACCTCGCTCACCGTCAAGGCTCTCGAGGGCTTCGACCTGTCCAAGAAGGACGCCGAGCGGTCGAAGAACATGTTCGCCCTCGGCCTGCTGTCGTGGCTCTACCACCGGCCGACCGAGCAGACGATCAAGTTCCTGGAGCAGAAGTTCGCCAAGAAGCCCGATCTCGCCAAGGCGAACATCGCGGCCTTCCAGGCAGGCTGGAACTACGGCGAGACGACCGAGTCGTTCTCGGTCTCGTACGAGGTCAAGCCCGCGCAGCTGGCACCGGGCGTCTACCGCAACATCTCCGGTAACCAGGCGCTGGCCTACGGTTTGATCGCCGCGAGCGTGCAGTCGAAGCTGCCGCTGTTCCTGGGGTCGTACCCGATCACGCCGGCCAGCGACATCCTGCACGAGCTGTCGAAGCACAAGCGGTTCGGAATTCGCACGTTCCAGGCGGAGGACGAGATCGCCGGCGTCGGGGCGGCGCTCGGGGCCGCGTTCGGCGGCGCGCTGGGTGTGACGACGACGAGCGGTCCGGGTGTGGTGCTGAAGGGTGAGACGGTCGGCCTGGCGGTCATGACCGAGCTGCCGTTGATCGTCGTGGACGTGCAGCGGGCCGGGCCGAGCACGGGCATGCCGACCAAGACCGAGCAGACGGACCTGTTGATGGCCATGTTCGGGCGCAACGGCGAGTCGCCGGTGCCGATCGTGGCGCCGATGTCGCCGAGCGACTGCTTCGACGCGGCGGTGGAGGCGGCCAGGATCGCGGTCAAGTACCGCACGCCGGTCATGCTGCTCTCGGACGGTTACCTGGCCAACGGCTCGGAGCCCTGGCGCCTGCCCGATGTTTCCGACTTGCCCGACATTTCGCAGGAGTTCACGGCCGAGCCGAACGGCGCCGACGGCGACTTCCTGCCCTACCAGCGTGACACCGAGACCCTTGCCCGCCCGTGGGCCATCCCCGGCACGCCCGGGCTCGAGCACCGCATCGGCGGCATCGAGAAGGCCGACGGCACCGGCAACATCTCCTACGACCCGAACAACCACGACCTGATGGTCCGCACGCGGGCCGCCAAGATCGCCGGGATCGACGTCCCCGACCTCGTGGTGGACGACCCCGACGGCGACGCGAAGGTGCTCGTGCTCGGGTGGGGCTCGACGTACGGGCCGATCGCCGCCGCCGCGCGGCGCATCAGGCGCGCGGGCGGCAAGGTCGCCCAGGCTCACCTGCGCCACCTCAACCCGCTGCCCGCCAACACCGGCGAGGTGCTCAAGCGCTACGACAAGGTGCTGCTGCCCGAGATCAACCTCGGCCAGCTCGCGCTGCTGCTGCGGGCCAGGTACCTCGTGGACGTGATCAGCTACAACCGTGTGCGCGGGCTCCCGTTCAAGGCCGAGGAGCTGGCCGGAGTCATCCAGGACGTGATCGACAGTGACTGAGCTCGTCAATGGGAAGGGCCTGTCGCTCGTCCCGAAGACCGACGTGAAGCAGGGCCTGAAGGACTTCAAGTCCGACCAGGAGGTGCGCTGGTGCCCGGGTTGCGGTGACTACGCGATCCTGGCCGCGGTGCAGAGCTTCCTGCCCGAGCTGGGACTCAAGCGCGAGAACATCGTGTTCGTCTCCGGCATCGGGTGCTCCTCGCGGTTCCCGTACTACCTGAACACCTACGGTTTCCACTCCATCCACGGCCGGGCGCCGGCGATCGCCACCGGGCTGGCGGCGAGCAGGCCCGACCTGAGCGTGTGGGTGATCACCGGTGACGGTGACGCGCTGTCGATCGGCGGCAACCACCTGATCCACGCGCTGCGCCGCAACGTCAACCTGAACATCCTGCTGTTCAACAACCGGATCTACGGTCTGACGAAGGGCCAGTACTCGCCCACCTCCGAGGTCGGCAAGATCACCAAGTCGACGCCGATGGGCTCGCTGGACAAGCCGTTCAACCCGATCTCGCTGGCCATCGGCGCCGAGGCGTCGTTCGTGGCCAGGACCATCGACTCCGACCGCAAGCACCTGCAGTCGGTGCTGCGCGAGGCCACCGCGCACCGCGGCACGTCGCTGGTCGAGATCTACCAGAACTGCAACATCTTCAACGACAACGCCTTCGAGCAGCTCAAGGACCCCGAGGTCCGCGACGACATCACGCTGCGCCTGGAGCACGGGCAGCCGATCGTGAGCGCCTCGAAGGCCGTCGTGCGCGGCGCGAACGGCGGCGTCGAGGTCGTGGCCCGCGACAGCGTGAGCGAGGGCGAGATCCTCGTGCACGACGCGCACAACCCCGACCCGTCGGTGGCGTTCGCGCTCAGCAGGCTCGACGAGCCGGCCTTCGAGCACGTGCCGATCGGCATCTTCCGCAGCGTGGACCGGCCCTCGTACGAGTCGCTGATGTCCGAGCAGCTGGAGGAGTCCGTGGCGCAGAAGGGCCCCGGCGACCTGAGCGAGCTGCTGCTGGGTGGCGACACCTGGCGTATCGGCTGATTTTTCGCGACTATGCCGGGGTGGCGAAGACGTGGTGGTATGTCATAGCCGCGGTCGCCGCCCTGGCACTGGTCGTGGCCGCCGCGCAGCAGCTCGGCACCCCGAGCCGGCAGGCGGCCGAATCGGCCATCGCGCCTTCCGAGCAAGCGAGCACGCCTTCCGTACAGGCGAGCGCCCCTTCCGTACAGGTCCCCGCGGGCTTTCCCGGCGCTGACACGACCGGCGTGCCGCCCGGCACCCCGCTCACCGAGGTCGTCGGCGACCAGACCTTCGCCGAGGACGGCGAGGTCGTCGAGGGCAGGGTCTTCTACGGCTTCGTCGTGGTGACCGCCAGGAACGTGACCTTCAGGAAGTGCGTCTTCCGCGGCGGCCCCACCCAGGACGTACGCCCGCTGCTCGACACCGAGCACGCCCGCGGCACCGTGGTGGAGGACTCCGAGTTCCATCCCACCCACCCGTCCGCCTCGATCGACGGCATCTGGGCCGCGCACACGAAGATCTACCGCTCGGAGTTCCGCGGCACCGTGGACGGGGTCAAGGCCCACACCGGCACCCTCGTGCAGGACTCCTGGATCCACGATCTGAGCTGGTTCGCCAGCGACCCCGACCAGGGCGGGGAGCCCACGCACAACGACGGCGTGCAGGCCTTCGCCGACCAGACCGGCGTCACGCTGCGGCACAACACGATCGACCTGTCCACCACGACGGACCCGAACGCGGCCGTGCAGTCCTCGGCCGACGAGCTGCGCGTGGAGGGCAACTATCTCGACGGCGGCGGCTGCGTCGTCAACATCGACCACACGCCGCTGGGCCGCCCGCTGACCGGCCAGCGCGTGACGGGCAACCGGTTCGGGCGCAACTCGGCGCACGACTGCCCGATCCTGCTGAGCACCCGGTCGCAGCTCAGGGCGACGGAGGGAAACGTCTGGCACGACACCGGCGATCCCATACCGGCACCCGAACAACACGACTGAAGGCAGGCCGTATGTGGCAGGGGACGCGGGCCCTGGTGACGGGCGCGACCGGTTTCATCGGAGCTCATCTCGTCCGGCGCCTCGACGACCTGGGCGCGCAGGTGCACGCGGTCAGCCGCGGGAGCACGGCCCGGGACCGGTGGCACCAGGTGGACCTGAGCGACGCCGCCGCCACCGCCGAGCTGGTCGGGCGGGTCCGCCCCGAGGTGGTCTTCCACCTGGCCAGCGAGGTCACCGGGGTCCGCGAGCCGGCGGTCGTGGCCCCGACCCTGGCCGCCAACCTGGGCGCCGCGGTGAACCTGCTGACGGCGGTGACCGGCACCGGCGTGCGCAGCGTGGTGCTGGCAGGTTCGGTGGAGGAGCCACGCGACGGCGCGGCCCCCGGCTCGCCGTACGCGGCGGCCAAGGCGGCCGCGACCGGCTACGCCCGCATGTACCACGCCCTGTGGCAGGTCCCGGTTTCCGTGCTGCGCGTGGCCATGGTGTACGGGCCCGGCGAGCCGAACCTGCGCAGGCTGGTGCCGTACGTGACGGCGGCCCTGCTGCGCGGCGAGTCGCCCGAGCTGACCTCCGGCACCAGGCTCGTCACCTGGGTGTACGTCGAGGACGTCGTGGACGCGTTCGTCAGGGCGGGGGCGAGCGGGGATGCGGCCGGGCACGTCCTGGACATCGGCACCCCCGAGCCCGTCTCCATCCGCCACACCGCGGACCTGATCGCCGAGATCGTCGGGGGCCCCGCCCGTCCGGTGTACGGGGCGGTGGCGGCCAGGCCGCTGGACCGCACGCAGCGCTCGGACATCGAGCCGGCCGCGCGGGTCCTGGGCTGGCGGCCCGTCACCTCTCTGACCGAGGGGCTCACAAAAACCGTCGAATGGCATTCAAAGCGCGTGTAACGGTCCATCCGGGACGGCGATAACACTCCTGGCGGCACTCTGATCAGGGGGCGGGATGCGTGCGGTGACGAATCTGACCGTGCACGGCATCGGAGAGACGACCCGGGAGCTGGATCGGGGCGAGGACACGACGTGGGTGTCGGTCGAGCAGTTCGAGCGGGTGGTGGACGCGGTGGCCGGCCGGCCGGACGTACGCCTCACCTTCGACGACGGCAACGCCTCCGACGTGGAGATCGCACTCCCCCGGCTGCTGGAGCGCGGGCTGAAGGCGGAGTTCTTCGTGCTGGCCGGGCTGCTCGGCGAGCCGGGCAGGCTGGACGCCGACGGTGTGCGCGAGCTGGTCGGCAAGGGCATGCGCGTCGGCTCGCACGGCTGGGCGCACCGCGACTGGCGGACGATCAGCGCGGGCCAGGCCGCCGAGGAGCTGGAGCGGGCCCATGAGGTGCTCGGCGAGCTGACCGGCGCGCCGGTGTCGCGGGTGGCGATCCCGTTCGGCTCGTACGACAGGCGCGTGCTGCGCCGGTTACGCCACGCCGGCGTGACCAGGGCCTACACCAGCGACGGCGGCAAGGCCAGGCCCGGCTCCTGGTTGCAGGCGCGCAACAGCCTCAGGCACGACCTCGACGCCTCCTGGATCGGCCGGGTGCTGGACGGGCCCTCGCTCGGCCGCCGGGCGGGCAAGCTGGGCATGCGGCTGTACAAGCGGGTGCGTTGATGCGCAGGGCCGCGGTCGTCATCGTCACCTACAACAGCGCCGACGTGCTGCCGGGCTGCCTGGACTCGCTGCCCCGGGGGGCGGAGGGCGTGGAGCTGGCCGAGGTCGTGGTGGCCGACAACGCCTCCAAGGACGACTCCGCCGCCATCGCGGAGAAGGCCGGAGTCACCGTGGTGCGGGTGGGCAGGAACGCCGGGTACGCGGCGGCGATCAACGCCGGGATCGCCGCGCTCGATCTGGACCGCCTCGACGGCGTCTACGTGCTCAACCCGGACTGCCGCCTGCGGCCCGGGGCGATCGCGCCGCTGCTGGACTGCCTGCGGGAGCCGGGCAGGGGCATCGCGGTGCCGTACATGGTCAATCCCGACGGCACCCTGCAACCGTCGCTGCGCCGGATGCCGACCGTGGGCCGGGCGCTGGCCGAGGCCGTGGTCGGTGGCGGGCTGGCCGGGCGGATCGGGAAGCTGGGCGAGCTGGTGACCGATCCGCGCGACTACGCGGAGCCGGGCGCGTTCGCCTGGGCGACGGGGGCGGCCATGCTGCTCTCGCCCCAGGTCATCCGCGAGGTGGGGCCGTGGGACGAGTCGTTCCTGCTCTACAGCGAGGAGACGGACTACTGCCTGCGGGCCGCCGACCTGGGCTACGCCACCTGGTACGAGCCCGCGTCGGTGATCGAGCACATCGGCGGCGACTCGGCGGTGAATCCGATGCTGGCCTCCATGCTCGTCGTGAACAAGGTCCGTCTGTACCGGCGGCGGCACGGGCCGGTGCCGGGGACGGCGTACTTCCTGGCGGTGCTGGCCGGTGAGGCCGTGCGGGCGCTGGCGGGCCGGCGTACGTCCAGGGCCAGCGTGGCGGCGCTGCTGCGGCCCTCCCGGCGGGTCACGGTGCTCCCCCGATGAACGTCAAGAGCTTCGACGCGCTCACCATGGGCGAGCTGGACACCTGGGAGGAGGTGCGGGCCGGCAATCCGGCGCTGGACAGCCCGTACTTCCATCCCGGCTTCTCGGCGGCCGTGCACGCCGGCGGCCGGACCGTGCACGTGGCGGTGGGCGACGGCGTGTTCGTGCCGCACCACAGGGACGGGCGGCTGCTGCGGCCGGTCGGCTGGCCCGGCGCGGACTTCCAGGGGCCGATCCTGGCCGCGGGCGCCCCGTTCCAGCCGCTGGACCTGCTGGGGAACGGCGCGAGCGGCTACGTGTTCGACCATCTGGTCGAGCAGGCGCCCGGGTTCGAGCGGTGGGTGGTCACGCGCAGGCCGTCGCCGTACCTGGACGTCACCGGCGGGCTGGACGGCTATCTGGGCCGGGCCTCCAAGAGCGGCAAGGACAACATGGGGCAGGCCAGGCGGCGGGCCGCCAAGGCCGGGCGGGAGCTCGGCGAGGTGCGGTTCGAGGCCGACTCGACCGACGCGGAGGCGCTGGCGCGGGTGATCGAGCTCAAGCGCGCCCAGTACGCCGCGACCGGCGCGCAGGACTACTTCGCCGAGCCGGGGCGCGTCCGGCTGCTGGAGAGCCTGCTCAAGACCCGCGACCCGGGCTTCGGCGGCGTGCTGTCCACCGTGCACGCCGGCTCGCGGCTGCTGGCGGCGCACTTCGGGCTGCGGTCCGGCGGGGTGCTGCACTGGTGGTTCCCGGTCTACGACCCGGAGCTGGCGAAGCTGTCGCCCGGCTGGATCCTGCTGCGCGAGCTGGTCGCCGCCTCTCCGGCGCTCGGGGTCACCAGGATCGATCTGGGCCGGGGCGAGGACGAGTACAAGCGGCGCGCCAGGACCGGCGAGAGCGTGGTGTGCCAGGGGATCGTGACCCGCAACCCGCTGCGCCGCGCCGCGGTGACGGCCGTCGCCCGGGCCAGGGCGATGGCAAGAAACGGACGTTTACCGAGAAGTCGGTAACGTTCCAATACGCATGCCCGACATATCCCTTGGAGGCGGGGGGAATCACGCGCTGCCCTCCAAAGACGGTCCACGGTAGACGGTCCAACACGGAGGGCAGCTCATGCGGATCAGTGTCTTCGGGCTCGGTTACGTGGGGTGCGTCTCGGCGGCCTGCCTGGCCTCCATGGGACATCAGGTGACCGGGGTGGACGTGAATCCGGACAAGGTCGATCTGATCAACCACGGGCAGGCGACGATCGTCGAGGAGCGCATCGGCGAGCTGATCGCCAAGACGACCGCCGACGGCCTGTTGCGGGCCACCACCGACGCGGCCGAGGCGGTCGCGGGCAGCGAGGTGTCGCTGGTCTGCGTGGGCACCCCGTCGGCGCCGAACGGCAGCCTGTCCACGACGTACCTGGAGCGGGTGGCCGAGCAGATCGGCCGGGCGCTGCGGCCCGGGCACGTGGTGGTCTTCCGCAGCACGATGTTGCCCGGCACCTGCGCCGAGCTGCTGGTGCCGATCCTGGAGCTGTCGTCGGGCATGCGGGCGGGGGTGGATTTCGGGGTGGCGGTCAACCCGGAGTTCCTGCGCGAGGGCACCAGCGTGCGCGACTTCTTCGCGCCGCCCAAGACGGTGATCGGCGAGTCGGACGAGGTCTCGGGGGGCGTGGTGGCGGCCCTGTACGAGGGCCTGCCCGGCGAGGTCTTCCGGGTGCCGATCCCGATAGCCGAAATGACGAAATATGCGGACAACGCCTTTCATGCGGTCAAGATCGGCTTCGCCAACGAGATCGGCGCCATCTGCCAGGCCATGGGCCTCGACTCGCACCGCGTCATGGACGTCTTCCTGGCCGACCGCAAGCTCAACATCAGCCCCGCCTACCTGCGGCCCGGCTTCGCCTTCGGCGGCTCCTGCCTGCCCAAGGACCTGCGCGGCCTGGTCTACGCGGCCAGGAAGGCCGACGTGTCCGTCCCGCTGCTGTCGCACGTGCTGCCCGCCAACGACGCCCACCTGCAGCGCGCCTTCGAGCTGGTCACCGCGCCGGGCAGGCGCCGGATCGGCGTCTTCGGCCTGTCGTTCAAGCCCGGCACCGACGACCTGCGCGAGAGCCCGCTGGTCGAGCTGGCGGAACGGCTCCTCGGCAAGGGCTACGACCTGCGCATCTACGACGCGAACGTGTCCCTGTCGCGCCTCGTCGGCGCCAACAGGGCCTACATCGCCGAGCGCCTGCCCCACCTGGGCGACCTGCTCGCCGACTCGGTGGAGGAGGTGCTGGAGCACGCCGAGGTGTGCGTGGTCGGGTCCAAGGACGCGCCGGTGCTGGAGGCGCTGGCCCGCGCGGGCGACCGCGTGATCGTCGACCTCGTACGCCTTCCCGACGCGGAAACCCAACGGGGCAGAAGGGACTACACAGGCATTGGCTGGTAGAGCTGGCAGAGCTGGTAGAGCGCTCATCCTCGTCGAGAACCTCTCCGTACCGCTCGACCGGCGGGTCTGGCAGGAGAGCACCGCCCTGCGCCAGGCCGGTTGGGAGGTGCACGTCATCTGCCCGAAGGGCACCAAGCAGGACACCGAGGCGGAGGTCGTCCTCGACGGCGTCCACATCCACCGCTACCCGCTGCGCGCGGCCACCGGCGGGCCGATCGGGTTCGTCAAGGAGTACGGCTCCGCGCTGTGGCACACCTTCCGCCTCGCCAGGAGGCTGGGACGGTTCGACGTCGTGCACGGCTGCAACCCGCCCGACCTGTTCTTCCTGGTCGCGCTGGCCATGCGGCGGCGCGGCACGCGGTTCGTCTTCGACCAGCACGACCTGGTGCCCGAGCTGTACCTGTCGCGGTTCGGGCGGGGCAGGGACGCGCTGTACCGGGGGGTGCTGCTGGCGGAGCGGCTGACGTACCGGGCGGCGCACGTCGTCATCGCGACCAACGAGAGTTACCGGCAGATCGCGCTGAGCAGGGGCGGCAAGCGGCCGGAGGACGTGTTCGTGGTGCGCAGCGCGCCCGTGGTCGAGCGTTTCCACCAGGTGCCGCCCGACGAGTCGGTCCGGCGCGGGAAGCCGTACCTGCTGTGCTACCTCGGTGTGATGGGCCCGCAGGACGGCGTGGACTACGCGCTGCGCAGCCTCGCCAAGTTGCGGGAGGAGCACGGCAGGACGGACTGGCACGCCGTGTTCGTCGGCGGCGGCGACACGTTCGACGCGATGGTGGCGCTCTCGCGGGAGCTGGGCCTGGGCGACTGCGTCGAGTTCACCGGCCGCATCCCGGACGAGGACCTGATGCGCTACCTCTCGACGGCCGACGTGTGCCTGTCGCCCGACCCGCTCAACCCGCTCAACGACGTCTCCACCATGAACAAGGTCATGGAGTACATGGCCATGTCCAGGCCCATCGTCTCCTTCGAGTTACGCGAGGCCCGCGTCTCGGCGGGCGAGGCGGCGCTGTACGCGCCCGCCAACGACGAGTCTGAGTTCGCCAAGCTGATCGTCCGGCTGCTGGACGACCCGGACGAGCGGCGGCGGATGGGCGAGATCGGCCGCGAGCGCGTGGCGGGCCCGCTGTCCTGGGAGCACTCGAAGACAGCCCTGCTGGCGGCCTACGAGGCTGCCGTGGGGTCGCCGTGACGGCTGCCCGCGTCGGTGCCCCAGCCGGCCGGGCCGCGGCGGAGCCAGGTCAGCAGCCGGTCCATCGCGAGCACGGCCAGGTAGCAGGCGGCGTCGAGCGGGCCGACCTCGCGCGCTACCAGCAGCCGGCCGAGCGCCCCGAGCCGCAGGGGGCGCCCCTGCCTGCCGAGCGCCGCGAGTTGCCGGTTGCCCTGGCGGACCCGGATCCGCCTGCGCAGATGGGCCCTGACCGTACGCGGGGGCCGCACCACGGACCTGGCCCCGGTCACGACAACGCGTTCGGAGACGGTGAAGCAACCGTCCACCCAGCCGTCGTCGGAGATCACGTCGGGCACCGGGAAGGCCCGCTCGTGTCCCCGCTCGTTGAGCACGTACACGCCCACTCCGGCCAGCGCCCGGGTGGGCGCGATGAGCCGGTCGTGCACCCGGTGCACCCGGCGGACCACCGGCCCGGTGCCGCGCAGGTCCCACTCCGGCACCGGCGCGCAGGCCAGCACGCCCGGCCGGCCCGCCGCCCGCGCCAGCGCCCGTACGGAGTCCGCGTCGAGGCGCACGTCGGCGTCCAGGTAGACGCGCGGGAAGGCGCGGCAGGCGGCGTCGCCCAGGCGCAGCGCGCCGGCCTTGCCCGCGGCCGGCGTCTCCAGCACGCGCACGCCGGGCCGCGCCGCGGCCGTCGCCGTGCCGTCGGAGCAGCCGTTGGCCACCACCACGACGTCGAACTCCCCCGGCTCGGTCCCCGCGAGCAGCAAGTCCAGCCCCGCCGGGACCACGGCCTCCTCGTTGTGCGCCGGAATCACGACGCTGACCACAGGCTTCATCGGACGACGCCTTCCAGGAGGGACGGGACATGAAAGTGGAGCAGGGCGAGCTCGACGGGGTACTGCTGTTCACCCCGGTGCCGCACCGCGACAACCGGGGCCTGTTCACCAGGACCTTCGACGCGGCCGTGGCCGCCGGCGCGGGCCTGGACCCCTGCGCGTTCATCCAGGACAGCCAGTCCAGGTCCCGCAAGGGCGTGATCCGCGGCCTGCACGGGCGCTCCGGCAGGGGCGAGGCCAAGCTGGTGCGGTGCGCGCGGGGCGCGGTGCACGACGTGCTGGTGGACGCCAGGCCGCACTCGCCCACGTTCGGCCGCAGCATGGCGGTGCGCCTGGACGACGAGGACTTCGTCACGCTCTACGTGCCCCCGGGCCTGCTGCACGGCTTCCAGGCGCTCACCGGGCAGGCCGACACGTGCTACCGCATCGACAGGGAGCACGATCCGAGCGAGGATCTGGCGGTGCGCCACGACGATCCGGATCTGGCGATAGCCTGGCCGCTCGCGGCGGCGGAGGTCAGCCGGCGCGATCTGGACGCGGGCTCCTGGGCCGAGCTGCTGCCCAGGCTGGGCGCCTGAGAGGTGGCGGCAATGCGCGGACGTGCTCTCCTGCTCCTCGTGGCGGCGATGACGCCGGTGGCCTGCCAGGCCGCCCCGGCCGATCCGCCGCCTGCGCCGCCGACCCGGTCGTCCCCGCCGCCCGCGATCGTCCGGCCCGACGGCTCCTCCTGCCCCGACCATCCGACGCCCGCCTGCACGGGCACGCTGCGCGGGACCGCGCTGACCAAGGTCACGCTCAACACGGAGAACGTCGCCTTCCGCGTACGCAGGACCGGCGCCGTGCTCGACGGCGTGCACGTCCCCGGCCACCTGCTGATCCACGCCGACGACGTGACGGTCAGGAACAGCGTGATCGACGGGGACGTGATCAACGCCGACGGGCCGCAGTCGTTCCGGTTCACGATCACCGACTCCACGGTGGGCACCACGGGCAAGTGCGAGCCGCTGCCCGGGATCGGCCACGACAAGTACAAGGCGACCAGGGTGCTGGTGCAGGGGCACAGCGACGGCTTCCGCGTCTCGGGCGACGACGTGGAGATCCGCGACTCCTACGTCAAGCTCTGCTCGCGGCCGGGCGACCACTCCGACGGCATCCAGGCCTACAACGGCGGCAAGGGCCTGCTGTTCCACCACAACACCGTCGACCAGCGGGAGGCCAAGGACATCACCGCGCCGATCTTCCTGGTGGACGGGAAGTCGCGGGACGTGGTGGTGACCGACAACCTCGTCATGGGCGGCACGTACAGCATCCAGGTGCGCAACGCGAGCGGCAAGCAGGTGGTGCGCGGCAACAAGCTGGTGGACAAGTCGTGGGTGTACGGGCCGGTGGACTCCGAGTGCGCCAGGACGGAGTGGGCCGGCAACGAGCTGGTCACCATCGACGAGAACTATCGGGTCACCTCGATCGTCGGCCCGCTGGCCTGCGCGGGAGAGAGCTGACCCGGCTCGGCCCTGCCCACCTCGGCCCTGGCCGCGCGCAGCAGCGCGCCCGCCGCGCCGGCCAGGACGAACGCCAGGCCGGTGACGGTGTGGAAGGACAGCAGGTCGAAGGTGAACGACCCGACGAGCGGCACGAGCATGACGGCGGCGATGGTCAGGCCGAGGTCGCGCTCTCCGGCGTCGGTGCTGAGGTGCCGGGCCCGCAGCGCGGCGTAGCAGGCCACCGCGAAGATCGCGGCGAACGTGACGGTGCCGAACAGGCCGGTCTCGACCATCGACAGGATGTACTGGTTGTCGAAGATCTGGTGCTTGGGGGCGTACCAGGTGCCCAGGCCGCGGCCGAGCCAGAAGTGCCGGCCGATCTCCTGGCCCGCGACGGCGTAGTCGTGCGTGCGGTACTGGATGCTCTCGTCGTTGCCGATGTTGGAGAAGAGCCCGGTGATCGCCCCGAGCAGGCCCGGCACCGTGATCCTGATGACCACCAGGAACGCGGCGGCGATCAGCAGCGTGTACCCCCGCCGCCGCCACGACCACCCCGCGAACAGCACCGCCCCCACCACGGCGAGGCTGAGCATGGCCGAGCGCGACACGGAGAACATCAGGCCGCACCCGATCAGCGCCGTGCACACCCACCAGCGCAGCGCGGGCTCGCCCCGCAGCCGCGCCTGGCCGGCGTAGTGCGCGGCCAGCGGCAGCAGGATGGCGCAGGTGACGCCGAACTCGATGGGATGCCCGGTGGTCGCGGCCACGCGGCGCAGGTCGGCCCGCTCCAGCACGAACGAGTCACCCTCGCTGGTGTAGCGCAGGATCGGCAGCTCCAGGAACCTGGTCAGGTCGATGGAGAGCAGGAACTGGAAGGCCGCGATCACGGAGATCACCGCGCCGCCGACCACCAGCGTCTGCAGCAGGAAGTCCAGCCGCCGCCGGTCGCGCACCCCGTCGCAGACCGCCAGCGCGATGCCGACCAGGGCGATCACCAGGACGAACGCGTGATCGCTCAGGTTCAGCTCGTCGGAGTCCATGTATCCCCAGGTGGAGAACCCGTAGGTGGCCACCATCGAGGTGAAGTACGCGAACAGCGCCGTACGCACGGGGTTGCGCCCCTTGGCCACGCCCAGCGTGAGCGTGAACTGCGCGCACAACCACAGCAGCGCCGCGCCCAGGCTCACCACGTTGGCCGGGGTGAGCGAGAGCGGCAGCCCCTTCAGCACCAGCCGCGCGGGCACGATCAGCAGCACCGCCGCGAAGATCGCGGCGACCGTGGCCCCGTCGGCGCGGCCGGGCAGCGGCGGCGCGCCCGCGACGGCCATCGTCTACTCCCCCGTCTTCGACGAGGTGACCAGCTCCCGCTCCGGAGCCGGTGGCTGCCCGCGCCTGCGCAGGCGCGCCAGAGCGGCGCTCAGCGGCCCTGACAGGCTCTCCGCGGCGAACGCCCCGCACAGCGAGGCGATGACCCCAAGGCCCAGCGCCGAGGCGGCGGAGCGCAGCTTCCTGCCCTGCTGGGGGGCCGGCGTGGTCGGCGGCACGGCCTCGCTGATCGTGATGTACGTGCCCTCGGGCGCCTGCACCTGCCGCTGGCGCACGTCCAGCTCCTGCTCGATGCGGTCGATGGCCTTGCGCGCGATCCGCGTGGCCTCCTCCGGCGTCCGGCTCTCCCCCTCGACGAACACCAGCGGCCCCGTGGCCAGCGACTCCAGGTTGTTGGTGCCGTTCGTGACCGCGTACGTGGTGGGGCCGCCGCTCGTGACCCCCATCGCGGCCACCATGTCCGGCGTGCTCATGACGCTGATCAGGATGGAGGCGGCCACGTCGAGCCCGTGGTCGAAGTTCAGCAGCGGGTTGACCCTGGGGATGGGCTGGTCGGGGTCGGGCGGCAGGGTGCCGCCGCTGGTGGGCGCGGTGAGCACGAGGACGGCGGTCGTGGTGTAGGTGACCGGGATCGTGGAGTAGGCGTAGAAGGCGGCTCCGACGGCCGCCAGGAAGGCGGGCAGGGCGACGTACCATCGCCGGAACAGCACGAGGATGGTCCCCCAGAAATCCACGCGCCCTCCCTCGCGAGTCCCGCCTCCTACATGTCGCCCGGCTGGTGTGGAGCGTTACACAAAACCCTGTAACACCACCCATTACGGGGCGATATGGAGTACGAGGGGCGTCCTTACACCCGGCGGGGGACGGAGATCAGTTTCATGAGCGCACTGGCCGTGGTCACGCCCACGTACGCCCCCGACGCCGAGCTCTTCGCCCACCTGCACCGATCCGTGCTCGCGCACACCTCCGACGACACGGTGCACCACGTGGTCGTGCCCGGCTCCGACCGCCGGCTGTTCGCCCGGTACGCGGGCCCCCGCTGCAGGATCTGGACCTACGCCGAGATCCTGCCCCGCCGGATCGTCCGGGTGCCCGTGGCCGGCGTGTGGATCGATCCCGGGCGGCCGTGGCCGCCGCTGCGCGGCTGGGTGGCGCAGCAGGCCGTGAAGATGGCGGTGACGGCGCGGCTCGACGCGAAGGTGGTGCTGGTCGCCGACTCCGACGTGGTCCTGGTCCGCGAGGCCACGCCCGACCTGTTCATCAAGGACGGCCGGGTCTGCATGTTCCGGATGGACGGCGGCGTGCACGACCTCATGACCGACCACGTCACCTGGCACCGGGTGGCCCGCGAGCTGCTGGGCCTGCCGGCGCCCGCGTCGCCGCCCCTGCCGGACTACGTCAGCTCGCTGGCGTGCTGGGATCCGGCCGTGGTGCGCGAGATGCAGCGGCGGATCACCGAGGCGACGGGGCGGGACTGGTTGTCCGCCTTCATCTCGCACCTACAGGTCTCGGAGTTCATCGTCTACGGCGTGTTCGTGGACGAGGTGCTCGGGGCCGTACCTCCGGTCAACACCGCGATCTGCCACAACCGGTGGGATCGCACCCCTCTCGACCCTGCCGGAGCCATCGCCTTCGCCGACCTGCTGCCTCACGACGCGGTGGGGATGATGATCTCGGCCAAGTCGGACACGCCCATGGCGGCCAGGTTGGCGGCGATCGAGCGATGCTCCCAGATCACCGGACCCGACGGGAGTCATCCGTGAGCAAGCTGGCGGTCATCACGCCCTCCTATGCCCTGGACGCCGAGCTGTTCGCCGACCTGCACCGATCCGTGCTCGAGTACACCTCAGAGGACACCATCCACCACGTCTTCGTGCCGCCCGGCGACCGCGAGGCGTTCGCCAGGTTCGAGGGGCCCCGCTGCCACGTGTGGGTGCGGTCGGAGCTGCTGCCGCGCAGGTACCTGCGCATGCCGGGCACCGACGTGTACGTCAACTACCGCCGCCCGTGGCCGCCGCTGCGCGGCTGGGTGATGCAGCAGACGGTCAAGATCGCCTCGGTCGGGCTGATCGACGCCGACGCCCTGCTCATCGTGGACTCCGACGCCGTGCTGGTCCGCCCGACCAGCGCCGAGTCCTTCACCAGGGACGGGCGACTGTGCCTGTACCGGCTGGAGAACGGCGTGACGGCCGGGATGGAGCGGCACGTCATCTGGCACCAGGTGGCCCGCGAACTGCTCGGCCTGCCTCCGGCGCCGCCACCGCCGCTGCCCGACTACGTGACCGCGCTGACGTTCTGGGACCCGGAGATCGTCCGGGCCATGCAGCGGCGGATCACCCAGGTGACCGGCCGCGACTGGCTCGACGCGTTCAACGCGCGGCTGCACGTCTCGGAGTTCATCCTGTACGGCGTCTTCGTGGACGAGGTGCTGAAGGCCGACCCGCCGATCAACACCTCGATCTGCCATCTGAGCTACAACCACGAGCCGTGGGACGAGGCCCAGGCCGTCGCCTTCGCCGACCGGCTGCCGCAGGAGGCGGTCGGGATGATGATCTCGGCCAAGTCGCACACCCCGATGGAGGCCAGGCAGGCCGCCATCAGGAGGTGCGCTCAGGTCGTCGAGTCGAGCTGACCGTCGCCGTCCTCGCCCTTCCCGGCCGGCTCGTCCTCGTCCTTGACCACTTGGATCGGTCCCGTCTGCTCCTGCGCCAGCTCCTCCACCGTCAGGGGGAAGCCCGCGGCGGTGGCCGGCGGGTGCGGCCGGGAGCCGTTGAGCGCCTGCCCGGGCTTCTCCCCGGGCGCGCTCTCCGTTCCCGGCTGCTCGGCGACGACCTCGGCCCAGATCTCCGGCTCGGACCTGGGGCCGGTCTCGGGCCCGGGCCCTGCCTCAGGCCCCGGCCCTGGCCCTGTCTCGGGTTCTGGCCCTGGCCCTGACTCGGGCGCCTTCTCGGGCTGGGCGCGTGCCCAGCGCACCCGTTGGACGCCGTAGGCCACGCCGATCCCGGCGATCAGACCGAACACGCCGCCGAAGGCCGCGTACAGCAGGCGGTCGCCGAGGGCGGCCCTGGGGCCCGAGGCGGGCATCACGTCCATGATCCCGATGTGCGTGCTGATCGGCGCGTCCAGCGCCGTCTGCCGCCTGGCCAGCTCCAGCCGCACCCGCACCTGGGCCTTGCGCATGACCTCGCGCACCGTGGCGGGATCGTCGCCCTCCACCTCGACGTAGATGAAGGGCCCGTTGGTGCTGATGCTCAGCAGGTCGGGGTTGGTCCGGCCGTCGTTGATGGTCACGACGGTGGGCCCGCTCTCGGGCGCGCCGATCTCCTTGTAGACGTCGGCCGTGTTGGTGGCCAGGATCAGGATGCCCGCGGTGGTCCGCAACGCGTCGTTGAACTGCAGCAGCGGGTTGGTCAGGCCGGGCTTGCTCGCCGGCTCGGTCTCCAGCGTGCCGCCGGTGGCGGGCACGGTGAGCACCATGGAGGCGGTCGAGACGTACCGGCTCGGCATCAGGAGGTACGCCGCCAGGGCGAGGCCGATGGCCGCGACGGCGACAGGCGGCCCCACGAACCTCTTCCGGGCCAGACCAAGGATGGTCTTCCAGAAGCGCACTATTTCCGCCCCCGTCGACTTTTGTATCGATGCAAACGGGAAATCGCTCTGCTCATCGGACGTGTTACACCAAACCGACCAGTGCCAGCAGTTTGCGGCTGCGGTGCGCGAGCGTGCGGCGCTGTCGCCGCGCGTACATGCGCATCACCTCGGTCCGCGCCCGCCGTCGCTGCTCCTCGGTCAGCTCCGCGTCGCGCACCCATCTCAGCAACTCCCTGCACTGCAGCGTGTTGGCCAGATGGGACTGCCAGGACGGCACGTCCAGGCGGCGGGCGATCCGGCCGATCCGCTCCAGCCGCCAGTTGCGGTGCGAGAGCACCTCGGGGACGTGCGCCCACGGCCCCGCCAGCGCCAGCTTGGCCGCGAACACCTCGTCCTCGCGCAGCATGTTGCGCCGCGGGATGCCGATGGCGGGCCCGCGCCGCAACAGCCCGTAGAGCGGGTCGATCAGGTACGGGCTCTCGTTGAGCAGCCTGAGCATCTCGGCGAAGCGCACGACCGGGTCGTCCGAGCCCAGCTCCGTGCCCGTGTAGGGAACCGTGCTGACCCGGCCGTCGGAGCCGGTGTAGGAGACCTGGTTGGTCACCAGGATCAGCCGCTCGTCCGCGGCGAAGGCGGCCAGGGCCGCCGAGACGCAGTGGGGCTCCAGCCGGTCGTCGTCGCCGATCCAGCGCACGTACGCGCCCTTGGAGACGCGGGCGGCGTGCATGAAGTTGCCGAGCAGGCCGATGTTCTGCGGGTGCCGGTGGTAGACGATCCTGGGGTCGCCGGCCGCCAGGTCGCGGCACAGCTCCTCGGTGCCGTCCGTGGAGGCGTTGTCGGAGATGACCAGCTCCAGGTGCGGGTGGTCCTGGGCCAGCACCGAGCGGACCACGGCCGCCAGGCGGCCGGCCCCGTTGCGCACCGGCAGCGCGATCGAAACGAGCTCAGAGTCGTGCATGCGCCCTCCCTTGGCGTACGAGCCGTTTGAGCACCGCGCGCGGCACCACGACCAGCACGAACAGCAGCAACCCCGCGCCTCCGGCCACGCAGAGCTCGAAGAAGGCACCGTCGATCACCGTGGCCAGCCCGGCCATGACCAGACCGGCCGCCGCCGCGCCCAGCAGCGGCCTGGCCAGCCCGGCGGCGAACAGCCCCACGGGCACCCCGGAACGGTGCAGGGCCACGCCCAGCAGCGGCAGCGCCACCACCACGGCGACGACCGCGTGTGCCACGGCCGCGCCCTGGATGCCGTCGAGGCGGGCGCCCACCAGGAGCGTGGGCACCAGCGCGACGGCCCAGCACAGGTTCACCCACATGGTCGCCTTGGTCCTGCCGAGCGCGGCCAGGATGTCGGTGATGAGCAGCGTCAGCATGCGCACGGCCATCACGATCGCCAGGAAGCGCAGCACCTGGGCGGCGGGCAGCCAGTTCGCGCCGTACAGGAACTCCACGACCGCGGGGGCGAGCGTGCCCATCAGCACCGCGATCGGCAGCACCATGCCGCCGAGCAGCGGGACGGCCTGCCGCACGCCTTCCCGTATCGCCTCGCCGCCCTCCTCGGCCAGGCGCGAGAAGCTGGGCAGCGCGACGTAGCGGATGGCGGTGCCGATCAGGCCGGGCACCCAGCTCGAGATGTTGAAGGCGAGCAGGTAGAAGCCCAGCCAGGCCGGGCCGAGCACGTCGCCGACGATCACCGAGTCCACGTTGAGCAGCAGCCCCTCGATGCCGAGGCTGACGCACAGCGGCAGGCCGAACCGCAGCAGCCGCGCGGCCTGCGCGCGGTCGAAGCCGAGCTCGATCTTCACCCGCGCCAGCGCCACCACCAGCACGCCGGTGAGCACGCCGCCGCTGAGCTGCCCCCAGGCGAAGCTGTAGGCCCCGGCGCCGTTCGCGGCCAGGGTGATGGAGACGCAGGCGTTGGCGACGAACCCGCCCAGGTTGGCCCAGGCCAGCTTGTCCTGCTCGAACCGGCGCATGAGCGCGGCGCTGCGCACCGCGGTCAGCCCGTAGACGAGGTTCGTGGCCATGAGGATACGGATCACCCAGATGGCGTCCTCGCTCCCGGCCAGCCGCGCGTAGAACGGCGCGATCACCCAGAACAGCGCGTAGAGGGCGAGGCTCGACAGGATCGCCACGACGGTGGCCGTGGGCGCGATCTCCTCCAGCCTGCCCCGCCACTGCACGGTCGCCGCGATCACCCCGGCGTCGTTGATGTAGATGACGAACTGGGTGGCCGCCAGCGCGATCGCGAACACGCCGAAGTCCTCGGGCATCAGCAGCCTGGCCAGGACGAGGCTCATCACGAACGAGCCGGCCTTCATCACCAGGTTGCCCAGCAGGCTCCAGCGCAGGCCGCGACCGGCCTTGCGGCCGATGTCGCCGGCCTCGCTCACGAAGTCTCGACCCTCTCCAGCCAGATCTCCCGCCAGAACGGCACGAACTCGCGCGGGCAGTTGGCGTTGTAGACGCCCTCGCAGACGAGATCGTCGAGGATGATGCACGGGCTCTTCATGATCAGCATCCGGCCCGTCTTCTCGTCCAGGCAGCGCTCGACCCTGGCCCGTACGCGCGCGGTCCTGCCGCAGTAGCGCGCCATCTCCTCCTCGAAGCCCATCCCGCGGTTGAGCAGGTCGTCGTTGAGCGTGTCGAGGATCTCCTCCTTGGACCTGATCCTGACCAGCTCGCCCACCTGGAGGTCCAGCGTCGCCGTCGGCGTCCTCTTGCCGGCCCGGCCCTCGATGAAGCCCCAGCGCAGCCCGCGCCTGATCCACAGGCGGCGCGGCAGCACCTTCCTGCTGAGGCCCTGGAAGCGATTGAACAGCCCGACCAGGAAGGTGCCGACGGTCCGGCCGACGCCCACGTTGCCGCTGCGCACGTCGGTGACGTACTGGCCGAGGTCACGGAACGGCAGGCAGGTCGGCGCGGCCCGCAGCAGCTCGGTGGCCTGGCAGGAGTACCCGTCCGGGCCCTTGCGCGTGTTGGCGTCGAGCAGCTTCAGCAGCCGTTCCTCCGGGATCCGGCGGGTGGCGGGCTCGTCCGGATCGACCCGTTTGAGCCAGGCCTCCTTCCAGTAGAGCGAGCAGGCCGTCTGGCAGCCGCCGTGCCCTCCGCCGTCGCACCGCGCGCCCGTCAGGTGCACCGCGCTGTCCATGCGCCGCATGCCGCTGCGGCTGATGGTGTCGCACAGCTTGTGCGCGACCTTGTGCACGGTGAGCCGCTGCCCGCAGAAGGCCAGCATCTCCGGCATGAACGGGAGGTTCTCCAGCTCGCCCCGCTCGTCCAGCGTGGCCAGGATCTCCGCCGCGCTCCGCACCTCGACGAGGTCCCCCACCCGCAGATTCATGCGCCCTCTCCCACCCGTTTGAGCAGGCCCGCGCCCTCCAGAGCGGCGGCCGCCTCGGCGACCGCGCGGAAGGGCAGGCCCGATCGGCCGGCAATGTCCAGCAGGCTGTGCTCGCCGTCCGACAGGTTCAACACCCATAACATCGCCAGCTGCGCCTGTTTCGTGTCACTGCGGCCGCCGAGAGATCCGTACAGGCCGCGCCTGCCGAGCTGCGGCTCGCCGTACGGGCTCAGGTTCTGGTAACGGCCGTCGTGCTCCAGCACCTCGACCGCCGACCACAGCGTCTCCAGCGTGTCGGCCATGGCCTGCGGCGAGACGAAGCCGAGGTCGTCTCCCGAGGTGTGGTACTCGGGGTAGCCCGCGTACGACGTCCTGGTCAGGCTGCCGACCGGCAGGTCGAAGCCGGGCGAGCAGAACTGCCGCTCGTCGTAGCCGTACGGCGAGAAGTCCACGATCGTGTGCGGCCGGTCGCGCAGCACGGCCGCCATCGCCCGGTCGACGGGCGCGTCACCGCGCCTGCTCCGCTTGTACGTCAGCGCGCCCCGGTCACCGGCGCAGGCGAGCGTGAGCCCGTGCCTGATGCGCCCGGTGCTCTCGCGGTTGCGCGCCAGCCAGGTGATCGCGCCGATCGTGCCCGGCGCGAACAGGAACCGGTAGGTGTGGCGCGGCCGGTCGAGCCGCCTGGCCAGCGCCGTGGCCACCGCGATCCCGGCCAGGTTGTCGTTGGCCAGCGACGGATGGCAGACGTGGCAGGAGATCAGCACCTCCTCCTCGGTGCGCCCCGGCACGACGTGCTCGGCGTACGTCAGGTGCCCGTCGGCCAGCGTCGAGTCGATCACCACCTCGTACGGCCCCTCGCCCATCCCGTCGAGCGTGTCCTGGCTCAGGCAGAACCCCCACGTCCGCGCGTAGTACGACGTCCGGTACGGCACCAGGTCCGGCTGGTCGGGCAGCGTGTGCAGGTGGGGCCGCAGCTCGGCCAGGGTCATCGTGGCCGACACCGGCACGCTGTAGCCCACGACGTGCAGGTTCGACCGCTGGAAGTCCACCACCCGGTTCCCCGCCGGATCCTTGATGTAGGCGTCGCGGATGTTCCACTCCTGGGGGATGGTCCAGTCGAGCACCTGGGTCCCGGTCGGCACCTCGTGCACGTCCAGCTCCAGCAGCTCCCCGACGATCCCCAGCGTGGCGCGCACGCCGTCGCCCGTGATGGAGCGGCACAGCGGGTAGAGCCGCTCCACCAGGGCGTGCATCTCCTCCCCGGTCACGTGCGCAGCTCGTCGGAGACGGTCCCGGCCTTGCGGCGGTCGGCCAGCCACGCCAGCCGGGTGAACCGCTGGCGGAAGTCCTCGGCGGTCAGCCCGTGGTAGCGGTAGGCGTCGGCCAGCTCGACGGCGCCCGCCTTCACCGTCCAGCGGGCGTGGTAGCCGGGCAGCGCCTCGCGGATCCGCGAGAACGAGACCCGGTAGGAGCGAGGGTCGGCGCCGGTCTCGCCGGTGATCAGCAGCTCGGAGCCGGGCACCGCCTCGACGACGTGCTCGGCGATCTCGGCCACGGTCAGGTTGTTCAGCTCGCCGCCCACGTTGAACGCCCTGGCGTGCACGGCCTCGCGCGGCGCGGCCAGCGCGGCCAGGAACGCGTCGGCGATGTCGGCCACGTGCACCAGGGGCCGCCACGGGGTGCCGTCCGACAGCACGCGGACCTGGCCGGTCAGGTGGGCGTGGCCGACGAGGTTGTTCAGCACGATGTCGGCCCGCAGCCGGGGCGAGAACCCGAACGCGGTCGCGTTCCGCAGGAACACCGGGGTGAAGTGGTCGTCGGCCAGGTCGACGAGCTCGTCCTCGACGCGCACCTTCGACTCGGCGTACGGGGTGACGGGCCGCAGCGGGGCGTCCTCGCCGAGCAGGTCGTCGCCCCCGGAGGCGCCGTAGACGGAGCAGGTGGAGGCGTACAGGAACCGGCGCACGCCGGCCTCCCTGGCCAGCCTGGCCAGCCGGACGGAGGCGTGGTGGTTGATGTCGTAGGTCAGCTCGGGCGCGAGCGCGCCGAGCGGGTCGTTGGAGAGCGCGGCCAGGTGGATCACCGCGTCGCAGCCTTCGAGCAGGCTCGCCGGCACGTCCCGCAGGTCCACGCGGTGGCCCGGCGGGTCGTCCGGCACCGGGCCGAGCACGCACGCGGCGAACAGCCCCGAGTCCAGGCCCACCACCTCGTGGCCGGCCTTGGCGAGCATGGGTGCCATGACCGTGCCGAGATAGCCCTGGTGCCCCGTGAGTAAGACACGCATGTCGATCAGCCTCCAGCTAGATCTAGAGCGAGTTTGTGCAGGTAGAACGCCTCCGCGTAGCGTGCCTGGCACTCGATGCCGCGGATCCTGGCCAGCCCGAGGAACGCCTCCCTGTCGAACCAGGGGCGGTGCCGCTGGGAGGGGTAGTGCTCCCAGAGCAGGGAGACCTTGCGCTCGGCCAGCGCGAGGTCGAGCGGCTGGTACGCGTTGGGCCGGCCGAGGTCGCCATCCCACTTGACGATCTCGTACCCGAGCGTGAGGTGGTCGCGGAACGCGGTGGGCACCAGCCGCGCCAGCCCCCGGTGGTCCTGGTGCGCGTCGCCGGCCTGCGGCGCCAGGATCAGGTCAGGCTCGGTACGCATCCGCAGCTCCTCGACCGCGTTCTTGGCCTCGTCCCAGTGGGCGGGCAGCCGCCCGTCGGGCACCTTGGCCACGGTCACCCGCAGGTCCGCGCCGGGGCAGAAGGCGGCCAGCGCGTTGCGCTCCTCCTCCTCGCGTGCCGTCCCGCCGCCGGAGAGCACCAGGGCGTCCACCTGGAGGCCCGGGTGCGCGGTGCACATGACCAGGAGGGTGCCGCCTGCCCCGATCGCCAGGTCGTCGCAGTGGGCGGCGAGCAGCGCGATGCGGCTCAGGCCGCTGGGGAAGAGCCGGTTCACGCCCGCTCCCACAGGGCCCAGGGGCGGTCGCCGCGGGAGTAGGCCCGGTCCAGCTCCATGCGCTGGTTGATGGTGTCGGTGGGCCGCCAGTAGCCGCGGTAGGGGTAGGCCATCAGCCGCCCGCGCTTGGCCAGCTCCTTGCAGCCGTCAACGAGCAGGTCCCCGTTCTCGGGGATATGGTCGAAGATTTCCTGACGTAAGACGAAATATCCCCCGTTTACCCACAGCGGCATCTCGGTGACGGCGGTGATCTGGCCGACCAGCCCGTCCTCGGCGATCTCCACGCAGTGGAAGGTCCCGGGCGGCGGTACGGCCATCAGCGCACCGCCGGCGTCCGACTTCTCGAACCTGCCGATGATCTCCGGCAGCGGCGCGTCCGTGAGCACGTCGGCGTAGTTGGCCAGGAACATCTCCTCGCCCTGGAGATGGTCGCGGACCCGGCGCAGCCGCTCCCCGATCGACGACTCGACGCCGGTGTGGACGAACGAGATCGTCCAGTCGGAGATGTCGGCGCCCAGCAGCTCGACGTTGCCGCCGCGCAGGACGAAGTCGTTGGAGGCGGTCTCCTCGTACCGGAGGAAGAAGTCCTTGATCTGCTCGGCCCCGTAGCCGAGGCAGAGGATGAACTCCCTGTGGCCGAAGTGCGCGTAGTAGCGCATGACATGCCAGATCAGCGGCCTGGGGCCGACGAGCTGCATCGGCTTCGGCGCGTCGCCGGCGGCGCCCGTACGCATGCGGGTGCCGTAACCCCCGCAGAAGAGCACGACCTTCACACGACCTCCAGCGTGGGGATGGGGAAGACCAGCCGGCCGCCCCAGTCGCGGATGTAGGAGAGCTGGTCGATCAGCTCGTCGCGCAGGTTCCACGGCAGGACGAGCACGTAGTCCGGCCTGTCGGCGGCGATGCGCTCGGGCTCGAAGATCGGGATGCGCGCACCGGGGGTGAACTTGCCGTGCTTGTACGGGTTGCGGTCCACGGTGTACGCCAGCAGGTCCGGCCGGATGCCGCAGTGGTTGAGCAGCGTGTTGCCCTTGCCCGGAGCCCCGTACCCGACCACCGTGCTGCCCTCCTCGGCGGCGGTGATCAGGAAGCTCAGCAGGTCGCGCCGGACCTTGGCCACCCGCTCGGTGAAGTCGATGTAGCCGGAGATCTCGTGCAGCCCGGCCGCCTTCTCCATCGCCAGCACGTCCGACACCCGCCGCGACGGGGCGCCGGACGGCGCGGCCCAGAGCCGGATCGAGCCGCCGTGCGTCGTCAGCAGCTCCACGTCCACCAGCGTCAGCCCGCCACTGGCCAGCGCGCGCTGCGCGGAGGCGACCGTGTAATACTGGAAGTGCTCGTGGTAGATCGTGTCGTACTGGTTGAGCTGCATCAGCGTGAGCAGGTGCTGCACCTCGACCGAGACCAGCCCGTCGTCGGCGACCAGCGTGCGCAGCCCCTGGGTGAAGCCGATGACGTCGGGGATGTGCGCGTAGACGTTGTTGGCCACCACGTAGTCGGCCTTGCCGTGCTCCGCCACGACCGCCCGCGCGCTCTCGGGCGTCAGGAACGCCGTCACCGTCGGCACGCCGCGCTCCCTGGCGGCCTGGCCGACGTTGACCGACGGCTCGATGCCCAGGCAGCGCACCCCGCGCTCCACCACGTGCCGCAGCAGGTAGCCGTCGTTGCTGGCCACCTCCACCACGAACGAGTCCGGCCGCAGGTCGAGGTCCGCCACGAAGGCGCGGGCGTGCTCCACCCAGGAGGCCGAGTAGGAGGAGAAATAGGCATAGTCCGTGAAAGTCTCCTCGGGGGTGATCAACGGCGGGATCTGCGCGAGCCAGCACGACGTGCACACGCGCAGGTGCAGCGGGTAGGTCACCTCGGGCTCGTCGAGCTGATCGGCCGTGAGGATCCGCTCGCAGGGCGGCGTCGCCCCCAGGTCCACCACTCCGGTGAGATCGTCCGAGCCGCATAACCGGCAAGTCATCATTCGCACGCTCCAAGAGATTGATATTTCGCGAGGGCCGGTGATCTCGTTACTGTCAGCCCATGGATCCCCTCGGCATCGATGGCGTCTGGCGCCACACGCCGCCTGTCCACTCCGATCCCCGCGGCTCGTTCTACGAGGCCTTCCGCGCCACCGACCTGCCCGGGCGGCGGTTCGACCTGGCGCAGGTCAACTGCTCCGTCTCGGCCCGCGGCGTGCTGCGCGGCGTACACTTCGCCGACGTGCCGCCCGGGCAGGCCAAGTACGTGATGTGCCTGTCCGGCAGCGTCATGGACGTCGTCGTGGACCTGCGTACGGGCTCGCCCACCTTCGGCCGGTGGGAGGGCGTGACGCTGGACGACGTGACCAGAAGCGCCGTCCTGGTGGCCGAGGGCCTCGGGCACGGGTTCATGGCGCTCAGCGAGCGCGCCACGGTGATGTACCTGTGCTCCGAGCCGTACGCGCCGGCCCGCGAGCACGGGGTGCACCCGCTCGACCCGGCGATCGGGATCGCCTGGCCGGCCGGCATCGAGCCCGTGCTGTCGGAGAAGGACGCCAAGGCCCCCACGCTCGACGAGGCGCTCAGGGCCGGGCTGCTGCCGGACTACCGGGCGTGCCAGGAGTTCTACGCGACGCTGCACTGACGGCCGGCGCCTCACGCGACGCTGCACTGACGGCTCCTCGACAGGACGGGCCAGGCCGCGTGCAGCGCCGTGCGCCAGTGCCGGATCGGCTCCCACCGGGTGTGCGCCAGCACGCTGTTGGCCGGCCGCCGGGCCGGGCGCGGGAAGGCCGAGGTCGGCACCGGGCGCACCCGCTCCGGGTCCTGGCCCAGCAGCGTGAAGATCTCCCTGGCGAACCCGCACCAGGTCGTCTCCCCCGCGCTCGTGCCGTGGTAGACGCCTGGCGGCAGGTCCGACTGCGCCAGCCGGACGAGGTAGTCGGCCAGGTCCGCGGTCCAGGTCGGCTGGCCGCGCTGGTCGTCCACCACGTCCAGGGCGGGCCGCTCCCCGGCCAGCCTGATCATGGTGGTGGCGAAGTTCGGGCCGTGCGCGCCGTACAGCCAGGCGGTGCGCACCACGTAGTGGCCGTGCTCCAGCACCGCGAGCTCGCCCGCCAGCTTGGTCCTGCCGTAGGCGTTCACCGGCCCCGTCGGCGCGTCCTCGGGGTAGGGCGGGCCCGCCGCCCCGTCGAAGACGTAGTCGGTGGACACGTGCACCAGCCGGGCGCCGACGCGGTCGCACGCCTCCGCCAGCCAGCGGGCGGCGTCCCCGTTGACCGCCAGCGCCTCGGCCTCGTGCGTCTCGGCGTCGTCCACCGCGGTCCAGGCCGCGCAGTTCAGCACGGCCCTGGGCCGGTAGGCGGAGACGAAGTCGTGCACCGCCCGCCTGTCGCGCACGTCCAGGTCGGCCCGGCCGAGCGCGAGCACCGGCTCGCCCGTCAGCGCGGTCCTGCCGAGGACGTCGGCGGCCAGCATGCCGCCCGCCCCCGTGATGAGCCACCTCATGCGGCCTCCCGGCCTAAGTGGGTGATCAATGACTCCACCAGTCGCGGTGCGTGGCGTACCAGCGGACGGTGTCCTTCAGCCCCTGCTCGAACGGGATCTCGGGGCGGTAGCCCAGCGCCCGCAGCTTCGAGTCGTCCAGCGAGTACCTGCGGTCGTGGCCCTTGCGGTCGGCCACGTGCGCGACCATGTCCCAGTCCCTGCCGCAGGCTTCGAGCAGGCGCGCGGTGAGCTCCTTGTTGGTCAGCTCGGCCGTGCCCGCGATGTGGTAGATCTCGCCCGGCTCGCCCTTCTCGGCCACCAGGCGGATGCCCGCGCAGTGGTCCTCGACGTGGATCCAGTCCCGCACGTTGCCGCCGTCGCCGTACAGCGGCACCTTCCTGCCGCGCAGCAGGTTCGTGACGAACAGCGGAATGAGCTTCTCGGGGTACTGCCTGGGCCCGTAGTTGTTGCCGCAGCGGGTGATCGAGACGTTCAGCCCGTACGTGATCGCGTACGCGCGGGCGATCAGGTCGCCGCTCGCCTTCGACGCCGCGTACGGCGACCGGGGCCGCACCGGCGCGGCCTCGTCCCAGGAACCGATGTCGATCGAGCCGTACACCTCGTCGGTCGAGACCTGCACCACCTTCGGCACCCCGGCCTCCAGGCACGCCTGCAGCAACGTCTGCGTGCCGAGCGCGTTGGTGCGCATGAACTCGGCGGCGCCCTCGATCGACCGGTCCACGTGCGACTCGGCGGCGAAGTTGACCACGAGGTCGTGGCCGGGGACGACCCGTTCGAGCAGCTCGGCGTCGCAGATGTCCCCGTGCACGAACTCGTGCGGCACCCCGTCGAGGTTGGCGCGGTTGCCGGCGTACGTGAGCTTGTCGAGCACGGTCACGTACGCGTCGTGGAGGTTCCGGACGTAGTGGGAACCGATGAATCCCGCGCCGCCGGTGACCAGAATTCTTGTCATGAACTGATCTGTACCTTGCTGTGATCGCCCAGTACGAGACGGTGGGCTCTGGGCGTGTTGGGCGCCGGGGTGACCTCGACGTCGTGGCCGATCAGCGACGACTCGATGCGGCCCACCCCGGCGATGGAAGCGCGGGGCAGCACGATCGAGTACTCGATCTCGCTGCCGGTGACGGCGCAGGAGGCGCCGATGGAGGTGTACGGGCCCACGTAGCTGTCCTGGATGCGGGCCCCGGCGCCGATGATCGCCGGGCCGACCACGCGCGAGCGCTCGACCACCGCGCCCGGCTCGATCGCGACCCGGCCGATGAGCTCGCTGGCCTCGTCCACCCGCCCGTCGATCCTGGGCTCGACCGACTCCAGCACGAGCCGGTTGACCTCCAGCATGTCGGTGACGTTGCCGGTGTCCTTCCAGTAGCCGGAGATCACCGAGGACTCGACGCGCTGCCCCGACTCGATCAGCCACTGGATGGCGTCGGTGATCTCCAGCTCGCCCCGCCACGACGGCTTGAGCTCCGCCACCGCCGCGTGGATGGCCGGGCTGAACAGGTAGACGCCCACCAGGGCCAGATCGCTCTTGGGCCGCTCGGGCTTCTCCTCCAGGCCGATCACGCGCCCTTCTTCGTCCAGTTCGGCCACCCCGAACTGGCGCGGGTCGCCGACCCTGGTCAGCATGATCTGCGCGGCGGGCCGTTCCCTGGCGAACCGGTCGACCAGGCCGTTGATGCCGCCCACGACGAAGTTGTCGCCGAGGTACATGACGAAGTCGTCGTCGCCCAGGTAGTCGCGGGCGATCAGCACGCCGTGGGCCAGCCCCAGCGGGGCCTCCTGCCGCAGGTACGTCACCTGCAGCCCGAACGCCGAGCCGTCGCCCACGGCCGCCTCGATCTCCGCGTGCGTGTCCCCGACCACCAGGCCGAGCTCCTGGACCCCGGACTCCGCGATGGCCTCCAGGCCGTAGAACAGGACCGGCTTGTTGGCGACGGGGACCAGCTGCTTGGCCGACGTGTGCGTGATGGGGCGTAGCCGGGTGCCCGACCCCCCGGCGAGCACGAGTGCTTTCACCGCTAGTAAGCCCCTTCTCCACGGGTGACGACGGACCAGGTCTTCCACAGGATCTGCAGATCGAGGATGAGCGACCAGTTCTCCACATAACGCAGGTCGAGGCGTACGGACTCCTCCCACGTCAGGTCGGAACGCCCGCTGACCTGCCACAGCCCGGTCATCCCCGGCTTGACCACCAGGCGGCGGCGCACGTCGGCGCCGTACGCGGCGACCTCTTCGGGCAGCGGCGGGCGCGGGCCGACGAGGGACATCTCGCCGCGCAGGACGTTCAGCAGCTGAGGCAGCTCGTCGAGGGAGTATTTCCGGAGAAAAGCGCCTGCTCTGGTGATCCTTGGATCGTTCCTAATCTTGAAGAGCACTCCGTCGAACTCGTTCGCTTCGAGCAACGCGCCCTTGAGCCGCTCCGCGTCCACCACCATGGTCCTGAATTTCACCAGACGGAACTCTCTGCCGCTCTTGCCGACTCTTGTCTGGTAGAAGAACGCGGGGCCGGGGCTGGTCAGCCGGATCACCAGCGCGATCGCCAGCAGCGGCAGCGCCAGCACCAGCAGCGCGAGCCCCGCCACCAGGCGGTCGAAGACGGTCTTCACGAACTGCCGCATCCCGTCGAACTCGGGGTGCTCCACGTGGAGCAGCGGCATGCCCGCGACCGGCCTGATGCTGATCCGCGGCCCGGCCACGTCGAGGAGCGCGGGCGCCACGAACAGGTCCGTGCGCGCGGTCTCCAGGCTCCACGCCAGCCGGCGCAGCGCGGCGCCGTCCAGCTCCGGGCAGGCCAGCACGGCCACGGCGTCGGCCCGCTCCCGCTCGACCACGGTGGCCACGTCGCCGAAGTCGCCCAGCACCGGGATGCCGTCGAGGTCCACGTCCATGGCGTTGCCGGGCAGGCAGGCTCCCACCACCCGCATCCCGTGGTACGGCTGGCGCCTGAACTGCATCACGAGGTCGAGGATCGACTCCCGGTGCCCGACCGCGATCACCTGGCGCATGTAGTCGCCCACCGCTCTGCGCCGGTGCAGCCGCTTGCGCATGCGATAGCGGTAGTACAGCGTCGCGAGCAGGGCCAGCGGCAGCATCGCCATCACGAAACTGCGCGCGATGGCGGCCTGCGTGGCGTAGGCCATGATGGCGACGGCCGCCATCAGCCCGACGCCGCCGTTGAAGACGGCCTTGAACTCCTCGGTTCCCTCGCCGTTGGCGCGCTGGCGGTACGCGCCCCCCATCCACAGTGCGATGGGCCAGGCGATGACCAGGCCGAATCCCAGCAGGAACTCGGCCAGCGGAATGTACGCGCCGGCGATCAGCCGGATGCCCAGCACGCACACGCATGCGAGCAGCGCGCACACCGTGTCGCCGGATAACAGAAGCCGTAAGTACGCACGCGTCCAGATGCTCGACGCGCGGCGCGGTACGGCCTCGAGGAGCACGACAGCGGACTCCCCAGTCCCCACCCTCATAGCACCACCCTGACAACTCTGTGCACCGCGATAACTTGACGTTCCTTGAACCACATGGGTTGACAAGTCCCACGCACAATCAAGGGCGGCGGCCCCCACTAAAGAGTAAAGATCGATTCCGGCATGAGGAATACCGGCAAATGTCCACATTCGGACGATTGTCAGACCCCGCAGGGGCTTGACGGAACGGTCCACGAGTGTCAGCAGTTGATCAGGGAAATGCCAGATTTACTGCGGTATTTCGGCAGGTTGCCGATTTATGAAGGACTAGTCGTACTCCAGGTCCGGCAGCGCCGACGGCGGGTCGGGGCTGCGCCAGACCACCACGACGCCGTCGTGCGCGGAGTCGGCGGCCAGGGTCAGCCGGTCGAGGTCGAAATCCGGGAGGTAACGCAGGCGGGCGAGAAACGTGGCGTCCGTGGCCGAGCGGGGCACGACGCAGCCCTCGCCGTCACGATCGAGCAGGATATAGAGGACGTCTTCCCCGGATTCGGTGACGACACGGACCTCCACCACGTCCTCCCACGCGAGGGCCTCGACACTACCGTCCGCATAGTGACGCGTGACGCCCTCTTCCGTGACATACACGTAGGAGTCCGGCATCGGATTGCCGTGCATGGCCGCGATTCTTGCGAGTTACGGGGCAGTCCCGCAAGGGTTCGCGCTCAAAGGTGCCGATGTACTCGGCCGTCGCCGCCCCACGAGTGGCTCAGATGCGCGGCGACCGCCGCCCGCGCGGCCTCCTCCGGGCCGTTCGCGAGGGCGTCGAGCAGCTCGCGATGCTCGGCGACGAGCACGTCCCTGTCCCTGTAGACCTCGCGCAGCCGCACCAGCCCGAGCCGCGTCTCCGCGGCCAGCACGCCGTAGAGCCGCTCCAGCCGCGGGCTGCCGACGGCCTCGATGAGCGCCTGGTGCAGCGCCATGTGCTCGGCCACGGTCTCCGACCAGGGCGCGTCCGCGGGCAGGGCGGCCATCCGGTGCAGCGCCGCCTCCGCCTCGGGCACCGTCCGGCCGACCACGGCCCGGGCCATGAGGTCCTCCAGAGGGCGGCGGACGTACATGAGATCTTCGAGGTCCGAAAGCGTCACTTCCGGGACATAGGCGCTGCGGTTGCGCTCACGTCTGAGCAGCCCTTCGTGGACCAGGCTCGCCAGCGCCTCCCGCACGGTCGGCCTGGCGACGCCGTACGACGCGGCGATCTCCTGCTCGGGCAGCGCGGTGCCGGGCGGGATCTCGCCGGACAACACCCTGCTGCGCAGGGCGTCGGCGAGCGCGCCGACGGTGGAGACGGGTCTGAGCGGCAACGTCACGGCTGCGACTCTAGCTCCCTTTCCGGCATGCGCTCCCTCTCGCGCACCCTTTCCGGTACGGCCACCGCCACCAGGCTCAGCCCCAGCAGCACGAGCCCCGCGATCGAGACCGGAGCCAGCCGCTCGCCCAGCACCACCAGGCCGAGCAGCGCGGCGACGGCCGGCTCGGCCAGTGACAGCGTGGCGGCCGTGGCCACGGGCGTGGTGCGCAGGCCCCGGCCGTACAGGAAGTAGGACAGGGCCGTGGTGCCGAGCCCGAGGTAGAGCACGGCGAGCAGCGCCCGCGGCTCGCCCATCCAGGCGACGCCGCTGACGGCGAGCACCGGCAGCATGATCAGCGCGGCCCCGCCGAACATCACGCCCATCACCGCGTTCGACTGACCGCCCTGGCCGATCGCCCGAGCCGCCATGACGGCGTAGAAGGCGTACAGCAGCCCACCCAGCAGCGCGAGCGCGATACCGGAGACCACCTGCGCGCCCGCCTCGGCGCCGCCGCCCACGATCAGCGCCGCGCACCCGCAGATGGCGGCCGCGGTGGCCGCGCTCCACCGCCTCGTCGGCCTGCGCCCGTGCAGCACCCAGGACAGCAGCCCGGTGAACACCGGCCCGCTGCCGATCGCGACCACCGTGCCGATGGCCACCCCGGTACGGCTGACGGCCGCGAAGAAGCAGAGCTGGTACGCGGCCACCGCCACGGCTCCCAGCAACAACCCCGGCCTGACGGCCTTGCCCAGCCCGGCCCCGGCCACGAGCGCCAGCGCGGCGCCTCCGATCACCAGCCGGGCGGCGGCCAGCGCCACCGAGTCGGCGGACACCAGCAACCCGGCCGTGCCCGCGGTCCCCCACAGCACGGAGGCGCCCACGACGGCAAGCGGTCCATTCCTCATGGACCCATTGTCAGACAACCAGACACGGCTCGTCTAGTTGTCAGACAATTCTTCCAGCAACTGCTCGATCAGCCGCTCCGCCGGCGCCGCCACCTCCCCCGCGTAGTCGTCGAACGCCGCCAGCCCCGCCTCGATGTCCGGGACGCTCCTGCGGGGCAGCTCCAGCAGCGTCTCCTCCTCCGCCTGGATGCCGCCCTCCACATGAAAGGCCTTGCCGGACGCGGCGATGGAGACCTCGAACCTGACCTCGCGCCCGTCAGGCAGCATGAACGTGGTGCCGACGCGGACACCCGCCGGCGGGAAGAAATAGGAGAAGTGCTCGCTTCTCACGAACGGATGGCGTAACTCGGCGAGAATCTCCGACGCCCGGCTCAGAGCCTCCAACAGCCCGGCCGCGGCCAGACTCTCGCTGTCCACCCGCCACAGCGTAGTTCAGCCCGCACAGGCCACGCCAGGTGACCGGCCCTCCCGATCAGCCGGCCCTTCGGATCAGCGGCGCTCCCGATCGGTGGCGCTCCCGATCGGCGGCGCTCCCGATCAGCCGGCCGATCAATCGGTGACCAGGCGCGCGTGCCGCTCCACGTCGTACCGGACGCCCTCGTAGCAGAGCTTGCCCCGCTCGATGCCCTCCGGCAGGAACCCGGCCTTCGTGGCGACCCGGCACGACGCCGGGTTGTTCGTCCGGTGCCCCAGCTCCAGCCGGTAGAGCCCGCGCTTGTCGAACGCCCACCGGGCCAGCAGCTCGGTGGCCGCCACCGCGACGCCCTTCCCTCTGGCCTCGGGCACGACCCAGTAGGACACCCATCCGTTGCCGTGGGAGTCGAGCCTTGTCACGGCCACGTTTCCGACGACCTGCTCGTCCTCGACCACGGCGAAGGCGTGCCCGACCCCGTCCCAGGAGGCGATCCAGCCGGAGGCGTCCTTGAGCGTCACGACGGGCCAGGGGGCCTGGTTGCGCAGGTCGGGGGCTTGGAAGGCACGCAGCACGGCGGGCGCGTCGGCCTCGCGCCACTCCCGCAGCCGGACGTTCACAGGGATCACAATGTCGGAGATTACCCGGATTGCACCTTCTTCCCGATCGGGTGGGTCGCCTCGAAGTCGGCCACGAGCTGCTTGGGCGCGGTCAGGCACCACGCCTCGGCCATCAGCTCGAACAGCTCCTCCGCGTCGATCCGGTCGAGGTGGACCACCACCCAGCCGAACCGCCCGGCCGTGAACTGCACCTCGAACACCTCGGGCCGCTCGTTGACCAGCGCGATCTGCTCCTCGATCGTCGCCTTCAGCCCGACCGTCTCGGTCGCCTCCCACAGGTAGCCGAACCCCTTGTCGTGCACCTTGAGGCCGATCCACTCGCCGCCGTGATTCATCCGCACGTCGGGCAGCTCGTCCAGCAGCTTCAGGAACTCATCGACGCTGACACCCATGCCGCCTGTGTACCAGAACCCAGCGACACTTCCGACCGTCTTGAGCGATCGCTCAAGCACGCCTATATTCGTTTTAAGCGATCGCTCAAATCGAACGTGATGAGGGGTCATGCGGCTGTACATCGAGATCCTGATCAGGGCCGGCATGGAGGCACTGTGGCAGGCCACCCAGGACCCGGCCCGGCACGAGCGCTGGGACCTGCGCTTCGGCAGCATCAAGCCCCTCTCCGGCGGGAGGTTCCGCTACTCGACCCTCGGCATCAGCGGCGTCGGCGTCCACACGGGCGACCGGCACGCCGCCGACGGCACGTGCACCTCGGCACTGCGCTTCGGCTCGGACCACCCGCTCTCGCCGATCCGCGCCGGCTCCGGCTACTGGCGCTACCTGCCCACGCCGGCCGGGATCCGCTTCCTGACCTCCTACGACCACCGCCCGCACGTCCTGCCGCCCCGGTTCATGTGGTGGGCCACCGCCTGGTCGTTCGACCGGCTGCGCCTGTGGCTGGAGACCGGCAGATCGCCCGTGCGCACCCTCCTCCAGGCCCTGGCGGAAACAGCGACCAGAACGGCCGCCGTCGCCGTCGCCGCCTGGCTGCTCGGACCGCTGCCCGCCCTGGCGGCGGCGGCGCTCGCCGTCGCCCTCCCGCCCCTGCCGGGCACCCCCGCGGCCCGCCGCTGCCTACGCCACCCCATCGAGCATCCACGGGAGCGACCATGCCCTCGATCTTCCAGCGCGCGCTCGGCCCCGACTTCGCCCGCCTCCACCCCGAGCTCCAGCGCCGCTTCGGCGTCGGGCTCGACAGCGGCGAGGCCTGCATAGGCGAGGGGGTCATGCACCGCGTCTGGAACGCCGGCCTCGCCGTCCGCCCGTTCCTGTCGCTCGGCAGCCTCAGGAACATCCTCGTCACGGACACCGGCCGCGACGTCCCCTTCCGGATCGAGAACTACCCGTACACCGACTCGTACGGCCGCGAGACCGTCACCTTCGTGCGCACCTTCCCGCTCAGCCGCTTCGACGCGACCATGATCTACGACGAGGCCGGCGCCCGGGTCGTCGACTACCTGGGCACCCACCAGCACCTCGCCACCCCGCTCGCCCTGTCGGTGGACGAGCGCGGCGGCCTGGTCATCCGCTCGGGCCCGCAACGGCTGCTGGAGGGCCCGCTCGCCGTCCGCATCCCGGCCGCCGCCACCGGCACGGCCCTGGTCACCGAGCAGTACGACGACCGGGCCGGGCGCTTCAGGATCGCGGTCACCGTGTCGAACCCGCTGCTCGGCCGGATCTTCGGCTACTGGGGCAGCTTCACCGCCTCGTACGTGGAGGTCGCGGCGCACGGCGTTCCCGCTAGCGTGAGGCCCAGGCGGGAGGTGGCCCGCCTGTGAACGCTTGAGGGAGCCCGGTGGCCGACACCCGTACGAAGCTGCTCGACGCGGCGCTCGAAACGCTCAAGAAGCAGGGGATGGCCGGCGCCTCCGCCCGTACGATCGCCGCGACCGCGGGCGTCAACCAGGCTCTGGTCTTCTACCACTTCGGCAGCGTCGACCAGCTGCTGGCCGCCGCCTGCGAGCACGGCGCCCAGCAGCGCATCCCCCTCTACCGCGACCGTTTCGCCGCCGTGACCTCGCTGCGCGAGCTGCTCGACCTCGGCCGCGAGCTGCACGCGCAGGAACGCGCGGAAGGCAGCGTCGCGGCGCTGGCCCAGCTCCTGGCAGGCAGCCAGACCAACGAGAAGCTGGCCGCGGCGGTCGTCAAGGGGCTCGAGCTGTGGATGGCCGAGGTGGAGCAGGCGCTGGGCCGGGTGCTGGCGAGCTCGCCGCTGGCGGAGTTCGTGGACGTGACCGGGCTGGCCAAGGCGACGGCGGCGGCGTTCGTGGGGCTGGAGCTGTACGAGGGCGTGGACGCCGACGGCGCGGCCCAGGCTCTGGACGCGCTGGAGGAGCTGGCCGCGCTGGTGACGGTCCTGGACGACCTGGGGCCGGTGCTGCGCAGGACCGTGCGGGCCAGGCTCACTCGTAGTATCGGACCTCGATCACGTTCCCGTCCGGGTCAGGAAAGAACATAGTCTCCGGCGCGATGCCCCGGGCGCCGAACGAGTTCGCGCCGCCGCCGGTGATCTCCACGCCGTGCTGCTTCAGCCGCACCTGCAGCGCGTCGTAGTCCTCCTTGCCGACCGCCAGGCAGAAGTGGTTGATCGGGTGCCCGGCGCTGCCCTTCACCCCGGTGCCCTCGTCCACGCCGCGCATCGCCTCGTACGCCATCAGGTCGAGGATGCTCTCGGGCGAGATCCGGATGCTGGGGAACGGCGCCTTCCCGTCGCGGAACTCCTCGGCCCGGACCCCGGGCAGGCCGACCACCTGCTCGTAGAAGTCCAGGGACGCGCGGGGGTCGGAGACCCAGCAGACGAGATGGTCAAGGCGTGCGTGCATACAACACCTTCCTTCGCGTTCCCTCCAATATCTGATGGCCGAATCCCTGTTGTCCACCTAATGCCTCATCGCCCGGCAAATAGCTACCTGACGGAAAGGGCTGGTTCATACCGCGTTCGAGGCCCTCACCACGGCTCCACGTCGAGCCCGGTGGCGGTGATCCAGAGGGCGCGGAACGCTTGACTCGCCCGCCCGTTGAAGTCGTCCTCCGGCAGCCGCGCGATCAGGTCCAGCGCGGCAGCCACGTGGCCGCACTCGGCCGCCTGCACGACCAGCAGCCCCGTCGGGTGCTCGCGCTGCGTCCGGGGCGTCTTCAGCAGCGTGGCGTAGGCGTCGGCGAGCGCCACCAGCTCCCCCTCGCCCGGCCGGGCACGGGACGGGTCCCGCCTGGCGTTCGTCTCGGCCTGGGCGAGCTGGTCCTCGTAGGCGTAACCGTCGCCGTAGACCCGCGCCCACTCGCGCACCAGATCCGGCCGGCCCAGGCGGGTGAACACCTCCACCGCCTCCCAGCCGTCGAACCAGCCCTGCGGCTGCCACTCCTCCGCCGACGGATCCCGCAAGGGGATGAGCTCGCGGGCGAGGTGATCCCGCCGGGTGAGGATCAGGTAGGCCAGCAGCGGCACGCTGTAGAAGGTGGAGGGGGCGCCGGTGCCCTCCAGCAGCAGCGCGCGGGCCTCCTGCTCCCGCCCGCACTCCAGCAACGCCCACGCCACCGCCAGGCGGTGCTCGCCCGGGTTCGTCTCGGGCTCGATCGCCGCACGCGCGCGCCCGAACCACGCCTCGGCACGGGGATCCCCCATCGCCGCGTAGGCGCCGGCCACGGACGAGGCCACGAACGCCCCGTTGTACTCGTCGAGCACCGCCTCGGCCTGGGCCTCGTCGCCGTCGAAGAACGTGCGCGCCTCGTCCCGCCTCCCGGCGGCGGCCAGGATCATCGCCACGTCGGCCCGCCCGCGTACCTGCTCGGCCGGTGACGGGATCGCGTCGAGCAGCGGCCGCGCCCCGGCAGCCTGGCCCAGGCGCGCCCTGAGCCGGGCCGCGTGCCGCAGGTTCTGGCTCACGTGGTGGTCCCAGCCGCCGTGCAGCGGCGTGACCGAGGTGAGCGCGAGCTGGAAGAGGTCCTCCAGCGTGGCGGTGTTCGGCGGCGGCCAGGCCGCGTCCGCCTGCGGCGTGTGGCCGCGGAAGCGCTCCAGGTACTCCTCCAGCGGCGGGCCGAACCGCTCGGCGGCGGTGGCGGCGTCCGGCGCGACGTCGAGCCCGCCCCAGCGCGTCGGCCAGCCGAACCGGCGCTCGACCGTCCAGGCCAGGGCGCCGTTGAGGGCATGCGCGCGGTCGGGCGGGGCGATGACGGGCCCCGGTTCGAAGGCCACGGCCCACGTCTCGTCGTCGAGCGCGAACGTCGGATCGATGCTCGCCCCCTCCTCGTCGCGCACCTCCTCCCCGACGTCCTCGCCGTCGAGCTCCAGCGGGCGCGGCCCGGGCGGCGTGCGCAGGAACGCGAAGTCCCCGGTGATCAGGCCGGTGGCCGCCTGGAAGAAGCGCAGGCCGGCGGCGCCGACCGTGACGATCACACCGTCGGCGCCCCACAACACACCGCGGGCGTCCGCCGTCGCCTCGACGGCCCCGATCCGGCCCGGCGTGTCCGCGAGGTTCCAGACCTCGACCTGCCCGCCAGCCGTCAGCGCCGCCGCGTGGAGCCCGTCGGGCGACCACGCCCACGCCTCGCCGTCCGTCTCCGGGTCGCTCCGCAGCAGCGCGAGGTCGAGGTCGTAACGGTGCCGGCCCTGGTCGTAGACGGTGACATGGGGACGGGCGTGCGCGTCGTTGCCCTCCGGCACCACGACCGCCAGCCGCGTCACGGCCCCCTGGACGCCCCATGACAGCTCCGACGCGCCCGGATGCCCCGGCAGCTTCGCCACCGTCCAGCCCGTCATGGCGTCACCGATCAGCAACTGCCCGCGGAGCTGGTGGGCGAAGTACCGCTCGTCCCGGCTCCAGGCGGGGGCGTCGCTGCCGACGCCGGCCTCGGCGAACCACAGGACCCGCCCGTCTGAGGCGTCGAGGGCGCAGACCCAGCCGCGCGCGTGCCCGTAGAGCCGCCGCCCGTCGCGTGACCAGAAGGCCTCACGGAGAAAGAGCTCGTCACCTCCGAGCAGCGCCTTGACCGTCTCCGGCAAGGGCTCGGCCAGCAGCACCACGCCCAGGTCGGTCTCGTCCTCGCCGTAGTCCCAGAACACCTCCCCCTCGGCCAGCGGCGCGACGCACCCCTGCACCTCGCGCGGGGAGCCGGTGGCGATGTAGGCGCGCGTGCCGTCGGGCGCGAAGGCGAAGCCGGGCGGGCGCGAACCCCCGTCCGTCACGTACGCCTCGCCGAGCGGATCCGAGCCCTCCGCGAACGCGTCCCACGCCCCCACACCGTTGGTGTTGTACGCCAGCGCGAGCCGCTGCCCGTCGGCCGACCACTGCAGCGTGCGCCTGTACCCGGGCCAGCCCACCCCGCCCATGATCGCGTCGAGCACGTTGACGCACCGGCCGCTGGCCAGCTCCCAGACCTGCAGCACCCCGCCCCGGTCGTAGTCGTCGCCGCACCAGCTGCCGATCGCGAGGTAACGCCCGCACGGGCTGAGCGCGTGCCCGCTGAGCTCGGCGGGGTGCCCGTCGGGATGCCGCAGCACCGCGCCCAGCTCCTTGACCCGCTCGGTCGCGAACCGGTGCGCCTCGGTGATCCCGCTGGCTTGCTCCAGCCGGGTGAGTGCGGTGCGGAGGGGTGGGAGGTCGCGAGCCGGCTCGAACGCCGACCAGTCCGTGGCATGCAGCGCCGCCAGGAACGCGTCCGGATTGTCCGATGGGTTCGTGATCGCCATAGCGGGCGACCTTACTGAAAGATCTTCTCATTGTCCGGAGTTCCGGTGGATCGCCTGTCAACGCACGGAACGCGGGCCGCGGGAGAGCCGCGCGAGTGGCGGACGGACCGCGAGTCGCAGACGCACCGCGAGTCGCAGAAGCACCGCAAGACGCGGAAGGACCGCGAGTCGCAGACGCACCCCAAGACGCAGATGCACCGCAAGACGCAGGTGCACCGCAAGACGCAGGTGCACCGCAAGTCGCGGAGGGACCCCGAGTCGCCGCCGGACTGCGCATCGCAGGCGGACCACGCATCGCTGGCAGATCACCCCGGCCGCGGGCCGGTCGCCGGTCGCGCACGAGACTCAGGTGGGCGGGACGGCGGGCGGCGGGGCGGCGGGCGGAGCGGCGGGACGGCGAGGCGGCGCGTTACGAGCCCGGCGGGCGGCGGAGCTGCGGGTTACGAGTCCGGCGGGCCTGCCAGCTTGGCGAGCGCCCGCACCCCTTCCAGGACCTCGGCAGCGGTAGGCGCGTTCGCCGGGTTGCCGAGGCTCTGGATCATCACACCCGACATCAACGCCGTCTGGACCATGCCGAGAGTGCGGGCGGTGTGCTCGGACACGGTCTCCTCCGGCACGCTCTGCAGGATCGCCCCCATGCCCCGCCAGCCCTCCGCCATCCCCTCGGCCACCCTGGCGCGCAGCTCGGGCTGCCGCTGCCCCTGCAGGAACAGCTCCACTGTGGCCAGCCAGAGATCCGGATGCTCGGCGAACTGCCGCACGAGCCCTTCCCACATGCGCTCATACGCGCGAACCGCGTCGTCACCCGCCTCGGGGGCCAGCGCGCGGCCGAGGCTGTCGCCCCACTCGTCCAGCAGGCCGAACAGCGCCTGAGTGAGCAGCGCCTCCCGCGAGCCGAAGTGGTAGCCGATCGCCGCCGTGCTCACGCCGGCCGCGGCGGCGATGTCGCGGACGCTGGTGCGGTCGTAACCCTGCTCGCGCAGGCACCGCTTGGCGCCCGCGAGCAGGTCTTCGCGGTTTCCCATGGGGCACACCGTACCAACAGATTAGCACGAACGTTTGATGCGTTCGTTTTGCGCGTTCGTTTTGCGCGATCGCGCAAATCTGGGTTATGGTCCTGCCATCGCTCGATCGACAGGGAGAACGACCATGAAGAAGCAGATGATCGCCTCGGCGGGCCTCGGCCTGGCGCTGCTCACCCCCTACGGCACCCCGGCCACCGCCCAAGCAGCCGCCTCAGCCCCCGCCGTCGTGGTCACCACCGACGGCGCCGTCCGCGGCACCGCCGGTCCGCAGGTACGCACCTTCCAGGGCATCCCGTACGCCACCGCCGCCCGCTTCGCCGCACCGGCCCCGATCGCCGCGTGGAAGGGCACCCGAGACGCCACCAAGCCCGGCAACGTGTGCGCCCAACCGGCCGGCTACCCCATCGGCAAGCCCAGCACCGACGAGAACTGCCTCAACCTCAACGTCACCACACCTGCGGGCAAGAGCGGCGAGCTCCCGGTCATCGTGTGGATCCACGGCGGCAGCCTCATGTACGGCATGGGCGACCTGTACCGGGCGGACCGGCTCGCGGCCGGCGGGGCCGTCGTGGTGTCGCTGAACTACCGCCTGGGCGCCACCAGCTTCCTGACCCACCCGTCGCTGCCGGAGTCCGGCGGCCTGGCCCTGGACGATCAGCGTGCGGCGCTGCGCTGGGTGCGCGAGAACATCGCGGCGTTCGGCGGCGACCCCCGCAAGGTGACGATCATGGGCCAGTCCGGCGGCGGCTTCGCCGTCTGCGGCCACCTGGCCTCCCCCGCCTCCGCGGGCCTGTTCCAGCGGGCGATCATCCAGAGCGCGCCCTGCGGGGAGGCCTCCCGTACCAGGGCGGAGGCGGAGGCCGAGAGCACCGAGGTCATCGAGAAGGCAGGCTGCGCCGACGCCACCGACGTGGCGAGCTGCCTGCGCGAGCTCCCCATGGCCAAGCTCCTGGACGCCTACGGCACCCAGCGGGAGCCGCGCCCCTACAGTGGCACGCCCTCCCTGCCACTCCCGGTCGACCAGGCCCTGCGCACGGGCCGCTTCAACCGCGTGCCCGTCCTCGTCGGCGTCAACCACGACGAGGAGAACGGCATGATCCTCGGCCTGGAGCTGGCCACCGGCAAGCCCATGGCCGCCCGCGACTACCGGCCCGCCGTCGAGCAGGCGTACGGCGAGAACGCCGCCGCCGTGCTGCGGCGCTATCCGCTGGGCAAGTCGGCGGGCAGGACCCTGGCGACGGTCAAGACCGACTCGACCTGGTCGGCACCGACGCTCGACACCGCCCGCGCCCTGTCCCGCTGGACCTCCACGCGCATGTTCGAGTTCGCCGAGCAGCAGACCCCCTGGTACGCGGGCTACCCGAAGCCGAGCTTCCCCGCCGCCGCCCAGCACATGGCCGAACTGCCCTACCTGTTCGACCTGGCCCTGTTCGAGAAGCTGTCGCCCCGGCAGGCCGGCCTCGGCGACCAGCTGATCGCCACCTGGACACGCTTCGCCCGCACCGGCGACCCCAACGGTGCCGGCGCGCAGCCCTGGCCCGTGCTGCGCGATGATCGCGGCCAGGCGGGGTGGCACGTGCAGTCCCTGACGAGTGGAGCGTGGAAGCGCGCCGACTTCGTCAACGACCACCAGTACCGCTTCTGGAGCACCGTCAAGAGGTGACGCCCGCAACTCACGTACGGGATGGCGGCGCACATGCATGACGGCGACGCCCGTACCAGCGCAGGAAAGGCACGTACGCTCAGGTCATCGCGCCGATCGGCGAGCCTCGCACCAGGTGTCCCATGCCAACTCGGCCGGCAACTCGCCCTCATCACCATCCGGATCGAACCCTCTGGCGCGGACCTCCTCCTCCCACTCCTCATCGAGCCGCTGCGGCAGCCGCGCCCCGCACCACGGGCAGTACCGGATGGAGATGGAGCTGCTTCCCCCGTCATGGATCGGCAGCCCGTAGGCCCGGTACCCGGCGAAATGGACCACCACCGCGTCCGGGCAGTCGAAGGGGTCCGGATGCACGTCGCACCCGTGCTCCAGGTGTGTCGCCATTTCCGCGCAGCAATGCTCCACCGAGCCGTCCCTCCTCGACGCAGCCGCCTGCGCCCGTGCAGTCCGATCGTCCTCATCCGCGAACCGCCGCATCCGGCAGAGCACCGCATCCGGCAGAGCACCGCATCCGGCGGACCGCCGCATCCGGCACAGCGCTACAACCTAGACCGACCCGGCTTCCAGGGCGAACACATTCATGCCGCCGACGTGTAGAGGACGGCCGGGCGGCTCCGACCTCATGGTGAAGGTGGCGCCAGACAGGCGCCCGAACAGCAGGAGGCAGTGAGATGAGCAAGGTCACTTGTGACATGGCGATGTCCGTCGACGGCTTCGTGGCTGGACTGCACCAGAGCCTGGAAGAGCCCTTCGGCGAGGGCGTGGGCGATCGCCTGCACCTGTGGATGTTCGAGGAGCCCGAGCAGCACGCCGCGGTGCTCGAGAACATCACGGCGGCCGGGGCGTTCATCATGGGCCGCAACATGTTCAGCCCCGGCCGCGGCGCCTGGGACCTGGATTGGAGCGGCTGGTGGGGCGACGAGCCGCCGTACCACGCGCCGGTCTTCGTCCTCACTCACCATCCGCGCGAGCCGTTGCCGAAGAAGGGCGGCACGACGTTCCATTTCGTCACCGACGGGATCGAGTCGGCGATGGCCCAGGCCCGCGAGGCCGCCGGCGACCGCGACGTCTCCATCGCGGGCGGCGCGGAGACAGTGAACCAGTACCTGGCGGCAGGCCTCATCGACGAGCTGCGCCTGCACGTCGCCCCGGTGATCCTCGGCAGAGGCGAACGCCTGCTCCACAACGTCGGCGACATCACCCTCGAACCCCTCGGCGCCCCTTCCGGCACCCGCCTCGTCACTCACCTGACCTACCGAGTGGTCCGGTAACACCGAAGCCCGCAGCCCAGCCCGAGGACCGCGCCCTGCCTACCCCGCCCATCACCTTCCGCTTGCCCGCTCCCGACGCGAGACGTCGTCACGGGATCACGCATCACCGCCGATCGCTCCGAGAAGGGCTGGTCACGAGCCCGGCGTCATATGCCGCGATCACGAGCTGCGCCCGATCACGAGCCTGCAGTTTGGCCAGTAGATGACCGATGTGCGTCTTCACCGTGCCGACGGTGAGGTGGAGGCGCTCGGCGATGTCGCGATTCGACAGCCCCGTGGCCACGAGCGTGAGCACCTCGCGCTCCCGGGGAGTGACCCCGTCGAGGGGGCGTGGTGGTGGAACCTGTTCGGCGCGCTGCAGGAACTCCGCGATGAGCCGGCGCGTGACGGTCGGCGCCAGCAGGGCTTCCCCGCCGGCCACCACCCGGATCGCGCTCAGGAGCTCGGCCGCCGTGGTGTTCTTGACGAGAAAGCCGCTCGCACCGGCTCGCAGCGCCGCGTACACGTATTCGTCCAGGTCGAAGGTGGTGAGGATCAGCACGCGGGTGCCGGAGCTCTGCGGTGAACCGCAGATGCGCCTGGTCGCTTCGATCCCATCCATCTCCGGCATGCGCACGTCCATGAGAACGACGTCGGGACGTAACCGACCGGCCAGCCGCACCGCCTCGTCCCCGGTGCCCGCCTCGCCGACGGTCACCATCCCCGGCGTGCTGTCGATGAGCATCTTGAAGCTGTCACGCACCAGCACCTGATCTTCAGCGAGCAGCACCTTGATGGACGGGCCCACACCCTCCTGCGACCCCAAGCGGCTCACTCCCTCACCCGCACCCAAGCTCACATCCATTGCCCCATCCGGGCCAACCAGATCACACCATCCAGCCCAGAATCCGATCACATCGGCCTGTCCGGAGAAACCACACCGGCCGGCCGATGCACCCAGCTGGGCTTCAGGCTGCGGCACCCACCGGACCGTAGGGCAAGCGTGCCACCACGTGGAACCCGCCATCGGCCTGAGGCCCGGCGCTGAGCGTGCCGCCGAACATCACCGCCCGTTCCCGCATCCCGATGAGACCGTGCCCGCCCAGGAACGCCGATCGTGCTTCGCGCTGCGTCCGTGGGCCGCTGTCGCGGACTTCGATCACCGCTTGTCCGTCATCGAGCTGCACGGTGATCGAGCATCGGGTGGGCGCCGCGTGCTTGATGACGTTGGTCAGGGCCTCCTGGACGATCCGGTACACCGACAGGGCCACCGCGGACGGCAACACCGCGTCCGCGTCCGCGGGCACGCTCAGCTCCACCTCGACCCCGGCCGACGTGGCCTGATCCACCAGCCCGGACAGGTCGGCCAGGCCAGGCACGGGCGCCAAGGAGTCGGGCGAGTCGCCGTCGGATCGCAGCAGGCCGAGCACCCGGCGGATCTCGGTGAGCGTGCTCTGGCTCGTCTGCTCGATGACCGCCATCGCGGCACGTACCTCCTGAGGGTGGAGGTCGGCCACGTGGTTGGCCACGGTGGCCTTGACGGCGATCACGCTCATGCTGTGCCCGATGATGTCGTGAAGCTCCCTGGCGATGCGCCTGCGTTCGTCGGCGACGGCGGCTTCGGCACGGTGGCGGGCGAGGTGGGCGACCAGGAACCGCTGGCGGCGGACCATCACGCCGAGCCCCCACGAGGCGCTCATGAAGACCCCGATCGCGCTGCCTTCCACCGGAAGGTACGGGGGTAACTCGGTGTGCTCCAGAGCGGGCGGCAGGGTCGGCAGCACCTGCGTGTAGAAGACCAGCACGGCCGCCGCCGCGCCACACAGGCATCCGGCCAGGTGCGCCGCCGAGCGGCCGAGCGGAACGGTGGAGGCGACCAGGTAGAGCGTGAGCGCGGCCGGGATGAAGGACACCCAGATCGCACCGGCGGCCACGGCACCGGCCGCGGTGGCCAGCACGGCCGCCGTGCCCGCGACGGCGAACATGGCCTGGGGCCATCGCCGCCGGAAGGCGACCGGCAGGCTCATGACCGCGGCGACCGGCCACGCCGCCCACGCCGGCAACCACGAGGACGGCCCCGGCGGATCGACGAGCGCGTAGCCGAGGAACAGGGTCAGGGCCACCGCCGCCCCGGCCTCGGCGACCGGCCGCCACACCATCCGTCGTGCTGGGCTCATCATGCGGAGAACGTACCGCGTGGGTGTCGTGCGAGGCATCTGACCTGGGTCGGAGATTTCGCGTCCGACCCAGGTCTTACCTGGGGTTTCTCACATTCCGTGGATCCGACTACAGCCTGACACAGCCCCACCCGGTCCCCCGCGAACGGCCTTCCTCGGCTGCACCCGGAAGCAGCATCGCACGACGCACAGGCGCAGCCTCCAGCACCGCACAGCACGAGAAACGAGCACGTCAGCTCAACTCATCGCGGAACGGACACCCTCCGCGGGATCACCAGCCCGGCCAGCACCCCGACCACCGCGATCCCCGCCGCGGCGAAGAACGCCCCCCGCAACCCCTCAACCGTCGCCACCCGCAACGCCTCACCGGTCAGCCCCTCGCCCCCACGACCGGCCACGGCCACCAGCACGGCCAGCCCCACACCACTACCGGCCTGCAGAACCGTGGACGAGAGCCCGGACACGGCCCCCTGCTCGTGCGCGGCCACCCCGGTAGAAGCCAGGATGAACATGGTGGTGAACGACAACCCCGCCCCCACCCCGAAGCCGACGGCTCCCGCGAGCAGCCCGAGGTACGTACCGTCCACGGACAAGCTGAACGCCAGCACACCGGTACCGGCCACCCCCACCAGCACGCTGAGGAGCAGCGTGCCGCGCAGCCCGAGGCGCGGGATCAGCCGCTCCCCGGCCAGGTTGCCCAGGGCGATCCCCAGCGTCGGCCCGAGGAAGGCCAGGCCCGACTGCATGGCGTCGTAGCCGAGCACGTCCTGGAAGTGCAGGGTGAGGAAGTACGGCACGCACTGCAGGGTCATGCCGTACACCAGGATGGCACCGACGGCGGCGCTCGTGTGCCGGTTGGCCAGCAACCGCAGCGGCATGAGCGGGCTGCGGCTGCGCGCCTCGATCACGACGAACGCGACGAGCAGCCCCACCGCCACCACCAGCGGCACCAGGACGCCGGCGGAGCCCCACCCCCACTCGGCGCCGCGCGAGATCGCGAACACCAGACCGGTGACGCCCGCGGTGCCGGTCAGCGCCCCGGGCAGGTCGAACCCGCCCGCACGCCGCACCCCGTCCGGCGGCAGCACGCCCGCACCCCGCACCTCATCCGACGGCAGCACGCCCGCACTTCGCACCCCGTCCGACGGCAGCACGCCCGCACGCCGCAACCCGTCCGACGGCAGCACGCCCGCACGCCGCACCTCATCCGGCGCGAGCACGCCGAACGCCGCCACGACGCCGAGCGCCGCCAGCGGCACGTTCACGAAGAACACCGCCTCCCAGCCGAACGCGCCGGTCAGCACGCCGCCGAGCAGCGCCCCGACGCTCATCCCGCTGGCCCCGCACACCGCCCACACCGTCATCGCCCGGTTCCGCGCCCGCCCCTCCTCGAACATGGTGACCACCAGCGACAGGGTCGCCGGCATCAACACCGCGCCGCCGAGCCCTTGGAGCGCCCGCGCGCCGATCAGCGGCCCGGGCGCGCCGGCCAGCCCGCCGAGCAGCGAGGCGACGCCGTACAGGAGCATGCCGAGCACGAACATGCGCCGCCTGCCGAGCAGGTCCGACAGCCGGCCGCCGAGCAGCAGGAAACCGCCGAACGGCACGGCGTACGCGCTGACCACCCACTGCAGGTCGGAGGGGCCGAACCCGACCTCCCTGCCGATCTGCGGCAACGCGACGTAGACGATGGTGAAATCGAGGGCAGTGATCATGCTGCCCAGCCCCAGCAGGACAAGAGGGATCATGGATCTCATGCCGGACAGCCTGCTGGCGTCCCGGAACCGCAACCAGCCCCGCGTGTTGGCTAGCCAAATTTTGCCTAGGCTGGGCGGATGTGGATCGAAGCGTTGAGCTGAGCGAGTTCCTCAAGTCGCGGCGGGCTCGGCTGCGGCCCGAGGAGGTCGGCGTGCCGTACCGGAGCAACGGCACGCGGCGGGTGCGCGGGTTGCGCCGCGAGGAGCTGGCGCTGCTCGCCGGCGTGAGCGTCACCCACTACACCCGCCTGGAGCAGGGACGCAGCCAGAACGTCTCGGCCGAGGTGCTGGACGCCATCGCCGACGTGCTGCGGCTCACCGGGGACGAGCGGGCGTACCTGCACGCGCTGGCCCACCCGGCCCACCGCTGCCGCGACTTCCCGCGGACGCCGGTACGGCCGGGGCTGCAACGGCTGCTCGACTCCCTCGTGCTCACCCCGGCCTTCGTCCTGGGCCGCCACGCCGACATCGTGGCCTGGAACAGGCTCGCCGCCGCCGTCTTCGCCGACTTCGCCGCGATCCCCGACGAACGCAGGACCATCGCCCACCTGATCTTCCTGGACGAGGGCATCAGGCGCCTGCACGGTGAGCGCTGGCCGCGCCTGGCCAGGGAGCACGTGGCCCAGCTCCGTATCCTGGCCGCGCGCTTCCCGGAGAACCCGCACGTCACGGCCCATGTCAACGCCCTGCGCCAGGAGAGCCCCGAGTTCCGCGACCTGTGGCGGGAGCATCACGTGGCCGCCGCGACGCACCGCGACTACGTGCTCGACCATCCGGTCGTGGGCGAGCTGCGGCTGTCGGCCGAGCTCGTCACCCTGCCGGGGGACCCTGAGCTGCAGGGCATGGACCTGTTCGCGGCCGAGGCCGGCTCGGAGTCGGAGGCCGGGCTCCGCCACCTGGCCGCCACGACCACGCTCATGCCGTCGGCCCAAGGGGGAATGCCGCACCCTCCCCAGCAGTTGGGGCGGTCATGACGACAATCGCCTTCATCGGCAGTGGACACATCGGCGGCACGGTCGCCCGGCTCTCCGTCGAAGCCGGTTACGACGTCGTGCTCAGCAACTCCCGCGGCCCGGAGACGCTCAAGGACCTGGTCGCCGAGCTCGGCCCCAGGGCTCGCGCGGCGACCCCGGCGGAGGCGGCGGCGGCCGGCGACCTGGTCGTCGTCAGCATCCCGCTGCGGGCCTACCGCGACGTCCCGGTGGAGCCGCTCGCCGGCAAGCCCGTCCTCGACACCAACAACTACTACTCGCAGCGGGACGGGGACTTCCCCCAGCTCGACGACGGGTCACTCACGTCGAGCGAGCTGCTGCAACAGCACCTTCCGGCGTCGAGGGTCGTCAAGGTCTTCAACAACATCTTCTTCGTGCACCTGAGGGCACTGTCTCGCCCGAGCGGCACCCCTGACCGCACCGCCCTGCCGATCGCGGGTGACGACGCCGCCGCGAAGGAGGCGGTGACCGCGTTCCTGGACGCGATCGGCTACGACGCCGTCGACGCGGGCCCGCTGGCGGAGGGGTGGCGGTTCCAGCCCGGGACCCCGGTGTACGGCAACGCGTACGCGGGAGACAACCCGAACTTCTCCGAGTCGCCGGGAGTGCCGGCCGGCGCCACGAAGATCCGGACCGCGCTGGACGCCGCCAAGCGCTGACAGGAGCAACAGGTCGTCATCCGCACCGCCGACCCCGGCTCCCCCGCCCGTCGGGCACTCCAGCTCTTGAAGGTCACCGGTGCTCAGCGAACCAAGTCGCTCGCACCGGTGTCCAACCCATCATGATCAGTGCGACGCTCGCCTTGCTGCTGGCCCTCTCTCCCGTGGCCGCGATCGAGATCCCGAAGAACTTCCTGCTCATCGAACGCGACGCACGCAAGAAGCTGGGCCCCATGCAGGTGGACGAGGAGGGCTACACGATCAGCGACAAGCTGACCGCCCCGCTGGAGCTGAACCCGTGCCACCACAAGCGCGCGACCGACCGCGACCGGGTGGCGGCCCGCACGATCACCCACTGGACCAGCGCCCCGAGCGGCTCCTCCGAGCAGCTCGTCCTCTACAAGAGCTCCCGCGCCGCCCACACCGCCCTGACCCGCCTGCGCGCCGACGTCAAGCGGTGCGCGCGCAGGAGCAGCCCGTCGCAGCCGAGACTCAAGATCCAGTGGCGGACGAGCCAGGCCAAGGCGGGGGACGAGGCCGTGGGGATGGGATACCAGACCCGGCAGGGCGGCAGCGTGAACCAGACGATCACCGGCATCGTCGCGCGCCGGGGCAGCGCGCTGATGATCTACACGACGGACGAAGGCTTCTACGACCCCGGCCGGCTGACCAAGAACGCCAGGAAGATGGCCGTCAAGGTGTGCCAGTTGCCGGGGGTCTGCTAGGGAACGTCCCAGGAGCGGCATCGAACAGCCGCGCGCCCAGGCCGCCACAGCTCGCCGAACACCACTCCGCCATGCTGACGGCCGGACCTTGCCGGCCTGGCCGCACCTGTACGGCCATCACCGCGGACACACCGCCCTGGGCGGCCACCCGCCGGCCTCACGGGACGGAACACCTAGGACAGCGGGTCGTTGGAGAGATTGATGCGAATCTCCGTGTTGCGATATCCCGCGCGCCGGAACGCGGCCGCCATCGGCACGTTCCCCATATCGGTGGTGGCGGTGATCCGCGACTCACCGTTACCCGCATGCATCCGGGTGATCTCGCCGAGCATCTCGTCCACGTACCCCCGTCCACGGAACTCCGGGACCACACCGAGATAGCCCACGTTCACGCTGTACGGCGTCGCCGAGGGAATGGCCATCCCCGCCACCTCGCCCTCGGGCGTCCAGGCGATCCGCCACCACTCGCGCTTGCCAGGCGCGCCGAGATAGAAGTCCATCTCCTCGCGCGCGGCCGCCTCCACACCCTTGGCCGCCACGCTCGCCCGGGTCTGTGCGTCCAGGCTGCCCTCGGCGACCCTCCGGAACACCGCCAGGAACTCCTCGTCGGACGCCCCGGCGAACCGCAACGTCCCCGCCGCCGCGGGCACCCCGTCGGCGGGCGCCCACTCGAACTGCAGCCGCTCCACCTCCCGGTGGAACCCGGCCGCACGCGCCGCCTCCCGCCGCCATCCCACGGCCGCCGAGGTGACCGGATCCTCACGCCAGCCCCCGGCCACCTTGATCGCGTACTGCACCGGTCGCGGGAACCCGGCCACCCCCGCCTTGATCAGCCCGGCGGCGACGGCGGCCCGCTCCGCCACGGCCGGGTCCACGTCGAGGCAGTCGAGCGCGACCGGGTACGCGCTGTCCCTCGGCCCCCACCACAGAGCCCGCCCCACGACGCGCCTGCCGGCCTCGGCGATCCACGTCTACTCCGGCCGGTACATGTTCTCGGCCAGCTCCGCCAGGTAACGGCCGGCGGGAATCCACCCGACAGGCTCGCTCACGCCCCAGGCAGTCACCAGGTCGAGCTCCCCGGGGACGATCGCACGGTAGGAAATCACCCGAAGAGGCTAGCGAGCCCATGACACGAAACCCGCAGCGCCATGGCCACGAGCGACCTAGCCGTAGGCCTCCTCCGCCCGCTCGTAGCCGGCGAGGGTGTTGTCCAGCCGCCTCAGCAGTGGACTGTCCATGGCGCCCCTGCCCGAGTCCAGAATGCGTTGGCCGCGGCACGTTCGATCAGCAGGCCCGCCATGCCCGTCGCGGCGTGCACGTCGCCCCAGAACTGGCTGACCGCCCTGTCGGCGTCCGCGAAGAGCCCGCGCAGCTGGTATGCCAGGTTCCAGCGGAGGCCGCCGTAAGGCGTGGCGTGGCTCCGGTCGAAGTCGGTGGCGTTGACGGCCAGCCCGACGAGCCTGCCGGCCACCGCCTTCACCCCGCCGCGATCGATCTCGAACCCCTCCCTGTGCTCCAGCCCGAGCCCCGGCCAGCCACCCACTGGTCGGCAGGTGTCGGCTGGGGCTCGCGCATCGAGGCTCTCGAAACAGTCGGTGCCGTAGCAGCGGCTGGGATCTTGTGCAGGCGTAGTCGTAGCGGTAGCAGTTCACTTCACGCGCCAATAGGCAAGACGTGACATGAGTGGCCATTGCACGTTTTAGCCGGGGCCGTAGGTAAAGAATTCGCACTTCAAGATGCGAGCCGGTGGTCGCCTCACTGGCGAGTGTGCGATTATCGCACTATGAGCACGCTGGATTGGGCCGACATCGGCGCGCGAGTCCGCGAGTCCCGACTGGCCATGCGGCTCTCCCAGGAGCAACTGGCCGAGCTGACCGGTCTCGACAGAACCATGGTCAGTAAGATCGAGGCCGGCACAAGGCGGCTCGACGCCCTGGAACTCGTACGACTGGCCCGGGCACTCGATCTCCCAATGGGTCATTTCCTCAACGCGCCTCCAGCCGTCATGTCCCACCGCCCGCCTGTGGCTGAGGACACAGCGTCACCTGCCACACAGGCTTCCTATCGCATGGATGTGGCTCTCGCTGCCTGGATTCGGGAGATCCGGCTCCTGGTTTCTCTCGGGGCGCTCGAACCCATCCCCATCAAGCGGTACGACGGCAAGGTCGATGGGCCAGCGGCGGCTGCAGATGCGGCCCGATGGCTGAGAGCTGAGCTGAATCTGGGGCTCGCCCCCATCGAATCGCTCGCCGGCCTGTGCGAAAAGTGTGGCCAGTTCGTCCTGGTGACCGACCTTTCTGGAGAAGGCGCTTCGGCGATAGATGGTGACGTGGCTGCCGCCATCGTCTCCATCAGCGGTGATCCTGGACGGCGGCGAGCCACCGCCGCCCACGAACTCGGGCACCTGATCCTGGGAGACGAATACTCCACCGACCTGGGAGTGGGCACCTCCCGCGAAGCTCGTGAAGCCGTGATAGACGCCTTCGCCGCCGAGCTTCTCCTGCCCGTTGAGGCGATTCGGCGTGCTGCGGCATCGGCTGCCCTCACCAGAGCGGAGTTGGTTCGTCTCGCGGCGGAGTACCGGACGTCCTGGAGTCTCGCGCTGCGGCAGGCAAGAGTCGCTGATGCGATCAACCAGAACGAAGAGAAGGACCTGCGGACCTGTCCACCCACCTTCGCGGAGTTCAGGGATTCCCTGGGCTGGACACCTCAGCCGGATTTGGACGAGATTCGCGTATCCCCAATTTTCGCCCACGCGGTGATGACGGCATACAAGAACGGTCGGATCACCAGTCACCGAGCTCTGGAGCTCATGCACGGACAGCTCGAAAGCGAGACGGATCTGCCTCCGACAGCGGAGACGGATGAGCGCCCGTGACGGCCCGGCATGGTTTCTCCCTCGGAGGGTTGTGTGCCAGGGCCGGGTGCGAGGTCCACGTCCACCGGGCAGGTGAGGCCGCACTACGACGCGGCGCGCTTGGTGAACGCGTCGATCAAGCAGCCGGTGAGGTTACGCCGTGCCTCGCCGTCCGGATCGAGCAGGGGGTTGTAGATCGTTACGTCGACACACGCGACCCCTTCGTCGGCCAGCAGCGTCCCTGCGAGCACAGCGAACTCCCTTCGGTCCAACCCGCCGGGCACGCGGTAGTCGACCGCCGGCATGAGCACATCGTCGAGCACGTCAGCGTCGATGTGCAGCAGGAAGCCCTCGACGCCCGTGCCGTGCAGATGAGCGAGCGCACGCTGCGCAGTGGCCTCCGCGCCGTTCTCACGCAGTTCCTCAAGGGAGACGACCAGGGCATCGGTGGCGGACAGCGCCGCGCCGGTGTCCCGCCACTCGTCAGGGTCACGGTGGCCGATCAACGCCGCGGCCCGAGGGGTTACCAACGGCCGTGCCCCGCCCACGTTCGCAATCACGTCCGCACCGTGGCCGAACGCGAGGTACATCTCCGCATCCGACGCCTGACCTGTCGGCGAGTCGCTGGGCGGATAGAAGTCGATGTGCGCGTCGAGAAACACCAAGCCGTAAACGCCTCGCCGACGCAGCGCCAGCAAACTACCGAATATCACGCTGTCGTCCCCACCGAGGACCACGGGCAACCGGCCGTCCTCGATCGCGTCCGCCACCACGTCGGCCTGGCGCAGCGCCACCTCGGCCATCGCCTCGGCGTTGAGCAGCCGGCTCGAGTGAGCACGGTCCCTCGAGTACGGTGGCGCCTCCACCACCGCCCCGACGCTCGCGCCGATGCCCTCGGCCAGCCCTTCATCCAGCAGCGCCGTACCGAGCCGTTCGACACCGGGTACCAGACCCAGATTGGTACGTACGTGAATGACTTCCGGGGGATGCACCATCCGAATTCCTCTCTCCCGGCCGACGGCCACACCCGGTAGATGCCCGCCACATTCCATCCCCCATCAGACGCGAGCCGATGCGGTGGCGGAGTCGATCGGCAGGCCACCAACGCCGGATGCGTCGCCCCTTGAGGCCGGTGTTTAGAGTGTCTCCAGCAAGAGGAGCAGCGCATCAGTGTGCTCCGGGCGCACCGCCGTGAAGTGACGATCCTGCCCAGTGAGATCGACCAGAGTCAGTCCCGCACCGAAGGTTCGCGAGAAGTCCGTCTCCGCTGTGCCTTCCTGCCGCTCTCAATCAGCTGACACATCTCAGTGACCGCCGTGGACAGGACGAGCAACAGACCTGCGTCAAGGACGATCAGAATCACAAGGAATGATTGTCCTCCGCCTGCAAGACCTCATCGGCGCGCAAACCTCGCGCTGCCTCCAGCGTCCCGATGAACGGCAAATCGCGAACCGCCACCCCAAGCCTGGGACACCCCTGTCCCTGGTTCGGCATCAGACAGGTCCCGCCGGGCTCAGGCTTCGCCGGAGGTCAAACCGACCGGGCAGGCAACGCCGATACCGCAGTAACCGTTCGGCACTTTAAAGAGGTACTGCTGGTGTAGCGCTTTATCTCGCGCGATAAATCAGACTCAGGCTGCTGGAGCGCGTGGACTGATCCGCACCTCCAGATCGGCGTCCAGAGCCCGGGCCAGCCGCTCGAGGACCGGCAGCGTCGGCACGGTGCCTCCTCCTTCGAAACGGGCCACTGCCGACTGCGTCATGTCAGCCGCACGAGCCAGCTCACTCTGGCTCCACCCACGCGATTCCCGCATCTGTCGTACTGCCCTACCGAGCTCGAAGGCAAGACGAGCCGCGTCGTATGCCTCGGCAGCCCCGGGCTCGGACAGTCGCCGGTCACGGAGATCAGCCCAATTGGTCCGCTCGGTCATCGCCACTCCTCGTCCACCGAGTGCGCCTCGTCCATGCACCGGAACAACGCTCGCCGCGCCCGGTCCACTTCTCGATCTTCCCTCATGCGCGTTTTGTGGAAAACGGTCAGGAGGATGATCCGCCGATCCGAAGCGATCCAGTAACTGATCCGCATCGTCAGATCACCAAGGTAGAACCGCAGCTCGCGCAGCTTGCCATCGAGCTGTCGTGTGTACGGCTCCCCCAGCAACGGGCCTTCCGCCGCCAGCAGATCGATATAGAAAGCCGCTCGCGCGAACGATTCCGCCGAGAGCTTCTCCAGCCACTCCCGAACTTCCGGTTCCAGCTCTACGCTACCCCAGGCCATAGCGACGATGCTATGGCCGCAGGACTTCCCCGATCGGGTGATCGACGAAATTTGACTACCAGCGGTGATGTCGAAACTACACATAGCCATTCCGCCGGGACATAAGAGCCTCGCGAACGCCTTCGGATCTTGATAGTCGTGACCGCCACGACGTCAGCCCGCGCCGGACGCGAGACGGCCGGTAGCACGGCCTGAATGGCACAAGGCCGACCATGCTGACTCACACCGACGCGAGCCGCACGGTTCGGCCATTCAAGTCGGACTACGTCAAGCCCTTCGCGGCACTCCGCCTACCTCACGCCTCGCCGGAGGTCAGGCCGACCGGGCAGGCGACGCCCGTGCCGCCGATGCCGCAGTAGCCGTTGGGGACCTTGTAGAGGTACTGCTGGTGATAGTCCTCGGCGTAGTGGAACGGCCCGGCCGGGGCGATCTCCGTGGTGATCTCGCCGTAGCCGGCGTCCTTCAGCACCCTCTGGTACGCCTCCCGCGCCCCCTCAGCCGCCTTCTGCTGCTCAGGCGAGTGGTAGTAGATCGCCGACCGGTACTGGGTGCCGACGTCGTTGCCCTGGCGCATGCCCTGGGTGGGGTCGTGGGCCTCCCAGAAGACCTTCAGGAGCTCCTCGTACGACACCCGGGCCGGGTCGAAGACGACCCTGACGACCTCCGCGTGTCCCGTGAGGCCGCTGCAGACCTCCTCGTACGTCGGGTTCGCGGTGTAACCGCCCTGGTAGCCGACCGCCGTCGTGTAGACGCCGGGCGTCTGCCAGAACTTGCGCTCGGCGCCCCAGAAACAGCCCAGGCCGAAGTCGGCGACCTCCAGGCCCTCCGGGTACGGAGGCGCGAGGGGGGCGTCGAGGACCGCGTGGCGGGCCGGGACGGGGATGGGGTCCGGGCGGCCCGGGAGCGCGTCCTCGGGTCGGACCATCGATGTCTTGTTGCCGCCGAACAGCCAGCCCATAGCGCTACCTCCATAGGTCAGTTCCACCCTACACACGCCCCAACACTTAAGGACGTCTACACATTTCCGCTTAGTGGACGAAATTTGTGTTTAAGGGTGGTAAGGCCCGACAATCGGGTACATGCCTGACCTTCGGCGTGGCGTGTTCTTCGGGATCGCCGCCTACACCATGTGGGGGCTGTTCCCCCTCTACTGGCCCCTGCTCAAACCCTCCGGAGCCGTCGAGATCCTCGCTCACCGGATGGTGTGGTCGCTGGTGGTGGTCGTCGCCGTGCTGGCTCTGCGCAGGCACTGGGCCTGGGTCAAGGAGATGGTCCGCCAACCGAAGAAGCTCGGCCTGCTGACCCTCGCCGCCATCTTCGTGACCGTCAACTGGGGCACCTACATCTACGCCGTCAACACCGGCCACGTCGTGGAGAGCGCCCTCGGCTACTTCATCAACCCGCTGGTCAACGTGCTGTTCGGCGTGGTGCTGCTGCGCGAGCGCCTGCGTACCCTGCAGTGGGTGGCGGTCGGGTTCGGCGCGCTGGCGGTGCTGGTGCTGACGCTCGACTACGGGCGCCTGCCCTGGATCGCGCTCACGCTGGCCTTCAGCTTCGGCGTCTACGGGCTGGTCAAGAAGAAGGCGGGCGTGGCCGCCACGGAGAGCCTGGCCGTCGAGACGCTGGTCCTGCTGCTGCCCGCCCTCGCCTACGTGGGGTTCCTGCAGGTGACGGGGCAGGGCACGTTCGCGCAGGAGGGCGCCGGCCACGCGCTGTTGCTGGTGGGGGCCGGGGTCATCACGGCCGTGCCGCTGCTCTGCTTCGGCGCGGCGGCCATCAGCGTCCCGCTGAGCACGATCGGGCTGCTGCAGTACATCGCGCCGATCCTGCAGTTCGGGTGCGGGGTGCTGATCGCCAAGGAGGTCATGCCGTCGAGCCGGTGGATCGGGTTCTCGATCGTGTGGCTGGCCCTGGCCGTCTTCACCTACGACACCCTTCGGGCGGCACGGGTGAACCGTACCGCCCGTAGAGCCGCGATGCTTCAGCCGGAGCGCTCGACCACGTAGTCGCAGAGCGCCAGGAACGCGTCCTTGGCCGGGATGTCGGGCAGGCCCGAGATGTCGGCCCGGGCGCGGTCCACCCAGGCCTCCAGCTCCGCCCGGGCCCGCGCCATGCCGGAGTGGGCGCGCAGCAGGGTGAGCGCCTCCTCGACGTCCTCCTCGGCCACGGGGCCCGACAGCAGGGCCGTCAGGCGCGGGGAGTCGCCGGCGGCCAGGGCGTACAGGACCGGCAGGGTCTTGATGCCCTCCCGCAGGTCCGTGCCGGGCGTCTTGCCCGACTGGGCGCCGGAGGAGGCCACGTCCAGCAGGTCGTCGCCGAGCTGCCAGGCCACGCCGATCGCCTCGCAGGCGCGGCTGAGGCGCTCCTCCACGTCGGCGGGGGACCCCGACAGCAGCGCGCCGAAGCGGCCGGAGGCGGCGATGAGCGAGCCCGTCTTGTCGGCCAGGACGCCGAGGTAGTGGGCGATCGGGTCCTCGCCGGCGCGCGGGCCGATGGTCTCGCGGATCTGGCCCTGGACGAGCCGGGAGAACGTCTGGGCCTGGATCCGGATCAGCTCGGGGCCGAGGTCGGCCAGGAGGTCGGAGGCCTGGGCGAACAGGTAGTCGCCGGTGAGGATCGCCACGGTGTTGTCCCACCGGGCGTTGGCGGACGGGGAGCCCCGGCGGACCGGGGCCTCGTCCATGACGTCGTCGTGGTAGAGCGAGCCGAGGTGGGTCAGCTCGATGACCACGGCGCCGGGCACCACGCCCGGCGCCGACGGGTCGCCGAACTGGGCGGCGAGCAGCACCATCAGCGTACGGAACCGCTTGCCGCCCGCCTCGATGAGGTGCTTGGACACCTCGGTGACGAAGGCGTCCTCCGTCTCCACCGACGAGCGCAGGAGCTTCTCGACTGCGGCCAGCCCGTTGGCCACGTCCTGCGCCAACCGCTCGTCCGCAATGGGAAGGTCAACCACGGGTGGCGCAGACATACGAGATCCCCTTGTCTATCTGATGAACAGGCTGCTGGCAGCGTCGTTGGCAACACCGAGCACGGACTCCGGGTAGAGCCCCACCCCTACGGTAACCAGCAGCGAAACCGCGATGACTGCCACGGTCCCCATACTGGGGGCCGCGACCGCCGGGCCGTCGGCGGCCGGCTCGCTGAAGAACATCAGCACGATCACGCGGACGTAGAAGAACGCGGCGATCGCGGAGGCGACCACGCCCAGCACCACCAGGCCGGCCATCCAGCCGCCCATCGAGTCGCCGGGCTGGGTGCCGCTGTTCAGCGCGGCGGCGAAGATGGCGTACTTGCCCATGAAGCCGCTCGTCAGCGGGATGCCGGCGAAGGCGAGCAGGAAGAAGGCGAACACGCCGGCCAGGACGGGCGCGCGCTTGCCGAGCCCGGCCCAGCGGGACAGGTGCCCCGCCTCGCCGCCCGGGTCGCGCACCAGCGTCAGCACGGCGAACGCGCCGACGGTGGTGATGCCGTAGACCGCCAGGTAGAACAGGATCGCCTTGAGCGAGCCGGCGTTCTGCTGGGCGCTGCCGTACGTGGCCATCACGCCGACCAGCAGGAAGCCGGCGTGCGCGATGGACGAGTACGCCAGCATGCGCTTGATCTCGGTCTGCGTGATCGCCAGGATCGAGCCGACGACCATCGTGAGCGCGGCGACGGCCCAGATGACCGGCCGCCACTCCCAGTCGAGGTTGCCCAGACCGACCCAGAACACCCGCAGCACGGCCCCGACGGCCGCCACGAGCGTGCCGGAGGCCATGAGGGCGGTGATGGGCGTCGGCGCGCCCTGGTAGACGTCCGGCTTCCAGGCCTGGAACGGCGCCGCGCCGATCTTGAACAGCAGGCCCACGCCGAGCATCGCGAACCCGATCAGCAGCAGCGGGTCGAGCGCGTTGCCCGCGGCCATGGCCTGGTTGATGCCCGGCAGCGAGACGGTGCCCGCGAAGCCGTAGACCATCGCGGTGCCGTACAGGAAGAACGCCGAGGAGAAGGCGCCCAGCAGGAAGTACTTCATCGACGCCTCCTGCGACAGGAGGCGGCGCCTGCGGGCCAGGCCGCACAGCAGGTACAGCGGCAGCGACATGACCTCGAGGGCCACGAACATCATCAGCAGGTCGTGCGAGGCCGGGAAGAGCAGCATGCCGCCCACGGCGAACAGGACCAGCGGGTAGACCTCGGTGTGGCCGGTGCCGTTGTCGTGCGCCTCGGCCTCCTCCTCGTCGGCGCTGCCCGGCACGGCCGCGGCGGAGGCCACGAAGTGCCCCTCGTCGTTGATCAGCAGCACGCAGACGAACGACAGGACGAGGATGATGCCCCAGATGAACAGGGCGGGCCCGTCCACGGCGAGCGCGCCCATGGCGGAGGCCGTGGTGGACACCTGGCCGCGCACCGTCTGCACCAGGACCAGCGCGAACGCGCCGGCCAGGCTCAGCAGGGTGAGCGGCACGTGGATGGACTTGCGCAGGTAGCGCGGCGCGAACGCCTCGACGAGCACGCCGATGCAGGCCGCGCCGAAGATGATCAGCAGCGGCGCCAGCGTGCCGTACTCGATCGTCGGCGCTTCGATGGCGGGGTTCACTGACCTGTCCCCTTCTCAGCGATGGTGGAGGTGGGCACCTTCACGTTGGTCAGCGTCTGTTGCACAGACGGGTTGATCACATCGAGCAGCGGCTTGGGGAAGAAGCCGAAGCCGATGATGAGGGCGACCAGCGGAGCCAGCACCCAGACCTCGCGGGCGTTCAGGTCCTTGAACGCCTTGACCGGCTCGGCCGTCGGCCCGTTCATGGTGCGCTGGATCATCCACAGGATGTAGACGGCCGCGAGGATGACGGCCACCGCCGAGATGATCGCGGCCACCGTCAGCGCGCCGGAGCCGTGCGCCTGGCTGGAGTACGTGCCGATCATCACCATGAACTCGCTGACGAACGACGACAGGCCCGGCAGCGAGAGCCCGGCCAGACCGGCGACCAGGAAGAAGCCCGCGAGCACCGGGGCGACCTTCTGCACGCCTCCGTAGTCGCTGATGAACGGCGACCCGCGCCTGGCGATGAGGAAGCCCGCCGCCAGGAACAGCGCGCCGGTGGCGAAGCCGTGGTTGACCATGTAGAGCGCCGCGCCCGACTGGGCGACGTCCGACATGGCGAACACGCCCAGGACGATGAAGCCGAAGTGCGAGATCGACGTGTAGGCGATGAGCCGCTTCATGTCGGTCTGGCCGATGGCCACGATGGCGCCGTAGATGATGCTGATGACCGCCAGCACGACGATCGGCATCGTGAACGCCTTGGCGGCCTCGGGGAACAGCTCCAGGCAGAAGCGCAGCATCCCGAACGTGCCGACCTTGTCCAGCACGCCCACCAGCAGCACCGCGGCGCCGGCCGGAGCCTGGGCGGCCGCGTCGGGCAGCCAGGTGTGCACCGGCCACAGCGGCGCCTTGATGGCGAAGGCGATGAAGAAGCCGCCGAACAGCCACTTCTGCATCGCCGGGTCCTGGATGGCCCCGACGAGCTCGGGGAACATGAACGTCTGCTTGCCCGCGACGAAGTACAGCCCGATGACCGCGACCAGCATGAGCAGGCCGCCGAAGAGCGAGTACAGCAGGAACTTGACGGCCGCGTAGGACCGCTGGGCGCCGCCGTACGACCCGATCATGAAGTACATCGGGATCAGCATGGCTTCGAAGAAGACGTAGAACAGGAAGATGTCGGTCGCCGCGAAGACGCCGATCATCATCGCTTCCAGCACCAGCAGCAGCGAGAAGTACGTCTTGACCGACCGCTTGGGCGTGATCAGCGTGCCGTCGGCGGTCTTGACCCCGTCGGCGTCGTGCCAGGAGGCCAGGATCACGATCGGCACCAGCACCGCCGACAGCGCGATGAGCACCAGGGCCACGCCGTCCACGCCGACCCCGAACTTCACGCCGAAGCTCGGGATCCAGTTGTACTCGGCGACGTACTGGAAGCGGTCGCCGGAAGGCTTGAACCCGGCGGCCACGACGCCCGTGAGGACCAGCACCAGCAGCGAGACGAGCAGCGCTACCTGCTTGGCCAGCTTGTCACTGCCCTTGGGAAGCAGGGCCACCACGACGGCGCCCACCACGGGCACCGCCATGAGTATCGGAAGCCAGGGTGACATCAGATGTTCCCAACGAGGAGCAGGGCGCCGGTCAGCAGGGCGGCACCGATGAAGATGGACAGCGCGTACGTTCTGGCGAAGCCCGTCTGGACCCGCCGCAGGCGCCCGGAGCTGCCGCCGATGCCCGCCGCCAGGCCGTTGACGATCCCGTCGATGCCGCGGTTGTCGAAGAACACCGCCAGACGGGTCAGCCACTGGCCGGGGCGCATGAAGAGCGACTCGTTGAGCGCGTCACCGTAGAGGTCGCGCCGGGCGAACGTGGTGAGGAAGGAGCCGCGCGGCTGCACCGACGGCACCTCGACCCGGCCGTACTTCATCCAGGCGAATCCCGCGCCGACCGCGACCAGCGCGAGGGTCGCCAGACCCGGCGTGCTGGTGAAGTGGAACTCCGGACGCTCCGCCGGCGCGCCGACCGCGGGGGCGAGGAAGTCCAGGAGCCGGTTGCTCAGGACGAGGTAACCGCCCAGGAAGATCGAGCCGAGCGACAGGATCATCAGCGGTACCGTCATGACCAGCGGCGACTCGTGCGGGTGCGCGTCGTCGGCCCACCGCTTCTGGCCGAAGAAGGTCATGAAGACCATCCGCGACATGTAGAAGCCGGTGATGCCGGCGCCCAGCACGGCCAGCCAGCCGAGGATCGGCTGGTGGTGCACCGCGGTCTCGATGATGCCGTCCTTGGTGAAGTAACCGGACAGCAGCGGGAAGCCGATGATCGCCAGGTAGCCGATGAAGAACGTGGCGAACGTGATCGGCATGACCTTGCGCAGTGCCCCGTACTTGCGCATGTCGACCTCGTCGTTCATGCCGTGCATGACGGAGCCGGCGCCGAGGAACATGTTGGCCTTGAAGAAGCCGTGCGTGATCAGGTGGCCGATCGCGAAGGCGTAGCCCGCCGGGCCGAGGCCCGCGCCGAGCATCATGTAGCCGATCTGCGACATCGTCGAGCCGGCCAGGCCCTTCTTGATGTCGTCCTTGGCGCAACCGATGATCGCACCGGCGAGCAGCGTGACCGCGCCGACGATGGCGACGGCGAGCGCGGCGCCCGAGCCTTCGGGGAAGAAGAACGCCCCGGAGCGGACCACCAGGTAGACGCCGGCGGTGACCATGGTCGCGGCGTGGATGAGGGCCGAGACCGGGGTCGGGCCCTCCATGGCGTCGAGGAGCCAGGACTGCAGCGGGAGCTGCGCCGACTTGCCGCAGGCGCCGAGGAGCAGCAGCAGGCCGATGGCGAGCATGGTGCCGTTCGTCTGGCCGGGCTGGATCTGATCGCCCAGCTCCTTGAAGGTCAGGGTGCCGAACGTGGTCCAGATGATGAACATGCCGACCAGCAGGCCGAAGTCACCGACGCGGTTGACGACGAACGCCTTCTTGGCCGCGACCGCCGCGGACGGCTTGAACTGCCAGAAGCCGATCAGCAGGTACGAGGCCAGGCCGACACCCTCCCAGCCGATGAACAGCCCGACGTAGTTGTCGGCCAGCACCAGCAGGAGCATCGCGGCCACGAACAGGTTCAGGTAGGCGAAGAACCTGCGGCGGTGCTCGTCGTGAGCCATGTAGCCGATCGAGTAGATGTGGATCAGCGAGCCCACACCGGTGATCAGCAGCGCGAAGCTGATGGACAGGGGGTCGATGAGCAGCCCCATGTCCACCATGCCGGGGATGAACTCGTACAGGTGCACCGCCCTGCGGCGCTCCTCCGCCCCGAGCCCGAGCAGCTCGAAGAACGCCAGCACCGCCACGACGAACGAGGCGAGGGACATGGCCACGCCCAGCAGATGGCCCCAGCGGTTGGTGAACCGGTTGAACACCAGCAGGATGAACGCCCCGACCAGCGGGAGGGCGATCATCAGCCAGGCGTTGCCGATCACTCCACCGGTGTGCGGCGTGATCTCAGCGATATGAGATTCCACCAGTCACCTCAGTACTTCAGCAGGTTCGCGTCGTCGACGGACGCGGACCTGCGGGTTCGGAAGATCGTCACGATGATGGCCAGGCCGACCACGACCTCGGCCGCGGCCACCACCATCACGAAGAACGCGATGATCTGGCCCTCCAGGTTGCCGACCTGCCTGGAGAAGGTGACGAAGGCGAGGTTGCAGGCGTTGAGCATGAGCTCCACGCACATGAACACCACGATCGCGTTACGCCTGATCAGCACGCCCATGGCGCCGATGGCGAAGAGAATGCCGGACAGGACGAGGTAGTGCGTCGTCACTTGGTCACCTCATTGGTCTCGGCGTCCTTCTCCGCCTCGGTCGGCGCCTCGTCGATCTCGGCCGTGTGCTTGATCGCCTCGGCGAGCCTGGGGTCCTCGGGCAGGTGGTCGTGCTCGACGTCGTAGCGCGCGATGTACCGGTTGACCGAGGACTCGGCGACCGACCCGTCGGGCAGCAGCGCCGGCATGTCGATGGCGTTGCTCCTGGCGTAGGTGCCGGGGCCCGGCAGCGGCGACGGGTGGTCGCCGAGGAACCGGGCGCGGGACAGGTCCTTCTGCGTGACCTTCTCGGTGAGCTTCTCGCGGTGCGCGAGCACCATCGCGGCCAGCGCGGCGGTGATCAGCAGCGCCGAGGTGATCTCGAACGCGAACACGTACTTGGTGAACAGCAGCAGCGCGATCGAGCGGATGTAGCCGCCCTGCCCGGTGGCCTGCGCCAGGCCGGCCTGCGGCGCGAAGACCGCGTTGCCGACGGCCAGCACGATCAGCGCCAGGAAGCCGAGGCCCGCCAGGATCGCCCAGAAGCGCTGGCCCTTGAGCGTCTCGACGAAGGAGTCGGAGGAGTCCACGCCCACGAGCATGAGCACGAACAGGAACAGCATCATGATCGCGCCGGTGTAGACGATGATCTGCACCGCCGCCAGGAAGGGCGCGTCCTGCACCGCGTACAGGACGGCCAGGCAGAGCATCACGGTGCCGAGCATCAGCGCGGAATACACGGCCTTGCGGTTGAAGACCATGCCGAGCGCGGCGCCGACGGACACGACGGCGAGCACCCAGAAAGTGATGGTCTCACCCATTGGTCCGCCCCAGCCGGTAGTAGTCCTCTTCGGTCTCACCGAGCCGCATGGGGTGCGGCGGCTGCTCCATGCCCTGGGTCAGCGGCGCGAGCAGCATCTCCTTGGTGTAGATGAGGCTCTCGCGGTTGGTGTCGGCGAGCTCGTACTCGTTGGTCATGGTGAGCGCGCGGGTCGGGCAGGCCTCGATGCACAGGCCGCACAGGATGCACCGCAGATAGTTGATCTGGTACGTGCGCCCGTAACGCTCGCCCGGCGAGAAGCGCTCCTCCTCGGTGTTGTCCGCGCCCTCGACGTAGATCGCGTCGGCCGGACACGCCCAGGCGCACAGCTCGCACCCGACGCACTTCTCCAGCCCGTCAGGCCAGCGGTTGAGCTGGTGACGCCCGTGGAAGCGAGGAGCCGTGGGCTTCTTCTCCTCCGGGTAGTTCGTCGTGACGGGCTTCTTGAACATCGTGTGGAAGGTGACCCCGAAGCCCTTGACGGGGTTCAGCCAATCAGTTAGTCCCACTGGGAATCTCCTTGTGCTGCACCCCGTGGTAGTGCGGCAGGTCGAGCGGCGGCACAGGGAAGCCACCGGCCGTCGGCTCCTCGGACAGTTGCGCGAACTCGGCGTCCACCTGTGCCTTCCTGGCCTCCTTGCGCCGCTGGTTCACGGTGTCGAACCGCATCCAGATGGCCAGCGCGGCGATCACGATGACCACGCCCAGCCCGATGCCGAGCGTCCGGTTGCCGTCGTTGACCACCACGTTGCGCACCGCGGCCACCAGCAGGATCCAGGCCAGGTTGACCGGGATCAGCACCTTCCAGCCCAGCGACATCAGCTGGTCGTAGCGCACCCGCGGCAGCGACGCGCGCACCCACACGATGAAGCAGAACGTCAGCACGAACTTGATGAAGAACCACAGCACCGGCCACCAGCCCTGGTTGGCGCCCTCCCAGAACGTGGAGATCGGCGCCGGAGCCCGCCAGCCGCCCAGGAACAGCGTCACCGCGATGCCCGAGGCGGTGAAGGTGTGCAGGTACTCGCCCATCATGATGAGCGCGAACTTCAGCGACGAGGAGTACTCGGTCTGGAACCCGCCGACCAGCTCGCCCTCACCCTCCGGCAGGTCGAACGGGATGCGCGCGGCCTCGCCGAACATGCACACCACGTACACCAGGAAGGACGGGATGAGCAGCACCGCGAACCAGGTCTGCTCCTGCGCCTTGACGATCTCGGAGGTGGACAGCGTCCCGGCGAACAGGAAGATCGCCACGAACGACAGCCCCATCGCGATCTC
>NZ_JBFALF010000031.1:0-122139 GCF_040656115.1 Nonomuraea sp. NPDC050202 | reverse complement strand
CCACCACGTTGTTCGCCAACTCCGCGACAGCCGGCTCGCTCGTGTCGGGCATCGCCGCCGGCGGCATCTCCCACGCCCTCGGCTATCGCGCGGCCTTGTTGGTCTGCGCCGTGCTCAGCGCCCTGGCGTGGCTGCTGTTCCTCCTCGCACAGCGTCGAGCACGAGTTGAGACAAACAATTCCGTCACCGAGACGGTGCCGCCACGCTGAGCGCCGCCGACAGCCGGTGTGCTGCCCACTGTCTGGACATTCGCCTTCCCAACAGCCGTCTTGGCCCCCGCTCAGCCACCAGGACCACCGTGACACGCCCCCACATCGAGTGACCAGCAACCCCCTCTCCAAGCTTCACGATCACGAGCTTGACACCACGACCAATGCTGGTCATCTCTGCACGTCTACTTGTACATGGCTCTGCACTTGAACTGGTACGCCGACAATCCCCCGCGAAGGCAGGAGTCGTGCACCGGATCACCACGTGAGAAGAGGGCCGAACGACCGTGATGCTCTGATGGTCGCCGGTGCTGCCCACCTGCGCCCAGGCTCGCCGTGCACCCGCTGAGGGGCGCCGTCAGGCCGCCGCGGGGCAGTCCCTTCTTCCGGCCCCACTCAGCCGGGGGGCACGGACGGCGTGTGGATGTGTTCCTGGCGGACGCCGACGGCGATCGTCCGCAGGATCCTGCGGCGCACCGCCGGGACGTGCCGGATCGTCCTGAGCGCCAGGGGCATGGACTTGGGCTGCTCGTGCCGGAAGGCGGGCTCCACAAGCCTCTCGTAGAAGGCCTGCTGCATCTTCTGCGTCATCATCGTGGGGAATTCCCTGCGGGACTGCACAGCCGCCAGATGTTTGTCATCGAGCATCGAGCCGTCCCGCTGGGCCTGCAGGAGCGGCGCGGCCAGGATGTTGGCGGCCGCGACGGCGTCATCGACCGCCAGCTTGACCCCGACCCCGCCCATGGGCGACATGGCGTGCGCCGCGTCGCCGAGCAGCAGCAGTCCGGGGCGGTGCCACCGCTTGGCCCGGTTGACCATCACCTCCAGCATGTGGACATCGTCCATGGACGCCAGATGGCGGATGCGATCGGCGAGCTCGGGCACCGTCTCGGCGGTGCCCCGCCGGATCTCCTCGATTCCCGCCCTCTTGACCGCCTCGAATCCGCCCTTCGGGATCATGTAGGCGATCTGCAGATACGTGCGCCGGTCGAAACCGACGATCCAGCGGCCGGGGGTGACCCTGAAGTAAAGCTCCACCGGCATCCCGGACTCCTTGGGCAGCCGGAACCACAACGTGTCGAAGGCCGAGCCGGTTTCGTGCACCTGCAGTCCTGCGGCGGCCCGCAGGCGTGAATACCGGCCGTCGGTCGCCACCGTGAGCCCGGCGCGCACTTCGTGTTCCTCGCCCTGCTCATCACGGTAGCGAACCCCCGCGACGCGGTCACCGTCGAGGATGGGGCCGGTGACTTCGCAGTTCATGAGCAGTGTAAAGGTCGGATAGCGCTGTGCTTCCTCCGCGAGCATGGTCAGAAAATCCCACTGTGGGGCGATGGCGATGTAGGGATAGCGGATGCCGAGCTCGGTCATCGAGCCCAGCCGCACTTCTCCCATCGCGAATTCGTGGATCTTGCCGTGGGGGATCTTCTCGAACTGCTCGGTGAGCCCGAGCTCCTCGATCAGCTCCAGGGTGGAGGGATGGATGGTGTCGCCGCGGAAGTCCCGCAGGAAGTCGGCGTGCTTCTCCAGGACCACGACCTTGATCCCCGCGCGCGCCAGCAGCAGCCCGAGCATGATCCCCGCGGGTCCACCGCCCGCGGCGACGACTGTGGCGTCCATGAGCGCTCCTAACTCATCGCCTGACGAATTCAAGGGTATGGTAACTGGAACTTCTTGCGATCGATAGTAATGTCGAGTGTCAAAACGAGGGATGCTGGTCACACCGGTCCGCACCACTGACGCAAGACCTCTCGCGTGCGGGCCGGCTCGGGGTAGGAGGCGGTCCAGGCCGCGTAGCCGTCCGGCCGCATCAGCACCGTGCTGGCCTTGCCGAACAGCAGAGGACCGTCGCACTCCAGCACGCGGACGCGACCATGCCGCCACTCGTCCACAACCTGCGCGCCCGTGGCGTCGAGGAGGACGAAGCGGCCGTCGCCGAGGTAGTCGTAGAGCCGGGCAGGACGTCCGCCGATCGTCAGAGGCAGGTCGGGGACGCGCGAACCGGCCAGCGGCGAGTCCGCAACGGCGGCGGGGACCGGATAGGTGACGCCCAGGCCGGACAGCGTCAGCCGGGCGGCCTCCGAAACACGGGGATGGTTGATGATCGCAGGTGCGACGTAGGGACGGATCAGCCGGACCGGAGCGGGCGCCTCGGACATGCGCCTGAGCAGGTCGGTCAGGCGCAGCACCATGCGGCCGACCGGGTGGCGTTCGGACTCGTAGGTGTCCAGGAGCCAGGGTGGCGCCCATCCCCCGCAAGCGGCGGCGAGCTTCCACGACAGATTGGCGGCGTCCTGCAGGCCGGTGCTCATGCCCATGGCGCCGAGCGGGGAGTGGACGTGCGCCGCGTCACCGGCCAGGAAGACACGGCCGACGCGATAGCGGCGGGCCTGACGGCGCTCGCTGAGGAATCGGGTGGACCACCGCATCTGGGAGAGCTGGAGATCCCGTCCGGTGATGCGCAGCAGGGCATCGCGCACCTCTTCGAGGTGCACCGGCTCCTCCACGGGGACGCCTTGCCGGGTACGGTCCCAGATCGTGGCGCGGAACCAGCCGTCTCCATACGGCGGCAGCAGGACCGCACCGTCGTCGCCGATGAACGGGTTGACCGCCAGCGGCAGGTCCGCCTCCAGCAGCACGTCGGCGAGCAGGATCCGCGTGTCGTAGCTTCGGCCGCTGAATCCCACCGACAGCAGGCGGCGCACGACGCTGTGCGCGCCGTCGCAACCGACGACGTAGTCGGCATGCTCGCTACCTCCGCCGGCCAGGGTGACAGTGACCCCATCCCCGTCCTGGGCCAGGCCCGTGACCTCGGCGCCGCGCACGATCTCCGCGCCGAGCCCGCGTGCACGCTCTTCCAGAGCCGCTTCCGTACGAGCCTGTCCCAGGATGAGCACGTAAGGGAAACGGCTCTCTGGGTGACGCATGTTGAAGACGAGCTCTCTGCCCTTGATGCGCGGGCGGACCTCGGCAACCTGCAGCCCCTGCGCCACCAGGCCCTCGGCGAGACCCCGCATGGCGAGCAGTTCCAGGCTTCGAGCGTGGAGGGCGAAGGCCCTGGTCACGTTCGATTCTTCGGCGCGCCGCTCGAGCACCTTGACGCGGATTCCTGCAGCCGCCAGGTCTCCGGCCAGCATCAGCCCTGTGGGCCCCGCACCCACGATGATCACGCTCATCGAGCACCTCATTAGGTACTTGGAGTACCGGTACTTTAAGTACCGTTTTATCAATGGGTACTCTGAGTACCTCAACTTGTCAACGTGGGAGACGTGGAAGATGCGCGGTAACCGGGGAGGCCGCAGGCCTGATCCAGAAGTGGATGCGGCCATCAGGCAAGCGATGGCCGACCTGCTGTTCACCCACGGCTTCGAGATGACCTTCGATGATGTGGCGGCGCACGCCGGCGTGGGACGCACCACGGTCTTCCGCCGTTATCCCACCAAGAAGGACCTGCTGTTGGAGGCGTTCTCCCAGATCAGCCTCGAACAATTCCGCGCCGCGGACACCGGATCCGTGCGCGATGATCTCGCCGAGACCCTGGGGGAGGTCATGCGGGCGTTCGATCGGCCGCAGATGCGCATGCTCCTGCGGCAAGGACTGGGCGAAGCCTGCCGCGACTCGGTGTTCACCGAGGTGTTCCGCGAGGTCATGCGGCGCCGCCTGGACTTGATCTCCGGGATCGTGCGCCGGGGGGTGGAACACGGCGAACTGCCCGCCTCCACCGACGCGAAGCTCATCGCCGACCTGGTCTCAGGCGTGATCGCCCTCCGCGTCGCCAACGACGCACCGCTGCCGGACCCAGACGAGATCACCCGACTGGTGGACGGGCTCCTGTACGGCTTCGCCCGATAAGCACGGGCAGCACAGCCGGTGACGGCGGGCTCCGGCGGGGGCGGAAGCTCGGCCTGGCTGCGGAGAGGAAGGCGGTGCGGTCAGGCCACGTGTCCGATTCCCGCACAGGTGGATGCTGACGCCCCCGGCCGCAGACATCGCGTCTGCGGCGGCACCTTCGCACAGCGTGGCGGGGCGGGTCCGGTGAACACCCCGCAGAGCCGCGCTCGGAGGCTCGCAGGCCGATAACCCGATGCGCGGCTCGGGTGGGGCAGATCGAGCAAACCTGGCTCGATCGTCTGGCCACTCCGCTACAACCTGCGGAAGGTCTGCTCGTCCGTCGGCACCCAACCACGCCCGAAGTCCATCTCAGCCGTGTGACGCCAGCCGTTCTCGCCCAGCCGGGTGAACACCTCCCGTGCCTGGATCCGCCGTTCGCCGTGCGAGATCACCGTGTCGGTCACGAGTTCGTCGCCCCGCCAGCCCGGCGATGTCACGGTTCCGCGACGCCCCATGCTGTCGAACCATTCCGAGACGAACAACCCTCTGCCACGGTCGTATCCCCACAGACGCAGGCCCTCGCTGATTCGCAGGCCTCCGGAATCCGACTGCTCGATCCACGTGAAGCGCTGCTCCAGCCAGCGCCCACCGAGGCGGAAGCTTCCCTCCACGCGTACGACCGGCTGGGAGAAGGCCGGCGTGAATTCCGTCGCCTCGAAGGCACCCTCGCCCTCCCACGCGCCGACGAAGAACAGCAGGTGTCGCAGTTCGTCAGCAGGAGAATCCGACATCTCACACACTCCTATCCGCCAAGGCGCCGTCCTGGCGTTCCGCGACTTTCGCCGGGCAGGAAACGCGCCCGTTTTCAGATGATCTGGTCGCATGCGGCCATGAGCCCAGCCCCGCAGTCCGCCGGCCGCGTCGGTGAAGACGAACCCGGCCACTCGAGCAGGCGGCCCACCGCCGGCCGGGCGCCGATCCCCTTCTCCGGGACCGGCACCCGTCATTGGGCTCACGGACCGCCGGATCAGGCGCTCAGGCCGAGCCGGGAGAAACGTCGGCCAGGACCTTCTCCAGTTCCTCCAGCGCGGCGGCCGCTCTGGCGACGCCGAACTCGGAGGTGAAGCGTACGGCCGCACGGACCTCCTCCGGGGGGGCCACCTCGAGGGCCAGTTCGACATGACGGCGGAACGACGGGCCCAGCGCCTGCTGGGTCACGTGGGCGGCCAGCGCCGCGAAGGCCCTTTCCCTCTCCGACAGCCGTCCCTCCGACCACGCCCGACCCATGCGAGAGGCGAGGAACTCTGCGATCCAGTCGTCACCGACGGGCCAGCAGGCGTCACGCCCGCCGCTGGTGTCGATGCCCGGGTCGGCGTCGGCGGCCGTCTCGATGCCGAGTTCCTTGGCGTAACGGGCCAGCGCGCCCAGGGCGGTGGCGGCGGCAGGATAGCCCGAGTACGGCGCGACGAACCGGATCAGGGCCAGGATGTCGGCGTAGGCGGTGCCGTGCATGGTCAGGGCCATGATGTGCATCTTGTAGGCCAGCCCCACGTTGGCCAGGCAGATGTCGTGGGCGACGCACTGCATGAGCTTTTCCCGCATGGTGGTGCTGGGCAGCTTGGTGAAGGTGAAACCGCCCGTCTCCAGGGCCATCTTCTCGAACTCGAGGTCCACTTCGGCCAGAGGGCTGCTGGGCAGATCGACCATGTCGCTGTTCCCTTCGGGTACGGGCGCCGCGGCGCAGCGCCCGGCTGAGGCGAAGCCAGCCAGGAGAGGGCAGGGCGATCCGGTGGCCCGGCTTGCCGCCGCCCCCGCGCGACCCGCGGTCTTGTCTCCTCCTGCGGGCTTCCTTCGTCACGACCGAAGCTATATCCTCATGCGAGGACTTTCAAGTCCCTACATGGGGACTTTAGTGGATGGAGGAACACCAATGCACGCATTCATTCGCCGTTACCGCATGGGAGCCGGCACCGTGGATGACCTGATGCGCACGGTGGACAGGCAGTTCGCCGCACAGTTGTCCGGGGAGGGCGCGGCGGCGCCCGTCAAGCTTCCCGACGGCATCCTCGGGTACTACGCCATCTCCGACGACGACGGGATGATCGTCACCGTCACGCTCTTCGAGACCCAGGAGCAGGCCGACCGGGCACGGGCAGCCGCCGAGAACATCCGCCTGGCCCTCGCCGACTTCAAGGTCGAGGAGGTCGCCACCATCACTGGAGCGGTCAAGGTCTCCAGAACCGTATCCGTTCCGGACATCGAGGCGAAGTAGGACGCCGGGTCATACCGCGCAGGCGGCAGGACGCGGCAAGCAGCGGGGTCTCCGTCCGATCGTCCTGGTCGGGCGGAGACCCCCGCCGCCCCGTGTCGGCCGCGGCGGCCGATCCGGTCCTTCGAGGCCGGATCCACTGAGGTGTAGCCGCCACGAGCAAGGTTCGCGGCTCACCCCGCTTGCCCACCCTCAGGAAGGAGGGCGGCGTGCAGGAACGCCTGCGCGAAGTGTTCGACCGCCTCGTCCACGGCCGGCAGGTCGGAGTCCATCAGTTCTTCCAGCGCGGGTCTCAGCAGCAGGTGCAGCGCCACCGGGCCGAGCAGCTGCTGCACCAGCAGCGGGAACGGCATGGGCCGCAGCCGGCCCGCCCGCACATGCGGCGACAGCAAGGCGCCGAGCCCTCCGGTGAGGCGAGGCAGATTGGCCCTGAGCAACTGGCTGCCCGGCCCGCGAGGCCGCGCGAACAGGTCCGCGAAGATCGCCGGCAGCACGCGCGGTTCGCGGCCGAACGCCGCCGCGATGGCCTGATAGATGGCACGGACGGTGTCTTCCACCGTATCGGGCGGACGCGCGGCCAGCGTCTCAAGGTCGAGAACCGGGCCAAAGCGGTCGAAGACGGCGGCCAGCAAGCCGTCCCGCCCCTGGAAGACGGTGTGCAGGGACGGCAGGGCGCAGCCGGCCTCCTTGGCGACGGCGTCGAGGGTGACCGCGCCCAGGCCACGTTCGCTGATCAGCCGAATCGCGGCATTGATCGCGCGTTCGCGCACCGGCGGCCGACCGCCCGGATCAACGCCGGCCTGGCGGACAGCGTCATCGAGTGCCTTGCGGGATCCGCCCAGCCGCCGCAGCAGGGTGCTGCGTGAAATGCCGGCCGCTGCGGCTATCGCGGTCAACGGCACTTCCGCCACGTCTTTTCCCAAGTCACGAGCGGCCCGCAGGGCCGCCTCCACCAGGTGCGTCGCAACCTCCATGAACCTGGACGCTACTGCATATCCGAAGTAGTCCCGCAGCTCTCGCATGGGAGGGGCGGCTCTTGATCGGTCAGCCCGAAGACAGGCAGGACGACCTCGTCAACGATGTCCGCGACAGTCTGCTGCGAGATCGGCAAGCCCTCGATCAGGAAGCAGTGCAGCAGCAGCGTCGGCCCGGCCTTGAACCGGCGGGGAGAGACGGCGCCGCCGTCGATCTCTCCCCGCTCCGCCGCTCTGCGAGCGACCTCTCGCATCGCGCCGTGTCCCCAATCCGCCGCAGAGCGCCGCTCATCGGCCCGGGCCGAAGCGCCGATGCTGTCGCCCAGCATTCCCCGCAGCGCCTCACCCGCCACTCCGTGCAGCAGTCCCGCCATGCGGCAGAGAAGAGCATGCACATCACCTCGGAAAGATCCGGTGTCGTTCACCAGCCCCGCATCGGAGAACAGGTGGCGGGTGGCGTCCATCACGAGATCCAGGCGGGTCGGCCACCGCCGATACAGCGACGCCTTGCCCGCCCGCGCCCGCGCCGCCACCCCTTCGAAGGTCAGCCCCGCGTACCCGTGGTCGCGCAACTCATCCACGACTGCCTCGAAGATCGCGCCGGTCAGCGCTTCGCCGCGCCGGCGCGGCAGTCTCCTGTGGTCGTGTGGTCGCTTCGCCACGTTCCTCCCCCTGCGCAACCTGACCGTTCGCCGCATCCGTTCTCGAGGGCACGTGAGACGACCAGCCACGTGCCCCGCCTCCCGGACCCACGACGGATAGGCCGGGATATTTGATTTCGAAATCAAATGGCAGGATTAGTTTTTGAGACACCGGTAGATCGTGGCCCGGGACACTCCGAGTCGTACGGCGATCTGCTCCACGGAGTCGCCGGCCGCATAGCTGTCCCTGGCCTGCCTCGCCTCGAGCTCCGTCAACGCGGCGGGCCGCCCCCCACCGCGTCCTCGCGGGCGCCCGCGAGGACGCCGATCGCCGTCCGATCCGCAGGGCGGCCGGGCGGGTGCCGCATCGCCGGACTCCCGTCCCGCCTCCGCCGCGGCCGGCGGCAGTGGCAGCAGCAGGGCCCGGGCACCGTCCAGGATGTGACGTCTGATCCTGCCGGCAGGGGCGTCCAGGAAGAGCACGACCGGATCGCCCAGCCCGGCCACCACCTGTGAGGCGCGCACGCGCCACTCCAGACTGCGCTCCGGCCCGCATACCAACTCGTTGGCCAGGGCGATCGCCGCACGGAACCGATCGGCCAGCGGCGCCTGCACCAGCAGTGTCATGTCCCGGACGAGCATCAGCAGCGTCTGGCAGTGACGCAGGTGGACCTCCACGTAGCCCTCGATGGCGCGCCAGCGCACTGTCTGCGCGTCGCCGGCCCTCTCGGCATCGCCGAGCGCGTCCTCCAGTTCCTCCAGCAGCGGCAAGGTGAGGTGGCGCAGGATCTCGTCCTTGGAGGCGAAGTGGTAGTACAGGGCCGCCTTGGTGATACCGACCTCGTCCGCGATGGCCTGCATGGACGTGGCGCGGTAGCCGCGTGCGGCGAACAGCGAACGCGCGGCCGCCAGGATCCGCTGGAAGGTCGCGCTCATCTGACTCCTCACGGCACCGGCCGCCTACCACCAGTCTAACTTCGTCGTTTAGCATGCTTACCAACGGTTAGTTTCTGGGGGTGGCGAGAATGAGCGAACGGATGCGGGTTGCCTTCGAATCCCGCGGCACGACCTGCACGGGATATCTCTACCTGCCGACGGCGCCCGGCGGGCGGCTGCCGTGCGTCGTGCTGTGCCACGGGTTCAGCGGGACGATGGACCGGCTCTTCCCGCACGCGGAGCGGTTCGCCGCCGAGGGCATGGCGGCCCTGGTGTTCGACTATCGCGGTTTCGGTGAGAGCGCCGGCGAGCCACGCCAGCTCGCCGACATCGACGGCCAGCAAGACGATCTGCGCGCCGCCATCGCCTTCGTGCGCGGTGACGAGCGAATCGACCCGGGCAGCGTCATGCTGTGGGGAAACTCGCTCGGCGGCGCGCATGTCATCTCGGCGGCCGCCGATGACCCGGCCATCGTGGCGGTGGTGGCGCAAATCCCGTTCAACGGATTCCCCAAGCGGGTCGAGGGACGTTCGACCGGGCAGACGCTGCGTCTGCTGGGGGCCATCATCTGGGACGCGGTGCGCGGCAAGCTCGGCCTTTCGCCGTACTACATCCCCATGGTCGGCAGGCCTGGCGAGCTCGCCGTGACCGCCACCGACGAGGCCGAGCGGCACATCCAAGCGCTCTCCAGCGGAGAAGCCACGACCCTGTGGCGCAACACGGTCGCCCCCCGGGCGCTGCTGGACATGATGCGCTACCACCCCGACCAGGCTGCGGCTCGGCTCACCATGCCGCTGCTGGTCTGCGTCGCGGCTGATGACCACGAAACACCCATCGAGACGACCCGGGCCCTGGCGGACCGAGCCCCGCACGGCGAACTGCGCAGCTACCCTGGCACACATTTCACCTTCTACACCGACGCCGACACGCGCGAACATGTGCTCACTGATCAGATCGCCTTCCTGCGCCACCAGCTGCGGCAGGGCCAGCAGCGCTCGCTCGGCCGCGCATCCGGCGGGAACGCCGCCGGCCTCTGAGATTCCCCGGCTTGTCAGAGCCGAAGCCGCAAGCGCCTGCCGGGCTGGTGAAGCCCGCAGGTGAGGGGCGGCGCAATCCGGCCACCCCTCACCTCTCGGGTCCGTGCCCCTGCACAGCGGAGTGGCTCGCGCTACTCGACCTGGGGCAGCACGCCGGGCACCGGCGCCTGGCTGACGCGGGCGCTGGTCGGCACGGGAAGCGCGTGCCCGGGAATGCTGACGTCCCCCGCCGGCAGCAGCCCGTCGACGAGGTAGTCCTCCCCGATCCGCTGGGCGGCCGGGTTGGTGGAGGCGACCGGGTTGGCGAACACACCATGCTTGCCGGAGTCCTGCTCGGTGACCAGCACGGAGCTGGGCAGGGCCTTGTGCATGTTCAGGGCGCCCTCGTACGGGGTGGACGGGTCGCCGATCGAGTTGAACATCAGAATCGGCGGCAGGCCGTCGCCGGTGGGCAGCACACGTGTCTCGTTGGCGACGCTCCAGGTCGCGCACGCCGAGCCGCTGTTCCACATGTTGTAGTAGGCGAACTGGGACGTCTGAGCCGACCTGCCCGCGTCACGCTCATATTCGATGGTCTCGGCCGGCCAGGCCGCGTCGCGGCAGATGACGGCGTTGAAGCTGGCGATGCCGTTCTCCGTGGCCGCGTCGGTGGCCGGGGCGGCCAGAGCCACCAGGGAGGCGTCGTCGTCCTTGACCACATAGTCGCTCAGCGCCTGCGCCAGGGGAACCCACAACGACTCACCGAAGGTCGCACCGTAGGCGATGCCGAGCAGCTCACTGCCGCCGACCTGCCCATGCGGCGTTGTGCGGAAGTCGCTCAGGGTGGCGTTCCACGCCGCTCGCGTCTGATCAAGGGTGCTGCCGAGACCGAAGACGTCGTCGTGCTTGGCAACCCAGCCGAGCCATTCCTCCAGACGACGCTGCACCTTGGGATTCTGGGCCAGCGTGGCCTGGTACCACATCCGCGTGGGCGTCGGATCGACGCTGCTGTCCAAGATCATGCGGTCGACGCGTTGCGGGAACATGGTGCCGTAAACGGCACCGAGATACGTCCCGTAGGAGTACCCCAGGTAACTGATCTTTGATTCGCCCAGCTTCTCGCGGATGGCGTCCATGTCCCTGGCCACGTCCTTGGTGCCCATCCGACCGAGCAGCGCTCCGGCGTTGCGGCCGCAGCCGGCGGCGAAGTCGTCCCAGATCTTCCACAGCTTCAGCCGGTTGGCCCCCGGATCCGGATCGGGCTGCGGCCCCGCCCAGTAGGACGGGTCGACACAGCTGATCGGCGAGCTGTGCGCCACGCCACGAGGGTCCATGCCGATGACGTCATAGCTGTCGAGCACGCGGCTCGGCAGCCGGGTCACGCCACTGGCGTTGGGCTTGGAAAGCCGTCCAACATACTCGGCTCCGCCCGCGCCTGGGCCGCCGGGGTTGATGAGCAGGACGCCACGCCGCTTGGACGGGTCCTTGGCCGCCGCCTTGGACAGCAGCACGCTCGTGTGGCCGGCGCCGGGATTGGCGTAGTCGATCGGAACTTGCACGGTGGCGCAGGTCAGATGGGGGTACGGCGCTGCCAGGTCCGCAGGGCAGGAGCCGAAGGCGACCGACTGCTCCGCGGAAGCCGCGTTCGCCGCCGTCGGCGTGCCGGGAAGGACGGCCAGCGCCACGGCGCCGGCTGCCACGCCAGAGGCGAGAACTCTTCTCATCCAATTCCTCCATGCAGGGAAACACCAGGGCGGGCGAACGATCGAGCCCACCACCCGGCTGCTGACCAACGACCCGAGATGCTAGATGCCACAGATCGGCACGCACATCAGTCAGGCGACTGGTCAACCCCGCTGACATCTCCTCCCCCAACCAGCCAACAGGACGGGCTTGCACCGCTCCGCCACGCACGTCTTCGCAGGACCGGTCGCCTGACGGATTCGCCTCACCGCCACGGCGGTCAAGCTGGTGCTCTCGCTCAGGTCCATGAGGCAGGTGTGCGTGCGCTCCAACCGTCGCTTCAAGTCCGTCCAGCCCATCGGGCTCGACCAGGTGGCCGCCGCCGCGGGCGATGATCCGGACGTGTTGCGGCTGGAAAATCTCGACACCGACCTGGCGCCACCGGATGTCGCCGTGCTGGCCACGGTCAAGGCCCTGGCCGGCGGCACCGGTAACAGCTGGCTGCCCCTGACCGGTCTTCCGGTGCTGCGCGAGGCGGTGGCGGCCGACTTGCACAGGCGCACCGGCCGGACCTACGACCCGGACGGTCAGGTGGTCATCACCTCCGGAGGCACCGCTGCAGTCATGCCCGTGCTGCTGTCGGTGGCCGAGCCGGGTGATCGCGTCGTGCTCACCGACCCCACCTACGCCGGCCTGCTGCAACGGGTATGGCTGGCGGGAGCACGGCCGTCCCTGGTGCCACTGCGCGTGGAGAAGGGCCATTGGCGGCTCGACCGGGAGGCGCTGGGACAGTCACCCAAAGCCGCGGCGCTGCTGCTCATGTCCCCGTCGATGCCGTCCGGCGTGGTTCTCGACCACGACGACTGGCAAACGGTCGCGCAGGTGTGTGACAGGACGGGCGCGTACCTCGTCTACGACGCCGCCATGGAACGCGTCGTCTTCGACGGCCACCCCCGCATCCATCCCTGCCGGGTGGACGACCTCGCCGAGCGGACGATCGTGATCGGATCGGTGTCCAAGGAGTACCGGATGATCGGGTGGCGCATCGGCTGGATCGCCGGCCCTGCCGACATCATGAGACGCATCCGCATGGCAGTCATCTACAACACGACCGTGGCCAGTGGTTTCGCCCAACACGGGGCGGCTGCCGCGCTCACCGACCCGTCCGGGGCGGGCGTGCCCGAGGCGGTGAGGGAATACCAGCTGCGCCATGACGTCATGCTGGATCAACTGGCAGGCCTGCCTGTGGTCCGCGCCGCGGGCGGATGGTCCTGCCTGCTGGACGCCGAAGCACTGGGGATGCGCGCCGCGCTGCTGTCGCAGCGGCTCCTGCGCCGCGGCAGAGTCGCCGCCACCCCCATGACCGCCTGGGGCGGTGCCGTCGCCACCCGGCACGTGCGCCTGGTCTTCAGCAATGAGCCGGTGAGCCGGCTGTCGGACCTTCGCTTGCGCGTGGAGGCGGCGCTGGCGTGACGGCGGGACCGGTCATGCGACAGATGCGGCCGGTGAGCACCGGTTCCTAAGCTGATGGCCTTCTTCAGATGCCCAACGACATGTGCCGGGGTGTGCAGCATGGCAGAGATGACGGCCGAGGAGGCGATCGCCCTCTTCGATACTCTCGCACCGGGATTCGCCGAGGACCCCTACCCTCACTACGCGCGTGTGCGGGAGGTCGCGCCCGTTTTTCACAGCCCCTGGGGCTATTGGCTGCTGTCGCGTTATGACGACGTCGTCGACGTGCTGCGGGGCCCGGTGTCGGTCGAGCCGTGGAGGGCGGGCGACAGCCCCATCGTCCAGGCGCGGGCCGTCGCCGACTACGCCGATACCGAGCAGCGGGTGTCCATGCTGCAGCGGGACGCCCCGGACCACACCAGGCTGCGCCGGCTGGTGTCCCAGGCGTTCACACCTCGCGCCGTCCAGCGGTTGGAGTCGCGCATTCGCGCTCTGGTGGAGGCGTCACTCGATGACCTGGCTCAGCGGGGCACCGTCGACCTCGTCAGTGACTACGCGCTTCCCCTGCCGCTTCGAGTGATCTCCGACATGCTGGGGTGGCCGCAGGCGGACATGACCCGGCTGCGCGAGCTGATCACTCTGCTCACAGAATCGATCGAGTTCACCCTGGATCCTGACAAGCTGCGTGCCTTCGCCGTCGCGCGTGACGAGATGAGAGCGCTGACCGCTGAGATCGTCGCGTGGAAGCGGGATCACCCGGGGGATGACCTGATCACGCGGTTGCTCGCGGCCGAGTACGCCGGAGACGTGCTGAGCGAGCAGGAACTGGTCGAGCAGGTCATCCTGCTGTACAGCGCAGGGCATGAGACCACGTCCCACTTGATCTCGAGCTCCGCCCTCGCGCTGATGGACCGTCCGGATCAGGCCGACCTGCTGCGCCGGCAGGAGGACCTGGACGCCAACGCTGTGGAGGAACTCCTCCGCTACGGTGGATCCCTTCATGTCACGGTGCGGATCACCATCGAGCCGTACGAGGTGCACGACACGGTCATCCCACCGGGCTCTTTGCTCCTGGTCGGGCTGGCGGCGGCCAATCGTGATCCGGACCAATGGGGCGCTGACGCCGAGGAGTTGAAGCTCGACCGCGTCAACGCGCGCGAGCACGTGGCCTTCGGCTCCGGCATCCACCACTGCCTCGGCGCGGCTCTGGCCAGGCTGGAAGGCCGGATCGCCATTCCCGCACTGATGCGCAGGTTCCCCGCGATGGCCCCGGACGGGCCGGCTCAGTGGAACGGCAGGACGACGCTTCGAGGACTGCAGAGTCTGCCGGTGAATCTCACGGGCCGCTGACCTCTGGCGCCTTGCCGGTCGGCGTGGCCGTGTCGCTTCCCGCTTCGGGGGACGCCGGTGCGGCGGCCGGCAGCAGCGCGACACGGTGGCCGTCTGCCGGTAGCGGGGCGCGGCCGGTCAGGTAGCGCTGCAGCGCCGGAGCGAGCCAGGCGACGAGCTCCTCGCGTCCCGCCGCTACCAGGGCATCCACCCGTACCACATACCGGGCGATCACAAAGCCCACCAACTGGCTGGCAGCCAGGCCGGCACGGAGCTCGGGATGGTCCACCCCGAGCGAGCGGGTCAGCTTGCCCAGCATCTCCTTGGCCAGGAACTCCCGTGCCAGCGCCGCCGCCCGCTCACTCGTCGCCGCCGACCGGATCAACCCCAGCAACGGCCCCGGCGCCTCCACCTCACCCACCACATCCAGCACATAACCCGCCAACCGCTCCCCCAACCGCCCCCGCGGCCCCCGCAACAACCCCACCACCGCCTCCTCCGGCCGAAACACCGACACCATCACCGCACCAAACAACTGCTCCTTCCCCCCAAAAAACCGACGCACCAACGCCGGATCCACCCCCGCATCCGCCGCCACCCCCCGCACACTCGTCGCCTCAAACCCCACACGACTAAACGACACCGCCGCAGCCGCCACAATCTCACCCCTCGTGGTCGACGGCCCCGGACGACGGCCCATCTTGTTCATCGAGCTCTTCCGATCTGTGGTGCACCCTTGAGTACGCGCAGCCTAACGGTCGGCATGCGAGGCAGGCTTCGATGCGAGGGCGGCCAAAGCACTTCCGCTGATGTCCAGGCCCCGATTGCTGCCGTTGACGTGGCTGTTCCGGCTGTCCAGTCGGCTCCTTACTTACCCACATGAGCGCGTCATCTCCGTAGGGTGGGGCTCCTACCGCGGTGACGGGCTGAGCGGGGTGCATGCCCTCGTGACCGTTCGATCGTGCATCTCATCGAACGCTTCACAGGCTCTGAGCCCAGCGGCGAAGCTCGGCAACGGCCTCGTGGAAGGCGAGGGAGCCGCGCTGGAGGTAAACCTCCTGCAGATGACGGATCGCGGCCCCCACCAAAGGGGATGATGGGATGCCGAGCACCTCCATCACCGCCTTGCCGTCGAGTATGACGGGAACATCGCCACGCTTGACGTATTTATCACGTTCGGCAGCGACGCGGGCATCAGCCTCCTCCTTCATGCGGCACAGCGCCTCCCAAGCGTCGTAGTCGGGGGCGTCGAGGGCACGCAGGCCCGCCCAGCGCCACCCCTCCATGTCGCGCTCCTGCGCGAAGCCAACCGTGTCGAAGAGGTCGAACGCACCTGTTCCGTGCGCCCCGAGGCGCGCGAGCACGGCGTTGATCGGCCAGCTCTCGCGTGGTCCTGAAGGGATCCAGGCATGCTCGGGACCCCAGCTCTGACGACCGTTCTCCCACAAGGCGGCGCTCTGGCTGCCGTCGCCGCCGAAGAAATCCGCCTCCACGTAGGCGACACGGCCGCCACGTGACCAGTCCTTCAGCCTCGCGGCGAACGCCGGGGACATGAGTTTGAAGGGCCCATCCCCCCGCCATACGTCAGACAACTCGTCGAAGATCTCTCCGGTCACCGGCAGCAGCCCCAAGCGTTGCCGGAGCGGTGCCACCACAGCCCGCGGTAAATCGCCCGACAGCAACCGGAGACGATCGAAGTCGCTGACAACAGCATGGAGCACGTATGACATGCCCGCACCCTAGATCGGCGGCGGCGCAGAATCGCCACATGTCACTGAGCCGACATCGCATGATGGCCCCGTATCGCGGGTCGGCCAGGTCAAGGGTGTGCAGACCGACCTGAGCGAAGGGCGACTTGGCAAGGGCAGCGCCGTTCACCGTGAAGGTGGCTCGGCAAGCGATCCTCCTCAGGGGATATCTCCAGTTCGTCAGGCGCGCTTCCACAGCCGGCCGGCGACGAGCGCGGCGACCACGGCGGCCGCTCCGCACAAGGTGAAGCCGGCCGCTGGCGGCACGCCGATGGCGGTGAATGCACCGGCCAGGAGGAAGCCCAAGCCCTGGCCGCCGGTAAGGCCGGCGATCGCGACCCCCATGGCTCGTCCGCGGTAGGCGGGTGCCACCCGTTGGACGAACAAGGCGTTCAACGGGGCCGAGTAGCCGCAGCCGAGGCCTGAGGCAAAGAGCAGGACGATGACCACGGGCGTCGGCGGCACGGTGATCAGAGGCAGCAGTGCCGCGCCCGCCACGACCGCGAACGGCACGATCAGCCGATCCCTCACCGACGGCGTCAGGACGCGGGTGAGCAGGAAAGCCCCGGTGGCGAAGCCCAGGGCGGTGGCGCTGAGCAGCATGCCGGCCAGAGGGGCGGCGCCGCCGAGGGTGACGGCAAGGGGGTAGACGATCGCCTCCGGCGCGTGAACGCACGCTGACACCAGCCAGACCAGCATCAGACAGTTGCGCAGCCAGGGATCGCCGAAGACGTGCCGCAAACCGACCCGGAAACCTGCCGGGGCTGACGTGCGTGGCCCCGCGGAAGCCGGGGCGGGACGCGAGAGTACGCCGTAAGCGGTAAGCGCCGCGGACAAGGAAAAGGTGAGGGAGTTGAACAGCAGTGCCCCTTCGGGCTCGACCACACTCAGCAGCGCTCCCCCTACCGCGAACGAGACCACCTGACTGAGCTGGTAGGTGATCCGTTGCAGCCCGTTGCCCGTGACGGAGGCCTGCCCGTGCAGGATCTCCGGCAGGAGCGCCGACCGTGCGGCCATGTAGGGCGTGGAGAAGAGAGCCGCGATGTACAGCAGCGCTATCGCCCCTTCGATCGGCATGCCGGGGATGAGCAGCGCACCCACCAGGATGGCGCGGGCGGCGTCGCACACGATCATGAGTTCCCGCCGGCGGAAACGGTCAGCCAGACCGCCCAGCAGGGGACCGGCGAGGAGAGCGGGCAGGAAGGCGGAGGCATGCGCCAGACCGCTGAGAAGGCTGGACTGCGTGCGGTCGAACACCAACACGGTCATCGCCAGAGCGGCGAACTTGTCACCCAGGTAGGACAGTGCCAGACCTGCGTAGAGGTAGCGGAACTCTCCGATGGCGAAGAGGTCCCGGTATCTGATCACTATTGCACCAGTCATGCGACGGGCCTGGCGTGCTCATCGCACGCCAGGCCGCACAGAGCGGAAGCCACCCGACAGGACAGGGAAGGTCAGTCCCAGCCGTTGTCCCTCATGGGAACCTCCTTCGATCGCGTATGCCGCCACATCGTGATGGAGAGGCGTCCGTTCCCATCAGCAACCTAGACGACAACGGCCCCAGCAGAATCTGTCATCCGACTGGTCTGCGCCCGTCGATGTCCCAGCGGCCCTCTGGAGGTTGTCACTTCAGGCGTGCTGTGACGTTGAGGCCTCGGTAGGTCACCCGGCGTTTTGTGAGCGCGCCCCTCTTCACCAACCGATGGCGAAAGGACCTCGGCTGGCAGGCTGCCGCCGCTACAGGTCGAGCTGTAGTGTCACCCTCTGGTGGGCCGGCAGGTAGCCGAGCGCGTCGTTGATGACACGCATGTGGCGATTGCTGTCGGCAGTGTCGGTCAGCAGGCCGGCGAGGTCCGGGTAGCGCTCGCGTGCCTGCCGGATGGCCTCGGCTTTCATCCAGCGGGCCAGGCCGTGCCCGCGATGTCCGGGAAGCACGCCGGCAGCGTAGTGCTGGGCATCGCCCTTGCCCTCTCCCGGGACGACCAGCTCGGTGAACCCGGCGACGGAACCGTCAGACTCGGCGATGGCCGCGACGGTAGGGAGCAGGTCGCCCCGGTTCTCGATGGCCTGCGCCGCCTCAGATCACCGGCGAGAGATCCAAGCTGGCCCCGGCGCCGGAGGTGAAGCCGGTGCGGGAGGTGATGACCGTGCCGTCCAACGCCGGACGGGCGTTCCACATGGTGGCGTTCTCTGTCCAGCCGCCTGTCACCTGGCGCATGGAGATGGTGAAGGACGTCCTGGCCCGAATGACGTGACGTCGGCGACGTTCTTGTCAGGTTCTGCCTGGCAGACGGACACGTCTTCCCTCGCGGTGAAGCTGACGTGCCCGTTCGACAGGGCTGGCTACCACTAGGACGGGCGGGACGGGGGCCTGCGTTGCGGCGATCGCCAGTGCTGCCACGAATGAGGGGACAGCGGTGGGCCATGCGGCTCCTCGACTGTGGGGAAGGTCAACGGAAGCCTTCTCTGACGCACCGGCAGGGAACAAACGCCCGTCGCGAGACGAGTCGCGCATCCGGGACGGGGCACGAACCATGTCGTTGGACGCCGGAAGCGTCGCGTGGTCCTGGCCCGGCTGCACCATGACCGTCGCGACCGCGGCGCAGACCCCCGGAAGTGAGCAACTGAGCCGGGGGTCGCTCACGGCAGCATCTCTTCTTGGTTGATCGAAAAGACCCCTAGTGAGCTACTCAACTGGCGGATGACCTTCGGTGAACCGTCCGGTCTCTGGTTTGAGTCGCTCATGTCTTCCCTGCTCAAGCGCCTATAGGGGCCGTGCTGAGCGACTGAAGCGACTCAGGTTCGGTATCTATCAGGTGAGAATCTCGAATGAAATCTTGGCGTTATAGACCTGGGCCTTGAGTCGCTTCAGTCGCTCTCTGAAGTAGCTGAGCCTGTTGACCTGCGGCGATGTAATCGGCGACTGAAGCGACCAGAGCGACTGAAGCGACTACAGGCTTCGGTCGCTTCCCTGATGAGTCTCTGTGGTGGCTCGTGACATCGCCGGTGGAGCGACCAAAGCGACCGTCAAGGCCGCAAGGTCTCTTTATAAGCCGACTGATCCAGCTCGTCACGTCCAAGTGCAGGCTTGAGTCGCTTCAGTCGCTCGGCTCGGAAGAAACAGCTTCTGGCCAGGAGCTTCTTCCGTGCGCGAGTGGAGCGACCCAAGACACTCACCAGCGGCACGGCCGCCGGAGCGGGCTCGGCCGCGATCAGCCGGACAGCCGCAGGCGGCGGCAAAACAGGTATACCTGCCTCGCCGCGCGGACCGCGCGGACAGAACCATGTCCGCTAATCTGTTTCACCACATTGGCAATTGTCAGTCGCTTGAGTCGCTCTGGCCTCCCCACGGCCTGGCACCAAGCCCTGACAACGAGCCAGCCCCGTGGGCGGACACAACGATCAGAAGGGATGACGTGGAATCTCCCGCTCCTGCGTCACTGGAGGTCGCTCAATGGTGCGCGCAGCAGGGCTGGCCGGTTCATCCGCTCGCACCCGGCCGCAAGACGCCTGCGGGGAACTGCTCCACGTGTCAGGCACCCGATCACTCCCTGAGCCACTGTTCCTGCCTGCGGTCGGGCCGCTGGTGCCACGGGTTCCATGCGGCCACCACCGACGGTCGCCTCATCCGTTCCTGGTGGGGCTCTCACCCGCGTTTCGGGGTGGGAGTGGCATGCGGCCCCGCCAATCTCCTGGTGATCGACGTGGACTCCCACGCCAAGCCCGTGCCCGCGCGCGACCGGGTTCTGCCCGGTATCCCCATCGACGCGCGCGTCGATCTCAGAGGGCTGGCGACCGGCCGTCACACGCTGGCTTTACTGGCCGCGCTCCGCAGAGCGCCCGACCCCGCCGAGGACAGCGGTACTTTGCGCGTGCGCACCCCCTCTGGCGGCCTGCATGTCTGGTATCGCACTGATCCTGGCCTCACCTGGTGGTGCTCATCAGGCTCCAGCCCGGCGCGCGCACTGGCCTGGCAGGTCGACATCCGCGCTTCAGGCGGCTACATCGTCGCTCCCGGAACGCGCACCCGCGAGGGCACTTACACGATCGTGGGGGAATGCCGCCAGCCCGCCCCCCTGCCCGAATGGATCGCTCAAGAACTGACCCGGACCGGCCACCTGGGCTCCCTCACCCCGCCGAAGCTACCCTCCTTCGTTATCCCGGCCCGCGCCAGGCAGGCGGTGGTGGCCGCCGGCGGTCAGAGCGTGGCGGCCAGGGCGCTGCACAAGCTGATCGCCGAGGTGGTGGCGTGCGCGGCCGTGCCGGAAGGAGCCGGGTTCAGCGACAAGCTCAACCGGGCGGCGTTCACGGCGGGAGGTCTGGTGGCAGGGGGATATCTCAGCGCCGACGAAGCGCGCCGCCTGCTTACCGAAGCAGCTGATCGGGCCCGCCCCGGGCAGGAACGCCGCTGCGCACCCATCATCCGAAGCGGCCTGGCGGCCGGCGCCAGACGGCCGCTGCATCCAGCGGGCCGCTCATGACCAGCCTCACCAATAGCGGAGACTTCGATCCCACCGCGGTAGCTCAGCAGATGCTGGATCTGGCACTGACGGACGTGCAGGCCCAGCCTTCCGCGCCGCAGACCGCAGCGCAGGCAGCGACGGTGACCCGACAGGGCCTCCTGCCGGACTCCCTGTCCGATCGGGGCAACGCCAAGCTCTTCGTGTCGCTGTACGGCCGGGATTATCGCTATGTCCCCGGACTGGGGTGGCACCGCTGGCACCATCATCGGTGGACCTTGGACGAGACCGAGACCGTCATGTGGGCGGCCGGCGAGATGGCCGAGCAACTGGCGACTTTCGACCCCAGCGGCGGCTACAGCGCCAACGAACTCGCCCGGCACCGGCGCCGATCCCTGTCCACGGCCGGCATGAACGCCCTTCTGACCCAGGCCAAGGCCGCCCCCGGGATGGTACTGAATCCCGATCAGCTCGACGCCGACCCCTATGTCCTGTGCACACCCGCCGGTGTCGTCGATCTCAGGACGGGCCTGCTGACCAAGCCCGATCCCGCTCGCCACTTCCACTCCCGCTCGACGAGCGTCGCTCCGGAACGCATGCCGATCCCGCGCTGGCAGCGCTTCCTCAGTGACACCTTCGGAGATGACGACGAGGGCCACGAAACGGCGAGTTTCCTGCACCTGCTGCTGGGTTACTCCATCACCGGTGACGTCGGGGCCCAGGTCATGCCGTTCCTGTTCGGTACCGGAAAGAACGGCAAGTCCGTGCTCCTGGAGGTCATGCTGCAACTCCTGGGAGACTACGGCGACGCCGCCCCGCCGGGATTCCTGATGGCGAAAGCCTTCGAGGGTCATCCCACCGATCTGGCCGAGCTGCACGGCCGCCGGTTGATCGTCTGCTCGGAGCTCAAACCCGGCGACAGATTCGACGAGGGCAGGGTCAAGCTACTGACCGGCGGCGACACCATCAAAGCCCGGCGTATGCGGCAAGACTTCTTCAGCTTCAAACCCACCCACCACCTGTGGCTGCTGGGCAACCATCGCCCGGAGGTCGCCAGTGGCGGCCCCGCGTTCTGGCGCCGCCTGCGGCTCGTCCCGTTCGAACGCGTCGTTCCGGACGAACGCAAGATCGACAACCTGGCCCGCATCCTGGTGCAAGAGGAAGGGCCCGGAATCGTGGCGTGGCTCATCGACGGAGCACGACGCTACCTGGGAGGCGACAAGAACCTCAGCGGCCCTCACCGCGTCCGGGTCGCCACGGACGCCTACGAAGCGACGGAGGATGTGGTGGGGAGGTTCCTCGACGAGGCTTGCAAGATCGACAGACGTGATTCGGGCCTCCGGGCGGAGCAGGCACAGCTGTACCAGGCCTATACCCGGTGGTGCGGCAGTGAAGGGGCCACCCCGGTTTCCGCTCGCGCATTTGCCGCCCGGGTGCGCGACGCACTCGGCATGACATCGCCGAAGGAGATGCTCCTGTCCAACTCACGTAAGTACTATCCGGGTATTGGACTGCTCGCCGATGACATCGAGGAGTTGCGGCGGTGAGCAAACCGATCGAACCTCAAGACCTCGCCCACGAGGAGAACCTGGTGTGGCTCGAGGACATCAGCGCCCTCGACTACGTCCGCCAGAGCCTGGATCGCGTCGCACGCAGGAGAGGCAAGCCGCCCTACCATCGTCCGGGCCGTCTGGTCGGCTACGCCGAGTTGAGCGCCGAGGCCAAGGCGTCACGAGCCTCAGGCTCCTTCGTCCGGCGCGTCTTCTGGCTGGCGCCGCATGACCGGGACCAGCAGCCCGACGGCACGTATGCGGCCGCGGCGCCTTCGGAGGCCGTCGACCCACGGACCGTGGCCCCCGGGGAGACCGGCGACAAAACCGAACGATCCCAAGGCGGCCCGCTCTCGACGGCGGGCGACCGCGGTTGACCGGCGCCGCACCGATATCCCCCTGCGCGGATTCCGGTCAGCGCCAGGGGACCGGTCACATGACTGATACGCGAGGCACGCCCGGCCTCTACAGTCCCACTGGCGCACCGCTCCGGGCAGCCGTGACCCGGCTGCCCGGAGCCCCTGGATTCCGGCGACGCCGTTCCCGACGCCCTCACCCGAGGTTCCCGGCGAACCGGCACTCACGCTGAAGGGCAGGTCGGGCTGCCCTGACAGGGACCGCTCGACGGGGCGTCGACCAGCAATCAGCTTCGGAACACCGCTGTGGTGCTGGCGCACCGGGTAAGTCGGCTCGCTGTCGGAACCCGGCAGGCCAGGCCCGCCATCCGGCCAGGTCCGGCGGCCGGAGAGCGCAGGGGCCGTCCGCTCGCCGGCCTCTCGTCAGGCTCCTGCGGAGACCTTCTCATGACCCACTGCCAGGATTTCTGTCCCGAAATCTCTGATCACCGCCCCTCCGGCGCCGCCCGAGAGGGCCGACCGACGGCGGCCCGGCAGCCCGTTGACGCCACCATCTTCGGCGGCCTGGATGGCGCTGCGGAGCTTGCGGCATTGGTGAACATGGTCAACGACCTTGTCACGGCGATCGCCTCGAGCGCCCTCTCTGTACCTCCGCCGGCGCGCCTGCCAGCCAGCCCCTCCCCCACTTGAAGAGCCGCAGAGCGACAGACCAGTCACCGACCTCGTCACGTGACAGATTCGTAGGATGAGCGGCGGACCCTACCGTTGAGCGTGTCAAGGCCTCCGTCAAGAGGCCTGGCCAGAGATCGGCTTCATCCAACAAGGAGGATGTCATGAAGCCATGGACACGGTGGCAGGACTGGACCAATCTGGTGATCGGCCTGTACCTGGCACTCGCCCCGGTGTGGACGACCACCGACACCGGCTCGGCGTCGACGCTCATCGTGATGGGTGCTCTGGTGGTGTGCACCGCCCTGTGGTCTCTGGCCCAGCCGGCGTCGGGGGCTAGCCAGTGGACCAACGTCACCTGGGCAGTGCTGCTGATCATTGCTCCGTGGGCCATCTCCTACACCGGGCTCAGCGGGGCGGCGTGGACGTCCTGGATCGGCGGCCTCCTGGTAGCCTGCCTGGCCCTGTGGGCCCTGCCCGCTACCAAGAACGCGGCTGCCGGCAGAACCACCCCGGTACGCCGGTGACGCCGGTGCCGAAAAGTCCCAACGCCGAACAGCCCGGGCCAAGCCCGGGCTGTTCCACGTTGGGCGGACCGCCCCTGGGCGAATGCCGGTACGCCGGACGTCAGTCCGGGGTCCAGTTGGTCGGCGGTTCGGTGTGGATGGCATCGGCCTGGGCCGCCTGGGCCCACAACACCGCGCCCGCGCACAGGACGCAGCCGATCAGCGCCGCACCCAGCAGACGTTTGATCACCAGCATGGCTCCTTTCCTCATGGCAAGAAGATCAGGTGACCAGAACGCTAGGTGCTCCCGGGGCGCGACCGCATCAGGCAGGTGACCGGTCCACACCGGCCGCTGCGGCAAGCGCAATGGAGGACATCCCGGCCTGACCGCCATGCCCCGACGCTGGTCATGTGACGGATTCGCCCCGGGACGGCACTCACTAGCGTGACCAGCACAGGCAGTCACGTTCTCGGAGGACGGTCATGCAGACCCACAACGCAGGCCGCGGAGCAGTCGTGGTCACCGGAGCTTCCAGCGGCATCGGCCAGGCCACGGCCATCAGGCTTGCCAACTCCGGCTATCACGTCTTCGCGGGCGTGCGCAAGGAGGCCGACGGCGCGGCGCTGCAACACCAGGCCGGTGGAGCAGTGACGCCCCTGATCCTGGACGTCACCGACGAGCCCGCGATCCGAGAGGCTGCCAAGGTCATCGAGGATTCGGGACTGCCGCTGGCGGGCCTGGTGAACAACGCCGGCATCGGCCTGACCTGGCCCGTGGAGGCCATTCCGCTGGAAACGCTGCGATGGCAGTACGAGGTCAACGTTTTCGGCCAGGTGGCGGTGATCCAGGCGTTCCTGCCCGCCCTGCGCCGGGCCAAGGGACGCATCATCAACATCGGCTCCATCGGTGACCGGCTGACCCTGCCGTTCGCCGCACCCCTGTGCTCCTCCAAGTGGGCGTTCGCCTCGATCACCGAGGCGCTGCGGATGGAGTTGCATCCGTGGGGCATCCACACCGTGCTGATCGAGCCGGCCACGATCCGCACCGCGGCGGTGGAGAAACTGCGCACTGATGCCGAAGGGGTGCTGGAGCAGATGACCGAGGTTCAGCGCGCGTACTACGCGGTGAACTACCGGGCGATGACCGCCAAGGGCTACGCGAGGGAACAAGGCGGAAGCGACCCCGACGCGGTCGCCAAGGTAGTGCTTCGGGCGCTCACCGCCGCCAAGCCGGCCACCCGGTACAAGGTCGGCAAGGACTCCGGTCTCCTGGCGTTCGTGGCCCGCTGGCTCCCGGATCGCACCTTCGACCAGATCAGGTTCAAGCTGTTCGGGCTGCCGCCCAAATTCGGCAGCGCTTCCTAGCGGTCTGCGCGTCGCCCCCTGCATCTGGCAGGTGCAGGCTGACGCAGGCCGGCACGGTGTCGTCGGTTCCACAACCGGTCATGGGAGTCACATGACCGCACGCCCGGGCGCGCCCGAAGGGACACCGGTCCCCCGAAAGAGCGCCTTAGCCTGCGTCCTTGGCGACGGCACGCAGGAACAGGTCCACATGCGCGTCGAGATCCATGGGTTCGGGACCGGTTTCCTGCTCGCGTGGGGCGGCCAGCAAGACGCCCATCAGCGCGTGGACCACCAGAGGACCGACGAACATGCGGGCGGCGGTCATCTCGTCGACATCGCCGACCAGCCCCGCCTTCCGGCCGGCCGCCAGGAGTTCCGCGGTGATCTGCAACGCGTGCTCCGGCACCGCCCGGCGGAAGGTCTCCCCCGCCTCTGGCAGCCGCGGAGTCTCCGCGATCACGATACGGGCCAGCTCGATGTACTGGCGCCGGGAGAGCGCTCGATGCAGCGCGTACGCCAGATGGCGCAGCGCCCGGTCGAGATCACCCCAAGTGCCGGGCTGGGCCGTCGCAGCTGTGTCGGGCACACCCGCGGGAATGAGGTGCGCCAGGACATCGGCCAGCACCGCCTCCTTGCTCGGAAAGCGGGAATACAGCGTCTCCTTCGACACGCCGGCCTCCCTGGCCAGGGCCGCCGTGCTCACACCGCCGAAGCCGTGGCGGAGGAACAACCTCTCGGCGGCTCGCCGGATCTTGCGCACCTTGCTGTCATCAGGATCATGCCGGTGCATCGAACCCCCTCGTACCGAACCGTACGGTTCGACCCTACATCGGGCGACCGGAAACGGGCCGTGCCGAACCCCGGGCAGGAACCGTGATCGGGGATGCTTGTTACGTGCCTGCCGTGCCGGTCCGGACGTGTTCAGCCTTGTTCGTCCAGGTCGAGCTGTGACAACTCGGCGCGCGAGGCCACCCCGAGCTTCGGATAGGCCTTGTAGAGGTGGTAACCGACGGTCCGCGGGCTGAGAAACAACTGCGCGGCGATCTCCCTGTTGCTCATCCCGCTGCCCGCCATGCGGACGATCTGCAACTCCTGGGAGGTGAGCCTGTCCTGTGCGCCGCTGCCGGGCTGCCGCCAGATACGTCGCTCCCCCGCGGCACGCAGTTCCGCATGTGCGCGTTCAGCCCATGGACGGGAACCCAGCCGGTCGAAGATCTCCGCCGCAGGCTGGAGATGCGCGCGAGCGTCCGAGCGGCGGCGCGCCCGCCGAAGCCAAGCCCCGTAGAGCAACTCGGTACGGCCCCGCTCAAACAGTCGGCCACCCCGCAGATGCGAACGCAGCGCTCGCTGATAGAGCCGTTCAACCTCCTCCTCCGGTGCCAGCAGCGCCTGGCAGCGCAGCGCGAGCGCTTCGGCCCAGGGCTGGGCGGTGTGCGCGGCCCACACCCGAACACGTTCACCCGCCGCTCGCGCGAAATCCTCCCGTCCCACCTGCAAGGCGGCCTCCACGAGGTCGGGCATGCGGTGCATGACCATGACGGTGCGCACGGCGGGGCCGATCACGAACTCCTCCGCCCTGCGCAGCGCCCTGTCCGGCCGTCCCAGCGCCAGATCCAGCAGGTTCAACGCGACCCAGCGCATGTTGCGAGTCGCCGCGTCCTGAACCGTAGCGATCTCCTCGGCCAGACCCAGGCACCGCGCCTCGTCTCCTTCGAGGGCCGCCACATACGTCATGATGCCGGTCAAGAGCCCCGCCTGATAGCGCTGGCCGCTCTCCCGCGCGATGCGCAGGCCCTCCTTCGCACTGGACAGGGCGTCACGGTGCAAGCCGAGGAACATCTGCGAGCGGGCCAGCAAAGTCAGCGCCAGCGGAAGCAGACCGACCGCCTCCTGCAGGCGGCACTCGCGCTCGATGGCGGCAGCACGCTCGTATGAGGCCACGTCATCACCGATGACCAGATCCCAGATGGCCAGCTGGGCACGCTCTTGCAGGTCCAGCGGATAGGCGTTGTCGCGTAGGCCCTCGATCAGGTCGCCAAGCCAGGACAACCCTGCGGGCGGCTCTTCGGCGGCCAGACGGCCCGCTCCCGCCAGAGCTCGGGCCAGCGATGGTGTCTCCGTGCTGAGGCTCGCATGAGACGCGCGAGCGGCCCTCTCCGCCAGCCCGGCGTAGTCGCTGCTCATCCCAGTGGGGGTAAGCGCCTCCAAGTACAGCCGGATGGCCACATCCCGGCGCTGACCGATGACGGCGTCGGCGGCTCCGGCCAGCAGGCTCTGGGCGGTCTCCGGATGACCATGCGCCATCGCGGCCATGGCCCGGGTCCGGGCAAGGTGCGCCAACGCCACCGGATCCTCGGCCTCCGGCGCCGCCTCCTCCACCAGCGCGATGGCACGCTCGTACTGCCCGGCGTCCGCGGCAGCCGCAGCGGCCACCGCGAGCCGGCGGGCCCGGTCGGCAGGGGCGGGGCTGAGACGTGCCGCACGCTCAAAGGCGGCGGCCAGAGCGGGGAATCCTCCCCTGCCACGCGCGTGCTCGGCGCTGGACTCCAGCGCCGCCGCGATCTCCTCATCCGGCCCCAGCTGGGCGGCGGCAAGATGCCAGGCCCAGCGGTAGGCGTCTTGACGTTGCCGCAGGACCTCGGCAAGCGCCCGATGGGCCGCCATCCGCTGCGCCGTGGACGCCGACTGGTAGGCGGCCGCGCGCATCAAAGGGTGCCGGAAGGCGATCGTCCCGTCCCAACTGCAGATCACACCGGCACACTCGGCGGGGCCCAAGTCCTCCACTCCCGCACCCAGCTTTCCTGCCGCCTGCAGGACGACATCGAGGGCCCGCACGTCATAGGCGGCCGCCACCAGCAGCAACGTGCGGGTCTTCGGCGGCAGCACAGCCAGGCGGTCACGGAAGGCAAGGCAGGCACGGCTGGGCGCGGCCCCCGGTGCGGCACCGACGGCATAGATCGGCATGTCACCAGCGCGCTGCTCGGCAGTGAGCATCGCCGACAGCTCGATCAGTGCGAGCGGGTTGCCCTGCGCCTCCTGGAGCAGATACCCCCGCAGACGCGGGGACAGCCGGGCGGCATGCTCGGCGAGCAACTCAGCGGCCGCAGCAGTGTCCAGGCCGGTCAGGTGCAACTCCGGCAGGCCCGCGGCGGGAAAGGCGCAGACGTCACCGGAGGCGGCGAAGATCATCGCGATGCTCCCGGCGCCGAGCCGGCGGGCGGCGAACAGCAGCGCCTCCGCCGAGAGCGCGTCCAGCCAATGCGCGTCGTCCACGAGGCAGAGCAGCCGGTGTCGCCGGGCGAGGCTGGACAGCAGGTTGAGCACGGCGACCCCGACGAGGAAGCGGCTGCCTGCCTGCCCTTGTTCCAGCCCGAGCGCGCCGTGCAGCACGCGAGCCTGCTCACCGGGTAGTGCCGCGATGGCGTCGATGCTATTGCGCAGCAACAGATGCAGCCCCGCATACGGCAGCTCTGCTTCCGCCTCGAAACCGGCGCCGCGCAACACCAGAAACTGCTCACCCGCTCGCGCCTCGGCGTAGCTCAGCAGCGCGGTCTTGCCGATGCCCTCTTCTCCGCGCAAGACCAACACGCCGCTGCGACCGCCGCGCACGTCCGCGAGCAACCCATCGATGGCCGCCCGCTCCTCAGCCCGCCCGATGAGCATGAAGGATCATCTCCCCCGACACTGCGTTCCGGCACAGGCTACCGAGCCTGGCCCGGCGGCGAATCTGTCGAACGACTGGTCCCGGCCCATGCTGTTGACAGGCGGCCGTGTGCCTCGCCGATGACCTGTAGGTGGGCGCAGCAGCGTGGCCGGCTCCGGCCGTGACCAGGCGGGAGCCGATGGCAGGACGTGTCGTGCATCGCACCAGGCGTAGCGACGCACGGTTGTGGGCCAAAAGGGGGAAAGCGGGGAGCGTCGCCCGGATCTGTCGGATGACCGGTTCCGGGCCAGTGAGGCGCTGGCGTGCTTTCGCCGGTCAGGATCACTGGCTACTGTCGAACCGTACCGTACCGTTCGGCTCGGGAGTGCAGACATGGACACGGATGTGATCATTGTGGGGGCGGGTCCCACAGGCTTGCTGCTGGCCGGCGACCTCGCCCAGGCGGGGGTGACGACCACGGTGCTGGAGCGGCGGGTCGACGACCTGAGAATCTCTCGAGCCTTCGCCGTGCACGCCCGCACACTCGAAGTGCTCGATATGCGCGGTCTGGCCGACCAGGTGATCGCGACCGGTAACAAGGTGGCCGGGCTCACCCTGTGGGACGACGTCACCGCGGCCATGACCCGGCTGCCGAGCACCCACAACTACATGCTGGTCACGCCCCAGTACAACATCGAACGCGCCCTGCGCGAACGGGCCCTGGCGCACGGCGCACGGCTGCTCACCGGACACGAGATGGCCGGGCTGCGCCAGGACGGCCAGGGCGTCGACCTGGAGGTACGAGAACCCGACGGCCAACTGCGCGTCTACAGGTCCCGCTACGTCGTCGGCGCCGATGGACACCACAGCAGCGTCCGCGAAGCCATCGGACTGCCCTTCCCCGGAGGATCGGTGGCGCGGTCGGTCATTCTGGCCGACGTGCGGCTGGCGCACGCACCCCAGGGGGTGCTGACGGTGAACTCCGTCCGTGAGGGGTTCGTGTTCATGGCTCCGTTCGGCGACGGGTGGTACCGCATCATCGGCCGCAGCAACATCAATGGTGATCTGCCGGACGACGCCCCGGTCGACCTGGAAGAGCTGCGGTGGCTCACCAGGAAGGCGCGCGGCACCGACTTCGGCATGCACGACCCGCGTTGGCTGTCCCGGTTCCACAGTGAGGAGCGGCAGGCGCCGCGATACCGGGTCGGGCGTGTCTTCATCGCCGGTGACGCCGCGCACGTGCATTCGCCCGCGGGCGGACAAGGCATGAACACCGGTCTGCAGGACGTCGCCAACCTGTCCTGGAAGCTGGCCGCCGCCGTGCACGGCACCGCTCCCGCGGGACTGCTCGACAGCTACGAACGCGAGCGCCATCCTGTCGGGCGGCAAGTGCTGCGCACCAGCGGGATTCTGATGCGGCTGGCCCTGCTCAGATCACCGATATCGCGCGCGATCCGCAACGCGGTGAGCGGAGCCGCGCTGCGAACCCGGGCCGTGGAACGGCGCGTGGCACTGGGCGCCCTGTCAGGGATCGGCATCCGATACCCGGCGCCGTCCCACGCGCACCACCTGACCGGCAGGCGCGCTCCCGACCTACCGCTGGCCGATGGGCCACAGTCGCCCCAGCGGCTGTTCGAAGCGCTGCGCGCCGGCCGATTCGTTCTCGTCGTCCCCCCAGGCACAGCCCGCATCAGCGATCCTCGGGCCGATGTCGTCACCGCAGGAGCTGCCGCGGGGCCTACCGTACTCGTCCGGCCCGACGGCTACGTCGCCTGGGCAGGCCAGCAGCCAGATCGCGCAGCCGTCAGGGAGGCACTGGACCGGTGGTGCGGAACAGCCCAGACAGGGTTGGCCACGCCGTAGCCGCATCATACCGGGACACGTCAAGCGGCTGCGGGCGATGCAGGGAACCCCGGCGAGCTCACGCCTGTAGCCGCCTCCATCGTCCCGCATGTCTCCGGCGTCGTGACGACGCCGTACGCCAGTGCACGAACGTCGCTCGACGCGCGAACATCGAGCCCCACGCCTCGACCATCGTCCACGGCGGGCGTCCGTTCCGCAGCGCCATCCGATCAACCCACGACATGGACGACTCGCCGCATGCCGGTGCCACCACCAACGCCAGCTGCCGAGGCAAGACCGTCCCCGGGCCGAACCTTCCTGCCGTACACGCGCCTACTGGACATCTCCGATGGTCTCGTGCCAGGTCCACTGACATCCCTGGGTGTCCCTTCTCCGTTGAGTTGGCGTACGAGCGGTGCTCTGGCCTGCGATGCGCCAACTCGATTGAGACGGCCGCGGGTGGGGGCGCGTCTCGCTGAAGTTGGCGCACGTGGCCGTTTGTCTCATCCACCTTGGCGCATGATCATGGAATGGGAGCCTGCCCTCAGTGGGCAGGTCGAGGGCGGAAACGTCCCGGTTCCGCTTGTTGAGTGCGCCATCTCGCTGAGATTGATCATCAAACTGCGCCACATCTCCTGAGACTGCGCCAGGTCTGGTGAGACGGGACAGCCGTCAGACAACAACTGTCTGGAAGCATCGAAGATGGCAGTGAGAGATGCTTCTGACCTGGGCACTGTCATTTCGACTGATATCGAAGTACCAGCGCTTGCGTCATCGAAGTTGACAGTACGGAGCCGAAGATCAACTGTGAACGTACTCGCTGCAGGGATGCTGTGACTGAGCGCTTCAGGTGGCCAGTTCGCGCTTGAGACGGCCACTCGGTGCTTCGACGCATGTCTGCGATGTGGCTGTGAGCGAGTAGTTGGCGGAGCCGACGCCAGGCAGCTCGCAATCTGAGCCCACCGGCGCAGCCTGACAGAATCGTGACCCATGATCGACGATTTCGCGAAAGACAATCTGCACGGGAGACTGCGGCGGGACCGCAAGGCGCTGCTCTGGAAACTCGACGGCTTGTCCGAATACGACGCCCGCCGACCTTTGACAGCGACCGGGACCAACCTCCTCGGCCTGGTCAAACACGTGGCCAGCGTCGAGGCCCGGTACTTCGGCGAGGTCTCCGACCGCCCATCCGGGAGAGCAGGGAAACGATCTCGAGCCACATTGACCTAGCGGTCGGCCAGCGCCCGGCGGCACCGTTTCAATTCCCTCAGCGCGTCGTTCAGAGCCGGCCGGTGCTCCTTCTCGCCGCGATCCACGTGGCCTCGCAAGATGCCGACGGCTTCTTCGACGTACGGCAGAGCGTGCCCGAACCAGCCCAGCAAGGTGAGCTGCGCGCCCAGTTCGGATACCAGTGTGAGGCGATCGGGCGCCAGGGAGCTCATCATCGTGTCGGGTGGCAGGCGTTCGTGGATGACCATCGCCTCCTCCAACCTGCCTATCCCCTCCAGCGGACGGCCGAGCAGACTCAGCGCTCTGGCCTGATCGAACAGGGCCCGGACCAGGAGCGGCTCGGCGGTCTCCGGGGCGGACAGGGAGAAGCGGCGGAGGATGCCGGCGGCCTCCTCGCAGCGTGCCGCGCCCTCCTCGTAATGTCCGATGTCGATCAGGCACCAGCCGAGATGGCGCAGGCCCCATGCGACCTCGCCTGAATACTCGGCTGGGCTGTGCTCGGCGAGCCGCCGGAACAGCTCGATGGCCTCCTCCATCGCCACCAGGGCGTCGTCGAGACGGCCTAGGGAGACGGCGAGCAGACTGGAGATCTTGTACAGGGCCTTCGCCAGCGCGACGCTCGTGGCGGGTTCGGCCGGCGCGAGCAGGTCCCGGCGCACCCGCACGGCCTCCTCGCATGCCGCCAGCGCGTCCGGCGCCCGTCGCAGGACCTCGAAGCAGTCGGACAACATCTCCAGGCTCCCCGCGAGCGCGTCGGGGTCCACGGGGTGGAGGTCGCGGAAGACTCCGGCCGCGGTCCGCAGCGGCGCGACGGCCTGCTCCGGCCGTCCCGACTGCAACAGGGTCTCACCCAGCGAACGCCAGGCCCACGCCACGTGGATGGGATACCCCCCGCGATCGCGGAGCAGTTGGACCGCTTCTTCTCGCACCCTTATGGCCTCCGCCCACGCTCCCAGGTCGGTGAGCACGTCGCCCAGCGAGCCGAGCGAGGCCGCGAGGGCCGCGGTCCGCGCGGTGGAGCGCCACCACCCCACCGCCTCCTCAGCTGCGGCTCGCGCGCCCGCGAGGTCACCGAACATCCTCAGGGACAGCGCCTCCACCTCCAGAGAGGTTGCGAGCGACGGGACGACATAGTGTTCCGTGTCGTCCTTCGGCGCGCCGTCGAACAACTCCCGGCAAAGGGCGACGGCGGATCGGGCGGTGGGCAGTGCCTCCTCCTGGCGTCCGAGAAAGGCGAGCAGCCGGGCCGACTCGGACAGGGCCAGGGCGAGCATGGGAGCGTAGGTCGTCGCGTCGGATCGTATGCCTTCCCGCGCCAGCGTGACGGCCTCTCGCAGCGCGTTCTCCTCCTCGGCGGAGCGTCTGGCGAGGTGCAGCCGGTTGGCCAGCACGGCCAGCGCGGTGATCATCTTGGTCCCTGATTCCGCGCTCTCCCGCCTCAGTGTCAGGCACTCCTGCGCCGCTGTCAGGGCCTCCCGCACCCGGCCCGCCGTCGCCAGCCGGTTGCTGAGGTTGTGCAGCGCGGTGGCCAGATCGGCGCGGGGGGCGGCTGGGGCGCCGGCGGCGAGCCGCCGATGTGCGGCGACGGCTTCCTCCGTCGAGATCAGCGCGTCCGCCGGGTGGCCGGCGACCGCCTGACTGTCCGCCAGCAGGCTCAGTGCCTGTGCCCTCTGGTGCCGGGCCGTGTCACCCCGCTCGGAGGTCAGCGTGGCGAAGCACTCGGCCGCCTCGGTGAGCACGGGCACGGCCTCGGCGTGCCGTTTCAGCGCGGCGAGGCACCGGCCGTATCGCAGTGACTCTTCCGCGAGAGTCCACAGGTCGGTGCCGCCGCGGCTGAGCGCGAGGGATTCCTCGAGACAGCCGACGGCCGCACCGTGCCGGCCGCGCGTAGTGCGCACCGCGCCGAGGCGCGCCAGGGCGAAGCGCAGCCCCGGACGGAACGCCTCGGCGTCACGACCGCCCTCTCCGGTGAGCGAGCGATACAAGGCCACCGCGTCGAGCAGTGCCGTTTCGGCTTCGTCGAATCGGCGCAGCCCCATCAGGTCCTCGACCAGGTCGGTCAGGCGGGCGGCGTACTCGAGCTCGTAGGTGTGCGGGTCCGTGACGGTCAGGCCGGCCAGCAGGGCCACGGCCTCGTCCAGCCGGAGCACGGCCTCCTCGGGGCGCCCATGGTCGAGCAGCGACCGCCGCAGCCCGGCCAGGGCCTGTGAGAGCAGGTACGGCGAGCCCCGCAGGCGGGCGCGGCGCACCTCCGCCCCCGCCATTTCGACCGGATCGTCCGGGTCGCGCTGGACCGGGGTGCCGGCCTCCTGTTCCTCTTCGTCCGCTCCGAGCGCGGCGGCCTCCGCCTGTGCTCGCGCGGCCTCTTCCGGCTCTCCGGCCGCCGCCAGGCTGGTGCCGAGATCAGCGAGTACGCTCCCCAGCTTCTCGCCGTAACCGTCGGGATCCCGCGCGACCAGGACGCGTAGCCGCCGGACGGCCTCCGTCGCGATGCCCACTGCCTCCTCGTGGCGCCCGGCCCGACCCAGGGACCAGGCCAGCGAGTGCAGAGCCCAGAGGAGGTAGTCGCCATCCTCGTCGGCCGCGCCGCGCAGCAGGTCCACGGCCTGTCTAGCGACATCGGCCCCCTCGGTCGGCCGTCCGGCGTTCGTCAGTTCCTCCGACCATGCCAGCAGCGAGTCGGCGAGCCGTTCCGGAGGGAGCGAGGTGTCCCGCCTGATCAGTTCCACCTGTTCCAGGGCCACCGGCAGCGCCTCCTCGTGCCGGCTCGCTTCGGACAGCCGGTCACGGTAGCCGCCGAGCCGCCGCGCGAGTTTCGCTCCATACTGCTCAGGGTCCTCCCGCGCCAGGACCCGTGACAGTTCGACGGACTCCGCCACGGCGTCCAGGGCCTGGGGCAGCGCGTCCATCTCCGTGTGCACGTCGGCGAGCACGTCCAGCCCGTACGCCAGTTCCGCCCGGTGCGCATCGGGATGGGCGGCCGCGAGCTCCCTGATCAAGGCCGTCGCCTCCAGCGCGGTGGTGAGGGCATCGGCGGGCTCGCCGGCGTCCAGCAATACCATCGCGAGCTCGACGAGGGCATGGCCGAGGCTCTCCTGGCGATCGAGGTCCCGCCAGATCGCCACGCTCTCGCGCAGCAGGGGCACGGCATCGGCGGTACGCCCGGCGTCCAGGGCGGCGATGCCCGCGTCCTGCAGGAGTCCGGCGAGGTGGGGCACGTGTGCCGTGGGATGGGTCTCGGCCAGCGGCCGCAGCGACGCGACGGCCTCCTCGTAACGGCCGGTGGCCTCCTTCCATCGCCGGCTCTCGGCCAGCAGATCGGCGAGCTTGGCCGTGGCGTCCACGTGCGAGGGCCGCCACCGGGCAGGATCGTCCGCGGCCAGCTCGCCGTACAAGCCGGCACATTCCACCCCGACCTGGATCGCCTCGGCGAGCCGTCCGGCGTCGTGCAGGTAGCGGCTTAGAGCCCGCAGGCCACCCGCGAACGTCTCCCGGTGTGTCGCGGGCTCCACGACGGCCAGCCGGCGGTAGATCGCGACCGCCTCCTCGCAGGCCACCACCCCTTCTGCGGGACGGCCGGCCTGCTGCAGAACGACGGCGAGGTCGAGGAGCGCGCCCGCCAGCGTGGGCGCGTACACCTCCTGGTTGAGCGCGACCAGCTTCCGGTCGGCCGCCACTCCCTCGCGGGCGTCGGCCACGGCCGCGTCGTGCTGCCCCAGCTCGGCTCGGGCGAAGGCGGCGGCCAGGAACGCATCCGCGGAGTTGAGCTCGGACGGCGTGATGTCGTCCGTAAGAGCGCGGGTCACCTCGGCGGCCTCCACTGCCGCGTCCAGGGACTCTCGCGGCCGGCCTGTCTTCCGCCACAGCTCGCTCAGACGGCACAGGAGCCGGGAGAGCAACGGCCCGTGGGTGAGGACGTCGGCGGCGGCCTGTCTGCGAGCGGCCTTCACCGCCTCCGTCAGGCAGCCAATCGCCTCCTCCAGCCGCTCCATGGCGACGAGAACGGTTGCGAGATCGGACAGGCACTGGGCCAGGCCATCGTCGAACCGGCGCGGCAGGGCGGCCGCCAGCGCCCGGAACAGCCCGACGGCCTCCTGGCCCGCCGCCAGCGCCTCGTCCGTCCTGCCGAGACTCGACAGGTTCATACAGTAGTTCGCCACGGCGAGCGCCAGATCGAACCGCGGGACCCGGCCGGCGTCCACCATCCGGCGGTGGAACTCGACCGACTGTCGGCTGAGCTCCACGGCCTCTCCATGTCGGCCCAGACCGGCGAGGCCGCTGGAGACGTTGTTGAGCGACATCGCCAGGTGGACGAGCTCCTCCTCGCTCTCCGGATCGACATGCTTGCGGCGGATGGCCAGCGCTTCCTCGGCGTGCGCGAGCGCCTCGGCGCTGCGGCCCTGGTTGCCCAGCACCATAGCCAGGGTGTGCAGGGCGTCCCCCAGCCCCGGTTCGTGAGCCGCAGGATCGACCCTGGCCAGGCGGCGCAGGATACCCACGGACTGCTGGGCCGCCGACAGCGCGTCACTCGCCTGGCCGGGGCCGAGCGAATCCAGCGCCGCACCCAGACGGCGCAGGGTTCCGGCCAGAACCGGCTCGTACGCGTCAGGGTCGGCCGCGACCAAGTCGCGCAGCAGCCTGACGGCCTCGCCGAAGGCCCCGCGGGCCTCCGCGAACAGCCCTGCCCCCTCGAACCGGATGCCTTGCACGACGTAGAGGTCGGCCCGCTCCAGAGGCTCCCGCGTACGAGCGAGGTGGTACTCCGCGAGGCGCTGGGTGACGGCGGCCATGCCCGCGGCGAGATCCACGTCGTCCTCGGGGAAGCAATCACCGACCGCCTCCAGTACGGCGATATCGAGGTCCAGGTCGGCCAGGCGGGCCAGCGTGGCGCCACCGGCCGCGAGAACCAGCCGCGGCCGCGCCAGGAGCAGCGGCGCGAGCACGCCGGTGGCGACGTGCGGCCAGCGTCTGGACACCTCGATGAGCACCGCGACGACGGCGCCCGCGTATCCGGGCTCCTCCTCACCATGCGCGAGCAGGAGCCGGTCGACGGCGCCGGCCGCCCACGGGTCACTGGGATACCCGGCGTCGTGGCCGGGGGTGGACAGCGCGACGAAGTCCTCGCCGAGCCGGTCCGGGTAGAGCGGCTCCAGGACCGAGGCCGGACGGCCGCAGGGGTAGCACAACGTGTGGTCGCGCAGGACCTGCCCGGCCGACTCGGCGGAGGCGGCCACTCCGAGCCTGATCAGGACATCCTCGCCCGCCTCGTAGGGAACCGGCCTGACGAGCGTGGCGGTGTACACGGCGTGCGCCATGACGTCCTCCACCGTGGTGAGCCGGCCGCCGTCGCGCAGGGCCCGCCAGTACTCCCGCTCCCTGGCCAGGAGATAGATGGCCAGCCCGGTCGGATCCCGCGGCGCGTCCTCGCCGGTCCGGAGGGCGTCCACTTCCGCCAGTGCGGCCATCTGGACGGCGAGAGCTTGCCGGAACCCCTCCCCGCCGAGGTATCCGGGCGGAGCGATCGAACCGGCGTCCGGCACCTCGAGGATCCGGGCGAAGCAGTCGCGCGCCGTCACGAAGATCGCCGCGGCTGCCGCCGTGTCTGCGGCCAGTGGCGGCAGCGCGGTCGCGCTGGTGCCCTGCGTGCCCGCCACGACGAGGTGGTATTCGAGCGAGTGCCACCAGTGCCCGGCCGGGCGGGCGAGCAGCAGGACGCGAGCGGGCCCGCCGGAGTGCAGCCAGCCGTTTTCGAACAGGGCGTGAAGCTCGGTCACCGGCCACCGCTCGGCATAGTCCACGATCAGCAGGCGGCCCCGGTCGTCGGGCGCGGGGCTGCCGGGCTCGGGTGGCGGCAAGGGGCCTCGCGCGCGGGACGGATGGATGTCCGCCTGAGCCACCGTCCAGCCCTGAGCCGCGCAGGCAGCCGCGAACTCCGCCGCCAGCCGGGTCTTCCCCTGGCCACCCGGCCCGTGCAGCAGGTGCACCGTCAGTCCGTGGTCAGGGGCGTCGCGCCAGGCGGCGAGCGCGTCGAGTTCCTGTTCCCTGCCCACGAAGGTGACGGCGCGGCTGGCAGCGGCCAGCAGCCAGCTCGGCTGCCGCCGGGCCCTGCCGGGCACGGCAGCGGGCGCGGGCGTCCAGGGTTCGAGCGTGTAGGCGGGCGGCCCTTGGTGAACGTGAAGGTCCCCGTGCTGGGCGACGTTGATCACGCCACCCGGCTGCGCCTGGTTGACCTGCCGGTACGACGGGGTCACGGCGCCCGCGTCAGGCCGGGTTCCGGGGCGAATGCCGGTACACGTGTTGCGAGCCGTGCTGCACGGCATTCACCGTCCCGTGATCGGAGGCGGTGTTGCGCTGGATCCAGATCTGCCCTGCGGCCGCCGGGACGAGTTCCTCGACGCGGGCCACCAGGTCGCGCAACTCGGCCTCGGCCTCCGGCCTCTCCTCCAGCAGGTCCGCCAGGCGTACCTGCCAGGCGGTGAGTGCCTGAGCGCGCACCTCCGCTCGTGTCTCGGGGCCGGCGCTCTCCACCCGCACCGCGAGTTCGTCCAGTCGGGACTCGGTGAGCCTCGTGTGGTCTTCGTCGCCCCTGCCGAGCAGCCGGGCGTAACCGTCACGTGCCATCTGCCAGGCGTCTGTGGCCGCCGCTTCCACCAGCGCGGTACCGCCCGCTGCCGCGAGCGCCGCCAGCCATTCAAGGCTCATCGCCATCCTCACGAAAGGTGACCGGTCATAGAGATGGTCGCAAAAATCCCGGCCCCGGCCCAGATGCTGCGCATCATTGCTCTCGCCGTTGAGTACGAGGTCGCCCATGCGGCATGACCTTTCGGCGAGCTACTGGAGCGGCATCCGGGCCCGCCAACGAAAGGGCGTTCGAGACGGCTGGACTGGAGGTCGGCGGGATCCCGGCTGATCGATCTGTATCGACGGGATTTCGCGTAGCGCCGCCGGCCAGTGGCATCAACCGGGCTACCAACTCCGACTCCCCATCCGCGGCGGCCACCTCCGATGCCACCGCCAGCAGTCCCGCTGCAGTCGATGCCGTTCGCGGAGCCATCCCGAAGCGGCCCGCTGGCCCCGCCCGGTTCCGTCGTTGCCCAGCGGCCTCTGCGGCCACCGCGCGTCGACCATCAGGAGACATCGCCTCCAACAGCGGGAGAACCTCCGGCACCCCCAGCCGGATCAGCATCGCCGTCGCTTTCAAGGCCGCGAACCACTGCCCGGCAGTCACCACCTGGCCCGCGATCAGCGCAGGCAGGCGACCCGTCGCCACCTCAAGCACGAGTCGTTGCTGATCAGCGAGTTTATTGCTCACCGCGCTCGTGCTGATCTGCGGGATCGGCTGATCACAGACAGCCCCGCCGAGGAGCGCGCCGCATCGCAACGGAGCCGGCATCCGTGAGCGAGACAGACGTCCCGGCTGGCCGGCCGCGCCTCGGCGCAAGTTAACGCGGCATCTCGGGCAGAGATCCACCAGCAGCGTCCGATGCTCGGGACAAACCGCGGCCCAGCCCAGCTTCCACCAGGCCGACCACGCTCCGTTCGAAGCCGCCAGGCATGTCGGGCATGCCCGGCTGCCGAAGAACTGCACCCACTCACGGCCCTCGGCCCGGCGCACTGACTCCTTGTCGCCCACGCGGACGCCTGCCAGAACCAGGACCGAACCGTCGAACACCTCCAGGTGCATCCCACGCACAACCTCGGAGCTCACGCCTGTGGCAGCCTCGATCGCCCTACGCGTCTCCGGCGTCGTGACGATGCCGTACGCCAGTGAACGGACGTCACCTGACCCGCGTATATCCAGCCCTAACGCCTCGACAGTCGTCCACGCCGGACATCCGTTCCGCAGGGCCATCCGATCAACCCACGACGCGAACGACTCGCCGGACGCCGGTGCCACCACCAACGCCAGCCGACGGGGCCATACCGTCCTCATTTCCCTGGCCGACCCCCCGCTGTACACGCGACTACTGACATCTCCGATGGGCCTACTGCCAGGTCCACTGACAGCCCTGGTGCCGTACTGACATCTGCAAGGCCGTCAGACAACAACTGGGAGTCTCACCCAGCACCTCGCTCGACAAGATCACACATGTCAATACACTATTGACATGCCTAAGCGATCCCTGCCTCAAGTCAGTAAAACCGCAGGTCAGGAGGCCATTGACCGGATCGTACAACGCCGGAGGCAAGTACGCGATCCCGACCTGGAGGCACTGGAGAGCAACGATCCAGCGGAGCATCCGCTGGCCGTGATCAAACATGTCCTCCATTGCCGGAAGGTCCCGGATTGGGTGAGATCAAACGACGTTCTCGACGCCCTTTGGGTACTCGGATATGTACGTCTCCACTGCCCTCATCGTCCCGATGAAGTGGAGCACCTCGAACACGAACTGCTGGAACTGGGCTGCGCCATGCAGATAGCCATGATCCGCATGGCCCCACCACTCAATGTGCGGAGCAGGCAAGCAGTGGAGCACCGACTGCTCCGGCACCGGGCGGCCCGGCTGGGGCTGGGCCGCAGCGAGCGACTGGAGCGAGCACACCGGTTGTCCAGAACGCGACCGCAAGACACGTCCACCGAAGCACTCTGGTACGACCGCCATGCGCTGGCGCTGTGGGAGACGGCCGCGCAACTGGTGGCCGCGCGCTCTCACGCCGACCATCTCATCGACGATGAGATGGCGGAATGCCTGATCGGTCTGCGGCGGGCGGTAAGAGAGATGCAGTGGCCACTGTCGCCGGCTCACTACTCTGTCTTGCGCGAGATCGGCTGGTGGATGCAGGAAATCGTGGACGCGCTGCAAGAGGATCGCTATGCGGCCTTCCGCGAGCAGCTGGGAGAGGTGTATCCCGCTGCCGCCACACTTGCCGCCGGTCACCATGATGCCCGATTCGGGAACGTGTGAGCCCACGGCGTATGACAGGGGTCATGCACCGGGCTGGACGGCCGACAGCCGGGCGGCCCGTGAAGAGGATGTCGTCCTCAGATCCAGATCCAGGGTGGATGAGCCATGGTGCGGCAGCTCACCGCCGAGCGCCATCGCCTGCCGCCATGGGGGTCACCGGCCGGTCTGCAGCACGTCACCGCAAGCCGCGGCGGCGTGAGGTGACTCATGGAGGTGGCCGAGGCGCGCCGTTGCTCGCGGCAGGCGATACATGTCAGGGCCACCATCGTGGGGGTCGGCCCATCATGTGGTAGACCACGGCAGGCAAAGGCGACGGTGCCATTCAGGACAGTAGTGGTTCCCAGGCCGTCCCTCGTGCGATGACAGCAAGGGGTGACATGCGACACCCTCCCCCGGCAGGTGAGGCGATCCGCCGGGAAGAAGGCCAGCCGCCAGGCGCTACTACTGAGCTGATGGCCGAGCGCTGAAGTACCCACGAATACTGAGATCCGAGCGAATCCGCGATCACTTGGACCTCATACCCGCCGACACCAGAATCCCCGACCGGCCGCCAATACGCGCGATGGCTCAACCCAACGTCGCCAAGAAGGGTTCTCAGGCAGTTCGTTCGCCGAAACTCGAGGGCTGGCCCCTTCGCCCGCGACGCGAACTATCACAGCCATGCGAGCAGCCTCCCCGTGTCACGTACGGGACTGTAGAGCCCTCTGGAGGGAAGAGACCACCTCCCCGGTATCTCTTATCCAGACTGGGCCTGTTCGACGCTCAGGCGCGTTTCTGCAGCTCATAGAGGGTTACTTATGGGTAACTTTCGACGTCGTTCGGAGAGGCGTCCCGAACCGTGCGCTGAAGGACCACATATGGGATCCGAGGTGGTCCCGCAACGGTTCCATGACCTCCCCGAAGGACCTGTCGCAGTGGTTCGCAGCTCTCCGATCGGACTACACAGACAAGCTAAAAGTGGCTCTGACCTGCTGTTTCACAAGTGAACTTGCTGAAACACACACAGCAACACAACGTAAATAAGAGCCAGATCGCCTCCCAGCGAGAATGACCACATAAGCCCAAGATTGGGTGGGACCTTGTCCGCTACGCATCGAAGAACGAAGCAAGGCGACGCATGAGTCCGGCAGTTTAGTGCGCTCCAGTCGGAGGGGAACCCATAGCCGCAGTAATCCAGTCGTTGACATGTGAGCCCGTCCAAGAGCGAGCCGGTTGAAGCTCAGGCGCGGCATGACGCCGCATCACTGGGGCGAGACTTCTCGAACGAACAACCCGCTCTGCCAGAGCCATCCAAAGTGACCGTAAGGACGGATCTCAAGACGGCAACGCACAAGAACTCCTCCGTATCCAACCCCACCCGACGAAATCCGACACCAGCTCTGGTCGCTGAGCTGCTTTTCCCCCTAACTCCCGCGAGTCGCCTCCCATCATGCTCGGGTCATCGCTAAGATCGGCGACGTGATACCGCTCAGCAGATTCGGGAGTCCCCTGTGACATCTACGGCCCACCCACCTGCCGCCGGCGCCGCAGTCGAACCACCGCCCGAGATGATCTACGAGGTAGAGCAAGTTGTCTCCGAGTGGATGGCGCGCGGCATCACGGACATGAAGCACGTGATCAGCGTGATGATGCGCAAGGGCGGAGCAGGGAAGAGCACACTCACTCTCCTGCTGGCCGATGCGCTTATCCGCTTCGGGCTCAACGTCCTCATCATCGACATGGACCCTCAAGGCAACGCCTGCACCGGCCTCGGCCGTAAGGTCCTGATGCGCGCCGTCGAAGCACGTATTGGCAGAAGCACCCTCGAAGAACCGGACGTCAATACCGTCATCGAGGTCATCCAGTCAGGCGAACCGGGCGTGGCCGACGAGGCGATCCTCCTCATCAACACGGCTGGCTGGCAGTATCCGCTCGACATGCCGTTCCACCGGGGAGGCCCGCTTCGCGCCGGCAAGATCGGCAAGATCGGGCTCATCCCCTCCTACAAGGGGCTGGAGGACCTTCCCACGTCGTGGAAGCCCACCGACTTCGAGCGCCTCGCCCAAACGCTGCACCTGCCGGCCGAGCCCGGCGGTGTCCCGCCGGCCCACCGCTGGGATGTCGTTCTCATCGACACGGCCATCGCACGAGCCTTGGGCGTGCAGTCAGCGAAGGCGGCGAAGAAGGTGCTGTTCGTGACGAACGCCGAAAAGTTTGGCGTCGATGCGATCCCGGAGACGATGAGCCTGGTCGAGGACGTGCGTGACCACTACTACCACGACGACATCGACGTGATGGGGCTGGTCTGGAACGCCTACTCGCCGCGCCAGACCACCGCTCGCGCGCTCACCGCCGACGCCGCCCAGGCGCACGCGGCCAAGCAGAAGCACTGGGACGCCCCCATCTGGCCGTTCGAGATTCCCAAGGCCATCGTCGTGAGCGACTCCCACGACATGGCGGCGCCCGTCTCAGCATTCCTCGGTACGTCCGAGAAGAGGGAACCCGCCTCCAAGGTGTGCCAGGTGGCCGAGGCGATTGCGCTGCGGATGCTCGACGAGATCGGCCACCCGCTGGCCGGCGAGCTGCGCGCGGCATGGCGCCAAGCATGGCCGGAGAAGGAACAGACCGACGTGATGACCAAGGGTGTGGCCTAAGTGGCAGCAGGCAACAGAAGGGGGCGGCTGCAGCGGCAGCCGGTAACAGGCTTCGGGCATCTGCAGCCCCCTCAGCAGCAGGAATCCGCGGTTGTGGTGGCCGATCCCCCGGCAGAGGTGCCCCGAGAACAGGTCCCTCGACAGGAGGATCAGCATGCCTCGACGGCCGTGTCGGCGAACCCCCGGCCGGACACCGCCCAGGAAACGCCGCCAGCCGAGCCCGCCGAGGATGTCGATGCTGTACCTGTGCAGGCGGTGCCCGAAGCCACTGCGGAGGAGCACGAAGTCAAGCGGCAGGTTCCCTCACCCTCACCTTCGTTCTCACCCCGACCCGCTCCCGACACCGGCAAGACGTCGCCACAAGTTGAGAAGCCGGTCATGTCGGCGGAAGATGTCAGCAAGGCACCGAGCGGGGAGAGAACCGTTCGGGAAGAACCCTTGGACGGAAGCATCACCGGGACAGTGACGGCGACGCGGAAGCGCCGATCGTCTCCCGTCGGTGCTACCTCTGGCTATTTTCAGCCGCGGCCGGCTGAACTTCCCGCTCCCATCAAGGAGAGGCTCGCATCGCTGCCGCCCAACTATCTCCGCCTCTACGAGAGCTATAGCGATGCCGCCAATCCAGCGGTAGGCAGCGCCGGGCGGAACGTACGTCTCAACGGCAGCCTCGCGTCACGTCTGGCTAGGCAGTCTGTCGCCGATAAGAGACGGTTGACTGCCGGGACTCGCCGGCCTGCTCTGTCCCCCAGCCACTACATTGACGCTGCCCTACGCCAAGCGCGTCAGCAGCCCCTTGACGTGCTCGTCCAGATGGGGCAAAGCTTCAGGATCCGTACGTCGCATGAAGAATTGCCGAAACCCAACACCTATACCCTCACCTCGGACGTGGGCGTATGGATCGATGACCTGAAAGACCAACTGACGTTGGTTGTCGCGTACAAGGGCATGCTCGGGCACATTCTCAACGCATGCGTCGAGGCTTTCCTTGACGGCTTGGAGCAGGAGGCCTCAGGTTCAGCCTGAGAGTTGCCTCAGTCCCATGTGGGCAACCGCCTGATCCACACCGTCGACTCCGAGATGGAAGACGCGGCGAAGGGCGGTGCCTCACGTCCACACGAATACCGCTTGTGCACAAATGCACAAGCGGTATTACAGCAACACACACATCCCCTCGCTCATCGATTGGGAACTTCGCCCGCGACGCACACCGCGCGATCTCCGCGAGCCGACCTGACATAACGACTCATTCACGCCCAGTTGTGCCCGGTATATCGCCTGCCGGAAGGGACTGAGATCTGCTGGTTACCCAGGAGGCCGAGAAGCGCCTGCGGTTGCGGCCGCCCTCGCCGCAGCCCTTCAGCCGTATCGTTCTGCTCAACGGGGCAGGTTCTCCTTCACCCTCGACGGCGACATGACCGACTCGACCAGGCCTGCGGTCGTGACCACTGCGGCACGGTCCGGCCCCAAGCAGGCGCGAGTTGACGTGCACGCCGGCAGCCTCGGCGGTCTGGGGCCAACGCTGAGGAAACACCGGGCCGGGATGGCAACCATCGAGCCGGCAGGACACAAGCCTTGAGCGAGCGGGTGCTGGTCCCTTCATGCGCGTCGCCCACGAGGTCGATGACGAGGTCGATGACAGAGGCGCCTCGAAGCGGATGGTGGTGCCGACGATGGTTCCGTCAGCGCTGCGCTCCTTGAGCCAAGGGTGAACCGGCGGTGCTGACGGTGTGATCACATGGAGGCTCTGGAAGCGGGCGAAGTGGTCAGCCCGCCTGCACTTGGCGGTGTTGACCAAGGCGCGGTCAGAGCAGCCTTACCGCGGCCGTTCTCAAGATGGCGACCCGTGCTCTAGCAAGGCCGACGCTGCAAGCGCGGATATTGTCGGCAGCCTGGCTGTGGAGGGAGTTGATAGCAGACGCGCTGGTGGACAGTGACCGTCACAATGCTCTCTTCCTCAGATCTTCCTCCGCGGCAGTAGCGGTGTCCCAGGTACATTTCGCTCCCGCGCTACCGCTCAGACCTTGTCCGTGCGTCCTGCCGCCGCGCTGCACTCCCGTCACCGCCTCTGCCGGCGGTCGCAGGCAGGGCGTCAGGGGCGGGCTCCTTCATTGTCACCGTGGTAATCCTCGATGGGCTATGCCCCCGAAGATCGGCTTGTCCCCGTCCTTGGCTAACAGGCCCCCCAGCACCATGGGGATCACGCCGTATGCGTACCCGGCGGCCATGTTGTCACGGCGACTGTGCCGCCCATGAGTCGCCATGGCGATCAACGCCTGTTCGCGCCTGCGCGCGAACAGGCATGTCAGTGCTGGATCAGGCCGATGAGCGGGGGAGAGGTGGGTGGTGCCGCCCCTGGCCGCGATCCGGGCTGGGTCCCGCCATCGGCCGACAAACACTCCTCGACCGTCCAGCCGAGGGTGCTGCCACGCTGCGTCAACCCACTTCCAGCGGATGGAGGCAGGCTCACACTGCGGACCGGCGCATTCAAGCCGGCAGTCAGCGACAACACACTGGCCAAGCCGACGGTCAGGTTGTGTGGTTCGTGTCGTCGTTCGTCAGGCGCTCCTTCGCCAGCGTGAGGTGAGCTTGTCAACGGTGGGCAACCCGCGCGCCTGAAGCTGGCGGCGGGCCAAAGCCAGGCCCCGGCGGCGGGCGTCGGCGTAATCGCCGGGCTGGAATCCTGGCGAGGGCGGGTTGTGGTCCCGCAACGGTGCCGGCGCAGAGTCCAACAGCCGACCGCGCTGGATGCCCGGAGAGGCCGCAGGTGACGTGGCAGGTGACACAGCGCGCGTCACAGCGGGCGGCGCCGACCGTGCCTCGTTGATTTGTGCTCCGATGATGACGCACGCCTGGCAGGGATGACCTGAAGGCAGCATGTGGTCCTCACACTCCGGCCGAGGGCAGTGATAGCCACGCCGTACGACGGTCAACGCGGCCGCCACGGGGCGGCGCACCTGCCGCCCGTGCCAGACGGCCAGGCGGCGCCGCACTCGCGCGGTCATCTCGGCGACGGTCCGGCCCTTGCCGATCTCGGCCTCGATCGCGGACAGAACCCGCTCTCGCTCCGGCTCGGACATGCGCATCTGCCACTCGAGCGGGATCGCTGCCATCACGCTCGGCGTCCCGCAAGCCCGTGCCGGCGAGCCGGACGGTCGTACAGCCGCATCGTCACCCTCATCGCTGCCGGATTTCGACCTCTCGCGCAGCGACACGTGATGAGCGCTCTTACGGTGCTGCAGCTCGCCTGCGGCGAGAGGGTCAAGCTCGTCTGCGGGTGAATCCTCTGGAGATGAATGGTCTGAAGGTGCCTCCCCTGGAACAGCCACATCTGGCAGGGGGTGACTTGCCGTGCTTGGCATGCGCGGTGCCGCCATGAGTGCAAGAGGGGACTCGCCGCCTGCGGCAGGGGTGATCGACCTGTCGCGGACCGCCCGCTCATCAGGCACTTCCCCGGCGGAAGGCCGGTCGACGTGCTGCTCATCGGTGATGACCCGCACATGCATCCACAAGCCGTCCGCACGGGCGACCCGCACCCATCCGACCGCCTCCAGCGCGTGCAGACGACGCCGGGCGGTGCTCGGGGAGCAGCCCAGCCACTCCGCCAGCCTGGCGATCGTCAGGTCGTGTCCGGCGGCGTCCAGCCGGTCGCACAGCACGGCGTAGGCACGCCACGTCTCCGGGCACACCTGGCCCTCGGAGCGGCCGGCACCGGCATGGACGCGGCTCAAGCTCCAGGCGGGCACTGCGGCGTACGGCAGCCGCGTCTGCTTGGGCAGGCCCAGAACGCGGTGCAGCGCCGACCGGTTACGGCCCCGCAGCCGTCGCACGAGGAACGGCCCGTCGCCGTGGTCGGCCAGCAGTTCGGCACGCGCCCGGTCCAGCGTGCGTTCGCTGACGCCGAGCTGCTCGGCCACCCAGCAGCGGCGCGCACGCGACGGCCGTCGTCCACCGTCGGCGGCTTGCAGGCTCTCATACAGGCACCACGCGGCCACGGCCAAGCCGCTGTGCTCGCGGCTGCGCAGCAGCGAGCGAGGCACTTGGTAGAACCTGGCGCTCATGGGGCGAGCCCTGCCGCGTTCTCGTCGAAGCGGGCACTGCCGGCTGTAGGGACCTGCAGGAGGCGCAGGCCGCCGACGCTGCTCCGGCAGCCGAACAGGAAAAGGCTCTTACCCGAGTGGCGAACATCCCCACAGCAGCGTCGGCCCCGCCGTCCGGATACCCCGCAGAGGGAAGCGAGGAAACCGCGGAACAACTCGCGCAGGGCAGGCTCGAGGCCTGTGACGCCTCCTGAGCGCCGCTGGTGTGAACAGGATGCGATCTGGGCCGCGCAGAGCCGCACAGAGCCGGGCGCGTGCCCTTGCGGTCCGCCGGCCGCACCCTTGGCGGGCTCGTTTATCGACCGGGTGCAGGCGACAGGCTTGCCGCGCCTGCCAGGCCCTGCGAGCCGTGGACGGTGCGGACGGGGGGGCCACGGCAGATCCTCGGCCGCGGTGACGACGAAGGGAGTCCGACTCCTTTTTGGGCATGCTGAACAGAACGCATGGCTCACGGTGTGCTCCTGCGGGTTTGGGGTGCACGAAATACAGGTGCCGGCGGCCCTTGGTGGGCGGTGGTCGGCGCCTGGAGTGCGTTATGGGTGGTGGTGGGCCCGGGTATGTCTCTTCCGGGCAGTGGGTGATCTAGGTCAGGGGCGGCTCCGAGCGGGCGTATCGCGGGTGCGCCGGTCGCGGGAACACGACGGCGAGCTTGAGCGGCCACACGGCCAGGCAGCGACCCTGTGGCCGTAGGGCGAGCGAGCATGCGTGAGGAGGCCGTGGAGAAGCCTGCCGAACAGCACCGCAGGCACCGTCAGCGGCAACTGCGGCGCCCATGCCTGCTTTTGGGCATGCTGAACAGAACGCATGGCTCACGGTGTGCTCCTGCGGGTTTGGGGTGCACGAAATACAGGTGCCGGCGGCCCTTGGTGGGCGGTGGTCGGCGCCTGGAGTGCGTTATGGGTGGTGGTGGGCCCGGGTATGTCTCTTCCGGGCAGTGGGTGATCTAGGTCAGGGGCGGCTCCGAGCGGGCGTATCGCGGGTGCGCCGGTCGCGGGAACACGACGGCGAGCTTGAACGGCCACACGGCCAGCGGGGCCCCGCGAGGGGCGTGCCCGTCGTGACGGGGCGCACAGGCCCCGAGAAGGTCAGGGCACGAGAGGAGCCGGTCATCCCGCACGTCATCGCAAGACGGTGCGGTGCCAGCGGACGGATGCCGCCACCGAGCCGCGCCGACCAGGCGAGTCGAGCGCGCTGTGCCCGCGCGAGGCCAGCCCCATCACAGGGCGACTGCGCGACGGGTTCTTCGCTCCGCGGCGTGTCCCGTTTAGGGCAGGCGTGAGCGGTAAAGATCGTCGTGGGACCGGACACGCCGAACACGCCGTTTGAGCGCACGACTGGCCGACCCGGTGATCCATCGTCTATCGTGGTCTCCGAGACTTCTGGACACCGGCCAGGCACGCGAAAGCCGAAGCCGACACGAGCCGGGCCGGTCGTCTGTTTTGTGTAGAGAGAGCTCTCGCGCAAGGTTTTCCAGGCCAGTTAGCGCGAGGGCTCTCTGCATTTGTGCAGGTGCGCCGAAATAGGCGCGGCTTACGTCGGCGTCTGAATGCCTCCTCTTGCCGGAGTGCCGGCAGGTCTAAGCGGCGGTCTGCCGAGGACGTTCGGCGTCGTAGGCGTCCAGCAACGCCTGCTGCTGATAAGCGGATCGGACATTCGCTACCGAAGTGTCGACGCCGCCGCTCAGCAGGACGCTGACGAGGGAGTAAGCCGCCTCGGGCGTCAGCCCGTGGCCGCCGTGAGCCTTGTCGCTGTGACCGTCCTCTTGCTCCTCGGGATGCAAAGCGCTCATCAAGGTCACGAGGTAGGCCGTCATGCGGGAATAGCCGTAGGACTTGTACGCGGACTTGATACGGGGCTTCACACCCAGCGGAGTACGGAACGTGAACACGTGCCTCCCGCTGGACCTCGGCACCTGTGCGGATCCCAGCAACATCGGAATCGCCGACTCGACGGACGCGGCGAGCTCTGGATCCTTGCGCTGCTCCGGATGCAAGGCACTGATGAGGTCGGCCAGGTAGACGCCGGACTGAGTGTAGCCATGGCGCTTCCCAGCATCCTCGATGCGGCCCCTCAGCTCGGACGGCACCGCGAACGTCGACGTATCCCGTTGTCCCTTGCTGAGCTGTGCCATCGCTATCCCCTCCCATCACTGATGATCGAGACCGTAGCGCACAAACAATCAGATTGCGAGGAGCCGCGCAGGCGATTCGTATGGTTGCTCGCAGTTCCATGGGATCAGCACTCCGTCACACGAATGTCTCGTATTTGATCGCGGAAGCCAATGAAGTCCCTACCGGCCCGGATGGCTGTCCCCCTGACGACACGTGCAGGCCAGCCCGCACGTCGATCGTCATCTCGGCGCTCGGCCAGGCTGTCGAGTCCCGTGCAGCCGATCAGAGGCCAGGCGTTCTGCGCGGCCATGATCGTGCGCCGGGTCTTCGGAATTGCCGGGACGGGAAAGGAGGTCGTGGCCAAACCTGTGCCGTCCTGCCCCGGTGCCGGGGCAGCACGCTGGGAGTTGCTCGCAGGGGATGGGTCATGTCAATCCCAAGGCGCCGGCGATGCCCCTGGCAAGAATCTCGATGATGTTCGGCACGTAGAAGATCACCCCGATGGTGATGGCCACAGCCAGGAACTGCACGAATCGCGTGATCTCGCGAGTGAACAGGAAGAACAACGCCACCACCGAGACGGTGACCAGGAACAGCGGGCCGAAGAAGCCGCGAAGGAAATCGGCCAGTCCCTGAGTGTTCAGCTCCGCAGGAGGTGGAGAGGGCGTAAGCAGGTGATGGGTCAGGTGCAAGGCGTCCTCGACCATGCTGGATCTCCGTCTGACATGGCGGGTTCTCGGGCCGTGCTCGACATTCCCGGGAGTCGACATGCGTAGCGTGTCGGCTGGTCTGGCTGGTGCTCCGTGTCTTCATCGCGCGGCGTCTGAGGCGGGGCCAGGAAGGGAAGGCAGGTGGGCCTGAATCTTCTGCAACCTGGCCGACAGCATGATCAGCAGCGCTGTCTTGGCGTCGCTGGGCTGGATGCCGCCCGTGGCATAGGCGAGCTCCAGGTCTGCGTAGGAGGTGAAGAAGGCGTAGCCGCCGTCGGTCATGTGCACAGGGACGGCATCGGTGACCCAGGGGAAAACCGACCAGCGGAAGTACTCCAGCACCGCATTGACGCTGCCTTGCGCCAGCGTGTGGCCGGCTGGCGGGGCATACATCTGTTTGACCTTACGGGCCAGTTCGTGCTGGTTGTCGTGGATGGTGATGCGGGTGTGAGGCGTGCTTTCACACAGGGGCCGGCCGGTGGTGCAGTAGAGCGGCGGGGTGTAGATCGGGATGGGACGGTCGCCGCCCTGGTGCCTGTCTACCGGGCAGGGGAGTGAGGTCGGGCCGTCCTGGTCGAGCACGACGGCGTCGACGCCGAGAAAGCGAGGGTCGAGGGTCTGCATGGCGGCGGCCCTGGCGAGGGTTTCGGGGCTGGCGTCCGCCCGGAGGGTGGTTCCGTTGTCCAGGAGCCGCGCCAGCTGCAGTTGGTAGGTGGGGGAGTGCTGGAAGGCGCTGCCCCGCACAATGGTGGCCGGCATTCCACACACCTGTGTCAGGTAGTACTCGTAGCAGTCAGCTCGCCGCTCGATGGCAGCAGGGGTGACGCCTCCGCACAGGGCGGCATGCAGGTCAGCGAGAAGCACCGTGTGCTCGGCTCCAGCTTCGATCAGCCATGTCTGGAGGATGACCAGCTTGTCCAGGCCGAGGTGCACTGGAGCCAGAGGAGACACGCTCCACAGCGTGTGCGGGGGCGATCCGTGGCTACTGGAGGGCAGACGCGGGATCAGCGCCGCATACGCGGCAGGCGATGCGGCTGCGTGCTGGTGGGTGATGCCGAGTTTCTTGCGGGATCTTGGGAGTCCCTCAGGCCTCGGGGGGGAGGAAGAGGTGGAGGACGAAGGGACTCGCGGCAGGCCGGGGGTATTGGGCGGGCCGTAGTGGATCATGCCGGTACCGTAGACGGCGGTGGTGTTGGCGCGGTTGTGGTCCGGTTGCTGTCACGTCAGGGTCGCATGGAAGACCGTGTAGTCCTCGTCGGGATCCGCGCGCCGACCTTCACTTCCCGGGTTGGCGTTCCTTACGGGCGGGGTGGCGGCCACTACCGATTCCCAGCCGTGGCGAACTGCTCGACGCGCACGGCATATGCCATCAGCGTGGTCCTCGGTGTCGAGCAACTCGCCACGCTTGCGTCGAACATGGCGGAACAACGCAATCTTGCACGTTTCTGCAGGTCGCGGTGCTCGCCAAGATGTCAATCGTCTTCTTCCGTCGGATTGGCACCTTCCGGACCGCGACGTCGCCCACCAGCCGGTGACGTCGCTGCCAGGCGCAATGTTCCCCACTCGGCCCCGCCTGGCTCCTCCTGCCAATCTGGCGGCCACACTCGCCAGGTGTCTTCGGCCGCCGACGCTACTCGCGCACCGGTCAAAGCTGCTCTCTCCAACCCCGTCGCCTTTTCGAACCCGACGTTGCTGGCGAAGGTCACGCCGTCGAACCGGACGTCCTCAGAAAAGGTCGTGTTGCTGAACCAGACGTTACCGGTGAACATCACTCAGCGGGGCCAGCGAACACTGCCCTGCTGAATCCGGCCATACCGGTGAAGGTCGTATTACGGAACCAGGCATTGCCAGTGAAGGCCGCCCCGTCAAACAGGGCATCGCTGATTCGGCATTTACGCAGATCGAGGCTGATGAGGGTGGCGCCGGTGAGGTCGAGTCGGATGCCGGGCCAGAGGCGGGCGTTGGGATCGCCGCCGCGAGGTTGCCACCAGCGGCGGGTGGGCGGGTCCTGGTGCCGCAGGTGAGTAGCGAGGATGCGCTGGGCAGCCAGGCGGACCTGGCGCTCTCCGTGAGGATCGCGACCGGGAAGCGTACAGACGCCAGCGATGGCGGCCGCTCGGGGTCCGAGTTGTCCTGAGCGAGCTGTTCCAGGGCGTGCAGTCCGCCGAGGCGGACCGGGGCCTGGTCGCTGCCGAGCTGCTCAACGGCCTTGCCGTAGGGGTCGGTCACATGGCCGCGCTCGCCAAGCTGGAAGGTGCGCCGCGCGGTGTCGGCGTTGCGCGCGATGTAGAACACCGCGACCAGCGCGGCCAGACCGGTGGCCACGGCCAGCACCCGGCCGCGCACGGCGTCCAGGGCTGCCGCCAGATCCTTGCCGGCCAGCCCGGCCGGGCCGCCGATCGCCACTCCGTCCACGTACTCAAGTATCCAGCGCGCCCCGGGCCCAGTACCCAGACGATCCCCGCTACCAGCACTACGCCGGCCGCGGCCACCACCACAGAGACAGGTTTCACGGTTGCCACCGTGACCCGAATCGAGGTCCACGACTAGAGCCAGCGGTACGCCCCTGCGATCCGTTTCTGCCCGTATTCCGATGGCACCCATAGATCAGCTACCTGGCGGCTGGGGACACGTTCGGAGCTGAGGGCCGTGCAACAGCGAGTTGGTCGTGTTCTGTCGCCGACTCGTGGGTCATGCACTCCAGTGCGCATCCAAGCGGCAGGATCTGCGGGACAACGCTAATGATTAACCGCGCGTACTCCAGGATCGCGGAATCCTACAGCCTCACCAGACGTCGGCACGGATTCTGCCGACGCCGCCGTACAGTGCAATCTGCTCCGGCGGCAGACCTTCAGATTCACCGTCGGGACGCCACTGCGTGGCGTTGACCAGGCCGGGCTCGACCATGTCGCACCCGGCGAAGAAGAGCTCGACCTGCTCCTTCGGCCGCATGAAGGGCTCGGCGTTGCTCGGCCGGTACTGATCCTGGACGGTCTGCACCCACTCTGCCGGGGGGTTGTAGTCGTAGGTGCCGTGGCTGATGACCAGGTAGCTTCCGGGCGCGAGGGCTGCCTTGAACTGCTCGACAATGTCGTGGGCACCGTCATCGTCGGTCACGAAGTGGAGGAGGCCTACCATGAGCAGGCCGATGGGCTCCCGCCACTCCAGAAAATTTCTCACGTCGGGATGGGTCAGGATGTTGTTTGGCCAGCGGGCATCCCCGGCGACGACGCGTACGCGGTCGGTTTCAGTGGCCAGTAACGCGTTGGCATGGTGGACGACGATGGGGTCGTAGTCCACGTAGACGACGCGGGCTTGTGAGGCGATCTCGTGCACGTTTCCCGCGGTGGGCAGGCCGGTGCCGATGTCGAGGATCTGCCGCACACCCGCGTCGGTCAGAAACCGGACGGCGCGCTGCAGGAAGCGTCGGTTCTCCCTCACCGTCGGCTGGAAATAGGGCACCTTCTCCTTGATTGCTTCAGCGGCGGCGCGATCAGAGGCGAAATTGTCCTTACCGCCCAGGAAGAGGTCATAGATGCGCGCGACGCTGGGCTGGTGGGGCTTGATGGCTTCGGTCCATGGTGGCTGCGTCATGGGGGTCCTTAGGAATCGTCGGGTTTCCTGATGTGCGCTGCGGGGGCGCAACCTGCATGATCGATTGCCCGGGGCAGCAAAAGTATCCGATCACCAGCGGGAAATCTGATCACGAATTCCACTGAGCACATCAATCGTGCGTTCGGGCGATTCGGCCGACATGTCGAGTCGATAATGCGCGGCCAGAAATGGATCGACATCGGCCAGGTCGTCGAACACGGAATCTCGATGCAGCTCCGTCACATACACCTGAACCGGGCCAGGCCCTTGGTAGATCGTGAACGATCCTCCGCGAGGATGATACCGGCCGCGGCCTCGCCCGTTGATCCTCAAGGCGATCCGCGGCTGCTTGGCCAGGTGAATGAGGTGAGTGAGCTGGTCAACCTGGATGTCCCGCCCGCCAGGCATGTGGTACAGCGCGGTGTCGCGGAGAATGATCCACAGCTTGGTCTCGCCTGAGTCGATGGTGCGGCTCTGGCGTTCCATGACGAGCCGCACGGCCAACTCGACCTGCTCGGTCGCGGGCTCGGGGTGGTGTGCCGCCTGCCGTGCGGCCCGAGCGTAGTCCTCGGTCTGCAGAAGGGCTGGCACACCCTCCGCGCCGTATCCGCGGATGACACGCGCGTCGCTCTCCGCGGCCAGCATGGCAACGAACCACAGCGGCATGATGCTGAATGCGGGAAGCCACCAGGCCCCGCCGTGCTTGCCGCGCGCCACCTCCATCACCAGTCGGCGCTCCGGCCTGCTGGTGACGCCGTACCGTGTCAGCAGCACCTCCAGGTCGTGTGGCGGAACGGCCTGCGTCCCGGCCTCGAACTCCTCGATCACTGAGGCGGTCGTTCCGAGCACCGCTGCAGCGTCCGACATCGACGCTTCAACTCTGAGGCGCAGGTGCAGAAGTCGTTGCCCAAGGAGGTTGCCCAGCTGAGGTGGTATGCGGGCCTGGTGCGCTTCCAGCGGGGAGAAGGGATGGACTCCTGGAACGTGGTGTGGCACCGCCTTGGTGGTGACCGGCGATGGCGCCCGTCCGCCGGCGGGTGGAGGTAGGGGCTGACCGGTTTCGGCCAGGCCCATCATTTGCAGCATGTGGCCGATCGCGCGCTGGGAGGTGGTGGACAACCTCATGTAGTCGGCGGCGATGCGTTCCGCGGAGGCAATTCCGGGCGGTGGCAACGGTGCTCGCGCGCGCGGTACGTCGTCTCCGACAAGCCAGCCCACGGACACGTCTAACGTCTGTGCAAGGGCCTTGAGGAGTTCCGGACTGGGTGTTTTCCGGTGCCCGTGGCGGAGCAGGCTGAGATAGCTCCTGCTGATGACGAGGTCGTGACGGAGTTCGAGCTGGCGCAGCACTTCTTGGGCCGGAAACTCGCAGCTACTGAGAGCGTGATCCAACCGTTCGGCGAAGGTGCCCACGACGCCTCCAAGGCTCTCTGCGGAATGCGAACAGGTGAACCGACCGCACGTTCAGTGAACACTGTTTTCTATGGGTTGACAAACCTTGGGACGGCACGATCGAATCGCCTTGACAAGAGCGTAAAGAACCGAATTGTCCGCCCGTCTCAAGGGAGAGTCTGGTGACCTGTTGCCACGGCATCGGCCAGATCGCTCCCCTGCCTGAGATCAAGTTGAGGATGTCAAGGGGCGCGTCAGGCGGAGTCGCGCGGCACGGGCGCGGTCGAGGCGGGCTCCTGGTTCGCGCCGTTGGCCACCGCTTGGCGGATCTTCTCCTGGATCTCCAGGAGTTGGCAGGCCGGCAGCTGGGCGGCCAGGATCGCGAGTTCGCGCAGGCCCTCGATGCGATTGACCTGCAGCACGACCTGGCTGCTGGGGCTCAAGGTGATGCCGAGTGCCCGCTCCACGCTGTGGGGATCTTGCCGGAAGAAGGCCGCGATGGCGGCGATGGTGTGTTCTTCCACCCTGGTCGTCCGGTTGGGATCCAGCAGGTTCATGAGGGTCTGGTGGCTGGGGCCCTGGCCGCCGTTGTCGCTCTTGATCGCCTCCGACAGGGCGCGCACACTGTCCCAGTCATCGCCCATGAGGTCGTCCAGCCACGCCGCCATGCGCGCAGGCGACACCGGTACGGCCATCGGGGGGCTCCTCCTGCGTCAGCATGTACGGTCCCTGATCCGCAACTTAGCGCTTTACCGGTGATCTTGCCAGCCTCGAAAGGGATCGCTTCGGTTCATTACGTCCGTTTCGCCGGGTGAGGTGCGACGGCTCCAACCGTACGGGAGGTGCTCGCCCATGGGGCTGCAATGGCTGGATCGCCATCAGGGCAATCTGCCGCGCCCGGTCCCGGCACTGATCGGCCGCGGCAAGGTATGCGCCCGCGCCGCCCGCGCCATCGGGCAATCGCGTGTGGTCACCGCCTACGGCCTCGGGGGCATGGGCAAGACGAGCATCGCCTTGCATGTCGCGGACGCGCTGCGCGCCGACTTCCCCGATGGTGTCTGGCTGGTGCAGCTGTCGGCCCTGGACAATCCCGACCTCCTCACCTCTGCGGTGATCGAGGCCTTCGGGCTCGCGGATGTCTCGGCCCGGGCGGTACACGAAGTCCTCATCGAGTACCTGCGCCAGCGCCACCTGCTGCTGGTCCTGGACACCTGCGAGCACTTGCACCCCACCGTCGCCGACCTCGTCGCCCCGCTGCTTGATGCGGCGCCGGGCCTGCGGATCCTGGCCACCAGCCGTGTACCTCTTGGGCTCGCTGAGGAGCATCTGGTCGCGGTCGGGCCGATGTGCATCAGCGAGACGGACGAGAACGCGGGCGAGGCGCTGGAGCTGTTCATCGCCCGGGCCCGCCAGGTGGGCGTGGAGGTGAGCCCGCGCGAGATGCCGGTGGCTCGCGAGGTGTGCCGGCGTCTCGAGGGCGTCCCGCTGGCTCTGGAATTGGCCGCCGCGCGGCTGCAGCAGCTGTCACTGCCAGAGATCCTTGCCCAGATCGGACGCGGCCAGGTGTGGCACAAGGTCGACCAGAACGTCGCAGATCGGCACAGCACCCTGTACACCGCTCTGGGCTGGAGCCACCAGTTGTGCACCTCGGCTGAGAAGCTGCTGTGGGCCCGGCTGTCGGTGTTCGCCGGCGGCTTCGACGCTGACGCCGCTCAGGCGGTCTGCGGGGGCAGGCCATCGGCCGAGCTCATCGCCGGCGTGCTCGGCGAGCTGGTTCGCAAGAGCATCCTGCGGCACGACAGCGGCGGTCGCTACCAGATGTTGGACACCGTACGCGATTACGGCGCGATGTGGCTGCGCGAGCTCGGCGAGAGCGACCAGGTCCACCGCCGTCATCGCGACTACTACCTGGATCTGGCCCGCCGCGGTGAGGTCGCGTGGTCGGGGTCCGGGCAGGTGCACTGGTTTCAACGCATGCGTGCGGAGCTGTCCAACATTCGCGTGGCAGTGGACTGGAGCCTGACGAGCCCGGACGAGGCGGCCGGTGGGCTGGAGCTGGTCAGTAGCCTGTGGTGGCTCTGGGTCGCCTGCGGCTTTTCGGCCGAGGGGCGGCATCACCTCCAGCACGCCCTGGCGGTCAACAGCGTGCCATCGACGACACGCTGCGCCGTGCTGTGGACGGAGGCCTACCTCGCCAACGCCCAGGGCGATCTCGGCCGGGCCACCGCGGCCGCCGTGCGATGCCGGGAGGAGGCCATCGCCATCGGCTACCCGGAAGGGGTTGTGGTCGCCACGAAGATGCTCGGGACCGCGACGCTGCTGGCGGGCGACCTTGAGAGCGCCGGGCAGTATCTGGGCCAGGCGCTGGAGTACCTGCGCGGCGACCTCGGCCATCTCAACCCCGGTCTGCTGCCGGCCGTCGTCGAGCTCGCCCTGTCGATCATCATGCGGGATGATCCACAGAGGGCGCTGCCGCTGCTGGCCCAGTGTCTGCGGCACTGCCAGGACACCGGGGAACTGTGGCTCAGGTCCTACGCTCTGTACGTGCGGGCGCTCGCCTACCGATCCCTCGATCGGACGAACGACGCGATCGTCTCGCTGCACGCCGCGCTGCAGATCAAGCAGCGATTCCAGGATGTGCTCGGGATCGTGTTGTGCCTGGAGGCGCTGTCCCAGCTGGTGGTTCACGCGGGATACCCGCCGTCCACGGCCGCGGTCTTGCAAGGCGTCGCCGACGTCTCCTGGCGGGAGTACGGCCTGCCCATGATGGGATCGCCCCCGTTTACCGACGATCACACCCGCTGCACCCTGCTGGTCAAGAGTCTCATTGGGGAGGAGGCCTACCAGCGTGCCCGCTCCTACGGTGCCTCGCTGAGCCTGACCGACGGGATCGGCTTTGCGCTGGGAGAGGCTGGCGCACCCACATCAGTCGATGTTCTCGATCTTATCTCCCGCTGAGAAGGTGCCAGCCGGGGACGCCCTGGCGGCGATGAAAGTGATCGCTCGGTGGGAGATGGGGTGCCGGTAACGCGGCATTCACCAGCCGCCATTTCGTGGCTGTTCACGGTTTGAGCGTTCGCCTCGGCAAGCGTGGTCCGGCGGGGTGGAATGGGTTATGGGCCTTCTCTCGCTCTCCAAAGCCGTCAGCCCGCCCACCAGACCTGCGGCTGCCGCGCTCGATGTGGTGGTGGGCTCTTCCAGCCGCGCTGCTGGTCGGCGCGGCGGTCTGGGGCGCCAGCGCCTGGCTGCTACAGGACGTGGGCTGACTGGACATCGACAAGCAGGTCTCCACGCAGATCGAGGCCGTACGGACCACGCTGGCGGCCGGTGCTGGCGTCGGCGCCGCGGTGACGCTGCTGCTGGCCGTACGCCGCCAGCAGCACCAAGAGTTGGCTGCCAGGGATACTTACCGGGCACCGCCACCTGCGGAAACAGCGAACGTCGCGTTATCGCGTCCGACCTTTTCCGCCATGTTCTAACCGACCCAACGAATGGCGGTCGGTGACAGCCGCCTCGTTAGTGGCAGTTCGAGATCTTGATCGACACGCCCTGGTCGATCGTGGAATCCCCTCCCTGACGTTGCAAGACAGGGCCTCTCGCGGTCTCAGAGGCGCGTCTGATCAGGCGACGTCCCCGGCTGGCGCAGTGTCGGACATGTACCGCGGACTGTGCATGGAGTAAGCCAGCGACCCGCTGATCCAGGCCTGTAATCCGTGGACGAAGGCGGTCAAGGGTGCCTCCTGCCGACTGATCAGGAGCTGACCCAGCTCGACGACACCCGTCACGGCCTTCTCGCGCATAGCGATGATCCTGTCCACGACGTCCGGCATGCTCAGCCCTCCGGTCGCGGCCATGACCGCGACGAGATTGTTGACGCCGTTGGCGGCGTTCTTCTCCTTGCGCCAGCTGATCAAATCGTTGTCCCACGCCACGACGTTGATCGCATGGTGGCGGACGGAGCGCACCATCGGCTCGGACCACAGCTCGGCGTCGAGGGGTGCTTCGGCCGCTACGTCGATCAGTGCGTAGACGGTGGCCATCGCGCCGGTCAGGCGCCGCATGGTCAGGTACGCCTCCAGCGAGGGCACGTGGTCGGAGGTTCGGGTGGCCAGTTCCCACGTTTGGGCCAGCAGGTACTCGCGGGTGGCGGCCACCCACCGGTGTACCTGGCTTGGGGTGGCCACGAAGGCGATGCGGGTACGGACGTCGGCCAGGGCCCGTCCGAATCCCGATCGGCCAGACGATTCGCCGCTCAACACTTGCAGACATTCCGGGATGGAGGTCACTGTGCGGAGCTCGTCGGTTTCGTATATGACGTCGTCGACGGCGAACAGCCAGGCGAGCCAGTCGCTGCATAGCTGCAGGAGGGGCAGGCGCGCATACGGGTAGACACGCGCGGCCAGCTCACCGTAGAGCGCGCGGGTGAAATGACGCATTTGCGAGGCCGACAGGACCTCATAGGTGGCGATCCACTGCTGCGTGCCGGTCTGTACGGTGGTCAGGTGGGGGCTGATGGCCACAGGGAAGGGGCAGCTCAGACGAGGTAGGACGAACGTGTCGGACCGATCGTGAACCGTCATGGAACTCTCCTCCTGCGCTGCCGGCCGGAACCTCGCCCGGCCCGGCGGGACAGCGGCATGCGGTGCTTCCCGGCTTCGATTCAAAAGCGTGAATGATCTATTGTCAAATAGTTGACACGAGATCGCCTGACGACAATTCTAGGAGCGTAAAACAAGGACCCCTGTAGCCTCCGGAACAACAGTGGTCACATCGACTTCTTCATGCCTGCTCGCAATCGACGGCTCCTGAGGCCGGCGTGCTTTTGCGGCTCAACGCCGGGGTGTTCCCGGACGCGGATGCCATGCCTACAGCGGCGCCCCGACGTGCGCGGAAGGAGGGCGACATGCAGTTTGCGATCTTGGGAGCGTTGCGCGTCCACGGCGGCGCAGCACCTGTTCCCATCCCGCGGACCCGGCGTCCGCTGCTGGCCGCCTTGCTGCTGGCCTGGCCCGGCGAGGTGTCAGCAGAAACGCTCATGGAGGCGGTCTGGGGAGATGCCGTGGGACGGGAGAACAGCCTCAAGACCGCCCTGTCGCAGCTTCGCCGCCTGCTGAACGGTCGGGTTCCTCCGGCCAGGGCGCACGCCTACCGCATCGAGTTGAACCCCGCCGACACCTTCGATCTTGAGCAGTATCGCCGGCTGGCCGAACAGGGCCGAGAGCTCATCTCGGCAGGTGATCACCGGTCCGCGGTGCCCTGTCTGCGCAAGGCCCTTGATCTGTGGGGGGATCCGCCGCTGGCGGACGTGCCCGACGATCCGCTCCGCCTGGCGACCTGGCGTCAGGAACTGTTGTGGCAGCGCAAGGTGACACAACAGCTTCTGCTCGAATCGCGGCTACTGCTGGGCGAGCACCACCAGCTACTGCCGGAGATCCGCAAGGAGCTGGCTGAGGACCCGCTGTCGGAGCCGCTGAACGCCTTGTTGATGACGGCGCTGTATCGGGCGGGCTACCGTGTGGAGGCTCTCCACCGCTACGACACCATCGCGACGTTGCTGGCACGAGATACCGCAGCCGAACCCGGGGCGCGACTTCGTCAGCTGCGTGACGATATCGCAGCGGACAAGCTGACTGCGCCCGTCCCGACTGTGAGCCTTGAACCCTGCCCGTCGGCGCCGGCGGCTGACCTGCCGCTCGCCCAGCTGCCGCCGGTCGTGACGGACTTCACCGGCCGCGTCCCGGAGATCGAGCTCCTGAAGGGGCATTTGTCGGCGACGGCGACGGGCGTGCCCCTCGCCTCCATCTGGGGACCACCTGGGGTGGGCAAGTCCACCCTTGCGCTTCAGGTCGCGCACCTGCTGCGGCCCGCCTTTCCCGACGGGCAGATCTACGTGCACATGGCTGGCACCTCGGAGCGACCTCGTGACACCGCAGAGGTCCAAGCGGAGGTGCTGGCCGCGCTGGGCGCCTCCCCGGACACGCTGCCCGCCACGGTCAGCGGCCGGACCGCCCTGTATCGCTCGCTCCTGGCCGGCCGCCGCGTTCTGGTGGTACTCGATGACGTCCGCGACATGCACCAGGCTCACCCGCTGCTGCCGGGCACCCCGGGTTGCGCCGTCCTGCTCACCAGCCGTTCGCATCTGACCGCGACAATCAGCATCCGTACGGTCCGGCTGGGCCCGCTGAACCAGAACGAGTCGCTCAGCCTGCTCGGCGACATCATCGGCGCCGACCGCCTGCAGGCCGATCCTGCGGCGGCCGCCGACATCGCGGACCTGTGCAGCGGATTTCCTCTCGCCGTCCGAGTCGCGGGAGCTCGTCTGTCGGCCCAGCAGGACTGGCCGCTTCGGACCTTCTCCGACCAGCTCCGCAAACGCCGGATGTCCATGCTCGCCACCGAGGAGGTGGCGGTCGAGGCGAGCATCAGCGACAGCTACGACGCGCTGCCGGACCAGGCCCGCCGCATCTTCCGGTTGGTCTCCCTCCTCGGGCCCGCTGGATTCGCGAGCTGGGAGGTCGCGATGCTGATGCTGGGGCCGGGCAGCGACGTGGAGGAGGTGGAGGAAGTCTTGGGCATGCTGACCCGCCAGAGCCTGCTGACCACCGTCGCAGCCGACGCGCTGGGGCAAAGGCGCTATTGCCAACACGATCTGCTGCGTGCCTTCGGAGCTGAGCGGTTGGCCGCCCTGCCCGACGAGTACGATATTGCGATCTATCGCCTGCTGCTGGGCTGGCTGGAACTGGTCAGCCTGGCTGACGCTCACATCGCTCGTGCACCCTGTCATCCGCCCTTGTCCTCAACGGTAGCCCTGTCGATGTTCGGTCCCGAGCCCGCGCGACGGCTGATCATGGAAGATGCGGACAGCTGGCTGGCTGTCGAGGTCGGCAACCTGCTGAACGCGGTCCGCATCGCCTGCGATCAGCATTTGCACCTGCACGCGATGGGGTTGGCTCTGCGTGTGAGCTCGTATCTGTCTCGGCAGAGTCGCCATGACGAAGCCGAGGACATGTGGCGGCGAGTCCTGCAGGTCGTCGAACCGGTCAACGCTCGCTGGGCGACGGAGGCACGCCACCGTCTCGCGCTGCTGATCCTGCACCGCACCGGCGGCGTCTTCCGCGCGCTGCCCTTGCTGGATCAGTGTGTGTCCGTCTGGCAAACCATGTCCGACCGGCACGGATTGGCCCGCTCCTTGGCGCTGCGCTCCAGTTGCTGGCGCCGCATCGCCGTCGCCACTGATGCCGGCGATCGACGTGCTGAGTACCTGGCCAAGGCCGAAGCCGACGCCGAGTGGGGACTTGACATCGCCTGGACCGCCAAGAATGCCCACGCAGAACTGCTGGCGCTGCGAGCCCTGGCCTTGGCCGCCCGGGATCAAGGGCAGCATGAACGGGCGCTCGACGTCGGCGGCCAGGCCCTAGCCGCGGCTGAACAGCTGGCCGCGAGGCCCGTCCATCAGGGCTACCTGGCCATGGCGTTGCTCGCCCTGGGCCAGGTCACGCTCGCCGCCCACCGCCCGCGCGAGGCACTCGCGCTGTTCGAACGTGCCGCCCAGCTGAGCCGCCGAGCGCGGCACCGGGCTGGCCAGGCCCACGCCGAGGAAGGTGCAGGTGACGCCATGGCAGCCATGAACCGCCACGACAGCGCCGACGAGCACTACGCCCGGGCCGCCGCGCTGTGCGACGCCGAGGGCAGGAGCGAGCACGCCGGTCGATGCCGCGCCAAGCTCTCGGCCCGTCCTGCTCCGGTGCGCACGACCTGCTGAGCCGCCCGTCACGCCGCCTTCCGCGCCACGCCTCCCAGAACACGCGCACCGTAGCGGGGGTAGTTCTCGAGCGCTGTCCCAGGGCGCCACCTCTGCACATCCACCAGGCCCGGCTCGACGAGTTCCCAGCCGGGCTGGGCAAAGAAGCGGGCGATCTCCTCAACGGTGCGGTAGCTGTAGGGAACCCGCAGGCTGGAGTTGGAGGCTTTCATGATCTCGAACAGGTCCGGGTCGATATCGGTGCTGACGTGCGAGAACACCATGTAGCTGCCGGGGGGCGCTTCGCTCATGTACCGGTAGACCACACCGTAGGGGTCGTCGGCGTCGGCAACGAAGTGCAGCACCGCGCACAACACCAGAGCCCACGGCTGCGCGTGATCGAGGTGCCGCACCACTTCGGGATGGGTCAGGACACCATGCGGGTCGCGCATGTCGGCCAGGATGTACCCGGTCTGCTCATCGCCCTCGATCAACGCTTGAGCGTGGGCAAGGGTCTCAGGGTCGTTGTCGACGTAGACGATGCGGGCGCTCGGCTGTTCACTCTGCGCGACTTCATGCACGTTCAGCTCGGTAGGCAAGCCCGAACCGACATCCAGGTAGTAGCGGATGCCCTGCTGGGCGACAAAGCGCACGGTCTCGATCAGGAACGCCCGGTTGGCCCGGGCAAGCGTGGCGAGGCTCGGGTTGTGTCTCAGGGCCTCCTCCGCCGCCCTGCGGTCGACCGTGTAATTGTTCGTGCCACCGAGAAGGTAGTCGTAAAGCCGGGCAGGCGAGACGGACATCGGCGCTGGCTCGGAGACGGGATCGTCAGCCACGGTGCTCCCTAGTGACGGTGCTTTGCTGATCTTTGGACCCGGCTCATGATCGTAGAGTCCTGGCGGTGGCTTGGCCAGGGCCGAAGGCGGCCTGCCGGCGCATGGCGCTCGCGTAGTCGGGCGAATCCATGGAATTGACCAATCTCGTCGAGTTCTCACCGAACATGGACCCCTGTCAACACCGGATCGCAACTCCACTCACACCCCTGGCGATTACGGTGCGGCGGTGATCTTTTCACTGTGGCACGCCCCCGCGGTCGTGCCCCCTGAGGGGCGACCGGTCATGTGTCCTCGTGGCACGCGCGCGGCAGAGGAGCGTCTGCGCGGAGATTTTCCGCGGTGGCCGGGAGCGGGCGCACGATGACCGTGGCCGCGCCGTCCCAGCCTGAGATGGCCCTCTCGCATCGCCGCCCCTCAGGCTTTCTGACCAAGATGGTGTGCGCGGCCGTGACCGCTCTGGTCATGGCCGATACCCTGGCGGCCACGCTGGTGCTTCCGGTCCTCAGCCGCGACCCCATCGCCGTCCGAGTCCCGCTGCCGCATCTGGGCCTGCTCACCACAATCAACCTGGCCGCGATCGCCGGGCTGCTGGTCGCCGGAGGGCGGCTGGCAGACCTGCTCGGCCGGCGCTGCGTGTTGGTCGCGGGCCTGACCCTGTTCTCCGCGGGTGCCGCGGCGATGGCATTTGGCCCCTCCTGGCCCGTGCTGCTGGCCGGGCGGGCGGCCCAAGGGGTGGGCGCGGCCATGATGCTGCCGTCGGCACTGGGGCTGCTCCTGGCCAGCCTTGCCGAGACGCGCCGGCGCGGCGGCGCTGCCGCGCTGTGGAGCGCGGCCACCGGATGCGGCGGCCTGCTGATGCATGGCCTGGGCGGCTGGATGCTCGACAGCCACGGCTGGCGCGCGCTGTACCTGCCACTGGCCGCCACCGCCGCCGCACTGCTCCTCCTGGCCGTCGGCGTACCTCGGTCACGGCCCCGGTCACGCCGTTCTCGCCTGGACTTGCCGGGCATGGCCGCGCTTGTCGCCGGCACCACCGGCCTGGTGCTGCTCATCTCCCTGGGCGGCCAGTGGGGGTGGACCTCGCCCGCGGCGGCGGCCGCCGCCGCGGTGACGGCGGCCGGTTTCGCTCTGGCCGCGGTCCACGCCCGGCGGCACCCCGCCGGCGCGATCGACGCCGGCTTGTGGCGCAGCCCTGGATTCGGGTGGGGCATGGCGACCTCGCTGCTGTACGGGCTGACCGCGTTCCCAGTTCTCGCGGTGGCTCCGCTGCTGCTGCGCGAGACGGGGATGTCTCCCACACAGGCGGGGCTCGCGCTCGTGCCGTTGTCCGCCGCGGTCGCCGTGGTCAGCATGCTGACCGGGAAGCTGGCCCGTCGCGTCGGCACCTCATGGACGATCTACGTAGGTGGCTACCTCAGTGCGGCGGCGCTGCTGGCCCTCTACGTCGTGCCGCCAGCCTCTGCTGCGGCAGCGGCCGGGCTAACGCTGCTGGGCTGCGGCTTCGGTGTGTTGTCCACGACCGCGACCATCGCGGGCACATCCGGCGTACCCGCCGACCGGTTCGCGCTCGCAGTGGGCTCCCTCACCACCGCCCGCATGCTCGGCGGAGCGATCGGCCCTGCGGTCGCGCTCGCCTACCTGGGCCGCTACCCCGGCGAGCTGTCCGCCCGCTACCCCGACGTGCTTGCCGGGGTCACCGCCGTGACCCTGCTGCTGGCGCTGGCCGGCCTGGTGCGTCGCCTGCGGACCGGGCCGAGAGCCGCCAGGACCGCCGCGGCGGCGCCTGCCCTCCCGTCGTCCGCGTCCACCAACGCGATGCCCCCCGTACCGGTGGACGCGGACCAGCTGCGGGCAGCGCTGCTGCGCCAGCGCGCTCGCCTGGAGGCCATCGCCAGCGCGGCCGAGGCCGAACTGGCCTGCCTGACCGGCCCCCGTTCCCACAACCCCATGTGGGCTGCCCGATCCAGCCTGGCCCCCCTCGTCCCGCCCCCTGGAGGACTCGCATGACGATCACCGACACCGCATCGCCGCCACGATCGCTCCACCGGCCGCCCTACCAGCGGCGCGTGGCCGGCACGTCCGGACCCGAGCGGCACGGACATTGGGACGCCCATCTCGATACCCTGCCGATGCTGCGCACCACCGACATCCGCTCGATGGAGCGGCTGCGCGCCATCATCGCCTACGCCCGGCAGGGCATCGCCGACCTGGATGCCCTCATCGCCGCGCTGAACCCGCCCTCCCCGGCAGCCGCAGGGCAGGACCCGGCGCGATGAGCAGCCACTCCGTCCACGGCGAGCCCGCCTTCCCGGCGGCGGCGTTCGGCGCCGCGTTGGCCAGCCTCGGCATCGCCGACGTGTTCACCACGGCGGGAGAGGACACCGCCGCTCTGGCCGCCGCCCTGACTCCGCAGCGCGTACGGGTGGTGGCCGCCCGGCAGGAGGCCGGAGCCGTGGCCATGGCCGGCGGTTCCACCCTGGCCAGCGGAAGGCGGCCAGCGGTGCTGGTGCTGACGGCGAGCGATGCGCTGGCTGTCGCACTGCCCGGCATCCTGGACGCGGTCACCAGCCGCACCCCTCTGCTCGTCTTCACCCCTCCCACCCGCCCCGATCCCGGCGATCGCGTACTGGCCGATCTGACGCTTGCCGACGCCGCCGGCGCGCTGACCTACGACCTGCCCGGCTCGCGGCCGGTGGGCAGCGTCGTGGCAGAGGCGGCGCGCGTGGCCGAGGAGCACCTGCTGCCCGTGGTCGTCCGGCTGCCCGACACGCAGGCCTGCGGCAGCGTCCCCGACAGCAGCGCCGGTGAGCCGCACGACGCCGAGCCCCCGATGGATCTGCTGGCCGCGCCGATGGCCGCCCCCGCCGTCGTGGAGGAACTGGCTCAGCTGCTCAGCCGCGCCCGCCGTCCGGTGTTCCTCGCGGGCCGTGGCAGCGTGCGCGCCCGGGCCGAACTCGAAGCGCTCGCCGAGCAGGCCGGCGCGCTGCTGGCCACCTCAGCCGCCGCCTGTGGGCTGTTCACCGGCAATCCGTGGAGTCTCGGCATCGCCGGAGTGCTGGCACCGCCCGACATGGCCGAACTCCTGGCCGCCGCGGACGTGGTGATGGCCTGGGGGTGCTCGCTGGATGCGTGGACGACCCGGCATGGCCAGATGGCACCGAAGGCTCGCCTGGCCCAGATCGACCTCGACCCTGCCGCGCTGGGCCTGCACCAGCGCATCGACGTCGGCGTGCTCGGCGACTGCGCGCGCACCGCCCACGCCGTCCAGCAGGCCTTACCCGCGCAGGACGGCTACCGCACCCAGGCGGTGCGGCATCGGATCGCGACGCGGGGACACTGGCACGACATCGGCTACCAGCCGATGCTGGAGCCCGCCGACCGGATCGACCCGCGCACCCTGACGCTGGCGCTGGATGCGGTCCTGCCCGACCAGCGGACCCTGACCGTCGAGCACGGCCACCTCATGGGCCACCCGCTCAGTTATCTGCGGAGCCCCGACGCCGGCGCCTTCCGCCTGGCCGGCTCCCGGCTCGGTCTGGCCAGCGGCATCGGCGCGGCGCTGGCCAGACCGGACCGGCTGGCCGTGACCACGCTCGGCCTCGGCAGCGCCCTGACGACCGCCGCGGACCTGGAAAGCGCGGCCCGCCTACGCGCTCGGTTGCTGATCGTCGTCTATGACGAGGACCAGGAACAGCACCTGGGCGAGGGCACGACCGAACAGGCAGCCGACCTGACGCTGATCGCGGCCGGACACGGCTGCCCCAGCATCGTCGTGCGCCGCGCGGCCGATCTGTCGCCGCTGGCGGACTGGCTGGCGGCGCCGGAGCGATACCCGTTGCTGCTGCACGCCCACATCACCCCCTGCCGGTGGTGGGCGGATCAGCTCACCGATGCGGGCACATCATGAACGGCCTCAGGGTGCCGCCCGCATCCCCGGCAGCCGAGGCCGACCGGACCTCGTCGGCACCATACACCGCCGGATGGGGGCTGGACGGTCAGATGGCGCTGGTGACCGGGGCAGCCGGCGGCATCGGCGCGGCCATCACCACCGCGCTGGCCCGTGCCGGGGCCGCCGTGGTCGCGCTCGACCACGACGGCGAGCGAGCACACCAGTTGGCCGCCGAGCTGAGTGCGGCCGGGCACACGGCCAGCGCCCACCGCCTGGACGTCACCGACCCTGTCGCCGTGAACGCCGTGCTGGCCGCCGCCGCAGCCGAGCACGGGCCGCCGCGGCTGCTGGTCAACGTGGCCGGAGTGCTGCACCGTGGCCCGGTCACCGACTTCGGCGACGCCGACTGGCACCAGCTCTTCTCCGTCAACGTCGACGGCGTCTTCCACATGTGCCGGGCAGTGGCCCGCCAGATGATCCCCCACCGGCAGGGGGCGATCGTCACCATCACCTCCAACGCCGCCAGCGTGCCCCGCCTGGGCCTGGCCGCCTACGCCGCGTCCAAGGCCGCCGCGACCATGTTCACCCGCTGTCTCGGCCTGGAACTGGCCGGCTTCGGCATCCGATGCAACGTCATCGCGCCCGGCTCCACCGACACGCCCATGCTCCGCCAGGCCGGGCACGACCCGGCCAGCGCCATCGCCGGCGTGCCGGAACAATTCCGCCTCGGCATCCCGCTGCGCCGCATCGCCACCCCGGCCGACATCGCCGCCGCGGCGCTGTTCCTGCTGTCGGAGCACGCCCGCCACATCACCATGCAGACCCTGCACCTGGACGGCGGCGCCAGCCTCGCCGACTGACCGCCGACCCTCCTCACCCCGCGTCTTCGGCACCTCATATCGAAGGAGAACCCGCTCGTGCTGATGCCCCCCAAGGCGCCCGCCCTCGCCGAGTACGTCGCACCGGCGATCCGCGACTACCGCCCCGGAGACACCCTGTTCGCCGGCCCCACCGCCACGCTGCTCGCGCACAACGGTGAACCGCTCACCGGCGTCGGCCTGGACTATCTGCCTGACGCGCTGGCCGCCCTGCTGGCCCGCCGCCCCACCGGGTGCCTGGCCGTCGGCGCCGTCAGCTTCGACGGCCTGGCCTGCCGCCTCACCCTGTGTGACACCGTCACCCGCGCCGGGCCCCTGCCGCGCCAGCACCACTTCCGCTGCGGCGTCAACCCGGTGACCATCACCGCCGTGCCGAGCGAAGAGGACTACGTCAAGGCCGTGCGGCGCGCCATCGACCGCATCGCCGCCGGCGAGCTGGACAAGGCGGTGCTGTCCCGCGCGCTCGCCGTCACCAGCGCCCGCCGCCTCAGCGTGCCCGGCCTGCTGCGCCACCTCGGCGGCCACGGCTACACCTTCGCGGTCCCGATCGGCACCCGCCGCACCCTCATCGGCGCTAGCCCCGAACTGCTCATCTCCCGCCGCACCCGGGACGGCATCAGCATGATCGTGGCCAACCCGCTGGCCGGATCCACCCCCCGCGGCGCCGGCCCGGCCGCCGACCGGCAAGCCGCCCAGGAACTGCTGGCCTCGGCCAAGGACCGGCACGAGCACCGCCTGGTCGTCGAGGAGGTGGCCCGCGCGCTGGACCCTTTCTGCCGGGACCTGCACGTGCCCGCCGAACCCACCCCCCTGGCCACCCCCACCCTGTGGCACCTGTCCACGCTGATCACCGGCACGCTCGCCGACCCGGCACCCTCCAGCCTCGCCCTGGCCGCCGCGCTGCACCCCACCCCCGCCATCGCCGGCACACCGACCAAGCCCGCGCTGGCACTCATCAGCGAACTGGAAGGAGGCGGCGGCGTCGAACGCGGCTACTACTGCGGCCTCGTCGGCTGGACGGACGCCACCGGCGACGGCGAATGGGCCCTCGCACTGCGCTGCGCCGTGCTCGACGGCGACCGGCGGCTGCGCCTGTACGCGGGCGCCGGCATCGTGGCCGACTCCGACCCGGCCGCCGAGCTGGCCGAAACGAACGCCAAGTTCGGCATCATGCTCGACGCCCTCGATGTCCGCCCCGCCCGATAACCCCTCCAGCCCCCTTCCCTGCTCCCCGACCGGCCCGCCGCCGGTTCGCCCCCACAACCGAAGGAACCCCGTGATGTCGCTGCCCACCGCGCTGCCCGCCTACGACATGCCGCCCTCCGACACCTCCACCCTGACCGCCGACCTCGGCGGAGCCAGCGCCGGCTGGCAGCTCGACCGCAGCCGCGCCGCGCTGCTCATCCACGACATGCAGCACTACTTCCTGCGCCCGTTCGCCGCCGACCAAGCACCACTGGCCGACCTGATGGCCAACATCCTCGCGCTGCGCGAGCGGTGCACCGAGCTCGGCATCCCGATCCTGTACAGCCTGCAGCCGGGCGGCCAGCACCTCGACGACCGCGGCCTGCTGGCCGACCTGTGGGGCACCGGGCCCGGCCCCGACCCGAGCGACACCGGCGTCCCGGACGCTCTAGCGCCCCGGCCCGGCGACGTGCGCCTGACCAAGCGCCGCTACAGCGCCTTCTTCGGCACCCTGCTGGACGAGACACTGACCGAGCTGGGCCGCGACCAGCTCATCATCGTCGGCGTGTACGCCCACATCGGCGTCCTGGCCACCACGCTGGACGCGTTCATGCACGACATCCAGGCGTTCGTCGTCGCCGACGCGGTCGCCGACTTCTCCGCCGACCACCACGCAACAGCCCTGCGCTACATCGGCCAGCGCTGCGGCGCGGTGCGCTCCACCGAGCACGTCCGCGCCGCGCTGACCCGAACCGGCCAGCCGGCCCTCGCGCGCTGACCACCTCAGACCCGGCGCGCCGCGCCCCCGGCCGGAGGCACCCACCGGCACCCCAGGGGTGCGGCGCGCCGACCCCGTCTCCTGGAGGAGCCGCCCGTCATGCAGCACCCCCGCGACGACGACGTCCACGCCGAGCTGCAGCAGCTGTGCCACCTCTACGGCGCAGCCTTGTTCGACTACTGCGGCATGCGGCTGCCGCCCGCCGACGCCGAACGGGCGGCGCGGGGCGCCCTGCTGAGCGGCCACCTCTACGCCGACCGGCTACGCGAGCCCGGCCACCAGCGCGCTTGGCTGTATGCCCTGGCCCACGCGCACCGCACCCGACGCGGTGGCATCGCCGCCGGCACCGACGCCTGGACGCGTCCGGGCAGTACCGCCGACCCGGCGCTGGTCACGGCGCTGGCCGCGCTGGACCCCGCGCACCAGGAGGTGCTGGACCTGGCGTTGCGGCACGGACTGACCCCCACGCAGATCGCCCTCATCTACGACGCCGGCGCGGTGGAGATCGAGCACCTGATCGACGCGGCAGCCGCCCACCTGGAGCAGCTGATCGCCGCCGTGGACGCAGCCCGCGCCGGGGACGGCTGCATGGCGCTGACCGACCTGCTGGCCACCCCCGGCACCGCCCGCCACCGCGCCTGGACCGCCCGCCACGTTGCCGGCTGCGCGCGCTGCCGCGCCGCGCCGCCGACTGCCACCGCCGCCGGCCTGCTCGCCCAGCTGCCGATCGCGGCCGCGCCCGCCACCTTGGCCGCACGCCTGGCCTCCGCACAGCCCCTGCCCGCCGCCACCACCTGGCGCGTCGACGGATTCCCCGAGCAGACCCTCACTCTGCAGGACGCGCTGGCCACCGTTCGCGGCGCATCCCTCGACACCACCCCCCGCCGGGCCCTCCGACCTGCCAGCCCCAGCCCGGCGCCCGACCGGGCGCCGGAGTTCCGCGCCTGGGAGCAGCCCCGCCACCACAGCCAGGAGTTCTGGACACCGCGCGCCGACGAAGCCGATCCCGAGGCGCGCCTGTCGCTGCGGCCACTGCTGCCCGCACTGCGGGTCGGCGGCCTCATCGCCGCCGCAGTCGCGGCCGTGCTCGCGGCCGGAGCGCTCTGGTCAGCGCTACAACCCGATCAGAGCGCGCCGGCGACCATGGCCCCGGCCGCCGCCCCTTCCACCCTCACCCCGCCGCCCAGCCAGCCCCCGCCGACCATCCTGCTGCCGGAAGAGCCCCCCACCGGCCCGCCGCCCAGCCAGTCCACCCGCCCGCCCACCGGCAGCCCTGCGGCCCGCCGGCCGACCCACGCGCCCACCAGATCCCCCGCCACGCGCACGCCCAGCCCCGCCGGGCAGCCCACCAAGGCCGCACACGAGGCCCCCCAGGCCAGACCGTCCCGGCCGGCCGGACCCCAGGACCCGCCCCGGCCCACCCGGCAGCCCATCGCCTCCGCCACCACCGCACGGAAACTGCCCAAGCCACCGCCCCCCACCGCGAGCCTGTCACCGTCGTCGCTGGCCCTGGGCAGCGGCCGAACCGGCTCCTTCACGCTGCACTGCACCACCGGCACCTGCAGCGTCGCCTCCGCCGTCGGATCGAACGGCGTCACCATCACCGGCACCCGCGTCACCGTCACGGCCCCCGCCTCCCGGCCCGGCTGCGCCGCCACCACCGAATCCGCCACCGTCACCATCACCTGGACCGGCACCGCCACCGGCGACGGCCGCACCACCGCAGGCACCGTCACCGGCGGCGGCACCCTGACGCTCACCGTCACCTGGACCGTCGAGGCCGACAAGGGCGAGTGGATCCCCACCGGATCGATCACCCACGGAGGCGACCGGCAGGGCTACTGGTCCCACTGCCGCAACAGCTGACCCCTGGAGAAGGACGTGACACGATTCCTCGCCAGCATCACCCAGCGGGAGAGACGCTTCGCCGCCGCCGGCATCGTCATCACCCTGACGCTGCTCTTGCCGGTGGTGGCCGTCGCCGAGCCCGGCCTGGTGCCCGGCACCGGGCCCGGAGCGGGAACCTCCCCGCCCTCCGAGCAGCCGGTCGACGTCCAGCGAGGCGACTCCTGCCGCGACATGCTGCCCGCCGACACCCCCAGCGACGTCGTCTGCCGCTGGCTGAACCCGCCCCAGGACGCCGCCGCGGTGGCCGAGTTCTGGCTGGCCGAGGACGGCGTCAACCTCGAACGCGCCCAGCCCCTGCCGCTGGAGTTCATCCGCTGCAACCAAAAGAGCGACCTGGCCAAGACCGGCACCTGCAAAGGCGGCCAGACACTTTGCAAGCAGCAGCGCATCGGACGGTACCGGTGCACCAACCAAGTCACCCGCAAGGTCACCTACGAGGGGTACGTCAACGGCAAGTGGGTCGTGCGATCCACGCCGCCATCGACCGCCCCATCCTCGACCGCGACGCCCACTGCCGCGACGCCCTCGACCGCGCCGTCCCACACCCCGGCCCGGACGATCGACGCCACCGCCGTAGTTCCCGCCCCACCCAATCAGGCGCCCACCGCATCGGCCAGCAACTCGGTCAACGCCGCCCTGACCGGCCCCGCCGCGCAGAGCGAACCTCCACCCGACGGCAACCCCGCCACCCCAGCACCCACCGTCGCGCCCACCCCCACCAGCGCGGTTGTGACAGCGACAAGCCAGCCACCCACCATCACCCCCACCACCGCACCCCCCGGCACGCCCGCCACGCCCACCACTGAGCCAACCACCACAGCAACCACTGCCGACAGCATCACCGCGCAGGCCATCGAGGCCGCGGCCGCCGCACGACCACGGCCGCGCGTCTGGCTGGAGACCGACCTCGCCGACGACTACGCCGCCGGCGACACCCCGTTCACCACAGCGCTGCAGGCCCTCATCACCGCCGCCGAACGACCAGGCGTGGTCGGCGTCAAATTCGCCGACAACCTCGGCTACACCGGCTTCACCAGCGCAGAAGACGTCACCCAGTTCCTCATCCGCGCCAGCGGCGCCCTGCGGGCCGCCCTGCCCGGCAAACGCCTCAGCATCGGCGTCGTGGTCCCCGAACTCGGCTGCGGATCCTCCCAAGGATGCATCCAGGCCATGCGCGCCAAAGCCCCGCTGGCCACCAAGGAGAACATCACCCGCTACCTCAAGACCAGAGCCGCCGACCGCGTCGACATCGCCACCGGCCTGTTCGGCCGCACCTACCGCCAACACCAGGTGCCCGACCCGAAAACCGGCAAGCCCACCCCGATCACCCCCGCCCTGGCCGCCCGCACCCAATGGATGAGCATCAGAGCGCTGGAATGGGACACCCTGGCCCAGATCGGCGCCCGCGAATACGGCCTCGCCCACACCGGCGACACCTCACCCTGGGACAAGGCCACCGCCACCAGCCAAGTCGACGCCCGCATCGGCACCGCCATCGCCCTCGGCGTGCCCACCATCACCCTGTGGGGGCACAAGGCCGTCGACGGCAACCAGACCTACCGGCTCCTCGACGCAGGCCTCGCCCCCAACGCGCTGTGGACCGCCCTGACCAGCCAGCGCCTGCGCGGACGCCTGGCCGTCATCGTCAACCCGGCCTCCACCGAACGCAGCATCACCGCCGACCTCGCCGAACTCGCCAAGGCAGTGAGCGAAGTCTTCATCCTCCTGTGACCACCGCCCCGAACGGGCATGCCCCCGCACCCAGCCCGTGGAGAGGCCACAACCCTCGGATGCGACCCCACGACCGGCTCTTCCCCAACCCCGACCCCGACCCCGAATCCGAAGCGCCACGGGCCTTCACCGACGCCGCCGACGGCGGCTACCCCATCGAAACCGACCTCGAACCCGGCCCGCCACCAGCCCCGAACAACGCCCCGGCGGACGAGGACATGCCCCCGCCACCCTCGCCCATCCGCGGCCGTGCCCTGCACAACCCCATCCCCGCCGCCCCGCCGGCCGCCGCCATGGAGGACGACTGGTACGGCCCACAACCGGCCCGCTCCCGCTGGCGGATCATCACCCCGATCGCCGTGCTCGTCGCCAGCGCCGGCCTCGGCATCTGGCTCGCCCTGCCCACCACGGCCCCTCCGCAAGCAAGCGCGCCGCCGCCACCCTCCTCCGCCGCCCCGCCGGCGCCGTCGAGCGACACACCGACCGCCCGCCGCACCCTCACCCCTCACCCAACCTCACCCCGCGGCACCTCACCCACCCCAAGAGCCGAACCGACCCGGACCCCCGCGCCACGACCGAAGAAGACAACGCCCCGCCCCTCCCCAGACCCACACCCCGCCATCACCACCACCGTGACCCTCACCCTCCGCCCCACCCGCGCCCGAGCCGACAGCGGCCCCGAAGAACCACCCCGCCCCGCAACGCCCACAGCACCCACGCTCGCCTGCCTGACCTGGGACGACTGCCACGACGACCCGCCCACCGGCTGACCCGATGCCGCCCGCCCTCACCCCCCACCAGGACCACCCGATGACCAAGTTGCTCCTCGCGGCCGCCCTCACGTCATGGCCCTTGGCCACCGCCGCCGCCCTGCTGGCCCTCGTACTCCTCGCCCTGGTCGTGGACCGGCTCCGCAACCCCCGCCGCCGCAGCGGCCTGGCCCTGTGGTGGCGCCTGCGGTGGCGCCTGTACCCCGGACGCGGCTTCGCCCGCAGACTCGAGCTCTACCTCCACTACGGGCTGCCCGCCGCCCGCAAGGTCGCCCGCCGCGCCCGCCCCTGCCTGCGCGGCTGGTGGGCGCGGCACGTCGTCCGCCGCAACGAAATCGCCCTGTTCCTCGGCTGGGCCCAAGGATGGATCATCCGCTGGCGTACCTACGCCACCCTCGAAGACCACATCCTGTGCCTAGCCCCACACAAGGAAGGCAAAACCGCCCACCTGGCAGGCTGGATCATCGACGCCCCCGGCGCCGCCATCGTCACCAGCGTCCGCGACGACATCGTCGAACACACCGCCGGCCTGCGCGGCAACGTCGAACTGTTCAACCCCGAACGCTTCGGCACCTGGGCCTCCACCGTCCGCTGGTCACCCGTCCACGGCTGCCACGAACAAGCCACCGCCCTGCGCCGAGCCGCCACCATGGTCGCCGCCACCGAAACCGGCGGCCTGACCGACCAAGCCTTCTGGACCAACCAAGCCGCCATGACCCTGGCCGCCCTCCTGTACGCCGCAGACCTGGAAAACCTCACCCTGGAACACGTCGACGCCTGGACCCTGAACGAAGACCCCACCCCCCTGAAGATCCTCACCCGGCCCCGCCCCGGCCACAACACCAAACGCGCCGCCGCCCTGGTCCGCCGCTACCACAACCTCCACGTCCGCACCCGCGACTCCATCTACCTCACCCTGCGCCAAGTCCTGCGCTGCATGGACGACCCCGCCATCGCCCACATACTCTGCCCACCACCCGGCCAAGGCCTCGACCTCGAAGCGTTCCTCCGCCGCCGCGGCACCCTCTACCTCATCTCCGGAGACAGCACCAACCCCGCCACCCCCATCCTGTTCGCCACCCTGGTCTCCGAAATCCACCACCAAGCCCGCATGCTCGCCACCCCACAACCCAACCGGCGCACCGACCCGCCCGTCACCTTCCTCCTCGACGAGGCCCCCGAAATCTGCCCCATCCCCCAACTGCCCGGATGGATCGCCACCGCAGCAGGCTCCGGCTTCATCTTCATCATCGCCGGCCAATCCTGGTCGCAATTCCAGCACCGCTGGACCGAACACGGCGCCAAAACCATCTGGAACAACTGCAAAGCCAAAATGCTGTTCGGCGCCACCTCCGACCCCTACGACCTGAAAGTCATGTCCGACCTCTGCGGCGACATCACCCTGCCCTACCGCGAAAAATCCATCGACAGCTCCGGCAAGCCCCACTACACCCGCCGCTGGGAAACCGTCCCCGTCCTACCGGCCGACCAGGCCCGCCGGCTACCCACCTGGCGCGCCCTGGTCGTCCGCCGCAACGCCACACCCACCATCGTCCGAGCTGAACAGGTCTGGAAACGCGCCGACTACAAACGCTGGAAAACCCAAGACGGCACCATCCCCTTCCCCCGCCTCAACCCCACACCACCGGCCGCAACCGCGAAGCAGACACCCGCCCCACACGAATCACCCGTGAGCGGCTCCTCCAGCATGCCGCCGCCGACCAGACAGGCACGCTCCTCCCGGCCATGGCATATCAAACGCCGCTGAGCTGACCTGCCATGAGCGAAGCCGACGCCAGCTCTACTGACCCAGACGACCCGGCCGAGACCATCGCCGCCCTCGCCGCCGACCTTGAGCAACTGTCCCGCATCGTCACGAGCCTGACCACGACCACCAGCACAACACCAAGCGCAACGCCCCAGCTCGAGCCACCGCCCCGCCCTTGGTGCTGGCCCAAGATGCCGCACCCGCGCAAAGCCGACCGGCTTGGCGAACTCGGCGACTGGCTGACCCAAGTGCTCTTCGGATGGCCGGCCGCCCAACGGGCCATCCAGCCCTGCTGGCCCCGCCACTGGGACGTCATCGAAGAGATCTCCATGCTCTACTGCACCTGGAAGACCGCCTACCTCTGGGAAGGCGCAACCGCAAGTGACGCCGCCGAATACCTCGACCGGTGGCTGCCCAACGCCCTCGACAGAATCGAGATCAGACTGCGCCCCTGCGGCCAGACCCACCAGCCCGATGGCCCCCGACGAGACGACACCGCAACGCTCGCAGCCGTCCAGGACGAGCTGCGCTGGCTCTGACATTCTTCACAGTCAAAGCATTGCGATGTTTGGACATACACCGACGAGACCTCGGCAGCGCCCTCCATGAATACTCATATGCCGCTTGACCAGCATGGATGGAATAGGCGGCAGGCGCAGGGCTCCAACTGCAGTTCCCGTTCTCCTGTCACCAACCCCATAGTCAGTACACCTGAGCCGATGGGGCCGGGCCCATGGCCGCAAACCTGTACAGGCCCTTCGCGCCGCTCACGCACAGACTGTTGCTATTGGGAAACCAGGCGCACGAGCGTAGCGGTCCCGGTAACCTCGCCGCCGTCAGACTGACCGCCTGGCGCGCGTCCCAAACACGAATCAGACCGTCGGAGTACGTCACCGCGAGCATGGAGCCGTCGAAGGAGATCGCTACGCTCGCGATGGGCAAGCCATCCCTGTCGAGAACACATCGGAGGTCGCCCTCGGCGTCCCATAAGCGCACTTCGCCACTTATATCGGCAGATGCAAACCACTGACCATCGGGAGCGATCGCCACCGACCGAATGGCGCTTCTGTGTCCGTAGAACTGGCCCCGAGACGTGCCATCGGCGTTCCAAAGAAGTAGTTTTCCGTCCTCCGCAGCCGTGGCCCACCAGGTGCCATCGGGGGCGATCGCGATGGAGCTCACCCAGAGCAGACTGCCGGACAGCACCTGACGCAGCTCTCTGAACGCCATGTCCCAGATGTACAGCGAGCCGTCCCATGCCCCCGCCGCCAGCCACGAACTGTCAGGTGCGATCGCCACCGCCGTAGCACCGCCGGGGTGGCCAGGTAGCGTCCCGCTCGGCGAACCGTCCGGACTCCAGATGCAAACCTTCCCGTCCCAACTGGCGGAGGCGAACCACAACCCGTCTCGGGCTATCGCCACCTGGCTGACCCAGCGATCGTGCTGGTTAAGTACTTCTCCCGGAGCTCCATTCGCCTCCCACAGACGGACGGACCCGTCGCTGCAGGCGGATGCGAGCCAGCCGCCATCAGGTGAAACGGCGACCGACCTGATGTCCACGCCACGGCTCGCAGAGCCCGCCTGCCATAGGGTCTTCGACGCCCAGGCGCGTATGCTGCCGTCCAGCCCTCCTGACGCCAGCCAGGCGCCGTGAGGCTCGATCGCCACCGTTGACACCCCACCGCAGCGGTAGTCGACGACGCGTTTCTTCGTCGCATCTGGGGTCCACAGCCGAAGAGACCCATCCAATCCGCCCGAGGCTAGCCAGCTACCGTCGGGAGCTATGGCCACCGAACGGACCGTGCCGCGATGCCCACGCAAGACGGCGCGCTCTGTGCCGTCGGTTCCCCAAAGTTGAACCAGACCCATGTCCCCCGTCGCGGCAAGCCAACTGCCGTCTGGCGATACCGTCAAGTCGAACAAGCGTCGCGAACGGCTAAAGAGCACTCGGCTGATACCTCCGTTCTCCTCCCATAACCGCACCGCACCGTCGGAGTCCGCTGAAACCAGCCAGGGTCCCTTGGCCGGAATGGCAACTGCCTGCACTTCGCCGTCTCTAGCGTGTAGACGTCCTCGTCGTGCCCCATCAATTTCCCACAACAGGATGCTTCCATCACTGCCGGCGGATACAAACCAGCAGCCGTCATGCGATATGGCGACGGAGTTCACCCGCTCTTGATGAGCACGCAGAGATACTTGGCCGCTTCCGTCTGCTGACATCACGTGGACGCTGCCCTTGGCGTCGCCGGCCACGATGCGGTCGCCCGTGGGTGCGATGGCCACCGATGTCATCCCGGCCTTCTGCTGCAACAGCGTCCATTGTCTACGTCCGTCGGCCTCGTATTTGTTAAGCACTCCGTCGAGACCCGCTGACACGAACCACACGCCTCCCGGCGCGACGGCGATCTCGGCCACGCTGGAGCGATGGCCCCGCTTGACCATCAAAGGGTCGGCGGCCTCATCCGGGAACGGCCACTGCGGCTTGAGATGCCAAGTGGACTCGTTGACTCTGTCGAGGAACTCAGGAATGTCATGCACGCGCGTCAGCAATGTGCCTGCCACGATGTCGGCAGAATCCGCCGGATCGAAGAGATGGGCGTTTTGTAAGAGTGTGCTGCCGAGCTTTTCGGCGAGCGCCATCCGCGTCTGTGCCAGATCCTTCTCGGCGGCGTAGACTCCGCCCCGCACAATTCTGTCGCTGAGCCACGCCAGGTCGCCAATGACCAGTTCCAAGCTCCGGGTTGCGTGAGCTTCCACGAGGTGATATACGAGATTGTCCGAAAAATAGTCGACCCCGACCAGCGGCTTCCACCACAGACGGTTCTTGGGTATACCCTCGGAGGGTATTTGGATCGCTTTGAGGAGCAGGGTGCTACAATGTGCGACTCTACGCTCCGTGAGCGCCATTCGTGCGTATCTTCGAATGATTGAATGGAGTCTCAGCAGCAGCAGGCTATTGCTCCACTTCCTGGTGAGGAGCGATAGTTCCTCCAGACGTTCGCAGAGCCGGGCCACGTCCGTAGCCATGAGAGCGCCAGTCCTTGCCCAGAGCAGTTCGACTACGCTGACGGGTATGCCGGTGTCTTCGGGGAAGATTGACAGCTCCAGGAATCTCTGCCGCTCGTCCGGTGCGAGCCTCTCAAGGCTGTACTCAATTGTGTCAGCGACCAGTTTTTCACGCTTCGACCGTGATTGCACATCGAGAGCGGCAGGGCCCCTTTCTCTGAGTTGTCCGATGGCCTGGTCTGCTGCGACGCTGATGTCGCTTCCCCGCGCCAGTTCCTCCCGTAGCCGTCGGTTTACCAGGCTTAGCAACAAAGGCAGACGGCCCGTGGCGTCGAGCAGTTCGGCTTCAGCGCTTCGCGGTAATATCGGGAGATTGCTGCCTAGAATGCTCGAAGCCGTATCATCAGGCAGGTGGTCCAGGCTCACGGATGTGGCGGAGGTCGGCAGGAGAGCATGCGTTCGGGTCGTGAACAGCAGATGGTATGTGGGCTCATTGGGCAGAAATAGCTCGAGCTCTCGGTCATTCCACACATCATCGATGATCAGCAGCGTTCTCTTCTGCGCCGCCAGCGCTCGCTTGAGATGCTGACTTGCCTGTTCAGGGTCGGAGGCGGCCGGACGTTCTCCGGTCAACGCGGCCACGGCGTCATTGAGCCGCTCCACCAGGCCCTGGATGTCTTTGTCGCGGCCCAGCGTGATCCAGATCATCCCACCCGCGAAATGGCGGCGTACTTCTGGCCGGGAGCAGACTGCGGCCGCCAGGCTGGTTTTCCCTGCCCCTCCATGGCCGACAATGCCAACCACGCGGACATCGTTCGCAACGCCATTGGGAGGCGGTGGATTGCCCCATGAGTTGATGGCGCCATGGCGATCTAAGGGAGGGAACACATAATTGCGCTTCTCCCTGACAGAACCGGCCAGCGATGAGAATCGGCCCCGCCTGCCGATCAGCACCCTGATCGTCATTGCGAGTTCAGCCCGGTCAATCCAAAAGTCAGTGGACGGCACGCTGAACAGGACGTGAGGCCGGCGACGTTCCTGCAACCGCGGAATGGCCCACGTGAGCGACCCGACCACCAAGGACAGCAATACGAGACCCGCTACCCAAGCCGCCTTGTGGCTCACCACCGTGTCTGGGAGGTAATTGCTCACAACATTCACCGGCAGGCCAATCAAGATCCCCAGGAGACTAGCCAGGACCAGTAAGGAGCCTGAGAGCCTTCCTCTGGAACGCACCAATTGGTCACCTGACCCCACGATGTGGGATGAACCGGCGGGCCGAGTCGGCCGGTGACGCGGCGTCCACCGCACCGCTCAGGATATTACGGCAGAAACCCAATAGGCAGCCACCCACTGGCCGCAGACAGATTCGCTATGACGCGTCGGCACTTCTCGCGTTGCTCACGCCGCACGTCTTTCACTGCCTTCTCGTGTCAGCCCTCACCAGGTCCGTTCACTGCCCCAGCCAGGACAACTGCCTCCCATACCGGTCGACACGCGGGTTGCTACAGAGGTTGAAAGGTCAGGGTTCATGGCGCCGCCTGGGGGGCAGGCCGGTGTGTGCGATGAAGGCGTCCAGCAGGGCGGGTCGGTACTGCATGCGCTTGAGCCGGGTCCGGATCAGCGCGGCCAACTGATCAAGAGTCGTCGGGGCGAGGCCGCTGCCACATTGAACAGCGCGCCCGATGTTGGGCCGTGGCCAGCGTCGGATGGAAGCTCACAGCGGCCGTCGACGCATCACCGGCGGCTCCCATCCCACGTTCGTCCAGCAGGCGCCACCGACGACCTCGCTTGCCGTCGCGGCAGTATGACACCTGCACACTCCCCTCGGCGGCCGCGTACGCTCGCGGCCCTACGCAGCGCCACACCAAAGGCTCGCGATCGGCGATGTGCCGGACGAACTCCGACAGGCTGTACCACTCGACATCTTCCAGCCAGTTGCGGACGATCTTCGAGACGAGAGCGTCCACGGTGGGTTCCCCCAGCTGTTCCCAGGCGACCTCGCCCAGACACGTCTCAAGGCCGGCGCCGAGAACGTCGAGATCTCCGCGCGCTTGCCACCCCAGCCGGATGGCCATCGCACGCAGCTCGGGATTGCCCCGGGATGAAGTGAGCAAGGGCCACCGTCTGCTGGCGGGTGTCGAAGGAGAACTCAAACTCATCGCGGAAGACCGCAGGTCCTATTTGAGCCGTCATCTGTGCGCACACCTTCTCTCGACATCGTCGCGACAGAGCCCGCGCGAGCGCGCACGAGCTTCGAACACAGGCAGGCCATCGGTACCCGGCACGCGGGCCGGCGACGCTACGTCATCCACGTGATCACCCCGTGCGGCATGGCGGGGACGCGGAAGCTCCGATGCAGGGCAGCGACCGCGAGAGGCGCCGGGCAGCCAGCCTTCCCGCCGTCCTCAATGGCGTGCCGCGTGAGGTCCACAGCCGATTGGTGCACGATGGCGCGAGGAAGGATCACGAGACGCTCTCCACTTCGGCGCCGATCGCGTAGGTGCCCTCGGTCTCGCGCGGGCCCATGTAGAGGTCATAGAGCCACTCATCGGGATGGTCGCGCACCCAGCGCAGCAGCGCCGCTCGATCGGCGAGGACGTCGATGGGAAGATCGAGGCGGACATCGTCGACGTACTTGATGGCTTCACGGACGGCGATGCGGATCGTCCGGCTGACCGTGGCAAATGCGGCGGTCTCCTGCCACAGAGCCCACGCCAGGTGACGCTTGCGGCCCCTGGCATGTCACTGGTCGTCCGCTCAGGTCGGTAGGTCTGCGTTTGCCCTTTCAGCCGGTCAGCCGCTGGCATGCCGCTACGCCCAACCGAGATCTTCCCCGCCGCGAGACGCGATCTGCGGCGGGAAGTCGTCGCGGCTGGTTAGTCAGGCTCCTCTGACAGGTGCCCCCACATGGCGCGCGCAGCATTCCCGAACGCCTCATCGTACTCAACCGGCGCCATATCGGGAGTTGGCCGCCGTGCCTTTGAATCGAAGGGCTCACTGACAGATAACAAGTCCGCTAGAAAATCGTATGCTCCACGAACTAAGGCGCGATCCGTGGAGAAGATGCCAAACTCTAAATGGCCGCTGAAGGAAGCATTGGTCCAGTTAGCGCTGCTGAGCCACACTGACTCAGGCACAAAGACATCGCCCATGAAGAATTCATCATCATCCCAAAGGAATCCCAACACGATCATCTTCGCGTGAAGCAGCGGGCCCTGCCTTCGGTGTCCTCCGTAGCCAGCAAGTCGTACCGGGCCAACCATCACGCTCATCTTGTCAGATGGGCCGACAATAGCGGGGCGACCGTCGGTTAAGGGCATGAGATCCGCCAGTGCTCTGAGCGTGTTGGTCGGCAGTCCATCTCCCTCTGCCTGCAGCTTCTGCACGTCTCGCTGAAGGGCTCGTCAGGGGGGCGGGCTTATCCACGATGATGCAGCACTGCATGTCGGCCAGCAGCTGCCCGATGGTGGCGTTGTCGAACCATGGAACAGAGCCCAGAGCTGCCGGGATCCGGCGGCCGCTGTTAGCGTGGTAATGCCTCTGTAGCTCCTCCGCGAGGCCATCCAGGACCCCGCGCCCAAACCAAGCTCGATCGAGTCCCATAAACTTCTGGGAGTACTGCGCTGACGCTTTCGGCAAGAAGAACTGCGACGCTTGGAGACAGGCAACACAGCAAATAGAAATGGCGAAGAAGTTCGGCAAGAGCTGCATCTCTGAAAAGGGTGCACGCGATCGTGGTTGTATGCTTCTTGCGCAAAAGCGTGGCATAAGCGTCAAGGCCTGGGGGAGATGATAACGGAGGCATTCAAGGGAAGCGACCTCTTTCAAGTGCTAGACTTGTTCACCCACAACGCGATGGCTTGCCAGCGGGGAGACCCGCTCGGGTGTCTCGATCTAGTCAGTGACCTTTTCACCGGGGCGGGAGGAAAGCTCTCCAAGGCTGCGTTGAAGGCCCTAGGTAAAGTCGCCACCAAATTCGGTATCGCGACCACAAAGGCAGCTAAAACGTGTGGCGCTGGATCTATATGCGGCTGGGAGAAAATTAGAGCGGCATCGTTCGTGCAAGAAAAGGTAAGGGCAACTTCGGCATCGGGGCGGCTACTCGAGCACAGGCGGACGCGGCAGGCATGGCTTGGGTGGGCCCGGACTTCGTTAAGCACACAACTAAAAGCGGGCAGGTGATCTATATTAGCAAGGACGGATTGCGTCAGTACAGGCCGCCCAGCTATAAGCTAAAGCTTGGGAAATATCAGGCGAACCTAGAGTGGCGTCATGACACTAGGGGGGCTGGCAAGGAAATGGGCATATCGATATTACGGAGTAGAATGAAGGCAGAGATTAAAGGATTCCATAGTCCCGACGTAAACTGGGAGGGGGGAGCTCCGGCGGACCCGCAAAACTTTGGTATCCTCCTGCAGCTATTTATTGGACCCAAGGATGCGCCGGGAAGTGAATCGTTTGACTTGATAGTTTGCACCCCGAGTTGGCTGGGGCAGATCGTCAAAGGAGGACCTATTATTGGCCGCCATCACCTTGTGGTGTCCACTTTCGATGTGTCGGCAATCGCGTCATATTTGAAAGCAGAGGTGGCTAATTACAGCGCCCCGGACTGGGAACAACTTGCTGGCAAGCTGACCCGGATCGGACGATGGGAGTTTGAGGACTACGTAGAAGAAGAATAGGAGTGCATCGAGGAGGTTAATGTTGCGTTTGGAGTAGCCAGCGCGGGGGTGGCCATGTTGCGCTTCACGAGGTCGCCGCGTGGTCTGCGCAGCCGCATCATGCCGTGCCAGACAAGGGCGCCACGCCCTTGCACGGGCCAGAGGTAACCCTCCCGCTCCAGGACGTCGACCGCGCGAGTGACGGTGTCACGCCCGGCGCGGCACTCCACAGCAATGTCGTCCAGGGGAAGAGGGGTCCCGGGCGTCCACTCGCCTGCATCAACCCTTGCCCGCAGGGCGTCCGCAATCTCCGGATAGCGCGCCTTGGGCGCCTCGACCAGCTCGACAAAGCCCACCGTGGCGTCGTCGGACTTCTTGAAGCGGGGCCAGCGTTGACCTGCGGGGTCAGTCTCCTCAATGCGTCTTACGTGTTGGATCAGACTGCGGGATCCGTGCTCTTGCAGGTAATCAAGGCAGGCTGTCCAGTCCATTTCCTCGAACGTGTCCACCGCGCGGGACGCCCCGTCCGTGAAGATGGCCACCTCTTGAACCTGATCCATGGCACTTCGCCGGCGATCGCGTTGAACGCGGCCTCACGCTCGGCCGTAGCGACCCAATAACCTCCGGGCACGTTGCGTGCCTTCAGCTGCTCGATGGACATGCGTGTCACTGCCGCTTGGTGTTCGGGGGTGCCGATGGCTTCGTGACGAGTGGCGGGCCAAGGCTTCCGGAGCCGCCTGCGTGGTGGACGCGCGGGCATCCGCCGGTGACGCTAGCGCGCCCTCATCGATCTGCGACATTGGCGGAACCGCCAATAAGGTCGGCAACATTGGCCTCAACACCGAGCAGACCTGCACGCAGTGACCGTCATCTGGGTCGCCGTCGAGCGGCACTTGCCCCGGCGCGCTGCCGTGATCGGTATTGTGACGACGCTCCAGGAGTCGTACCTCGACAACGGCGTCGTGGGGACGACGCAACCGCTTTTGGGATCTTCCGGTAGCGGCCTGTGTCCGGCTGGGGCACCGTCGCGACCGCATTATGCGTTCGACCGGAACACCCGCGCGCGGGGATCGTCCCGGGGCGCGCAGGGGGCATCGGGGTCGCTGACGGTCGGCCCCGCATGCGCGGGGATCATCCCCACCTTCGGCCACCACGTCCCCCGCTTGCAAGTCGGATTCGCACGCGTGGGGCGTCCGTACCGGTAGGAGAGCATCGCCTGGGCCGAGGCGTCGGTCCTGCACATGCGCGGAATGGCCAAGTACCCCGTCCTGAAGTGGATCGTCCCAGATTGGTCGGCCTTTGGCGGGCGCAGGACAAGTTACAGGGCCGATGCAGTGCGGCCCAAGAGTGCGCAGCGGGTGGGAGCTTCGTCTGGCCTGCCCCTTGTCGGTCCGGTGCTGCCTGTGGTGGGCTCCCCGTCCCGGTCGTGCCGATCATGCGCCGCCGTCCCCGGCTCCGGCAATCCGGCTTCTCGCCCGAGTACTGGCTTGGCGGCGAGCGGGGTGGTTCAAGATCTTTTGCTGCGCAAAACATCTTGAACCACCCCGCCACCCGGATTGCCGGAGCCGGTCCCGTCGTCGCCGTATCGGCTCACCGGGACGGGGAGCCCACTCACTCAGGCGCCCCGCCAGCCAAGACGCAGGTGCTGCGGCACTCGCCGCCCCAGGCAAGGAGCGCACATGGACGACATGCAGATCAGCTTCACCGGACGCATCGCCTACGACCCGAAGTTCTGGCCTGCCAGCGACGACAAGCCTGCGATGTGGTCGGCCTTGGTAGAGGTGGCCGGTCCGCCGACGCAGGGCCGTAACGGCACCTACGTGCCGACCCGCCGGATCGAGGTGATCGCCCACGGCCTGGACGCCATCCGCGCCAGCGAGTCCTACCACGTCGGCCATGTCATCACCGTGCAGGGCCGCGATCTGATCGCCCGCGCCTACGAGACCAAGGACCGCCACAACAGGCCGGTCGTTCGCGGAGTCGTCCAGGTGGTCGCCAAGACTTTGGCCATGTCGACCCGCTATGACGCGGTTCGCCGGCAGCCCGGCGCCTGGCCGCCGGCGCCGTCACCCCGCCTGGTACAGGGCGCGGCGTCCCCCGCCATCGAGGAAGACCAGGCGGAGCCCGCTCCGGCCACCTGATCGCGCCAGCACGCGAGCGGTCCCCGGCCGCGGGGACCGCTCGTTTGTATGCCTGGACCTGAACGGGCATCTGCGCGGAGCCGCGCACCATCCGCCCTGCGCCTCTGCCTCGAGGTCGCAGGGCGCGTCTCGGCTCTGTACCTGAGCCCACTCCGAGATCACATTTGTCAGTTCTGCTGAAGGGAGTTTCATCTCGTGTCAGCTGTCCCTGTGGATCTGCCGGATATCGCCCAGCCGGAGAACCTCCACCTGTTGCACATCCCGCTGAAGTACCTGACGCACTTCCCGGACAACGTCCGCGAGGACTACGGCATCACGCCCGCCTTCTGCAAGTCGCTGCTCGCCAAGCAGCAGGTCGTCCTCACCGCTATCCCCATCCCGGACGACTACGACCGCCAGGAAGGAGAGGAGGAGTTCCTCTTCTGGGTGATCAAGGGCAACCGCCGCCTCGAGGCAGGACGCAAGCTCCAGCTGGAGACGATGCTGTGCCTGGTCGACCGCACGATGGTCGGCGACCGGGCGGGCCTGTTCATCGACCAGCTCGTCGAGAACGACGGCGACTTCCGCCTTCCGCTGTCGGCCTTCGAACAAGCCCAGGCCCTGTTCCAGGCGCACCAAGCAGGCGCCAGCCGAACTGAGCTGCGCCAGCGCACCGGCCGTACCAAGCAGCAGATCATCGCCGGCATCAGAGCCGGGAAGATCAGCGAGCAGACCAGGCGCGCCGCCCGAGCCATGGACTACGCCTGGACGCTGGACGATGTCGCGCTGCTGGCGGAGTTCGACGGCGACGAGCGGGCGCTGGCGAAGATCCAGCAGCGCATCGATTGGGGTCACCCCGTCGCCTACGCCGTCGAATCCGTTCGTGACGAACTGGCCGAGCAAGCCGCCCAGAACAGGCTCATCGCAGAGCTGGAGCAGGCCGGCGTCCGCATCACTGAGTCACGGCCACCGGAGGCGCTGCTGCTGTACAGCCTGGCCCGGCTGGTCGACGGCTTCGACCCCGACCCGGCCGAGCACGCCTCCTGCCCGGGGCACGGCGTGTTCTTCTACAGCTACAACAAGACCCAGCCGGAGTACTACTGCACCACCCCCTCCGAACACGGCTACGCCCCGCCCGCGCCTTCGACCACCACCGCAGCGGCGATGCTGGCAGCCTCGGCCAGCGGACCCGCCAAGCCCAGCGGGGACGAGCCGTCGCGGAAGATCGTGATCGAAGGGCGTAACGCCTGGCCGCGCGCTGGTACCCTGCGCCAGCAGTGGCTGGCGGAGTTCTTCCAGCGCAAGAGCGCGCCCAAGCCGGTGCTGCCCTTCGTCACCCAGATGCTGCTGGACATGCCGGGGCCGGTGCGTGACTTTCTGACGGCGGCGCACCGCAGCCCGCTGTACGCGGAGTTCGGCGGCCCGACCGACCTCGACCAGGCGCTGAAAGGCGCCTCGGCCGGGCAGCAGGCCATGATGTTGCTGCGGCTCATCGCGGTGGCGTTCGAGCACCAGATGACCAAGGCCAGCCAGGACTGCAAGAACACCTGGCGGCCGGACAAGTACAGCCCCTGTTCGAGGGCGGACGCGGCCTTGTGGCTGCGGTTCCTGGTCAACACGCTCGGGCCGGAGCTCGGCACGCGGACGATTCAGCCCTACCAGCCGGCCCCGATCGAGCGAGCGCTGATCGACGGCACCCCGTACCGGGGAGACGCCCCAGCTGATCAGGCGGAAGTGGTGGGGGAGGAGCCCACCGAAACCGAGCCGGAGACAAGCGAGGTCGTGAACATCGGACGCGAGGACGGCGACGGAGGTGATGGCGCCTCCAGCGAGCTGAGCGAGCCTGCGCCAACGCCCGATGACGAGCCGATCCTCCTGCACGATGTGCTCGCTGAGGCTCCTTCCAGCCAGGACCTGGTCGAGGTGACGGACTTCGCCGAGGCGGGCCAGGACGTCCAGGACAGCAACCTCGGCAACGCAGAGGCGGCCTAACCCTGTCCGAGCTCCGGTCTGGTCCTGGGCGCTGCGAGCCAGGACCAGACCGTTCCCTCCCCTTGAAAGAGCTTCACCACCATGACCGACACCGCACCCCCGTACTTCTTCCAGATCAAGGAGTCAGCCCAGAATTTCGCCGACACCGGCCACGACCCCGGCTGCCGAGCCTGCACCAGGGGCAACGACGAATCTCGGGCCACGTGGACCCTCTACCTGCTGCAACCGTGTGACGGCGGATGCGGTTGCCTGATGCTCCTCAACCACGCCGACGCCGTCCACGACAGCAGCCGCGCCGGCGACTGGACGGGACGCTACGACAGCATCGAACAGATCGCCGATCCGGCTCTTCGCCAGCACGCCCAAGCCCTGCTGGCCGGCGCGCACCTCGCTCCACCACCACCCAACCTCATGCCGAGCCGGCCATGACCAGCCGCCTGACGGTGCCGATCCGGCTGAACACGGCACCAACACAAGGCGGGATGGTCATCCCGTACATCACCGTCCGTCACCGCGACGGACGAGCCCACTTCAGCACCAACGACCCACGCCGCCATCACCGATGCCTGCTCCAGGCACGGTGCAGCGTGTGCGGCCAGCCCTTGGCCGACCGCCTCAACCGGCAACCGCTGCCCAGCCTCATCGCCGACCACGCCTTCGTCCTGCTCCTGCGCCCCAGCGACCTGCTGCAGGGGTACAGCAGCGAGCCGGGCCTGCACGCCGAGTGCGCCGCCTACGCCGAGCGCGCCTGCCCGATGCTGAACGGCAGCCGTACCCACTACCGCCGCGCCCTCGATCTGGCATCCGACCGATGCACAGATGCGGCCTGTGAGTGCCGAGGGTGGGCCAACGCCGCCGACATCCAGGCCCGAGCCGGTGCCCGCGAATCCCCCTTCTACCGGATCCGCAGCCCGCTGCACACCTACCGGCTGCACCAGGAAGAAGGCGGCCGGGTGCGGGGCATCCGAATCGATGCCCGGTCCGCAGAAACGGCGCGGCTGGTGACGCCGGGCCATCCCGACGACCTCGAGGTCGCTCGCATCCTGCTGCTCGGCCTGCCCTGGCAGCCGCCCGCCACCTCCTGACATGCGTTCCTGATTCTCACGGCGCCCCGGCCATGGCCGGGGCGCCGTCTTGATGCCCGTAGGGAGTTTCGATGTCCACCACATACACGCGCCACTTGCCCCTGTCCATCGGTGGTGAACTCGCCGTGCAGTCCGATCCCGGGCCGCACCCCTGGAACGTCCACCGCGTCTGCGTAGCCGGCTACCGCGCCAGCTTCGCCGTGTCGATCTGCGAAGGCGACAGCCTCGACCCCGACAAGGAACGCGCCCGCGCTCACGCCCGGATCGCCTCCGAAGCCAGCGCGGTCGCCGCGGCCCACACCGCCAACGCCGCCGCCGGCCTCTACGCGGGCCGATGCGCTCTGGAGACCAGCATCGCCGATGAGGGGCTGCCGTTCTCGCCGGAGACCACTGGCATCGTCGATTCTCTCCTCACCGCGGTGGTCACCGACTGGACGGTCGATTTGTGCTGGATGGGGGAGAGGGTGCACGCGTTCGCCCTGACCGGTGATCTGGCCCTGCACGCGCTGGTCCATCCCCGCCGCGAGCAGCGAGCAGGACCCCTGCACGCGGTCCGGCCGGTCCGGCGGCAGCAGCTGTGGCGCGAACCGCCCGGCGGCGACCTCCACGACGAGCGCATCCTCAACATCCGCAGGCTGCTGCTGTGCTCCGACAGCCTCACCCTCCCGCTCGGCACCGCTGACCTCACTCGGCTCCTGCGCCGCTACAACTCCGCCGCCACGGCCTGTGCGCAACTCATCGACGCCGCCACGCAACGCGGCGCGCTCGACAACCTCACCGTCGCCGTCATCGACCTGCCCACCCTCGACAGTCCCGGCACCGCCCAGGCACTCGCGCCCCTGCGGCGGCCCGTCCCCGCCCCGTCTGGCGAGCCGGCGCCGCTCGAACGCCACGCCTCGCCGCTGCTGCGCGCCGCCTGACCAGCATCGGCCACGACCCATCGGCCAAGCCGAAGCTCCCGTGAGCCACACATCTCGAACACCCGACCTGAAGGACTTCGCATGACGATCGCCGCACCCGTCCCACCCTTGACTCTCCGCAACGCCACCTTGGACGACCTGGTCGACGTGCTGCGCGCCCAGCACGCCCGCAAGATCGACGTCATCGTGCCGGCCGAACGTCTGCGTGCCGTGGGCACCCACATCGAGCTGGTCGGCACCGAACCCCTCGTCACCGAGGACGGCGTCACCGCCACCGCCGGGCGTTACCTGCCCACCGCGCACTGCGACCAGGACATCGCCACCAAGCTCGGCATCCCTTCGCCGTATCTGCGCCGCACCCGACAGGAGCACCCCCGCCTGTATGAGGCGAACATCAATGGCTGGCTGCAGGCCGACCCGCACCGCCGCTTCCTGTTCCGCGCCCTGGCCGGCAACGGCCGCACCGGCGTCGGCCGGGCCCTGCTGTCCAACAGCTACAAGATCGTCGACAACCTCGACGTGCTCATGGCCGCCCTGGCCGGCATCGCCGACAGCGGCGTCGCCGTCCAGATCGACGGCGCCGACCTCACTGAACGCCGCATGTTCCTGCGCGTGGCCTGCGAGCAGATCCAGGCCTATGCCCCCGACCTGGTCACCGGCTACCGCAGCCCCTTCTCCGGCGCCGACGCAGCAAGCTACCCCGTCGTGTTCGCCGGATTCCTGCTGGCCAACAGCGAGACCGGCGACGGCGCCTTCACCATCACCCCCCGGCTGACGCTGCAGGTGTGCCGCAACGGCATGACCATCAACCGGGACGTGATGCGCGAGATCCACCTCGGCGGCCGCATGGACGACGGGATCGTGCGCTGGAGCCCCGACACGCTGGCCAAGAGCATGGCGCTGGTCACCGCCCGGGCACGCGACGCCGTGCGCACCTTCCTCGACGTCGGCTACGTCCGCGCCAAGATCGCCGAACTGAGCCGGGAAGCGAGCGTCGAAGTCGCCGAGCCCGACAAGACGATCGAATTCGTCGCCACCAAGCTGTCCTTCACCAAGGACCAGCAGCAGCTCATCCTGCAGCACTTCATCAAGGGCGGCGCGATCACCGCCGGCGGCGTCATGCACGCCGTCACCAGCGCCGCCCAGGTCCTGGACGACGCGGAGAAAGCCTTCGAGCTGGAAAGCCGCGGCGTCCAGGCCATGCACCTGGCCGCCGCCCTCTAAACCGGCCAACCCCCACCGACAACCCCCTGCCACGAGAAAGGACACCGCCTCCATGGCTATCCAGACTGTTGCGCTCCGCGGAGCCGCGCTCGCCTGGCATGGATACGACCTCGTCACCGCCCCCGACTGCGCTACGTGGGACCAGACCACGTGGCGATCACACGAGCGTTGCGGAACCGTGTGCTGCTACGGCAGCCACCTGGCGCTCGCCGCAGGCGGCCGCTGGCTCGTACGCATCGACGCCGAACGGCAGGAGTGGATCGACGCACATCCCGTCACCGAGGCCGACACCGCGCAGCTGAACGGATCCGTCGAGCAATACCTGATCGCCGAGACCGGCGATCCATCCCATCTCCTGGAGACGGTTCGCGGCAAGAAGGTCATCCACGTGCGCTTCCGAGCGGCTCGCCTCATCGGCCTCGACCCCGAAGAGCCCCACGAATTCGGCGGCATCTTCGACCCCCGCCTCACCGCCACCGCCCTGGCCGACCTGCTGGAGCGACGGGTCGGCCCGCGCCCCTGAAACCCTCACGCCGCCCGGCGGCTCCTGCCTGCCCGGCAGGCAGGAGGCGCCGCCGCATGAGCGGCGTCTCGTGAAGGGAGGATCTTGTGATCACCGTCCATGTGTCGCCCGCCCAGGGCATCATCGTCACCAGCACCAGCCAACACCAGCGCAGCCTGCTCGGCAGCCGCCAACGCGGCGGTCTCGGCCTGCGATGGTCCGACCGCATCACACACCACGGCCGGCGCGGCGCCTGGTACGAGCCCTACTCCCGCGACCGGCATCCCAGCCAGCATCGCGACCGCGCCCAGGAGATCGCCACAGCGCTCCAGGCCGCCGGCCTGCCCACCAGCCTCGACATCACCGAACAGACCCGCCCCATTGAGCAGGCCGAGACCGACCTGTCCGAACGCGCCACCGACCGGGCCCGCCCCTATCACGCTTTCACCGCCAACGCCGCCGCCCGAGCTGAGCGGCACCGCGAACAAGCGGCAGCGGCCACCCCCGGCTACCCGGCCGGCCAGCCGATCCTGCTCGGCAGCTCACGGCAGCACGCCCACGACAAGGCGATCGAACGCCACCACACGCACACCCGCCAGGCCATCGAGGAGGCCGACCGGCACCGGTACTGGATCAGCCGGGCCCGGGCAGCCGACCTGCAGCAGCACCGCCGCGACCCCCGGGCCACGCTGCGCCGCATCGACCGCCTGCAACAACGGCTGCGGCGCGTGGAACGCGAGCTGAGCGGCCAAGCCCACCCCCAGTTCGCCGAACGCGACGGCCACATCGTCTATGGAGACGATGGCGCGCCGCTGCTGCAGTGGCAGCCCGCCACCGGCGAATACCGCGACCGCCTCCTCCTGGAGAAGTCGCGATTGTCCGCCAGGATCACCTACTGGGAGGACGTCGTGGCCCAGGCCGCGGCCGAGGGCGTCAAGATCTGGCGCCCGGACGATTTCGACGTCGGCGACTTCGCCCTCTACCTCGGCACCTGGTACGAGGTGATCCGCGTCAACGCCAAGAGCCTGACCGTTCCCACCGGCCCCCTCGAGGTCGGCCGGCAGATCCTGCGCCGCAGCGACAACGTCGATCGCTCCGGCCGGTCCTCCCGCGCCACCGGACGCATCCCCTACGCCGACGTCCAAGGCCACCTGAGCAGCAGCGACGCCGCCGCGCAGTTCCCGTCCGCGTCGGCTGGCTGACCACTCCCGAAAGCCAGGGCCGGCGCTTCCTTTCCCCGAAGCGCCGGCCCTGCCCCACCCCACCGCTACCTGTCCCGAAGGGAGGTCCGCCTTGCCCTGCACCGGATCGGCGCCCGTTCCGGTCGACACCATCACGCTGTCCGCCGCCCCCTACGGCGACCTATGTCTCCAGGCCCGGCCCAACCCCGCCACCGGCACACTGCGCTGCCTGGTCCGCGGCACCTTCATCACTGGCGTGTTCCTCCTCGAACCGGCCTTCGATTGCGACAACCCCGACCCCGTCACCACCCGGCTGTACATCCACCACGGCGACGAACTGCCCGCCGGAGCCCACACCGGCACCTACCGGCCCCACCGCCCCCTGATCGACGGCACCATCCGGCTGGTCGACTCCACCACCCTCGACGCCCGCACCGCACGTGACCATCGCCTGCGGATCTACCACCGCGATGCCACCAGCTCCCACCGGCGCGCCCGCGTCCCCGCCCTCATCGCCCGGCGCGTCACCACCGTGCTCGCCGCGCTGGCCACCCACTGGCTCCAGCGCCCCGACCTGGACCAGCTCCGCCGCGCCGCGGCCCGCACCCTTCTGCAGCGCATCGGGCTGCACCGTAAGCGCGCCACCATTGCCGAACTCGAAGCCCTCATCGCCGACCGCCGGCGCGAGCTCGCCGAACAACGCGCTCAACTGGCCCGCATGACCGCCCTCCTGGCCGACCACACCTCGCCTTCATCGCGTTCCCCGAACACCGGCCAGGCCGCCTGAACACAGCCCGCTACGAGGCCGGCCTTGCCGAAGGCGAACCGCCGCCACCTCGCCGTCATCCTCGACGGCTCCGGCTCCATGAACCGCATCAAGGACGACGCCGAAGGCGGACTCAGCGCCTTCCTCGCCGCCCAGCAGACCCACCCCGCCGAAATGCTGGTGTCGCTGTACCTGTTCGACCACCGCTACGAGGCGGCCCACGCATACCAGACCTTGGCCGACACCCCAGACTTCGTGCTGCTCCCCGGCGGCAAGGCCGCGCTCCTGGACGCCGTCGGCACGAGCATCACCCGGATGAGGGAGCACCTCGAGGCGATGCCCGAGGGGGCAACGCCCCTGCGAGATCATCGTGGTCATCCTCACCGATGGCCCACGACAACGCCTCCACCCGATGGCGCTCACATACCGAGATCCGCCGCCTCATCGAGGAGCAAACCTCCCAAGGCTGGAAGTTCCACTACCTCGACGCCACCCCGGACGCCTTCACCAAGCCGCGGACCGCGGCATCAAACGAGACACCACGCCGCCGTTCAGCACCGACCACACCCTCGAGGTGCTCACCCGCCTCGGACGCGTCACTCCCACGGCGAAGACGGCTTCACCGACGACGACCGCGACAGCACACGCCACTGACACCCCTCCGGGGACGCCCACCGAAACACCAGCAGCGGCTCGGCGGCGGCCCTGGGCCCGATGCCTCGGGTGTGGACACCGCATCTGGTCCACCAAGTCCCTGCTCCACCGCCGCGGCCGGCAGTGCCGCGGCCGAGGCCACCGCCGACGCGGTCACGGCCGCCCTGCACGCGCGTGGCAGTACGTGACCGGACAGACCCGCCTCGACCTCTTCACCAACAGCAAGGAGACCAGCATGACCACGACCGCGCCCACCGTGGACTTCGCCAACATCGCCACGGTGTTCGTCGCCGACACCCTGGACGACGTCGGCATCGACACCACCGTGGTGTACGGCCAGGACGACCAGCCCGAGGTGACGGTCATCCTGGAGGGCAAGCCGTTCCGGCTGCACCTCACCCAGCTCCCCGCCGAGCAGGCCGGCAATTGACCAAACCCGGACGGAACGTGTCTACAACGTAAAGGCGGCCTCCCCGCACACCCTGGGGACGGCCGCCTTCTTCACGCCCTACAAGCTCCTACGACGCGGCATCAGCCGATCGTGAAGCTGATCGCCGCCCCGTGCTGCACGATCACGACGATCACGAGCACGAACACCATCGCGCCCCAGACGAGCCGGGCCGCCGGCTTCAGCATTGAGACGGTGATGTGCGAACCGATGAGCTCCAAGGTGGGCTCCCCTCCCTGCGGGCACTCTGCCCGCGCCATGACCGAAAGGTGCTGGGCCTGGGACAACGGTGCAAGGGAAGCACTACACTGGCGATTGCTCAGATCTACCAGTCCGTGCCCCCGGGCCACCATGCCCCAGGCCGGACACTCGAAGCCCGGCACCCGATGGCGTGCCGGGCTCTCGTGTTCATGGGTCAGCCTAATGCCACTCCTGCCCCACCCGCAGCAAATTCGAGCGCTTACCCGGCACGCCGCAGAGGCTGCGCGGAAAAGACGCGACAAGCCGGGCGTTGCGATTCCGTTACCTGCGCGGGCAGTGGGCTGCCCACTGCCCAGCCGCAGGTGCAACGTGTAGTGCGCTACACACTGCACACCCCCCAGCCATAATGTCCGGCGCTATATCCTTGACTATTTAGATTTGCATGTCAGGCCCTTCATTGTGAGTGCCGATTACTGCCACCGATAATTTCCACAGTCGTCGCGCTGATGCTTTTAGTAGCGCGTACACCAGCCAATCAGCCGCCGGATGTTGAGCGTTCTGCAGTCGGTCCAGAGCTGCAGCGGCGATGCCGCATCCCGGTCAGCTTCCCGCAGGTCCGAGGGGTGGCCTCGGATGAGGAGTAGTTCGAGAAGTGTCGTTCCGTCGAGCGGTGGGGCCGCTACGGTGGAAACCGTCATGAGGCCCCTCTTCTGTTGTGTGCGCGCGCCGCCATTAGACGCCCGTCCATCAGAAGCCTCTTTTGCCTGGTCATAAGGGGTTTCTGACGGTTTGCCATGCCCAGATTCGGACGGCTCTGACACGTGGTGAGATGGGCCTGTCCATGGCCTAGTCAGAGACAGTTTCGAACATCTGTACGTATTGCTGTGCAGCGGTAACGGCGTGCGATCCTTGAGGCATGGTCGTGAACCCCGACGTCGTCATCCCCGCGGGCTACACCCTCGCCGACCTCGACACCTGGTCGAACGTGTGCGCCACCGGCAAGCACGAGGACTGCACCGGCCGGTACATCAACCCCGACCCGGATTGCCCGGTCGAGATGATCGAGCTGCCCTGCGCGTGCGGCGTCTGCAACCACGACCAGGCCCCGGCCAAGAAGCGGGGACGCCCCCGCAAGACCCCCGCCGCGTAGCAGCCGGCGCGGCCCCCTGAGCTGGGCCGCGCGACGTTAACGAACAGACCTGCTACCCAACACGGCGTGAACACACCGATCTACGACGCCCTGGTCGCCGAGCTGCGCGAACAGCGTCAGAACACCGTCCCGTCCCGCCGCTCCGCGGCCGCCGCCACCCTGCCCGCCGAGCGCCGCTCGCACGACTGGTTCGCCCCCGCCGAGCCGACCGAGCCCGTCCAGGCCCGGCCCGAGCCGACGCCGCACGGCCTGCGCGGCATCGCCAACATCCTCGCCACGGCGCACATCGGCCTCGCCGTCAACGACCCCCGGCCCTTCGTCCTCACGACCGGGCCCCTCGCATGAGGCGCGACGCCGGGTGCGCGCCCGTCCTCGGCTACCTCGCCACGCTCGCCGCGCTCGTCTGGAGCGGCGCCACCACCGACATCACCGCCCTCGCCGTCCTGTGCTGGGTCCTCGTCGGCAGCGCCGTCCTGGTCCTCATCGCCGACGTCCTGGTCGACTAACCGGCCCCTGATCGGCCGGCAGGACGTTAACGACGAAACCTGTCACACTCCCGCCCGCACAACCCCGTACCACCAACCGAAGGACCTCGAGACCCGCCGATGTTCACCGAGACCGTCGAACACACCTGGGAGGCAGGCCACTCCCTCCCGCACCTGCCCGGCAAGTGCTCCAGCCTCCACGGCCACACCTGGCGGGCCTCCATCACCGTGGCCGGCCCCTCCCTCGACCAGGCCGGCATCCTGGTCGAGTTCGGCGCCTTCAAGCAGCGCATGCGCGACTGGATCGACTCCCGGCTTGACCACTCGCTCATGCTCGGCGCCGGAGACAACCTGATCCCGCTCCTCGACCTCGACCAGCCCGCCGGCGAACCCCGGTCCCCGCTCGCCGCCGCGTTCATCGAGCGCTCCCAGCGGCTATTCGTGTTCGGCCGCGACTTCCCCGACGCCCCATGGCCCAGCGTCGAGGGCGTGGCGCAGCTGCTCGCCCACCATGCCCACACGCGGCTGGAGCAGGCCACCACCCGCCGCGACGTCTACATCTCCCAGGTGACCGTCCGGGAGACCGACCACAACTCGGCCACCTGGCACAACCCCGACCCGCCCACGGCCGCCAACGCCACGGCGTCGGCCGTACGCGTCGAGGCCACCCGGGCGTTCGGCAACCTGCCGCCTGACGTCCTGCGCGAACTCCTCACCGCGACCGCCCCCCAGACGGCCGCCGAGATCGCCGCCCAGATGGGAGTCCCCCTCTCCGTCGCCCGCTACTGCGTCGACCAGGTGTACGCCGAAGTCGTCGCCGAGCAGCAGGCCAAGTTCGACCACGAGATCGCCCAGATCCTCGACACCCCCGACAAGTAACCCCCTGAAGGAGAACCGACCATGGCCAACCGCTTCCCCGCCGACGCGTACACCCTCGCCCCGATCGCCGAGCTCACCCGCGTCACCAGCCTCGCCGACCAGCTCGGCGCCGCCGCCCAGCAGCTCGTCTCCTCGCTCGCCCAGCCCGTCTCCACCCGCGAGCAGACCACCATCCCCATCCCCATCCCCATCTCCGCGCCGGCGGCCGAGCCCGCGGCCGTCAAGAGCCGCGCCAGCCACGCCGATGCCGCCGCTAACCGCGAGCACCTCTACCAGCAGATCGCCGCCACCGCCCGCAGGGCGCCACCACATCCGACCTCGCCGCCACCAACGGCCAGACCGCGGCCCGCGTCCACTCAGCCATCCGCACCCTCGAAGCCCGCGGCCGCGTCTTCCACACCGGCCACGGCGTCAACCGCTGGTACACCACCGAACACCGCAACACGGTCACCACCGCCATGCGCCGCCGCATCCCCCAGCACGACCTCACCGCCGCCGAAGCCTCCGACGCCCTCGGCCTGTCCATCCCCCGCATCCGCGAGATGGTCGAGACCGGGCAGCTCGACGGCCGCCGCGTCGGCAAGGTAACCATGGTCCACCGCAAGGGCGCCCTCGCCTACATCGACACCATCGGCACCCCGCCCACCACCGAGCCGGCCAACACCCCGCCCGCCGCATAACCCGTCCAGCCCCGCCCACCCCCCGCCCGCACGAGAGGACGCACCACACCATGGTGCGCCGCAACACGCTCACCCCCGAACTCGCAGACCAGATCGTCGCCGGTTCGAGGCAGGCAACTCCGTACGCCGAACCGCAGCCCTCGTAGGCGTCAGCCGCAGCGCCCTCTACGACTGGCTCGCCCAAGGAGAACAGGACAACGCCCACGAGCTGGTTCGCGGACTTCGCGGACAGATGTACGCGTGCGCGTACGAAGGTGCTGGGGGAGCTGTTCAACGCGGCCTACCAGGATGCGATCGGTGGGGTGGAGATCAAGCGGGCGGTCCGGCCGGATGGGACGCAGGAGGTCCAGACGACGCCGCCGAACGGGAAGATCGCGCTGGAGTTGATGTCGCGGATGGACCCGGATGAGTGGCGGCCGGTGAAGGCGGTCGAGCTGGAGGTGTCGGGCCCGGACGGCGGTCCGGTGCGGGTGGCTGGTCAGGAGGGTGTGGTGGAGGGCATCCGGGAGCGGGTGCGGAAGGCGAAGGAGCGTCGGCGGCCGAGGCGGCAGCCCGCGCCGAGCTGGAGCGGCAGAAGGCGGGGGAGCACGGTGGGTAGTCATGAGGCGGGGGGGATTCGGGAGACCTCCCCACGGAGCGTTACGTGCGGGTGGTGATCGAGGTGGAAACGGACCCGTACGGCAATCTGCTGCGGGCGCGTTCGACGAGTGGCGGGCCCGGGAGGAGGCGAAGCGTCGACACCCCGCCGGGCGGGCGCTGACGGGGATCTTCTCCCAGTCGCATTCGTGGCTCTCGCCGCCGGAGCCCGTCGTGCCTGTCGAGCGGCCCGAGCCGGTGTCGCAGGGGGCGGTGGTTGGGCGGTACACGGCGCTGGAGGCGCGCGTGGCCGAGCTGGGAGGCGCGTCTCGCCGTGGTGGAGGGCCGCGACATGATCGAGGTGTCCACGCTCGCGAGCGAGAAGCCGCGCATGGTCGAGCTGTGAACGAGTTGCACGCCTACCCGCCCTGGGGGTCTGGGTGAGCGGGTGGCTGGAAGTTCATCAGGTTCATCACTCGCTGGATGGGCGCGAGACAGCCGAGCGGCGGGGCTTGTGGCGGGCGGGTGGGCCCTGGCAGGCTCCAGGTCGTGATCAGACACGGCGACAACGGCGGATGGGCCGCGAGCGACACGGGCGGCTGGACGGCCAGCGTGGGGGGCGGTGTCCGCTCTACAGGCGGCATGCGGCACTTTGGCGGTATGCGGGCGCACATGGGCGGCTGGTAGCCGTACGGCATGCGGAAGGGCCCGAATCTCGGCAAAGGGGGGTTCGGGCCCTTCGTCGTCTATGGGTGGCCGAGGTAGGCAAGCAGCCCCCACAAAGTGACTCCTCCAGCGGCGAGCCCAGCGAAGAGGGACGCCGGCCACGTGTCTTGCCATCCGCGAGCATGAGGGCAGTAGCGATGGCGACAGCGGCGAGGGCCGCAAGAACAATCAAGATCATGCGATCAGGTGACATGAAGTCGACCCACCAATCTGAGAGCGGACACAATACGGCCTGGGGCAGTGACCAGGCGGTTCGTCCGCCCTGGCCGCATACATTTCGCCCAAGACCTGATGCGTGCCTCTGCCGCAGCTCCCTTCCGCCGTTTCTTGGTGGATCAGGGCACATGGTAGAGGAAAGCCCGAACCCATGTGGCGGGTTCGGGCTCCTCGTCTCTACGGGTGCCGGCCGAACCAGCCGAGCAGTCCCCACATGGTCGCGCCGCCCGCGGCGAGCCCCGTGAGGAGTGCAGCGGGCCACGTCGAGCCGTCCGCAAGCATGAGTGCGGCAGCGATGGTGATGGCGGCGACGACTGCGAGAGCGACTAGTACGACGCGTTCGGCTGGCATGGGGACTCCGTTCGGGAACTGACTCAGATCAGTGACCGGCAAAGCGAAAGGACCGAACCGCAAGCGGTTCGGCCCTTGTGGCGTGCCTTATACAAGGCCGGACGCGTGTGCCCCGCGCGCGGTTCCGTTGGGACGCACCTTTCTCCTTGACTACGGGCACTCGCGATATGTCGCGGCCATGGCTATGCCGTGGCGCGGGCGCGGCGGGCGAGCATGCGCGCCTTGCGTAGCGCGTCGCCCGGGTCGATCCAGTAGTGGTAGCCGGTGCCCGTCTTGTACCGCTGGCCGTGGTCGTACTCTTCGAGCCCGCGCAGGAGGCAGCCGTTCGGCGGGTTCCCGTCGTCCTCGACGGCCGGGGCGGACCGGCCCGAGAACGTCACCGTGCGCTCCCGTCCTCGCCGTGGTAGGTGACCACCTCCAGCTCCAAGCCCGGCGCCAGGAGCGGGCGGATCGCGTCGAAGTAGGCGCGGGCGAGGCCGAGCACGCCGACGCACGGCCGGATGCACACCTCGATCCGGTTGAGGCTGATGTGGGCGTGGTGCTGGTGGGGGCCGCGCTCGTCGAGCTGGGCGGCGCGGATGATGTCGGCAAGCTGCGAGTAGTTCACTCGGGGTTCCTGTTCCTGGGGCTTGGTTGCGGGGGTGGCGCGGGCCGATCGCCGCGGCTCCGCGAGGTGCGGGCTCGTGGGTACGGGCCCGCACGATGTCGGGTCAGCGGGTCAAGGTCGAACGGCGGCGGCGGCCGATGTCGAGGCGGCGGGAGGCCGGTGCCGAGTGCGCGGGGCCCGGCCAGGCCCGGCGGCGCGGTGTGACGCGGGGGGCCTGACGCTCGACGGGCGCGGCCTGCTCGGCGGGCGCGGCTGGGCCCTGGCCGGCGACCGGCGCGAGGCACGGGCCGCGATCCGCCGCGCTGATCAGGCCATGACGCGATCCGATCCTGCCGCTGATCCGGGGTGGCTGAGCACTTTCACCCCGGCCCACCACGCCGGATCGGTCATGCACGCGCTGCGTGACCTCGGCCTGTGCCGTGAGGCCGAACGGTACGCCAAGGCCGCCCTTGAACTGCCCGCCTGCAATGTCCGCGCCCACGCCTTGCACCAGGTGCTGCTGGCCACCGTGCACGCCGGCCGCGGCGACCTCGACGCCCGCCTGCGACACCGCCCGCCAGGCTCTGGTGGCCTCCCCGTATCTGGCGTCGGCGCGGCTGGAGGCCAGGCTTCATGATGTTGATCGCCGCCTGCGCCCGCACCGGGACGTACGATGCATTCGCGACTACATCGAGCGATCCCGGGAAGCGCTCACGCAACCATGAACCAGTCGGACGCCGGCCAGCAGCGGACCTTCATCGCGCCGGAAACCTACTACGCCCAGCTCGCCGCGGTTCACGTGGCCACCGGCGCTCTCATCACCGATCCGGCCGACCGCGTCCTGCTGGTCAAGCCCTTCTCCCGGCCGCACTGGCTGCTGCCCGGCGGTATGGCCTACGAAGGCGAGCCGCCCGAGGTCGCGTGCGCGCGAACTGGACGAGGAACTGGGGCTGCGTGTCGAGGTGGGGCGGCTGCTCGTGGTCGACTGGGCGCCGCCGTCCGGCCACCGGACGCGGCCCCTGCTGTATCTGCTGTTCGACGCGGGCACCGTGGACGGGCCGGTTTCCGGCTGCAGGATGCCGAGCTGGACGACGCCGGGTTCTTCGAACCTGGCGAGGCGGCGGCCCGGCTGGCGGCGGGGGTTGCGGCCCGGGTCCCGGTGGCGCTGGCCGCGCGGGAGCGCGGGATCACGGTCTATCGGCCCGCAGGCGGCTGAGCTCGGCGCCGCTGGTGGAGGTGGACGACCTCGACCAGGTCGGCCAAGTCGACATGGGCGGCGATCTCGTAGATGCTGCGAGTGTAGGCGAGGATGTAGCGGCGGTCGTTCACGCGCTGGGTGATGCGGTAGCAGGCACGCCGGTCGAGTGTGATGACCTCGATCTGGAAGCCGTTGGGGCCGCGCCATACCCTCACAAGCAAAACTATACATATCAGACACAGCGGCATAATCAGGGCGCACATGCAGCCAGACCCGCGACTCTGGCCTCACTGCTCTCAGGTCCTCGATTCCCATGGCACCCGCTCTTTATTCGCTGGGCTGCTCCGCCGCGCCAATCGGCTCTTCTGGCGATATGGACGACGCCGTGACGGTGCCTTCGCCGTTTCCCTCGCCCGAAAGACCCTCCTGGCGGACCAGAACGATACTGTCATCCGGACCGGTCGCCGTACGCCAGCCTGGCGGCCACACCTGAGCCGGATCGTCGGTGATTTCGACCCATTCGGCCTTGTTTACTCGAGACCCAGAGAACTCGGTGACGATCACCCCGTCGAACACGGGGGTCGTTGACGAAAGTCGCGTCGTCGAACCGGGCAAGCTCGGTGAAGACTGCTCGGGACACCGGCTTGGGCCGCGCCCGGTTCACCCTGTCCGACCGCGAATAGCGACGCAGGCACTAACCGTGCTCGATCTCCACTCGTCCTGAGAACAGGCCACAGCCTGCGGTAATCTCAGCCCTTCCCCTTCAGGGGACGTGGCCGGAGGCTGCGCTGACCTCCGGCCCGAGAATCAGAAAGGGCGAAACGGACGTATGACGGCTGGCCGATGCACCCACAGCCTCGACATTCGTGACGACGTCGTGGTCAAGCGTTACACCTCGTGGGGGAGAGGTGAGCCGCGCAGGGAATGGGCGGCGCTCACCCTGCTCGCCGAACACGGCCCCGACCTCGCACCCGCGCCGGTCGAGGCCGCGCTGGAGGCCCACCCGCCCATGATCGTGATGAGCAGGCTGCCCGGCCACGTCCTGCGCGGCGAACACGCCACCGACGACCAGATCACGGCCATGGCCGCCGCCCTGAACCGGCTGCACCAGATCCCCGCCCGCGTGGTGGAAAACGTCGAGCCCGCCCCGTGGGGACCCGCCGCAGCGGTGGACAAGACCCGGGCTTGGGCCGGCAGGCGGCCCGACCTCGGCGACAACTCCCTCGTGCGGGAGGCCTTCCGCACAGGCGCCGCGTGGCTGGCTTCCACCGCCCCCGACAGGCTCACCGTGAACCCGCTGCCGCCCGTCCTCGGCCTGGCGGACGGGAACCGGGCGAACTACCTGTGGTCCAGCCACGAGAGGCACGTCCGGCTGATCGACTGGGAGGACTCCGGCCGCAGCGATCGGGCATTCGAGCTCGGCGAGCTCTGCGAGCACATCTCCCGCCTCGACGGCACCCTGGACGCGGCGCAACTCCTGGCCCACCTCGACCTGGCCGCCGGCGAAGCCGAGCGCGTGCACGACTTCCGCCGCCTGATCGCGCTCGGCTGGTTCCTTCAACTCGGTCCCTCGGGGCCGGCGACACCGCACAACCCGGTAGGCGCCGTGAAGCGCCAGGCCGAGAGAGTTCTGGAACTCCTCGGCTGACCAGCCGCACGGGCAACACCAGCCGATGCTCGTGTGTTTCCGGTCAACACGGATTGAGTGACAGTCGGTCTGCGATCAAGTGTCTGCAACGCGTTTAGCGCACCCGGAAGCACGCGGCCACGCAGGCGCAGTTCGTGAGCCCGCAGCTCGTATCCGCGTGCTTGAAGCTTGACGAACTGTGCAAAGTACTCATCTGAGCGAGGGATCCCATGCATGTCGAGGGTCTCGCCGAAGATCACGAGCTCGGTTCGGCCGCTGACCTCGGCCATACCCTGCATGGGCGTACCAGTCACCTGCGTGAAGGCGTCGGCGAAGACCTCCCTCCCCACGCCGCCAGTCTCGATCAAGGTGTGATCGATGTCCCAGAGAACGAGCCGGTTCGTGGTCACGGGAACTGCCCTTCCGCTCGACGCCAAGTACGTCTCCCAAGAGGCTCACGCGACAGGAGCTTCCCGCCAACGGCGGAGACCGATGAATCGGTGCGTGCTGGTGACATCGCCTTCACCCTGAGCCGCGAACACAGCCTCGGCATGGCCAGGCGGCTCTGAACCGGGGCCGGCACTTTCCTGATCTCCCATCTTTGGCACCCAATCCAGACAGTCGCGAAGAGAAATGTCATCGAAAACGAGGACGGCGACAGGAATCTGATCTGGCAGGGCGGTCACTCCCGTAGGACCCCTCACACGCCAAACAACTCGATGAGGTGATCGTCAAGGTCAGCGACAAAATCCTCGCGCCTCCATTGCCGCAAGTCGTGGCGTGCACCGCGCAGCCTGATCATGACGACTCGGCCACCCGTCTCCGACGCGGCGTCGATGCAACCATGCAGCAGGTCGGTGCCTGATCGTGGATCGTCAAGGCGGATCCGCGCGATGGCCTGATCCGTGGCCACGATCGCGCGCTGTACCCGCTCGCGTGGCGCGACAAGCGACTCGGTGGAGCGAGCGAAGTAGTCGTGCGCCTCGGACACGTCCCCCACATACAGCTTCGTGACGCCCTCGAAACCACGCAGGAGAGCGGGCGAGAACGAGCCGGTCGCCGGGTCCCCGTCGCGATCACTGTCCATGTCGTACCAAGCGAGAGCGAGCGCGGTCTCCGCGTGCTTCTTCTGACCGGCTCGAGCTGCGATCTCCGCCTGCAAGGCGTGGGCCCGTGCCCGCACCGTCACGCTCTCCCCGGCTCGGGCGTCACGCACGGCGGCGTCGACGAGTGCCTTGGCGGCGTCGAGGCCCGGCGCTGAATACAGGGTGACGAGCGCGTGACTCAAGCGAACGACTGCACGATGCCATGGCGCGCCGACCCTGCCGGCCGCATCGGTTGCCGCAAGATACAAGGCCCTCGAGGCTTCGTCGTCTCTGGTCTCGAAGGCGAATCGGCCGGCCAGCATGAACGCCTGCGCAGCGATCCACTGCAGGTCGGCCACATGTGCCGGAGGAAGCGCTCCGGTGGTCAGCCGACGGCAGGACTCCACGATCGGCGCCAGCATGAGATGCAGCCGTACGAACGGGATACTCCCGACTTGCCCGTTCACGTTGGATACCGCCTCACGCAGCGCCACAAGCAGCTCTTCGTCGATACGAGATGGATCGGCCAGAGCTGCGGAGAGCAACTGCTGCGTTGGCGGACCGAGCAGCGCGAGCAGGCCGGCACCGGCGTCGGTGGTCGTACGCACGAGCAGGGTGTGGAGTTCGCTGAGACGCTGCTCGCTCTCGCCGAGGTGCCTGAGGGCATCGAGGAGTTCGGCAAAGTCGCTGCCGGTGCCGAGGGATGGCCGTCCTTCGGTGTCACCCGCGTACAGGTGCGCGAGGAGCAGTTGATACCGCTCGCTGGGCAGGATCGGCTTCGTGCTGGTTTCCCATCGGGCGACGGTTCGCTGCACGCTCGCGATGCTGACGTCGAAGGGCTGCCCGAGCCGGGCAGCCGTGTCGATGATGGCTCGGGCCGTGTCGGCCAGGGACCAGCCCCGGGCCAGTCGGAGTCGCTTCATGATGGCAGCGCCGACGAGCTTGTCGCGGGCGTTCATAGGCTCATGATGCCCGCTCCCGTGCCTCACACGGGTACGATCAGCCGTGGTTTTCCCTGTGAGGCTGCATAATTGATCGTCTGCCAGGTGCCGGACGTGCCTTCTGGCCCCTGGAGGGGGAATCCGATCACCATGGCAGCGTGATCGACCATCCACTGGTTTCGCGCATGATACGCGGGCGTTCGGAGCGTGGGAGCACTCAGCTCGATGATCTCCATGATGCGATCACGACAGCGGGCGACGGCTTGCCGTGCCTCAGCGGGTTGCTGTTCGACAGTGCCGGGCGTGACGATCGTGATCCGCGAGCTTGAGTTCCCGGCAAGCCATAGCAGGGACAAACTGTCGATGCCCGCCGCGCCGCCGATATAGAAATGCGCATCTTCCCTCGCGAACGGCCCGAGAAAGGCATCGAACAGGTCCGCGTACCAGGAGAGCTCACGGTGTCCTGTCGACCGTGTACCGGTTATCGCCACAGCGAGAGGCATTGATCAACTCCGTGTCATAGGTTGTCAGATCCCGCTCGCGTGCCCACTGAGATGCGATTGACCCATGCACGCGAACCGTCTCGCCATTCTGGCCGAGATCCTCAGGGCGCGCGGACTGTCCGTGACGAACGGTGACAACGGGTCGGTAATCGTCAGAAACCCGCTGTATCCGCGCATTGGTGAAGCCGTGGGTGCCATCAACGGCAGCTATCTGACCGACTACGGATATGAACTCGGAGAGCGAGGTGACGAGCTGGCGACAGCTGATCGTCTTGGTTATCTCCTCGGGATCCCTCGCACGTCACGCGTAGCGCCACAGCGGCCCTGTCGAGGCGCCGCGTGATAACCGATCCTCCCTCTGGGCTCGGCAGCGTGATGGTCGCCATCTATTTCACCAGCGCCGATGCTGATCCAGCGAAGGCGGCCGCTGGAGCGGCGGCCTGCAAGGCCAAGCACGGCATCGACATCTACCCCCGCACCAGGGACGAGATGAGATCACGGCTCTGGCAGGCCCCTTCGTCATCCGCGAGCCGGGAGTAGTGCGCACGATCGAGTTCGCGCCGGAACCGGTAAAGGCCGACGTCCGTCCCCGCCCCGCACTTCCTCCCTCATATGGATGACCGATCGTCCCTGAAACCCTCACCTTCTTGCTGGAGACCTCAATGAACGACCGCCTGGACTGGGAGCACCTTCCCCAGAGCGTACGAGACGTCATCGAAGACAAGACCGGCACCGTCATCAAGGCCGAAACCGTCATCGGCCGTCGGCCGGGGCTCGCCGCGCACCTGTACGCCGCACAGGACGACATCTTCATCAAAGCCATCCCGGCCGACAGCCCCGCCGCCGAGCCCTACCGGCGGGAACAGTGGGCGGGCTGGCACCTGCCAGTGGAGGCCCCTGCGCCGCGCTCACTGTGGAGCCTGGAGATCGACGGCTGGCTCGTGCTGGCCTCCGAACTCGTCAACGATCACGCCCGCCACGTGGATCTGCGACACGACTCCGAAGACCTGCCCCTCGTGCTGGACGCGGTGGGATGGCTCGCCGCCCAGCACTGCGCGATACCCGGCCCATCGGCAGTCGAGCACTTCAGCAGCCTGTACGCCAAAGGACGCCTGATGCTGGACCAGCCGCACGTGCGCAACCCCTACCTGCCCGCGCTGGAAGGATTCAACATCGACCGGCTGGGCGGCAGCACGCTCATCCACGGCGATCTCGGCCCCCGCACCCTGCTCACCAAGGACACCGTCATCTACGCGATCGACTGGTCGACGGCGTCCCTCGGCGCCTGGTGGATCGACCTGGCCCTGCTCGCACCGCAGCTCATCGCCGAAGGACACAGCCCGCAGCAGGTCGACGAGCTGCTGTCCGCCGCGGCGCCCGCCTGGGCGAACGCACCCGCGCGTGACGTGATCGGTCTGACGGCGATCTGCGGCTCCCACCACCTGTACCAGGCCGAGCACGGGCCCGACAACCGCCGAGACGATGCGCTGCGCCTCGCCCACGCCTGCCCAGCGTGGCTGACGCACCGGCTGGCCAGGCTCTGACCCGGCCCACCTCAAGGACATGATGATCGTGGCGTGGCCAACTCTGGCCAGGTGCGACGCCGTCACCGGCGCCGCGCTGCCACGCCGTGTGCGGGCGGCCCGGTGTCGACGTCCCCGCCGCACCGCACCACCCGGCAGCAGGCCGGGCGTCGGCTCACCATCGGCTCCTGACGCCCGGCCTGCGCCACCCACCATGTCCGGCGCTCTAGGCACCGCCGGCCGCGCCCTTTCGGGCGGCCGCCCGCCGCTGGATCCTGGCGACAGAGCAGGTTCGGCACACCACCGCCGGCCCCTGCCTACCCCGACCCCTTTCGGGCTCCAACGCCCGTCCACCTGCAAAGGCACCTTCATGCTCAACGCCATCCTCCTCGCCATGAACCAGAACTTCCCCACCGGACTGGACAAGGAAGGAGCCAGTCGCGGCAAGCCGTCGCCGCTCGCGTCCGACGGCGCACACGCAGGAGATCCGCCCACGTCCCAGCCACCCTCCGCTGCGGAGGGCAGCGCACGCGCCCGGTCGGAGCCCTCGCAGCAGCCGCCCCGGTGAGGCTCCGGCCGAGGCGACCGGCCGTGGGACGGCGAATCGCTGACGCCGTCCCACGGCCCGCTCACCTCAACGACCTACCCGAGGCAGGCGGCGAGCTCCTGCCCCCGGACGGAGGCTTCTACGGCAGCGCGCCGACGGCCGGCAAGCCGCCGCGCTGGCCATGGCTCGCCCACCTGCTCCGGCTTCTCGGCGAGACCGACAAGCCATCCCCGGATGAACCACGACGGCCACCCAACCCGATCCGCCACCCCCAACCCCCCAAGGAGATCAACGCATGACCAACCGAGGCGAGCCAGACGCACCGGAGGCGACGACGACCCGGCTCGCGTGGCACCACCTACCGGACGCCGTTCGGGCTGCCGTGATCGACGCCTGCGGTCCCGTCCGGCACGCCAAGCCCCATCCGAACGGAAGCCTGATCTTCCTGCGCACCGAAGCGGAACAACGCGTCTGCCTCAAAGCCGCCCGCGTCGGCACCGCGGCCGGCCTGGCGGTGCGGCGCGAGCAGCGGACCCGAGCCCTCCGCGACGACCTGCCCGCCCCCGGCCTGGTGCTGGCCGACACCATCGACGACTGGTACGTCACGCTCCTGCGCCACGTCAGCGGCTCCAACGCCCGCCTGCACCCCGACTCGGCCCACCTCGAACCCGTGCTGGCGGCCCTGGCCGGCCTCGCCCCGCGGCTCACCGCCGGCAGCGTCCCGGACGACGCGGTCCTGGCCGAGGCAGACCTCAGCCGCGTGGTGGACGACGCGTGGACCATCCTCGACAGCCACACGCCGCACCTGGCGCGCGAGGAACGAGGACTCCTCGAGCGAGCGCTGCACGGTTTCGAGATGGACGCCGCCGCCGGCACCACCCTGCTCAACGGCAACCTCGACCCGCGCAACATCCTGTTGACCCCCGGCGGTGTCCACCTCCTGGACTGGGGCCGGGCGGCCTACGGAGCAGCCTGGCTCGACGCGGTGCCGTTCGGGCTGCACCTCATCCACGACGGCCACGCCCCCGGCCAGGCCGAGACACTACTGGCCGACTCCTTCGGCAGCTGGCGTGCGGCGCCGCACAAGGCGGTGACCGGGCTGATCGCGGCGTGGACGGCCGACCACATCTTCCGCGCCGTCCGGCACCCCCAGCAGCAGGGCGCCGCCGTGCTCGTCCCCGCCGGGCTGCTCTGGCTGCGCCACCGGACACGCCCGGACTGAGCCCCCGACCCGGGACCGGATCGCACGGCGCTCGCACCTCAGCAGCAACCGGCGTCCCGGACCACGCATAAGCCGCTCACACCACCGCAGCGGCACGACCAAAGCCCATCGGACGGAGATCCGACCATGACGAACAACAGACGAACATCGGCCGCCGCGGCGACGCCATCGGCATCGCTTTTCACCGACGCCGTGACCGCCGCACCCACCACCGCACCCACCACCGCACCCACCACCGCACCCACCACCGCACCCACCACCGCGGTGCCCGTCCCGTCCCCCGGCTACGGCGGCTTCCATCTCCACCAGGTCAGCACTCCGGGAGAATCCAGCATCGCCCACCCGCACTCCTTGATGGATCAGGCGCTGACCTGGGGGAGCGGCGGCGAACTCCGCCCAGCGGCCGAAAGCCCGCCAGCGGCCGAGCCGCGGATCCCCCTGGCGATGCAGGCGCGTCCGGTCCCGCCGCCCCACCCGCTTTGGCGCATGGACCCGCGGCCTGCGACCGCCCACGTGACTGCGGCCAGCGGGCCGCCCTGCGCCGCAACGCGCAGCAACGACCGCCTCACCCCGCTCCTGGCCGGCGGCGCCTGCCCGCTGCGCGGCTCAACGCCCGAAACGGCGCCGCGATGAGCGCGGACCTGCCCAACCTCGGCCCACCGCCCACCCCGAGCGCAAGTCGAGCCATCCACTCGCCGGCACCGCGCGAGCGGGCACCCGAGGGCATCGACCCGAGCACCGCCAACGTGGCCCGCATGTACGACTACTTCCTCGGCGGTAAGGACAACTACCAGATCGACCGGGACACCGCCGAACGAACGCTGAAGAAGATTCCGGAACTGCGCGACACCGCCCGGGCCAACCGCAACTTCCTCGGCCGCGCCGTCACGGCACTGGCCGAAGAAGGCATCGACCAGTTCCTCGACTTCGGCTCCGGACTGCCCACGCAGAGCAACGTGCACGAGATCGCCCAACAGGTCAATCCGGACGTGAGCGTCGTCTACGTGGACATGGACGTGCAGGTGGCCTGCCACGGGCGCGCGCTGCTGGCCAGCGACCACCGAACCAGCATGGTGCAGGCCGACATCCGCGACATGCGCTGGATCCTCGCCATGCCCGAGGTGACCGCGCTGATCGACTTCGACCGGCCGGTCGCCATGCTCATGGTTGCCGTGCTGCACTTCCTGCCCGACGATGATCAGGTCGCCGCGATCGTCGACACCGCGCGCGAGCACATGGCCGACGGCAGCCGCCTGGTCCTGTCCCACGGCAGCGATCAGGACCTGCCGCCAGGCCTCGTGAGCGAAGGCCTGAAGATCTACAACGGCAACTCCAACGCCCCGATGACCCTGCGCGACAGCGAACGTCTCCAGGCCCTGCTGCCGGACTGGACGTGGGCGGATCCTCCGGGCCGGATCGTTCCTGTCTCGGATTGGCGCAGCGACGAGGTCACCGCTCGGCTCGACGCAACCCGAGCCAAGATCATCGGTGGTGTCGCCATCCCGCCCCCGCACCAGCCCACCCCGACCACCCACCCCGGCCACAACGGCAGCAGCATGACCTAGACCTTCCGCGGCACGCGCCACACCCCGTCGCAAGCCGTGCCGCACTCCCAGGAGGCCGGGTTTCGCCCGAACCTGGCCCCGGCAGGCCGCGAGGCAGGCAGGCCGCACACCCTTTCGCCTGCCTCGCGGCCCCGCTCCGCACGCCCTGCCCACCCCCATCCCCAATCCCCATCCCCTTCCCTGTCCCCGTCCTCGACGGTGAGACGGCGAAGCGGGCACCCCAGACGGTGCGCCCCGCCACCGCCCATAGCCCTTCCTCACCGGCCGCGCGGTGCCTGCGGCCGGTGAGGAAGCCACCGCCAGCGCGCACGTCCACCGCCGACGGCGCCTGACCCACACCCACCACCCAGAAAGATCAGCCACCCATGCGACAGTTACAAATAGTGATTGCTCTATCACTCGTGGTAATGTTGGGGGGCTGCGGCGCCCCCACCCCGCACACCGCCGACACTGGCGCGCCCCCGACCGCCATCACGGTCGGGATCATGCCCATCCCCGACTGCGCCACCATCGCCGCCGCCCAGCAAAAGGGATACTTCACAGCCGAAGGCCTACGCGTCACCACCGTGCAGGTCCAAGGCGGCGGCATCGCCCTGCCCAAGCTCGAATCCGGCGAACTCCAGTTCGCGATCATGAACTACGTCGCCGCCATCCAGAAACAATCCCGCGAACCCGGCGTGATCAAACTCGTCACCGACGCCTACCAGGCCGCCCCCAACGCCTTCGTGCTCATGGTCCCCGGCAACAGCCCCCTCAAGACCGTCAGCGACCTGCACGGCAAGCGCATCGCCGTGCTCACCCTCAACTCCGTCGGCACCCTCACCCTGGAAGCCGCGCTGAAAGTCGCCGGCCTCACCAAGCACGACGTGCACCTGTCCGAGCAGCCCGTGACCGAGATGATGAACCTCCTGGAACGCGGACAGATCGACGCGGCCTGGATGACCGAACCCTTCATCAGCGCCTACTACGCCCAGCACGGCGGACGCAAACTCGCCGACATGATGACCGGCCAAACCGCCGACCTGCCCATCGCCGGCTGGGCCACCTCCGCCACCTTCGCCAAAAACCACCCCAGCACCGTGCTGGCCTTCCAACGCGCCATGCAGCGGGCTCAAGCCGACGTCGCCGCCGACCGCGGACTCATCGCCAGGCTCCTGCCCACCTACACCAAGATCGACGCTGACGCCGCCGCCAACATCACGATCGGCATCTTCCCGCTCGACCTGGCGCCCAGCCGGATCCAGAAAGTCGCCGACCTCATGCTCGAATACGACTACCTCGCCGACGCCCTCGACGTCCGCCCCATCCTGATGCCGCCGCCGCCCATCCCCACCACACCGTCCGCCTCGATCCTCCCGCCGCCGCCCGCCAGCCGACGCCACCAGGAACTGACCCCATGACCGCCGACCCGTTCACCGGCCAGCCCACCGACCCCTCCGGCCAACAGCACGACCAGGCGGCCCCGCCGCCGGCGCTGCCCCAGCGCACCCGCGCCACCACCGCCGCGGCCCGCGGCGCCGACCTCGGCATCAGCCCGTTCGACCTCATCCAGCACATGATGGACGCCGTGCCCGACTTCGCCGCCCTGCACGCCGCCGTCGAGCTCGGCATCTTCGAACTCCTCTGCCACGAGAAGCTGACCAGCGACGAACTGGCGGCCTGCTGCGCATGCGACCCGGCAGCCACGCGCCGGCTGATGCGCTGGCTGCACGGCGGCCGGTTCGTCACCCTCGACTGCGACCGCTACCAGCTGACCCCGTACGGGCAGGTCCTCACCGCAGCCGCCGAACGCTCCCAGCGGCACGCCGTCCTGGTCACCGGATCGTCGTACTGGTGGGACGCCGCCGGCAACCTGACCGAGACCGTCCGCCGCGGCCACCCCGCATGGCCCACCGGCCTGCCCCCCTACGACTACCTGGCCCACCACCCGGCCATCGGCCGCGAATTCGACCTGTTCATGACAGCCCGCAGCGCCGCCGTCAGCCAGGACCTGGCAGCCTTCGACTACGACCACGTGCGAACCATCGCCGACCTCGGCGGAGGACTCGGCGGCGTCCTGACCGCCATCCTGCGCAAACACCCGCACCTGCGCGGCATCCTCGCCGACCGCCAGGACGTTCTCGACCGCGCCCGCGACCACCTCGCCACCCAAGGGCTGGCCGACCGCATCCAGCTCGCCGCAGGCGACCTGTTCGACCGCATCCCGCACGGCGCAGAGGTGTACCTCCTGTCGTCGGTGCTGCACAACTACAGCACCGCCCAAGGCGTGGACCTGCTCACCACGGTGCGCCACACCATCGAAGCTGGCGACCATCCCGCCGAGGTGTGGATCATCCAGGGCATGCTGCCCGGCCTGGCAGGCCAGCCAAGCCGCTGGTACAGCACCGACGCGCGCATGCTGTCGCTGTTCCCCGGCGACGGGGTACAGGACCGCGACGCCATGTTCCGGATGGCGCGAGAGGCCGGCCTGCACGTCCGCAAGACCAACCAGCTCCCGACGTCACAGCAGACCCTGATGATCACCCACCCCTGAACAGCCGGCCCCACCCACGCCGTGAGCTGCGCGCGCTTTTGGCCCTGACCGGACGCTGAACCCCCGAAATAGCCGCGTCCCTGGCCAAGCCGACACACCACATCGGCAGGCCAGGGACGCCACCCCTCCAGGACAACCATGGACGAACACGCCGACGCCGCGCTGCCCTGCGCGGCAATGCGGCAGCCGTATCAACAGCTCCCCATCTGGCCGGAACCCGCCAGCCCAACACCTGACCAGCTCTCCTGGCGGCGCCACCTCGACCACATCCGGCACATCACCACCCGCCCTGCCGCGCTGCAGCACGCCGGCTCTGCCCGGACCGACCGCATCGCCACCCCGTCGGCCGGGCATCTCCACCCCGATGTCGAGGCTGAGCAGAGCGAAGCGCGGATCGCGGCCCACTCCGGCGCCCGGCCCCGTCTAGCCCCCTCACCACTGTCAGCACAGCAGCCGATCAGCAGCAGGCCGAGGTGATGCGCAAACGCCTCGGGGCCGCCGCGAAGCTGATGCGCCGCAACCGGCACCTGCGCCGCTACACCGCGGCTCGCACCGCCTTCGTTCTGGGCACCACCACGGCACCGGCCGGGCTCGCCTTCGCGCTCCTCGCCGAGGACGGCGCAGCTGCCACCCTCGGCCTGGTGACGACCATCGGCCTGCTCGCTTACCTGGCCGTCACCCCGATCGCCGGCGTGCTGGCTGACCGCCTACCCCGGCACTGCATCATCGTGGCCTCCCAGCTCGTCTGCGGCCTCAGCCAAGGCCTGTCAGGCGCGCTGGTCATCAACGGCTCGGCCACCACCTGGTCCCTCGGCGGCTTGGCCATGCTGACCGCCGCCGCTGCCGCGTTCTTCCAGCCCGCGGCCAAAGGCATGCTCGCCGCCCTCGTCACCCTCGACGCGCTCGTCCCAGCCAACGCCCTCCTGCAGATCGCCGCAAGCCTTGCCGCGATCATCGGTCCCGCCACTGCCGGGCTGGTGATCGCGCTCGGCTCGCCCGGCTGGATCCTCGCCTGGACCGGAGCCGCCCACCTGCTGTCCGGCGCGATGTTCCTCACGGTGCGCCGCCCAGACGCCCACACCCCAGACCAGCGCCACGGGATCGGCAGAGAACTGCTCGAAGGGCTGTCCGCCTTCGCCAACCGCCGCTGGCTACGAGTACTGACCAGCCTGCACGCCCTGACCTCGGCCTGCTGGAGCGCCGGATTCACGGTCCTCGGACCGCTGTTCGCACTACGCCACCTCGAGGACGGCGCGCTCAGCTGGGGCATCATCGGCTCCGCCTTCGGCGCAGGCCTGATCATCGGCTCAGTCACCGCCCTGCTGCTGCCACCCTCCCGCATGGGCATGCTGCTGTGCGCCGCTGCCCTACCCGAGGCGCTGCTGTTGGCCAGCATGGCCGCCGCAGCCCCCACATGGTGGATCGCCATCGCCAGCGCGCTGGCCGGAGCCGCAGCGACGCTGAAACTCGTCTCCTACACCAGCCTGCAACAACGCGAGATCCCGCACGGACAACTCAGCCGGGTCACCGCCACGGCCTCAACGGTCGGAAGTGCGCTCGCGCCTGTCTTCTCCGCGCTGGCCGGCCCGCTGGCTGACGCCGTCGGAGTGCGGCTCGTGCTCGCCGGCTGCGCCGCCATCGCCGTAACCGGCGCGGCCGCTGCCTTCAGCGTGCGTGACGTGCGCCACCTCGGCGCACCCGCCTCACCTGACTTCTCGCGTGAAGGACAGGCCCGCCTGGTGATGGACTCGGTCCCCGTTCGGTGATCTTCAACGATGCTGGTTCGCGTGCCAAACGGGATCTGGCCCACAGTTTGTGATCGTTACGGTTCGAGCTATCTGTGTCAGCCATGCTGGAGAACGTTGGCGCACGATGACGTACAGCACGGTGTCAGCTGACGGACAGGCTGAACCGCCCCGATGCTGGCGCCGCACAGGTGCGGGTCGCGGTACTGCCGGGTGTCGAACGTGCAGGGCGGCGAGGACGCCCCAGCGCAGGCGCCGGTAGAGCTGGACGGCCGTGCCGCCGGGGCGGCCGCCGGGCCGTCATGGCATGTGCTCGTAGTAGGCGGGGAAGCCGGCCTGCCGGCGCTCGGCGGGGACAGCGACATGCGCTGCAGCCGGACGTAGACCGTTGAGCGCAGACCATGCAAGACGCTGTGAGCGACGCGGGTGGACAGGTAGGTCTGCTTGAGGGCCATCTGGTGCGCACCCTCGCCTCCCGGCTCCTTCCGCAAGACCTCGCCTCCATGACCATGCGTGGCGCCCGGCCCGCTGGACCGGAGCCGGCGACCGCAGCGCTGCCCCGCGCCATCGGCCGGACCATTCTCGCCGCCGGGGAACCTGTCGAAGTCGAACGCAAGGTCCACAGCCGCGACGGTCATGTGAAACTGGCCGGCCAGAAGATCGTCATCGGGCCTGGCTATCTCGGCCGACCGTGGTGCTCCGCCTGGACGGCCACCTCCTGCACGCCATCGCCGACAACGCTCTGATCGGCACCTGCCCGATACCCGCCGACCAACTTGCCAAGCTGACCGGAGCGCGCTCGGCGGCCACGCCGCTACCTCCACCTCCGCTGGCGCCGGGTTCCATTCGCGTCCAGCGTCGTGTCCACGCCCAGGGCAGATTCATGGTCGACGGGCAGTACATCAAGGTCGGACCCCGGCACGCCGGCAAGCTCGTCACCGTCATCATCGAAGACACCCACTTTCAGGTCCTGCACGGCGAAGAAGAACTCGCCATCAGACCGCGCAAGAACACCGCTCCGATCACCCGGATCCATGTCCGCGGCGTGGGCACCCCAGACCAACGACTCGTCAACCAAGTCCTGAGGACAACTGGTTAACCATGTCTTGAGACCTCACATTGACACGGTCAGGGCTCTCGCGCAGCGGCCGCGGTCAGGCGGTTGCTGAACCGGGCGAGCATGGTGGTCTGGATCGTGTCAGGGACCAGCCGGGCGAGCATCGGCGGGGTGCGCCAGTTGGCGGGATTGCGCTTGGCCAGCTTCGAGACCAGCGAGATGTGCGGGTAGCGGGCCTTTTCGTAGGCGCGCAACCGGGCCGCGGGATCGTCGCCGTCCTTGGCGAGCTCGCGCCCGAGCACCCAGGCGTCCTCAAGGGTCTGGTTGGCGCCCTGCCCCAGCGTGGGCGGCATCGTGTGGGCGGCGTCGCCGACCAGCGTGATGCGACCTTCGCCCCACACCGGGCGGACCTTGTTCCAGTGGTGGCCGAAGAACTCGAGATCGTCGTCGGTGGCGGCGGCGAGCACCTCGGAGACGGGCGAGGCCCAGTGCCCGAAGCGGCGGCGCAGTTCGGCCAGCGGTGAGGCGGGTCGCGGGTCGGTGGGTGACCAGCGCACGTCGAACCACCACTGCAGCAGCCCCTTGCCGGCGGGCATGAGGCCGCACGCGCCTTCCCGTCCCGAGACCATGAGATGGCGAGTCGTGTCGGTGATGGCGATGTCGATCGGGCTCAGGCCCTGCCAGGTTCCGAAGGTCGCCGGCTGGACGGCACCGTCGCCCCACAGCGTGCGGCGTACGACCGAGTGGTGGCCGTCGGCGCCGACAAGCACATCCCCCGTAACCGTCGATCCGTCGGCGAAGGTCACCATGACGCCGCCGCCGTCCTGCGTGACGCGTTCGCAGGTCACGCCGTAGCGGACGACGTCGTCGGGCAGCCCGTCGGCCAAGCGTTGCAGCAGGTGGTGGCGGGGAACCGCCTTGGTGGGAAAACCGTAGCGGCCGGCCGCGTGGGCGAGGTCCATGCTGGTACGCAGCCTGCCGCCGGAGGTCAGCGCGTCGATCCTGTCGATGCGCGCGCCGACGTCGTCCAGGCTGATGCCCAGATCGTTCAGGATGGCGTTGCCGTTGCTCCAGACGAGCAGCGCCTTGCCTCCTGTGCGGCGGGCCGGGGCCTGCTCGTAGACCCGTACCCGGTGGCCCATGGCCAGCAGCACCCGCGCGACGGCCAGGCCGCCCACCCCCGCGCCGATGACGAGAACATCCATCATTTCTCCGTTTCAAAGTATCTCCGATTTGAAGATACATCACTGTGGAGTAGGTTGGTCGGGTGGCCGCCCAGCACCCAGAAGAGACGATCTTCCGCGAGTTCATGATCGCGGTCCTGCTGCACAACGAGGCGGTCGCCGACAGGCTCGGCCTGCAACCGATCGACGTCGCCGCCACGATGCTGCTGGAGACACGCGGCCCGCTCCCCGTAGGCTCGATCTCCGAAGAGCTGCGGCTGCCGTCCGCCTCGACGACGCGGCTGATCGACAGGCTGGAGAAAGCGGGATACGTACGGCGACTGCGCGGCGAACGCGATCGGCGCACCGTCACCGTCGAACTGGTCGAGGACGGCCTGGACGACTACAACGCCGCCTGCCAGACCTCCAGGCGGCACCTGGATACGATCGCCCAGCATTACGAGCCGGAGCAGGCGCCATTGCTGCTGGACATGTTCGCCCGCGTCGCCACCGCTTACCGCTCGGCCAGCGAAGAACTACGAGAGGACACACCCTGAACCGCCCCATCCGCCCGTTCCCTTCCGGCTGTCCTTGTCCCTGACCAGCGAGTTTCTCAACAGGCCGACGTGGCGGCCGCCGCGGCCGGTTCTCCCTCCCGGATGGCTTGCACCTTGGCGCGCTGATCGTGGCAGCTGTCAACTTCGCGCAGCTTCCCGTCCTGCCGTCCTTGGACTACAAGGTGTGGACCGCCCCTGGGATCATCATGGCGGTAGCGCTCGTACGGGTGTGGATGCACCTCGCGGCTCCCTTACGGTCTCCGCAGTGTGGACAAGCTGGCCCATAGTCCTGAGATTCCACATCTCGGCGCTCGACCTCCGTCCGCCCCGGTCACTTCGCGCCGGACGCCCCTTACTGAATGGTCACAGCCGTGCCCGCGGTGCTCGTCACTCGGTAAGGGGACCGCACGTCCAGGAAGACCAGATGGCGGGGCGCGACGATGTCTGCCCGGTCGCCGCCGTGGCTGCTCGTCGCCGGTCCCGATAGGCGCTGCAGCTCACGCAGGGACCGAGGCGGGAACCCATCTGGGGCGTCTGGGCGGCCGACGCCTGATGTTCCTGTCGGCGAGTCCCCCGGTTCCAGCTCCTGCTGGCGTAGCGGCGGGGTCCCCTTCCGGCTTCGCAGCCTGCGGCACGGCTTCCCACCCTCGCAACCGTGTTCTCGCCCCGGCTCCGCCGCCCCTGGTGGGCGAGTTGCGGCCTGCCTGAGAGATCTTTTGCTGGCGCAAAACATCTTCAGCCAGGCCGCAACCACACGGTTGCGAGGGCAGTCCGCCGCACCGCCGACGGCTCGAGCGCCGGAAGGGGGGCCACCCCGCCCCAGCCCACAACATCGGCCGAGCACCGTAGCCGCCTTCCGGCAGCCCCTACCGTCGCACCCCCAAGGAGCTGCCATGATCACGCTCGTCCCGCCCTCCCCAGCGTCGACCACGACGCCCGCCGGCGAGCCCCAGCCGTCGATCGCCATCGTCGGCGGCTCGATCACCGGCCCCGCCCTCGCTCTACTGCTCCACCAGGCCGGCTTCACCCACGTGACCGTCCTGGAAGCCTCGTCAACCCCATACGCCCAATCCGGCGGCGTCCTCGGACTCGACCACGTCTCGCTCGCCACCCTCGACACCCTCGGCATCCCCCAGACCGAGCTGGTGCCCTTCCCCAGCGAACGCGTCACCGCCATCCAAGTCGCCGACCGCCGGGAGACCGGCCGCATCCACTTCGTCTACCCCGGCCGCAACACCGGCTGGCACCTGCTCAACACCGCCCTGCTCAACCGGCTCCCCGAAGGATGGCTGCAACCCGGCCGCCGCGTCCGCGCCCTACGCGCCGCCGACGACGGCACGGCGGTGCTCGACATCGCCGGCGCCGCCCCGATCCACGCCGACGTGGTGGTGTTCGCCGACGGGCGCCGCTCCCTCGGCCGCCGCCTGCTCGACCCCTCCCGGCCCCTGCGCTACGCCGGCTACGTCGCCTGGCGCGGCCAGCTCCCCGAGCACCTGCCCAACCTGTGCGCCTTCACCCGCTACGAGCCCGACAGCGGCCAGTTCAACCTCTTCCCCATCCTGCGCAAGGACGGCACCATCGCCGTCGACTGGACCTTCTACCTCAACATGACCAGCCAGCGCTTCCGCGACCTGCTCGGCTACGACCCCACCCACCGCACCTACGTCCTGCCCCACCAGATCGGCACCGCCGCCCGCACCGTCGTATTGTCCGAAGCAGAACGGCTGCTGCCCCCACCGGCCGTCGCAATGATCAGCGCGACCAGCGAGTGGAACGCCGCCCCCGTCCTGGACATCGACCCACCCCAGCGCATGCTCCACGCCGTAGGGCAGGCGCCGGCCATCCTGCTCGGCGACGCCCTAGCCCCCGTCCGCCCGCACACCGGCCGCGGCGCCAACCACGGCATCCACCAGGCCCACGGCCTGGCCATCGCCCTCAGCCAGCACCTCCACCACGGCGCCGACCTCGACGCCGCCCTGGCCGGATGGCAGGAACGCTCCCTGCCCGCCGTCCATCACGCGCTCCACCTGGGCCCCTACCTGGGCGCCGCCATGGGCCTCGGCCTGAACCCCACACCGGTTCCCGCCTGAGCGGTCCCTACCGGCCAGCCCGGGACCTCCACCCGGGCTGGCACGTCCGCCTCACACACACCCAGCAACACCCGGCGAGCGGATGCCCCTACACCTGCGCATCGACACCACCACCGACGACGGCCAACAGCGGATCTGGGCTCCTCGACCGAAAGCCGCGCCGCCCTCACCAACGCCCTCACCAACGCCGTCACCAACGCCGTCACCAACGCCGCCGACGCCGGGGCCTTCGCCCGAACACCAGACCACCTCGCAGCTACGCCCAACGATCCCCACCGATAACGCCGGCCCGCAACCCGCCCAGCCGCCGACGCGCATGCCGGTGACTGTCCCCGGCCCGCCACGAAAGGCCCCGCCATGATGACGACCACAGTACGAGCCGACCTCACCGAACTGCTCGGCTACCTCGGCAGCGAACTCGCCGACCCTCAAGGAGACCTTCGTGTGGTGCTCCTTCACACCATGGCCGAACTTGCCCGCATCCTGCGCGACGACCTCCACGACGAGGACTGGCCCACCCCGCCCCGCAACTGCCGAAGAAAGCAGGACCAACCCCTCCGACCGGCATGAAGGGTCGTTCGCACGGGAGCCTGCCCGTCCCGGACCTCATACAGGTGCGCGACGGAAGCTGCATGTGGCAGCGGGCCGCGTACGTGCTCAGGTGTCAGCCGGATGCCAGTACAACGTTCGGCCAGCGCTAACGCCGCCTCGACGAACCGCCCACGGGGCGCTTGCCATTCCTCGTCATCCTCATCGAACTCATCGACCAGTCCGAGGTCTTCCTGATGCGGCAGGAGTCGGTCCGGTTCGGCGCCCCAGCGCGGTTCATCGGGGAACATCGGGTCGAGACCAGTGATCACCTTTCCATCGACGGCGTAGATGAACCTGGCGTGGTGATTGACGTTGTTGTGAACGCTGGCCAGCACAGTAGCCGCCGATAGCGGGCGAACGGCGTCGCGCATGATCCCCAGATAGCCTGCAGGCTCGACGATGACCGAGCCGCCCTCAGCAGGGCCCACCTCGATGTAGCCCCCTGCCTGTAGAGGTTCGTCCGGTTTGACCGCGAGGCGTTCCAGTACCTCTGCGGGCTGCGGACCGGCAACAAGGGTGAAGCAGAACCCCGAGACGCCGAGGCTGCTTCGGAATTCCTCCCACCAGAGGTAATCCTGCGTTGTCGCATGCGTCACGGATGGCCTCGCTCGATCGGTGGTGGCTGTGTTCGACGATGCGGACGCCCACGCTAGCGGCGAGCACCGACTCGATCGCCAAGTGGCTAATTCCAGGCGCCGGGCACCTGGTAGGGCACCTTGCCTTCGAGTTGCTCCTGGTCGAGTACCTCGCCCTTCAGGGGCAGCGCAACGGTGATCTGTTGTCCCCAGCGGAGTAGCGAGTGTCCGCCTCGACGCGGAGCACGGAACCCTTCCAGTGGTGCAGGACTCCCTTGGCCGTAACTCGCTAGTAGTACTTTGTTAGTTCGTTAGGGTGGGCGCTGATGGCAGGTGGGACAGCGTCCACTCCAGGTGGCTAACAACACCTGGAGAACGGCCAGGATCTTGTAGAAGGTCAGCCCGCGCGAGCCGCTTTTGGGCTGGTCAACCGCAGCTCGGTGAGGAACAGGTGGGCAGCCGAGACCAAGGTGACATGCCGATGCCAGCCGTTGTAGGAGCGCCCCTCGAAGTGGGTCAGGCCCAGGCCGGTCTTGAGCTCGCGATAGTCATGCTCGATGCGCCAGCGGATCTTGGCCAGGCGAACCAGGTCT
>NZ_JBFALF010000030.1:0-122237 GCF_040656115.1 Nonomuraea sp. NPDC050202 | reverse complement strand
GCGGCCCACTGCTCGACGGTCCTGCTGTAGGCGCGGGCGCTGTCGGCGTCGCCGCGCGCGGCGGCGATCCAGCCCAGGCTGCAGCGCAGGTCGTGGGCCAGCAGTTCCAGGTCGTGGCGGACGCACAGATCGAGCCCGGCGTTGGCGGCGCTCTCGGCGGCCTCCCACTGCCCGGCCAGGAAGTGGTCGTGCGCGGCGAGCCAGAAGCCGCTGGCCGCGTGCGTCACCGCGCCCTGCCCGGCCTCGCCCTCGGTCAGCGCGCGGATGCGGTCGCGGTAGTCGGGCAGCAGGTCCATCCAGGTCGCCGCCCGGCACAACGCGGCCACCCGGCCGGGCGGGGCGTCACCGGGCAGCCCGTCCAGTGCCACCCGTACGCGCTCGGCCGTGCCGAGGCCGGCGAAGACGTCGTGCAGCAGGCGCACGTGCTCGTCGTCGCAGCCGGCGACCACGTCGGTGACCTCCGCCCAATCCGCGGGGTCCTGGGCGTAGGAGGCGGCCATCACCCTGACCAGCGGACCGGCTCCGGGCGTGGCGCGCAGCAGGCGGCGGGCGGCGTCCAGGTCGCCGTCGCGCAGCATGAGGATCTGCGCCCGCACCGCCAGCGCCCTGCCCGGGTCGTCCAAGTGGCGCCGTGCCTCGTCCACCAGCCTCTGGGCCAGATCGAGCTGCCCGGACTCGCCCGCCAGCTCGGCCGCCAGCTCCAGCCGGGCGGCGCGCGCCGCCGGGTCCGGGGTCAGCTCGGCCGCGCGCTGCAGCGCCTTGACCGCCAGCCCGCTGCCGCCCCGCAGGCTCACCGCGCGGGCGGCCTTCTCGATCTCGGCGGCCACCTGCTCGTCCGGCTCCACCGTGGCCGCCGCCAGATGCCACATCCGCAGCTCCGGGTCGGCCTGGTGCTGTTCAGCGAGTACGGCGTGCGCCTCGCGAGTCTCCTCCGGTGAGGCCGTCTTGATGATGGCGGACCTGACCAGCGGGTGACGGAAGCGCAGGCCCGACGGCGTCGAATCGCGGGTGACCAGGCCGGCGCGCTCGGCCTCCAGCAGCTCGTACGGCGACAGCTCGGCCCGATGCTGCAGCCGGTCGCCGTCGAGCGCGGCCACCAACAGCGTGGTACGGATCCGCGGTGCCAGTTCCAGCAACCGGCCGGCGAACCCGGTCTCCAGCCGGGTGCGCAGGGACGCGCCGGAGGGCAGCAGCTCCACGCTCACCGACGTCTGCGGCAGCTCGGTGATCGCCAGCGGGTTGCCCGCGGCCTCGGCGAGCACGCGTTCGCGCACCGACGGCGGCAGAGCGGGGTGCAGCAGGTCCAGCAGCCGCCCGGCCGCCTCGTCGTCGAGCGGCCCGACCTCCAGCATGTGAACGCCGGGGGTGACGCGCTCGGTGGCGGTCAGCGGCCGGCGGGCGAAGATGGCGCGCAGGTCATACGGCTGCAGCCGCAGCAGGATGAACATCATCACTTCCCGCGTGGGGTGGTCCACCCAGTGCGCGTCCTCCACGGCGATCAGCACCGGCCCGTCCTCGGCCACGGCGGCCAGCACCGCCAGGGAAGCCACCGAGATCGCCAGCCGGTCGGGCGGCGGGCCGTCCCGCATGCCCAGCACCCGCAGCAGGGTGTCGCGGTGGAAGGGCTCCACCCGGTCCAGATACTCCATTACCGGCGCGAAGAGCTGGTGCAGCCCGGCGAAGGCCAGCTGCGCCTCCGATTCGAAGCCGCTGCCGCCCACCACCCGCATGCCCTGCTCCCTGGCGTAGGCGATGCCGGCCTGCAGCAGCACGGACTTGCCCACACCGGGGTCGCCGTGCAGCACGACGTTGGGCAGTGCGCCGGGGGCGCGGTCGATCGTCTGCCGTAGCGCGGCCAGCTCTGTGGTGCGTCCGATGATGTCCATGTGGTTCGTCTCCTGGGTGCAGTCATTTGACCGATTGCCGCGCCTGTGGGTGGCGGCATGCTGGGCGGGTGCCGCGACTACAGGTGGATTCAGACGTGAGCCTCTTCTATGAGGACGTCGGCGACGGACCGCCCGTCGTCCTGGTGCACGGCTGGCCGCTGTCGTGCCGGTTCTGGGAGTACCAGATCGGCCCGCTCGTCGAGGCCGGCCACCGGGTGGTCTGCTATGACCGGCGCGGTTTCGGCCACTCCAGCCGGCCGTGGCACGGCTACGACCACGCCACCTTCACCGCCGACCTGGCCGCCCTGGTCGAGGGCCTCGATCTGACCGGGCTGGCGTTGGTCGGCTTCTCTAGCGGCTGCGCCGAGGCCGTCGGCTACGCCGCCGCCTCCGAGCGGGTGACCCGGCTGGTGCTGGGCAGCCCGGCGCTGTATCCGGACCCGATCGCCGGCGAGCTGCGCATGGCCGCGCGGCGGCACCGCATCCCCATGCTCGACGACGTCCTGCTGCGCTGGTTCGCCGTCGACGGTCACAGCACGCTGGACGAGCAGACCCGCCTGTACCTGCTCAGGCACGCCGCGGACGCCTCCCCCTGGGCGACCGCGCAGTCGCTGGCCGCGTGGAGTTCGGCCGCCCCGGACGCGGAGCTGGCGCGCGTCGCCGTGCCCACGCTGATCGTCCAGGGCGAAGCGGACGCGTTCGTCTCGCCGCGCGACAGCGGAGCACGGCTGAGACGGGCGATCGCGGGCAGTGCGCTGGTCACGATCCCTGGCGCGCCGCACGGAGCCCCGCTCACCCACGATGAGCAGTGGAACCAGCTGCTGCTGGAGTTCCTGGCGAGATGACGGCATGGCACGACGGTAGGCACCGGGCCCCCGTGCGGGGTATCGGTCGCATGACGTAGGTGCCGGGGGCGCCCCGAGGCTCAGAGGACGTCGCGCAGCTGGCCGCGGGAGGCGATGCCCAGTTTGCGGAAGGCGTGGTGCAGGTGGGTGCCGACCGTGCGATGGGACAGGTAGAGCTGCTGGCCGATCTCGCGGTTGGACAGGCCGCCGGCGGCCAGTTTGGCGATGTGCAGCTCCTGCGGGGTCAGCCGCTCGGCGGAGCTGGGCACGCGCTGGTGGCTGCCCTCGCCCGTGGCGCGCAACTCCTGGCGGGCCTTCTCTCCCCAGGCCAGCAGCCCGAGCTTGTCGCAGGCGTCGCGGGCCGCGCGCAGCGGGTCGCGAGCTTCCACGATCCGGCGTTGACGGCGTAGCCAGAGGCCGTGCGCGAGCAGCAGACGGGCCCGCGCGGTGGGCCAGGAGGTCAAGTCCGCGTCGAGCGCGGTCTTGAACAGTCCGTCGGCGTCGGCGTCGTCGGCCAGCACCGCTCTGGCGTGACGCAGGCCCACGTGCAGGTAGGGGGAGGGCGTCTGGCGGCCCATGACCTCCAGCTCGGCCAGCGCCGTACGGGCCAGGTCACGGTGCTCGGCGGTCACCGCCGCCTCGGCCAGTTCGCTGATCGTCCACGAACCCCAGATGGGATGGTAGGCGGTGTCACGAGGGTCGAACACCCGCCACAGATGGCCGAAGGCGGTGGCGTGCCGGCCCGCGCACAGCGCGATCAGGCCCCGGGCGTACTGGGCCTGGGCGATGTTGGAGGCGATCGTGACGCTGCCCAGCACCCGCTCGCTCTGAGCGGCCAGCTCCAGCCCCCGGCTCACGTCCCCGCGCAGCCCGGCGAGGGCGGCCAGGATGGACAGGGCCGCCGACTGCCAGCGGGGCTGCTGGGTCTCCCTGGTCAGCCGTTCACACTCCTCGGCCACCAGCATGGCGCTCGGCCAGTCGCCGCCCAGGAGCTGGTTGAGCATCTGCGAGGTCAGCGACTGCGCCAGCACCCCCAGCCGTCCCTGGGCGCGCAGTTCGCTGATGGAGTGGTCGAGGAAGGCGGCGGACAGCTCGTGCGCGCCGATCGTGCTGGCCGCCACGCCCAGCAGCCTGGCCATGGCGCCGTCCAGCCGGGTCTCCCGTAACCTCGTCAGCCGGCCGATCAGCTCCCCGGCCCGCTCCACCGGCGCCGCGGTGGCCAGCGCGACCAGCAACTCGGGATCGTCGTCGTGCGCGGCAAGCCGTTCGGCCAGCGCGATGACGCGGTGGCGAAGCTCCGCACCGGGATCGCGCCACCAGCAGCGCATCGCGGCCGCGCGGACGAAGTTGCGTGCCAGGGCCCGGTCGCCCGCGCGCTCACGTTCCTCGGCGGTCACGATGAGCCTGCGCACCCGCTGCGGGCCCTCGTTGCGGCCCTCCTCCCGCACCTCGTTCAGCCACGCCAGCCGGGCTCGTTCGGGCTCGCCCAGCAGGGCCGGGTCGGTCAGCGCGAGCAGTTCGGTGATCAGCTCGCCGCGGCCCAGTTCGAAGGCGAGTTCCGCGGTGCGCAGCAGGCGCATGGCGCGGTCGGCCACGTGCTCGCTCAGCTCGGCAGCGCGGCGCAGCGCGGTGACCGCCACGGTGAGCGCGCCGCGCTGCCGGGCTCGCAGCGCCACCTGTTCCAGGTCGGCGGCGACGCTGTCGTCCGGGTGGTCGAGCGCGGCGGCCCGGTGCCAGGCCCGGCGGTCCGGATCGGGGGTGTGCACGTCGGCCAGCGCCAGGTGGATGACCTGCCGATCCAGCAGCCCGGCCTTTTGGTAGATGGCCGAGCGGACGAGCGGGTGCCTGAAGCGGATGGACCGCTCGTGCAGCGTGACCAGGCCGAGGTCAACCGCAGGGGCCAGGTCGGCCAGCGACAGCTCGGTCCCGGTGACGGTGCCGGCCGCCGTCAGGGCCTCGCGCAGATCGTGGCCGTCGTTGGCGGCGCAGGCCAGCAGCAACATCCTGGTACGCCTCGGCAGTTCCGCCAGCCGGGTGGCGAAGGAGCGCTCCAGCCGGGCCGTGAGCGGCAGGAACTCACCTGAGGGCGGACCCGGCTCCCTGTCGAGGGCGATGGGCAGCTCCACCAGGGCAAGCGGATTGCCCGCGGCCTCGGCCAGCACCCTCCATCGCACACCGGCCGAGAGCTTGGTCGGCTGGCTGTCCAGCAGCTCTCCGGCCGCGGATGGGTCGAGCGTGCTCAGGCTCAGCTCCGGTAGCCCGATGTCGTCCAGGGTGGTCGCATACCCCTCGCGCACGGCCAGGAGCATCCCGATCGGCTCGGATCTCAGCCGCCGGGTGACGAAGGCCAGGACGTCGGTGGTGGGCCGGTCGAGCCATTGCAGGTCTTCGACGACGACGAGCAGCGGCTCGGCCGCTGCGGCCTCGCCGAGCAGGTTCAGCACGGCCAGGGCGATGAGGAAGGGCTGGGGAGCCTGGCCGTCGCCCATGCCGAACGCGTTGAGCAGGGCCTCTCGCTGGGCGACCGGCAGCTCGGCGGCGGTCTCGAGCATCGGCTGGATCAGCTGATGCAGCCCGGCGAAGGGCAGATGGGTCTCGCTCTGCACGCCCGAGGCGATGGCCGTCGCGAAGCCGAGTGCCCGTGCGCGGTCCAGCGCGACCGCCAGCAGGGCCGACTTGCCGATCCCGGCCTCGCCCCTGATCACCAGCGCGTCACCATGCTCGGGGATCTGCGCCACCAGGCTTTCGACCTGGGCGATCTCGCGCTCACGCCCGAACAGGGCCATGACCATGGGTGCTCCCCCGCTTCTCCCGCAAGAACACCCCTAAGTGTCGCAAGAAATACGTCATCCGACGCATACCGCACGGCGTGGCTTCACCCTAGTGTCAGGGCGCCGTCCGCTGTTTCAGGAGCCTTCATGTCCAAGCCGGTGCTGGACCCTGCCGCCCAGTCCTTCGCCGACGCCACCGCCAGTCCACCCTTCCTGTACGGCATGCCTCCGCAGGAGGGGCGAAAGGCTCTGCGCGACGTCCAGCAGCCGCAGATTTTGGTCCCCGGCACCACCAGCCAGGAGATCGCCGGCCTGACCGTCTACCGGCCCGAGCACGCCGACGGCGCCTTGCCGGTGGTGCTGTACCTGCACGGCGACTGGGTGTTCGGTGGCGAGCACGCCGAGAGCAGGCTCGCCCGTGAGCTGGCACTGAACGCGCATGCCGCGGTGGCGTTCGTGCACTACAGCCTCGCTCCCGAGGCGCGCTATCCAGTCGCGCTGGAAGAATGCCTGGGCGCTCTGGAGTGGCTGCGCAGACATGGCACCGGGCTCGGTCTGGACGTCTCCCGCATCGCCGTCGCCGGCGGCAACCTCGCCGCGGCCCTGGCCCTGCGCGCGGGCGCGCGGCTGGCCGGACAGGTGCTGCTGTGCCCGGCCACCGACGCCTCCTGCGACACCGGCTCCTACCGCGAGTTCGCGGAGGGCTACTTCCTGCGCGCCGACGGGATGCGCTGGTGCTGGGATCAGTACCTCCCGGACGCGGCCCGCGGGGTCGAGAGCACCGCCTCACCACTGCGGGCCACGCGCGGGGAAATGGCCGGGCTCCCGCCCACCATGGTGATCACCGCGGAGGCCGATGTGCTGCGCGACGAGGGCGAGGCCTATGCCGTACGGCTGCGTGGAGCGGGCGTCCCGGTGTCGGCGGTGCGCTACCAGGGCGTCATCCACGGCTTCCTCACGCTCAACGCCCTGCGCGGCACCTGCTCCGCCCAGGAGGCGATCGAGCAGGCCGCGAGCTTCCTCGCCAGGGCGCTGGGGACCGGCCGATCGTGAGGCCACCCGCGGGGTGACCGCCGGCGAGGCGGCGCGTAGGCTCTGGGTGATCTCCACCGGATCGCGCACAGGGAGCCCCCCATCGCCACTCCACTCAGCTTCGCGCAGGTGCTGCGGCGCCACCGGCGCGCCGCGCGGCTGACGCTGGAGCAGCTCGCCGAGGCCTCGGGAGTCAGCGCCCGGACACTGTCGGACATGGAACGCGGGCGCAGCAAGGGCCCCCAGCACCGGACCGTCACCGCGCTGGCCGACGCACTCCGCCTGGCCGGCGCCGAGCGCGAGCAGTTCGTCGAGCTGGCGCGCGAGGGCCGCCTGCGCGACCACTGGAACCGGCCGACCGGGCTGTGCGAGCTGCCCCGCTCCGTCGACGACTTCACCGGCCGGGCCGCGGAACTGGCCTGGGCCGGCGAGGTGATGCGCGCAGAAGAGGCCGGCGTGGGGCTCATCACCGGATCCGCCGGGCTGGGCAAGTCCACGCTGGCCGTCCGCGCCGCGCACGCCCTGCGGCCGGACTTCCCCGGCGGCGTGTTCTTCCTCGACCTGTTCGGGATGTCGCCCGACCCTCTGCCTGCCGATGAGGCCCTGGGCCGGCTGCTTCGCGCGCTCGGCGTGGCCGACCAGCAGATTCCCGCCGACGTCGCCGGGCGCGCGTCGTTGTACCGTTCCCTGCTGCGCGAGCGGCGCGTGCTGGTCGTGCTCGACAACGCCGCCTCCGAGGAGCAGGTACGGCCGCTGCTGCCGGGCGGCGGCGCGGGCAGAGCGCTGGTGACCAGTCGCCGCCTGCTGGCCGGCCTGGAAGGGGTGCGCAGGCTCGGCCTGGTGCCGCTCGCGCCGATGGAGGCCACGCGGCTGCTGACCGGGATCCTGAAGGACCGGGGCGCCTCGGACGAGGAGCAGGCCCTCTGGCAGCTCGCGCAGCTGTGCGGCGGCCTGCCCCTCGCGCTGCGCATCGCCGGAAACCGGCTGGCCAGCCGGCCCGGCTGGAACGCCGCCGACCTCGCCGCCCGGCTGACGGACGAGGAGCGCCGCCTGGATCAGCTCAGCGCCGGCGACCTGAAGATCGCCACCGCGTTCGGGCTGTCCTACGACCAGCTCGCGGACTCGACGCGGCGGATTTTCCGCCGCCTGGCTCTGGTGCCGGGCCGTGACTTCGACGCCGCCCTCTCCTCCGTCGCGGGCGGCACGACGATCGCGGGAGCGTGGGACGCCCTCGACGAACTCGTCGACCTCGGCCTGCTGCAGGACGGCGCCTCAGGCCGCTACCGCTTCCACGACCTGGTCCTGCTGTTCGCCCGCGACCGGCTCCGCGCGGAGGAGCCCGCGGCCGAGCGCGACACGCTCACCGTCACGGTGACGTCATGGCTGCTGCGGACGGCCGCCACCGCCGGGCGCTGGTTCGAGCCCGGACACGGCCGCTCCGACCGGCCTGACCCCGACCTCACCGAGCTGCGCTCGCCGGAGGAGGCCGACCACTGGCTGCGCGTGAACATGGACAACTGGCTGGCCGCCCTACGCCAGGCGGCGGGCATGGGCCGGTTCACCGCCGTGCTCGATGTCGCCGGGTCGATGGACAGGTTCTCCGACCGGTGGATGCACGCGCCACACTGGCACGAGGTCTTCACCCTCGGCGCCGAGGCCGCCGCCGCCCTGGACGACGCGGACAGGCAGGCCGCGCAGCTGAACCAGCTCGCCTGGGTCCACCTGCTGCCGCGAGACGACCCGGAGACCGCCCTGGGCTACGCGGCGCAGGCGCTGGAGCTGGCCACGCGCTGTGACGCCACGGGCGAGATCGCCCAGGCTCACCACCAGACGGGAGGCGCGCTCCGCCGGCTCGGGCGGCTCGACGAGGCCATCGCCTCAGAGCTCCGGGCGGCCGAGATGGCCAAGGCCGACGGCGACGTCAATCGGTACTGCGACTGTCTCGGCGCCCTCGGCACCTGTTTGCGCGACGCCGGTCGCCACGCCGAGGCGCTGGAGCAGTACCTCACGGTGCTGGCCCTGGTGAACGACGACCGGTCGGAGGTGACGCCGAGCGTCGCGGCGTTCACCCGGCCGATCGCGCTGGCCCGCATCGGTGAATGCCTGGGGTCGCTCGGCCGGCGAGCCGAGGGGATCACCAAGCTCACCGAGGCGATCGCTCTCATGGAGCAGGTCCATCTGGCCGTGCCGCAGGCCCGCTCGCTCGAGACGCTGGCGGCCCTGCTGGCGGAGGAGGGCCGCGGCGAAGAGAGTCGGCAGGCCTACGCGCGGGCGGCCGAGGTGTACGAGGCCATCGGCGACGCCGAGGCGAGCAGCCGCTGCCACGACCTGGCCGACCCCGCGCTCTGACGGTTCCGCCCTACTTCTGCGTCCTGTTCTGCGTGGTCCCGCGGCGTGCGCGCGCCTTGGATGGAGTGCGACGGGACAGGCACCGGGCATGTCCCTCCACCCAGGAGTGATCATGACCCCAGTCAGGAACATCGTGCTCGTGCACGGTGGCTTCGTGGACGGTTCCGGCTGGCGGGGCGTCTACGACGAGCTGACCTGGGACGGGCTCCGCGTCCACATCGTGCAGAACCCGACGCTGTCGCTGGCCGGCGACGTCAGGGCGACCCGCCGGGTCCTGGACGGCCTCGACGGCCCGGCCGTCCTGGTCGGCCACTCCTACGGCGGGGCCGTCATCAGCGAGGCCGGCCACCACCCCAACGTCGCGTCGCTGGTCTACGTCACCGCCTTCGCTCCCGACAAGGGCGAATCGGTCGACAGCCTTACCGTCGGCGCGCCGGCGCCGCCCGTCCTTCCGCCCGCGGACGGCTTCCTCCTCCTCGACCGCGACCGGTTCGCCGGCTGGTTCGCCGCCGACCTGCCCGACCAGGTGGCCGCCTTCATGGCCGACTCGCAGGTCCCGTGGGGCGTGGACGCCCTTCGTGGGCCGGTCGCCGAACCCGCGTGGAAGCACCGGCCCAGCTGGTACGTGCTCGCGACCCAGGACCGGATGATCCCGCCGCCCACCCAGCGCATGATGGCCGAACGCGCCGGCTCGACCGTCGTCGAGGTCATCGGCAGTCACGCCGTCCACATCTCCCAGCCCGCGGCGGTCGCCGACCTCATCCGCCAGGCCGCCGCCGGCTGACCACGTCCGTCCACCCAGGCCGGACTTCTCCCACCGCCGCGGACGGCCTCATGGACCGCCATCCGCTGATTCCGCACGCCCGAACACCGGGACCGGACGCCGTCCCCAGACGCTCGGCCCCTGCGAAAAGGAGGCAGTCATGACATCCAGACCCGTGACCAAAGCCGCCGTCATCGGCACCGCGATCGAGTTCTACGACCTCGCCCTCTTCGGGCTGGCCGCAGCCATCGTCTTCAACGACCAGTTCTTCCCCGCCGACGCGCCCCTGGCGGGCACGCTGGGCTCCTTCACCGCGTTCGCCGTCGGCTTCCTCGCCCGGCCCATCGGCGGAGTCGTGTTCGGGCACATCGGTGACCGCGTCGGTCGCAAACCCGCCCTGGTCCTGACGCTGCTGCTGATGGGGCTGGCCACGACCGGCATCGGGCTGCTGCCCACCTACGACCAGGTGGGCCTGGCCGCGCCGATCCTGCTCGTGCTCCTGCGGCTGGTCCAGGGCTTCGGCGCCGGAGCCGAATACGCCGGCGCCCTCGTCCTGGTGGCCGAGACCAGCGACCCCCGCCGACGAGGCCTGCGGGCCGCGCTTCCCGGCATGGGCGTCCAGATCGGCATCCTGCTCGCCACGCTCGTCTTCACCGCGGTCGCGCCGCTGCCGTCGTTCACGTCGTGGGGCTGGCGGGTGCCGTTCCTGCTCAGCCTGGTGGGCGTGGGCGTCGGGCTCTTCTGCCGGATCCGGGTGCCGGAGTCGCAGCTCTTCGAGCGCGAGCGGGCGCACGGCGTAAGCCGCTTCCCGGCGCTGGAGGTCTTCAGAAGGCAGCCGCGCAGCCTGCTGATCGCCGCCGGGATCAACGCCCCCTACGGCGCGATCGGCTACATCATGAACGTCTTCGTGCTGTCCTACGTCACCAAGACGCTCGGCCTGCCCGCCACGGTGGGCCTGATCGCCAACGTGTGCTCGGCAGCCGTGGGGATCGCGCTCATGCCGCTGTTCGGGCTCCTGGCCGACCGCGTCGGCCGCCGGCCGGTCTTCCTCGGTGCCACGCTCGCCCTGTCCGTCTTCGCCTTCCCGATGTTCTGGCTGGTCGACACCGGCCGCCCCGAGCTGGTGATCTTCGCCGTCACGCTGGGGTACGGCGTCTTCGTCACGGCCATGTTCGCCGTCCTCGCCTCGATCCTGACCGAGCTGTTCGGCACCCGATACCGCTACAGCGGCATCGCCATCTCCCGCGAGTGGACGGCCGCGCTGACCAGCGGTCCCGCCCCGCTCGTGGCGGCCTCTTTGGTGGCGGGAGCCGGCGGCGCGTCGTGGCCCATCGCGCTCCTGCTCGTGGGTCTGGCGACGATCGCCTTCCTGGCGGTTCTGCTCGCTCCCGAGACCCGCGCCAAGAACCTGGACGAGCGCGTAAGTCAGGAGCCCGTCGGCTCAGGTGCAGTCATCTGACCGATTACCGGCCGGGGGCCGCAAGCCTAGCTTCGGAGCACATCGAGACCGCATCAGTGAGGAAGTCACATGCCCTACATCACCGCCAACGACGGAGCCCGGATCTTCTACAAGGACTGGGGCACCGACGGTTCCCCGGTCCTGCTCAGCCACGGCTGGCCGCTCAACTCCGACGCCTGGGAGGCGGCCGCCCTCTTCCTCGCCGAGCACGGGCACCGCGCCATCGCCCACGACCGGCGCGGCCACGGCCGCTCGGCGCAGACCTGGCACGGCAACGAGATGGACACCTACGCCGACGACCTGGCCTGCCTGATCGAGCAGCTCGACCTGCGCGACCTCACCCTGGTCGGGCACTCGACCGGAGGCGGCGAGGTCGCCCACTACCTCGGCCGCCACGGCAGCGACCGCGTCTCGAAGCTGGTCCTGGTCTCCGCCGTGCCGCCGCTGATGCTGCGCAGCGAGGACAACCCCGAGGGCCTGCCGATCGAGGTGTTCGACGCGATCCGGGCCGGTGAGGCCGCGAACCGGTCCCAGCTCTACCGCGACCTGGCCGATGGTCCGTTCTTCGGGCACAACCGCCGGCAGGACGTCCCTCAGGGCTTCCGGGACGCGTTCTGGCTGCAGAGCATGGCGTGCGGGCACCGGGGCGCCTACGAGTGCATCGCGGCCTTCTCGGCCACCGACTTCCGGCCGGACCTGGCGAAGGTCGATGTCCCCACCCTGGTCATTCATGGCGACGACGACCAGATCGTGCCGTTCGAGGTCGGGGGTAAGCGATCGGCCGAAATGATCAACGGCGCCGTCCTGAAGGTCTACGAGGGCAGCGGGCACGCCCTGCCCGACACCGACCGCGACCGCCTGCACGCCGACCTCCTCGCCTTCGTGAACTCCTAAGGAGCACCCGCATGACCCCACTGCGCCGTCTCGGCACCCTGCTGGGCACCCTCGTCGCGAGCTGCGCCCTGATCCTCGGTCTGAGCGGAGCGGCTGTCCCCGCCTCCGCCGACTCCACCACCTCCGGCGCCAAGCCGACCGTGGTCCTGGTCCACGGTGCGTTCGCGGACGCCTCCGGCTTCAACGACATGATCACACTCCTGGGGGCGGCCGGGTTCCCGGTGATCGCGCCGGCCAACCCGTTGCGTGACGTGGCCGGTGACGCCGCGTACATCTCCAGCGTCCTGGACACCATCACCGGGCCGATCATCCTGGTCGGGCACTCCTACGGCGGCATCGTCATCACCAACGCCGCCCGCGGCCACGACAACGTCAAGGCGCTGGTCTACCTAGGCGCGTTCGCCCCCGACCAAGGGGAAAGCGCTCTGCGACTCGCCGGCCAGTTCCCTGGCAGCGAGCTGGGCGAAGCCTTGCTGGCCCGGCACTACCCGCTGCCCGACGGCACCAACGACGGCGTCGACGGCTACATCACCGCCGACAAGTTCCGCGAGGTGTTCGCCGCCGACCTGCCCGCCTACAAGACCCGGCAGATGGCGGCCACCCAGCGGCCCGGCAGCGTCACCGGCCTGTCCGACGGCAGCGGCGAGCCGGCCTGGAAGACCGTCCCCTCTTGGTACCTGATCCCCATGCAGGACAAGGTGATCCCGCCCGCCGCCCAGCGCTTCATGGCCGAACGCGCCGGCAGCAAGGTCCGCGAGATCAACTCTTCGCACGTCGTGATGATGTCCCACCCCGCCGCCGCGACCGCGGTGGTCCTGTCCGCCTACGCCGCCACCCGCTAGGAGAGACCGGATGAAACCCGACACGATCGTCTTGATCCATGGCTTCTGGGTCACCCCGCGCAGCTGGGAGAACTGGATCGCCTACTACGAGGCCAAGGGGTTCCGGGTACTCGCTCCTGCCTACCCCGGCTTCGAGGTCGAGGTCGAGGCGCTCAACGCCGACACCACGCCCATCGAGCAGGTCACCGTCCCGCAGATCATCGACTCGCTGGAGAAGCTGGTCGGCGGCCTGGACAAGCCGCCCATCCTCATCGGGCACTCGGCCGGCGGCGTATTCACCCAGATCCTGCTCGACCACGGTTACGGCGCCGCCGGTGTGGCGATCAACTCCGCCCCCACCGAAGGTGTCAAGATCATCCCGCTGTCGCAGCTCAAGGCCACCTTCCCCGTGCTGAAGAGCCCCGCCAACCGGCACAAGGCCGTCGGCCTGGACTACGAGCACTGGCGCTACGCCTTCACCAACACCTTCCCCGAGCACGAGGCGCGGGCCGCCTACGAGCGCTACCACATCCCCGCCTCCGGCAACATCTTCTGGGGCAGTGCCCTGGCCAACATCCACCCCGGCAAGGACGACACCTACGTCGACTACCGCAACGACGACCGCAAGCCCCTGCTGTTCATCGCCGGCGAGCACGACAACCTGATGCCGCCCAAGATTCAGCGCTCCAACGCCAAGCACTACAAGGCGCCGAACACGATCACCGAAGTCATCGAATACCCCGGGCGCTCCCACCTGATGCCCGCCCAGCAGGGCTGGGAAGAGATCGCCGACCGCGCCCTGGCCTGGGCGCTCCACCACAGCTCGTAAAGGGAGCGTTCCATGTCGGACGTCAGGTTCACCCACATCGGCGGCCCCACCGTCCTCATCGAGTTCGACGGCTGGCGGCTGCTGACGGACCCGACCTTCGACGTCCCCGGCCGGACGTACGCGTTCGGCTGGGGGACCTCCTCCCGCAAGCTCACCGGCCCCGCCCTCCATGCGTCCACCCTCGGGGGCGTGGACGCCGTCCTGCTCACCCACGACCACCACGGCGACAACCTTGACCACGCCGGCCGCGCCCTGCTGGCCACCGCCACGACCACGATCACCACCGCCTCGGGCGCCCGCCGCCTCGGCGGCGCCACCCGCGGGCTCACGTCCGGGCAGACCACCCGGCTGGCTGCGCCCGGCCGGCCGGCGATCGAGATCACCGCCACCCCGTGCCGGCACGGGCCGCCCTTGAGCCGGCCCATCACCGGCGAGGTGATCGGCTTCTCCCTCACCTGGCCCGGCCAGGCCTACGGCCCGCTCTGGATCACCGGCGACACCGTCTACCACCGCGCCCTGCGCCGGGCCGCCGCCCGGATCCGGCCGGGAACGGTCCTGCTGCATCTGGGCGGCGTCGGCTTCCCCCTCACCGGGCCGCTGCGCTACACCATGACCGCCAAGCAGGCCGTACGACTGTGTCAGGCCATCACCCCGCACACGATCCTGCCGGTCCACTACGAGGGCTGGCAGCACTTCCGGCAAGGCCGCGAAGGCATCGAGCAGGACCTGCGGCGCGCCCCCGAACAGGTCAGCAGCCGCTTCCACTGGCTGCCCCGAGGAACGGCCGAACAACTGCGGCTCTAGGCCGACCACACCCCGGAAAGGACGTCGACCATGACCACCACGACCCCACCCCAGCCCCAGACCGACAACCTGGCGATCGCCGCCTTGCAGGACGTGCTCATCGACGTCGCAGAACTGGCCTCCCAGGCCAAGCAGGCGCACTGGAACGTCCGCGGCGCGACGTTCCTGTCCGTGCACCGCTGGCTCGACGAACTCGCCGAGACCCTGCGCACCCACACCGACACGCTGGCCGAGCGCATCGCCACCCTGGGCGGCTGGCCGGACGCCTGCAGCGAGACGCTGGGCGAACGCACCACCCTGGAGTCGCTGCCCTTCGGCCGGCTCACCACGGGCCAGGCGCTCACCGCCATGGACGCCGGCCTCGAGCGCATCGCCGCCGTGGCCACCTCGTGGCTGGACAACGCGGCCGTCGGCCGCGATCCGATGACCGCCGACCTCCTCACCGGCATCTGCCGCGACGTGCAGAACCAGCAGTGGTTCGCCCGCGCCCAGCAGTGAGCCGTAGCCATGGCCGACCTGTACTGGACCAACCGCGCCGCCTGCCGGGCGGCCGACCCTGACCCGTTCTTCCCGCTCATCTGGGACGGCCGGCACCAGCCGGCCGTGCGGATCTGCTCAGGCTGCGTCGTGCGGCCGCGCTGCCTGGAGTGGGCGCTGGAGTCCGGCGAGCCGGACGGCGTCTGGGGCGGAACCACTCCGGCCGAACGTCGGCGGCTGCGGCGGCTGCCACGGCTGAAGACTTCGACATGACGCCTCACCTCAGTTCGCGAGTCGTCGCCCAGGACCGGTCCCTGCCCGGCGCATCCAAGGAGACTTCATGACGATCTTTTCACGCGGGTTCCGCAGCAGGCGCCGCGCCGATGAGCGGCTGCCGCCGGGGCAGTACCTCACCCAGGGCTTCCCTGTCCTGTCAGCCGGGCCCACGCCGCACGTCCCGCTGGAGCGGTGGGAGTTCACCATCGACAGCGAGACCGAACAGGTGCACCGCTGGACCTGGCCGGAGCTGATGGCCCTGCCGCACGAGACGCCGACCGTGGACATCCACTGCGTCACCACCTGGTCCAAGCTCGGCACCCACTGGCAGGGCGTCTCGCTAGACGTGCTCTTCGAGCAGGTGGAGACGGCGGCGCAGTACGCGCTGGTCTACTCCTACGGCGGCTACACCACCAACCTGCCGCTGGACGACCTGCTGGACGGCAAGGCCTGGATCGCCTACCGCCACGACGGCCAGGACCTGGCGCCCCGGCACGGCGGACCGGCCCGCCTGCTGGTCCCTCACCTGTACTTCTGGAAGTCGGCCAAGTGGGTGCGCGGCATCCGCCTGCTGAAGCAGGACCATCCCGGCTTCTGGGAGAGCGCCGGCTACCACCAATACGGCGATCCCTGGCGCGAACAGCGCTACGCCGAGGACTAAGTGGCTGCCCGCCCGCCTGGCCGAGGCCTACGACGAAACCGATACCGCCCGCACACTGATCTTCGACGTGCCCGGCTGGCCCGGGCATCTGCCCGGCCAGCGCGTGGACGTGCGCCTGACCGCCGCCGACGGCTACACTGCCCGCCGCAGCTACTCCCTGGCCGCCGCCAAGGGCGTCGAGCTGACCGTGCAACGGGTGGAAGACGGCGAGGTCTCTCCCTACCTCACCGATGACCTGCGCGTCGGCGAGCGGGTGGAGATCCGCGGCCCCATCGGCGGCCGGTTCGTCTGGCGACCGGTCAGCCGTCCGGTGCTGCTCGTCTCCGGCGGGTCCGGTGTCGTGCCGCTGATGGCCATGATCCGCGCGCGCCCGTGCGGCGGGGGTGGACGCCCCCTTCCACCTGATCCACTCCCTGCGCTCGCCGGAGCGGCTCTACTACGCCCGCGAACTGCTGCACCCCGACCCCGGTGTGCGAGTCAGCCTCCTCTACACGCGCACGGCCCCCGACGATCACCCTCGCCCGGCCGGCCGCCTAACCAGCGCCGACCTCGACCCTCCCGGCGCCGCCTGCTTTGTCTGCGGCCCCACCGGCTTCGTCGAGACCGCCGCCGAACTGCTCGTACGCCTCGGCCACGACCCCGCCGACATCAGAACCGAACGATTCGGCCCCACCGACGGCTGAGCGCACCGACGCGCGGACGGGGGTCAGGCGCGTTCGACGTGGACGAAAGTCATGCTTGGAAGCTTTGAGGAGACTCTGGCCCCTGGCTGGCTGCCCGGGAGGTTAACAGCCAGCACCCTCATGTACGCGATAATTCTCTATTATCTCGTACATGAGCCATCTCGGCGGCGCGGCGACCAGGAGAATGTCTCGCCGGGACGGTGCGCGACTCCCACACGTTATCCAGTACATCACCGAAGGCGTCGCCCGGCGGCCGGCATGAGCGCAACGCCGAAGATCGCCGCCCTGCGCGGCGAGCCCGTCACGCTCGCCGCGGCCGCCGACGCCTTCCTCGCCACCCCTCGCACCGCCAACCCCAACACCCACCGCGCCTACGCCTCGGCCATCGACCGCGTCACCGCGCTGCTCGGCCGCGACCGCCCGCTGGCCGAGGTCGCCGACGCCGAGATCGGCACCGCGCTCGCCGAGCTGTGGGGCGCCAGCGCGCCGGCGACCTGGAACCGCAACCGCGCCGCCATCGCCTCCTGGCTGCTCTGGTGCCAGACCAAGAAGCACTGGGCCGCCCCGTCGGTCCCGGCCGACGCCGAGCGCCGCAAGGAGAGTGCCGACGAGACCCGCGCCGTGGCCAAGACCACCATCCACCGGCTGCTGTCGCGCCGTGACATCCCGCTGCGGGAGCGGGCGCTCTGGCGGATGCTCTATGAAACGGCCGCCAGAGCGGCTGAGATCCTGGCCCTCAACGTCGAGGATCTCGACCTGAAGCACCGGCGCGCCCCCGTCCGATCCAAAGGCGGCGCCATCGAATGGGTGTACTGGGACAGCGGCACCGCCCACCTGCTGCCCCGCCTCCTACGGCTCCCCGACGGCAGCACCCGCACGCACGGCCCGCTGTTCCTGTCCGAGCGCCGCCCCGTCCCCGCTCGTCGGCCCGCCGCGGGCGACATCTGCCCGTACACCGGCCGCGCCCGTCTGGGCTACGATCGCGCCCGCGTCCTGCTGGACAAGTACGCCGGACTCGATCTGCATCAGCTGCGCCACAGCGCCGCCATCCACCTTGGCGAGGCTGAGGTGCCGCTGCAGCTCATCATGGGCAAGACCCGGCACAAGAACCCGCGCACCGCCATGCGGTACGTCAAGCCTGGAGCTGAGGCCATCGCCAAGGTCACCGAGGTCCTGGCGCCCCGCCGCCGTATCCACTGATCAACTGAGTGGCGGCTCGCCGGAGCCATAGGAGTTCCGGGCCTTTTACGCGCAGAAGGTAGCGGTCACTGCCTCTTTCCCCCGTACTTGGTCTGCCCCCCTCACCGGGAGGGCGAGGCGTGCACGGCGGGGCGCGGGCGAGCGCTTGACGCCCGGGTGTCAGGGGACGCGCCGCACCCGGATGCCGTGGGCGTCGGCGCGCTCGGTGCCGCCCGCGTCCACGTTCGTGATGGGGATCAGCCCCCGCACCTGCCCCGAGCGCCCGTCGTCGGTCATGCGCACGATCAGCATGCCGGGGTCGTGGCCGTGGGAGGAGTGCGGGTCGCCGGAGAGCGGGTTGGGGCCGCGCGTCGAGGCGAACACCCACCCGTGGTCCGGCGAGGAGGCGAACAGGTCCACTGTCGGGTCGGCGCTGTACGGGGAGGTCAGCGGCACCGTGTTGACCCGGGCCCCGGTGCGCCCGTCGAAGACCTCCACCACGTTGGCGTCCCGGTCGCCCACCCAGACGTGCCGCTCCCGGGGGCCGACGGCGGTGCCGTGCGCGTCGCGTTCCGGGGTGTCGTCGTCGTAGAGCCGCTCGACGGCCGGCGTGTTCGGCGGGTTGGCGGCCGAGTAGCCGCCGCGGGGCATCCGGAAGACGCTGAACTGGTCGAGGTTGGCCGGGGTGCCGCCGCCCCCGTCGCCGAAGACGGCGCCCTTCGCCTCGATGAACCCGCAGCCGTTGGCGGGCACGTGCGCGGCGTCGTACTCGCCCGTGATGGCCATCGGCGTGGCGCGCCAGTCCACGACGAACATGCCGCCGCCGCGCAGGCTGACGAAGACCGGGCCGTTGTCGGAGGCGATGAACGGGCAGATCGGCGCGTTGTCGGGGCGCAGCTCGGGGGCCTGGCAGGGCGCGCCGGCCGGTGTGGTGCAGCCGGCCAGGTCGAGCGTCGCCGCGGGCTCCTGGGTGAAGGTGCCGGTGGCGTAGTCGGTGCGGATGCGCTCCAGCTTCTTGCCGTTCTGGTTGGCGATGACGAGGTAGCGGTCGTCCCCGGTGGGCCACAGGGCGTGCGCCTGCCGGGCGCCGCCCGCCCCCGTCTCGGTCTCGACGCAGGCGAGCGGGAGTCGGGAGGCGGCGTCGAAGATCACGACGTGGCCGCTGGCGACGAAGGCGAGCGCCGCGTGCGTCCCGGCCTGGTTGAACACGATCATGTGCGGCCTGACCGGGTTCCTGCCGGTGGCGGCCAGGCACAGGGACGACGTGGCGCCCGCGAGGTCGATCACGGAGACCGGGCGCGCGGCGGACAGCCGCCTGGTGACCTCGCCGCCGTCATAGACGTGCACGTAGCCGCCGTAGGTGCGGCCGTTGCTGTCGGACTGGTCCACCAGCCAGATCTCGTACGCCTCACGGCCGGGGTCGGCCCCGGCGGCCCCCAGGGTGAGCGTCATCAGCAGCGCGGCGATCACGACACGCCATTTCACGGCGCCTCCCAGGGACGTCTCCAGCACTGATCGTCGCCTGCAGTGTCTCCGCGATCTCGTGTCCGGACAAGGGTCACGCCACGATGCCGGCCGGGGGCCGGCGGCACGCTGCAGCACGTGCTGCAGCGCCTGCCGCAGGCGATGGGCGGCGTCCAGCGCGCCTCACCGAATGATCCCGGATCAGGGGCGAAGGTCCTGCGTCGCGGGGCCGGGCGGTCCGGATCAGGGCTGAAGCTCCTGCGTCGCGGGGGCGGGTGGCGCGGATCGCAGGGGGACCTGCCAGCGCAGGCGGGTGCCGCCGCCGTCGTCGGGAGCGTCGAGGTGTGCGGTGCCGCCGAGCCCGCGGGCCCGCTCCTCGATGTTGCGCAGCCCGCTGCGCCGCCCGGCCGTCCCGACGCCGACGCCGTTGCCGGTCACCACCAGCGGGAGCCGCTCGCCCGCCTCGACCGACACCTCCGCGCGGCCGGCGCGGGAGTGGCGCACCACGTTCGACAGCGCCTCGCGCAGCACGGCGAGCAGGTGCTCGGCGACCGGCTCGGGCACGACGGTGTCGATCTGGCCCTCCATGCGCAGGCCCGGCATGAAGCCGAGATGGCTGCCCGCCCCCTCGACCAGCTCCACGATCTGCCCGCGCAGCCCGGGCGCGATCTCGTCCACCGGCCCCTGCAACGCGAAGATCGACGACCGGATCTGCCGGATCGTCTCGTCCAGCTCGTCGATCGCGTGCTGCAGCCGCTTGGACGCCTGCGGATGATCGACCAGCCGCACCGTGCTCATCAACGTCATGGCCGTCGCGAACAGCCGCTGGATGACCACGTCGTGCAGGTCCTTGGCGATGCGGTCGCGGTCCTCCAGCAGGCCCAGCCGCTCGCCGTCGCGCCGCGCCTCCGCCAGCTCCAGCGCCAGCGCCGCCTGCCCCGCGAACGCCTGCAACATCTGCCGGTCCGCCCCGCTGAACGGCAACCGGCCGCTCCGCTCGGCCAGCATCAGCACGCCCCGCACCCCCGGCGCGGTGCCCAGCGGCACGAGCAGCGACGGCCGCCCCTCCGGCTCGCTCATCGGCTCGCCCCAGGTGAACACCTCGCCGGCCGGCGTGCCGTCGATCTCGCACGCCGTGCCCAGCAGCTCGCGCGCGCCCTCGCCCTCGGCGGCCGCCACCCGCAGCGCCGGCCCCTCCGGCAGCAGCACCTGCGCCAGGTCCGCGTCGCTCATCTGCCGGGCGCGCGCGGCCACCACCGACAGCACCTGGCGGGGATCCGCCCCGGACAGCAGGTTCGTGGTCACGTCCGCGGACGCCTGCAGCCACCTCTCGCGCCGCCGCGACTCCTCGTAGAGGCGGGCGTTCTCCACCGCGACGCCGGCCGCGGTGGCCAGCGCGATCACGACCGCCTCGTCCTCCTCGTCGAACTCGCCGCCGCCGCGCTTCTCGGTCAGGTACAGGTTGCCGAACACCTCGTCGCGCACGCGTACGGGCACGCCGAGAAACGTGCCCATCGGCGGATGGCCGGGCGGGAACCCGTACGACTCGGGGTGGTCGGCGATGCGGCCGAGCCGCAGCGGCCGCGCGTCCTTGATGAGCAGGCCGAGCAGCCCCAGCCCGTGCGGCCAGTGCTCGATCCTGGCGATCTCCTCCTCGCTCAGCCCCACCGGGATGAACTGGACGAGCGTGTCGCCCTCGCCGGCCACGCCCAGCGCGCCGTAGCCGGCGTCCACCAGCGTGGTCGCGGTCTCCACGATGCGGCGCAGCACCGTCTCCAGATCGAGGTCGCTGCCGATGGAGACCACGGCCTCGAGCAGCGCATGCACGCGGTCCCGCGTCGCCAGCACGGCGTTCAGCCGCACCTGCAGCTCCGCCAGCAGCTCATCGAGGCGCATCTGCGGCATCAACGGACGGTGCTCGCTCTCCACACCGGCCAGCCTGGCACGCCGGGGACGCGGCCCGTACCTAGGTCGCGGGCAGCGCGGCGGCCAGCAGCACCACGCCCAGCGAGCCCACCAGCGACGCGATCGCCATGCTCCTGGCCAGCCGAGGACGGCCGGCGCCGCTGGCCCAGCCGTGCGCCCCGACCATGGCCATGACGGCGCAGAACAGCAGCAGCTTGGCCGCCAGGATCCGGCCGTAACCCGGCTCGGCCAGCATGGCCCACGTGACGCCCTTGTGCCAGGCGATGGCCACGCCGGTGGCGAGCTGGAGCGGCAGGAACACCGCGACGGTCAGCAGCCCGAAGCGCCGGCCCACGGCGGTCAGCACCTGGCCGCGCCGCTCGGCGTCGAGCAGCCGCCGGGCCGGCGGCAGCACCACCAGCGACACCGTGAGCTGCCCGCCGACCCACAGCGCCGCCCCGAGCACGTGCAGGAACCGCACCACCGACCACCACGTCATGGCTGTGTGCGCCCTCCTCACCCGTCCCGGAGCCCGATCAGGCTACCGGCCGCGCCGGCCGGGGCCGCAGGGTCCTCCTTCCGGCGAAGAAGGGACTTTGGTCCCTGGTCCCGCACGGGACGGGGTCGGCAGGCTGTGATGGTGATGTACCAGAACGGGACGGACGCCCGGCGGCTGCGGGAACTGCCCGGGAGCGAGGCGCTGCGCCTGCTGGCCGACGTGCCGTTCGGCCGGATCGTCTTCACCCGCCACGCGTTGCCCGCGATCCGGCCGGTGAACCACGTCGTGGTGGACGGCGCGATCGTCATCCGGTCCAGCCCCGGCACGATCCTCAGCTCCCACGTGGCGCCGGCGGAGGCCGTGGTGGCGTACGAGGCCGACGAGCTGGACGGGCACGAGCGCCTGGGCTGGAGCGTGATCATCACCGGGGTGGCGCGCCTGGTGACGGAGCCCGGCGAGGCGGCGCGGTTCCGGGCCGTCCTGACCCCCTGGGTGGCGGGCGAGATGGAGCAGGTGATCCGCATCCAGCCGGAGATCGTCACGGGGTTCGAGCTCGTGCCCGCGGCGGTCACGGCGTAACGGGCGTACAAAGGTCGGTCCGCCGGGATAGTGGGCGCGGCACGGACGGATGGGGAACGCTGCCCGTGGACGGAACGGACGCAGCCCCCAGAGTCGGGAGATCCCCATGGACCATGCCGGTGCACGCCCGTTCGTCATCGATCCCGCGGGCCGCGACATCCACGGCGAGGCCGAGCACATCCGCGCGCTCGGGCCCGCCGCGCGCGTCGAGCTGCCCGGCGGCGTCCTGGCGTGGGCGGTGAGCGACCAGGCCCTGCTCAGGCGGCTGCTCACCGATCCCCGGGTGTCCAAGGACGCCTACCTGCACTGGCCGGCCTGGATCAAGGGGGAGATCTCCCCCGAGTGGCCGCTGTTCGCGTGGGTGGCCGTGCGCAACATGCTCACCGCGTACGGGCCGGATCACCGGCGGCTGCGCGGGCTGGTCTCCAGCGCCTTCACCGTCCGCCGCACCGCCGCGCTGCGCCCGCGCATCGAGGCGATCGCCGCGGAGCTGCTCGACGAGCTGGCCGACGTGCCGCCTGCGACGGTGACCGACCTGCGCGAGCGGTACGCCTACCCGCTGCCGATCAGGGTGATCTGCGAGCTGTTCGGCGTCGGCGACGAGGCGACCCGCGAGGAGGTGCGCCACTGCGCGGACTCCTTCTTCCAGATCGGCCGGCCCGACGCCCCGGACACGGCCGACATCCTGGCCCGCCTGCAGGCCGTCCTGCGCGGGCTCGTCGCGGACAAGCGCGCGAACCCCGGCGACGACCTGTCCTCGGCGCTCATCGCCGCCCGCGACGAGGAGAACGCGCCGCTGGAGGAGCACGAGCTGGTCGACACGCTCGTCCTGTTCCTGAGCGCGGGTCACGAGACCACGGTCAACCTGCTCGACAACGCGATCTGCGCGCTGCTCGCCCATCCCGGCCAGCTCGCCCTCGTCCGCGCCGGCCGCGTGAGCTGGGACGAGGTCGTCGAGGAGACGCTGCGCAGCCAGGGCCCGATCGCGAACCTGCCGCTCCGCTTCGCCGTCGAGGACATCGACCTCGGCGACGGCGTCGTGCTGCCCGCGGGCGAGCCCATCCTCAACTGCTACGGGGCCGCCGGGCGCGACCCGCTCGTGCACGGGCAGGACGCCGGCGCGTTCGACGTCACCCGGGCCTCGAAGGAGCACCTGGCCTTCGGGTACGGCATGCACCGCTGCCTCGGCGCGCCGCTGGCCACTCTGGAGGCCACGATCGCGCTGCCCGCCCTGTTCGCGCGATTCCCCGGCATGAGGCTGGCCGTGGCGCCGGACGAGCTGCTGCCGCTGGAGTCGTTCATCTCCAACGGGCACCGCGCGCTGCCCGTCCTGCTGTCGGTCTGACGTCGATCCCGCCGGCACGCCATCGCGGGCGGCACCTGCCATGGCTACTCCCTGGCCGTGCCCGGTGACCGCGGTTCCGTGCGCGAGGCGATCGAGGGCGTCCGCGTCCGTCGGGCACCATGAACACGCCTCGCATTGTTCACCGTCCCTTGGCGTTGACGTCCTTCCTTGACAACACGCGAAAAGCGATCATGACGGTATCCGTCACCCCTTCCGCAAGGAGGCTTCGTGCACGCTCCGCCGCGCCCTCGCCCGTCCTGGCCGGTACGGCTCGCCGTCGTCCTGTCCGCCCTCGCCTCCCTCGTCGGGCTGGCCGGGGTCGCTCCCGCCAACGCCGCGGTCTACAGCTCCTGCACCATCTCCCGCTGCGCCGACGCCCGCTCGGCCAAGGCGATCTGGGCCTCCAAGGGCTACCCCACCAGCGCCGGCTGGTACTCCTGGCCCGACGGCAGGTACAACTACACCGGCGGACGCCACTACAACCGCGAGGGGCAGCTGCCCGCCGACGCGATCTACTACGAGTACGACGTGTACTCTCGTGCCCGGGGCGCCGCGCGTGACGCGTACCGGATCGTCGTCAACCGCAGCACCGGCGCGGCCTGGTTCTCGCCCAACCACTACACCGACTTCTACCGGCTCTAGGGAACGTCCATGGCCTCTGCCCCGCGTCCGCTGCCCGCATGGCTGACCGTGTCCACCGGCCGGGTCGTGGACGGGCGGGCCTGCCGGACCCGTGCCGCCTTCTTCGAGGAGGTGGCGCGGGCCCTGCGCTTCCCCGGCTACTTCGGCCGCAACTGGGACGCGCTCACCGACTGCCTGCGCGACATCGGAGCCGTCACGCTCGTCGTCGGCCACGCCGAGGAGCTGCTGGCCGACGAGCCTGCCGAGCAGCTCGCCACGTTGCTGACCGTGCTCGCCGACGCCTCCCACGACGGGCTGGCCGTGACGCTGTGCGCGGACGCCGGGCACGACGCCGCGCTGCGCGAGCGCGTCGCCGCCGCGCTGAGCTGATCCCGGTCACCCCTGGAGGTAGCGCAGGACGGCCAGCACGCGGCGGTGGTCGTTGTCGGACGGGGCCAGGCCGAGCTTGGTGAAGATCTGCGTGACGTGCTTCTCGACCGAGCCGTAGGACAGGAACAGGCTCTCGGCGATGGCGCTGTTGGAGCGGCCCTGCGCCATCATGGCCAGCACCTCGCGCTCCCGCGGCGTCAGCAGCGCCAGCGCGTCACCGCGGCGGCTGGCGCCCATGAGCTGGGTGACGACCTCGGGGTCGAGCACGGTCTCCCCCGCCGCGACGCGGTCGAGGGCCGACAGGAAGTCCCTGACGTCGGCCACGCGCTCCTTGAGCAGGTAACCGATGCCGCGGGCGCCGCCGGCGAGGAGCTGGGCGGCGTAGCGGGTCTCGATGTACTGCGAGAACACCAGCAGGCCCAGCCCGGGATGGTCGCGGCGGACCTGGATGGCGGCGCGCAGCCCCTCGTCGGTGTGGGTGGGCGGCATGCGCACGTCCACCACCGCCACGTCGGGGCGGTGCTCGGCCACGGCCGCCACCAGCGCGTCACCGTCGCCCACGGCGGCCGCCACCTCGTGGCCGCGCGTGGTGAGCAGCAGGCACAGGCCGTCGCGGAGCACCACGGCGTCCTCGGCGATCACGATGCGCATGGGCCGTCCGTTCACGCGCGCAGGGGCAGGTCGACGGTGACCACCGTAGGGCCTCCGGCGGGACTGTGGATCGCGAGCTCGCCGTCCACCACCCGCACGCGGCCGGTCAGTCCGCGCAGCCCCGACCCGGTGGCGGGCCCGCCGTCCGCCACGACGGCGCCGCCCTCGCCGTCATCCCACACCCGCAGGCGCAGCCGCCCGCCCTCCGCGCGCAACCGGATCGCGGCCTGCCGGGCGCCGCTGTGCTTGGCCACGTTGGCGAGCAGCTCGGCGGTGCAGAAGAACGCGATCGTCTCGACGGCGGGCGAGGGCCGCTCGGCCAGTTCGGCGTCCAGGTCCACCGGCAGCGGGCTGCGGGCGGCGAGCGTGGCCAGGGCCACCTCCAGGCCCTTGTCCAGGGCGGGCGGGTGGATCCCGCGGATCAGGTTGGTCAGCTCCGACAGGGTCTCCTTGGCGCCGCGGTGGGCGCCGTCGATCAGGGCGCGGGCGCGTTCCAGGCGCTCGGGGTCGCCGGCCTCGGCCAGCTCCTCCCTGGCCATGCTGAGGCTCATGGCCAGCGCCGTCAGCCGGGCCGCCGTCCCGTCGTGCAGGTCGCGCTCCACACGGCGCAGCGCGGCGGCGGCGTCCTCCACGGCCAGCGCCCTGGTCTCCTCCAGCGTACGGATGCGGTCCTGGGCTGGGGGCGGGCCGAGCAGCGTACGCGCCAGCATCCGCTCCGGCAGCAGCGCGACGTGCACGGCCCAGGGGGCCAGCAGCAGCAACCCCAGCCCGAGCACGCCCAGCAGCAGCGCGCCCGGCCAGCCCTCCGGCGCAGGGAGGCCGGGGAAGCGCCACCACAGCGGGCACGTCAGCAGCACCAGGCCGAGCCCCCACGTCCCGGCGGCGGCCGCGAAGGCGAGCGCCGCCGCGGGCAGGCGGACCACGGCGTGGATGATCGCCCGCCAGCCGGCGACGTCGCCGAGCGCCGAGCCCATCCGGTTCAGCAGGCCCCGGCCCGGGCGGTAGGGCGCGGGCGACGGCACGTCCGTTCCCGCCAGCGTCCGCGCCAGCCCCCGATTGGCCGCGCCGAGCCGTCTCGCGCCCACCACGCATCCCGCCAGCAGCGGCAGGCCGACCAGGTAGGTGGAGGCCACCACGCCGACCAGCACGACCAGCAAGTGGACCAGGCCGAGTGCGGCCATCACCGGCACCGTCAACGTGTAGCCGAGCTCGCGCCAGATCCGCACCGGCCCGCTCCCTTCTCCTCGCCTTCCAGGCTGACGGAACCGCCCTGGGACGGCCACCCGGTGATCCCCCGGGGGTTGTCCCCCGTCGGGCACGGCGGACCTTCCCGTGGTGCGCGGGTGGAGGCGCGGGCGAGGGTGGCCCTGTGGGTGATCGATCGGACATCGGTGGATCGAAGGAGAGGAGTCACGACATGTTCCGCAAGTCCACGGGCCTGGCGGCCGGGCTGGCGATGGCGACGCTCATGGGGCTGGCCCCTTCAGCGGAAGCCGCGGCGGACACGGCGGCGGGCACGACGGCGGGCGCGGCGGCGGGCGCGACGGCGGGCGCGGCGGCGGGCGCGGCGGCGGGCGCGACGGCGGGTGCCGGAGCGGTGCGGCCTGCTCGGGAGACGGCGCCCCAGCCGGCCTCGGCCGCCCAGACGGCGGCTCGCAGGACGGCGCCGATCGTGTGGGGGGCGTGCACCGGTGAGGACGTTCCCGCCGGGATGGAGTGCGGCGCGCTCGACGTGCCGGTGGACTGGTCGAAGCCGCGCGGCAAGCAGGTCAGGCTGGAGCTGGCCAGGCTGCCGGCCACCGAGCCGGCCCGCCGCATCGGCAGCGTGCTCGGCATCCCCGGCGGCCCTGGCGCCAGCGGCATCGACGACCTCAGGCGGGCGGCGCCCGACCTGACCGAGCTGCGCCGCCGCTTCGACCTCGTCGGCTACCGGCCGCGCACCACGGCCTGGGGCGCGACCGCGGCCGAGCCGTGCTGGAAGCCCGGCGTGGCGCTGCACGACCCGCGCGGCCCCAGGGAGTTCGAGGCCATGAAGGCGGCGATGGCCCGGGCGTTCGAGGCCTGCCGCGAGGCTGACACGACGGGCCTGTTCGCCCACCTGGACTCGCTGTCCATCGCCAGGGACATGGAAGCCGTGCGCCGGGCGCTCGGCGAGGAGCGGCTGAGCTTCATGGCCAACTCCTACGGCGGGGTGGCCGCGGCCGCGTACATCAGGCTGTTCCCGCAGCGCATCAGGGCCATGTACCTGGACGGGGTGGTCGACCAGACCGAGGGTTGGCCCATGGTGAACCTGGTGATGCGCACCGGCGTGGAGGAGGCGCTGGAGCGGTTCGGCCGCTGGTGCGCGGCGACTCCCGCGTGTGCGCTGCACGGCGAGGACGCCACGGAGATCTGGCGCGAGCTGACCCGCGCCACCGACCGCGAGCCGATCCCGATCAGGTCGGAGCGGTACGGCGAGGGCGAGCTGACCGGCTGGCACCTGCGCAGCCTCGGCTTTCTCCCGGACCCCGGCCCCGGCCACTCCCGGTGGCTGGCGCTGGCCGAGTGGGTGGACAAGGCGCGGCGCGGGGACGGGTCGGGGTTCGCCGACCACGTCCTGGGCAACACGCAGGTGTGGGCCATGCCCGCGATGCTGGCGATGACCTGCGGCGACGAGCGCGGCTACACCGGCTGGGCCCAGCTCCGGAAGTACCGCCGCGACATCCGCGAGGCCGCGCCGGACTTCTCGGGGGCGGCGTTCGACCAGCTGGGCTGCATCGGCTGGCCGCAGCCGGTGGCCAATCCGGCGCGCCGGCTGGAGGTGCGCGGGCTGCCGCCGATGCTCGGGGCGGGCACCCTGGAAGGGGACTTCCCGTTGACCGAGCGGTTCATCCGGATGGTGCCGGGCTCGGTGACCCTGGGGTATGACGGGCCCGGGCACGTCCTCTACCTGCTGGGCAAGAAGTGCCCGATCGCGCACGCCACCGCGTACCTGGCCGGGCTGAGGCTGCCCGCTGCGGGCACCGTCTGCCCCGCGGAATGACGCGGGCTCGCCCCGAGGCGGCCCCGTCGTGGACGTAGGTGCGGGTGGCCGGGGCCCGGCGTGGTTCTCATCGGGCGGCGCGCGTGACGTCCTTGATGTGGGCGTTGCGCAGGAGGATGAGCCTGGTCAGGTAACGCTTCAGGACCAGGATCTCGGCGAGCGTGCCCAGCGGCGGCACGGGGGCGGCGAAGTCGACGACGTCCGTCATGAGCGTGGCCGCGCCGTCGTGCGCCGCCTCGAACGTGTGGGCGTGACGCCAGCGCCTGAACGGGCCGGTGACCTGCTCGTCCACGAAGTACGAGGGGCGCGTGCTGGCGCTGATGATCGAGGTCAGATGCCAGGTGAGGCCGAAGTGGCGGGCGCGCCACGTGACCTGGTCACCGAGAGAGAGCCGGCCGGACGTGACACCCGCCACCGCCTGCTCGGCGGTGTGCCCCATCGAGGACGTGTGCACGTCCACCGACAGGGACGCGTCGAAGACGACCGGCGGCGGCGCCAGGACCAGTGTGGTCACCTCGAATCGGGCCATGCGCGGATCCTAGCCCCGCACACCCGCCCTGCCCTCCGCCAGCCCGGCCCCCGCAGCCCCGCAGCCCCGCAGCCCGACGCAGGGTAGGCACCGCAGAGCAGACGGCCGCATGGCACGCGGCCCGCGCAGGACGGGCAGCGCTCAGGGCGGCAGCCCCGAACACCACAGGCCGCACATCCCACGGGCCACAGGCAGCGGTCGCAAGGCCGCGGACCGCAGGCGCTGGGCCGCACGCGGTGGGGCTGCCCTACGGCATGCGGCGGCGCAGGGCGGCGGCGCTCAGTACGGAAGGCGGCAGGCGGCAGGCGGCGGTTGCTGGGGTTTGCGGGTGGCCGGGTCAGCGGTCGCCGGTGAAGCGGCGGAGCAGTTCGTCGGCGGCGGCGAAGCCGGCGACCACGTCCGCCGCCGTGCGCTGCCGCTCCACCATGCCCACCGCCTGCCCGGCGTAGACGTAGGCGGTGTCGAAGTCGCCCGCCGCGCGTGCGGCCTCAAGCTCCGCCCGCGCCGCCTCGTCACCGGCCAGTTCCTCCTCCCGCCCGTGCCACCGCTCGAAGAAGGCGTTCCGCAGCGCGCGCCCGCCGAACTCCGGCGGCCAGGCCAGCCGTTGCGCGACGTCGAAGACCCGCCCGTACGCCGTGCCGGTCTCCCCGGTGGCCAGCACGCGCGCCAGGGCGGCCTCGGACAGCGTGGTCTCGGCGCAGCCCAGGAACGCCGTGCCGGCCCAGGCGCCCGCCGCGCCGGCGGCCAGCACGGCGGCCAGGCCCCTGGCCGTGGCGATCCCCCCGGCGGCCAGCACCGGGACCGTCACCTCCTCCAGCACGCCCTGCAGCAGCGGCAGCGTGGCCACCTCGGCACGGCCGTGGCCGCCGCCCTCGCCGCCTCTGGCCACCACGACGTCCGCGCCGGCCTGCTCGGCCTCCCGCGCCTCCCGCGTGGTGCCGGCCTGGACGGCGACGGTGATGCCGGCGCTCCGCAGCGGCTCGACGTACGGGGCGAAGTCTCCGAAACTCACCGAGACCAGCGCCGGCCCGGCCTCGATGGCGGCGTCGAGCTGGGCGGGATGGTGCTCCAGCGCCCACGCCATCAGCCCGATCCCGTACGGGCGCCCGCCCGCGGCGGCGACCGCGGCCTGCTCCGTGATCCACGGGGCCGGCGCGGAGGCGGGCACCCCGATCATGCCGAGCCCGCCGGCCGCCGAGACGGCCGCTGCCAGCCGACCGTCCCCGACGCCCGCCATCGGCGCACCGACCAGCGGCACGTCCAGGCCGAAACGGTCGGTCAGCCAGGTGCGTGGCATTCGTCGCTCCTCATCACCCAAGGTCTCATCACCATCACCAGAGGCCACGTTGCCGGAGACCTCGCCACAGCAGGCCTCGTCACTGACTCCAGGCCTGCTCGTCACTGACTGGAGGCCTCGCCACCGCAGGCCTCGCCGCGACTACAGCCTTCGCCACCGCGGGCCTCGCCACTGACTACAGGCCTCGTTACTGCAGGTAGCCTTCGACCTGCGCGACCGGCGCGACCTTGGCGTCGTCGGGGTCCATCCCGGCCGACTGGCGGGCGCGGCGGCGGCGCAGCAGGTCCCAGCACTGGTCGAGGGTCTCCTCCAGGTGGGTTATCCGGGCGTGCTGCTCCGGGCCGGCGGACTCGCGCCGGGATAGCAGGTCGTGCTCCTCCTCCACGAGGGCGTGAATGCGCTGGAGGATCTGCTGGTCGTCCATCGTCCGTCCGATGCCTTCCTGTGTGCATGCCGATCGGGACCCACCGTGCTGGGGGGACGATCCACCGTACATCGCACGAATGTGTGATCTTGACGGCCATGCCCGCCGGGCCGGCCGGCCGCGGGAAAGGACCCCCGCACCCGGCCGAGACGAATTTCTCGCAACCCGCATATCGATGCGGCAATAAATTTCAACAGGCCCGGAACCGTCTCCGCCGCACCGGCCGGCTTTTTCTGACGCGTAATCTTCTTATGCCGTTCCAGGAAGTACCGTTCCAAGGTCGCTTCCGCCGATCATTGGTCGCGGCAAATCAAGATCCGTGTGTAATCGTACGGTCCTGTTGGGGAAAAGCCGCGCGTTGCAAGGTGGTCATATGGATTTCAAGATCCTCGGGCCGATCGAGGTTCGTACCTCTCTCGGGAGACCGATCGCGCTCGGCCGCCGAAAACAGCGCGTGCTGCTGGCCGCCCTGCTGCTCAACACCGGAAAGGCGATCCCCAGCCGGCGCATGCTCGACTGGCTGTGGGGCGAGCGCGCCCCGGCCACCGCGGAGTCGAACCTCTACACCTACATCTCCGCGCTGCGCAAGGTGCTCGGCTCTCCCTCCCGCATCGAGGCGGGCTCCAACGGGTACATGCTGCGCGTCACGCCCGGCGAGGTCGATGTCACGCTGTTCGAGGACCTCGCCGCGCAGGGGCGGCTGGCGCTGTCCGCCGGACGCCACGACGTCGCGCTCGACCGGTTGACCCGGGCCCTGTGCCTGTGGCGCGGCGAGTCCGTCCTGGAGGAGCTGCCCCTGCCCGCGCCGCTGCGCTGCGAGGCGGCGCGGCTGGAGCGGCTGCGCGCGACCGTCGTGGACGCCTCGCTGGAGGCCAGGCTGGCGCTCGGCCAGCACGGCGAGATGCTCGCCGACCTGGAGGCCATGACCCGCAGGGACCCGCTGAACGAGCGGCTCAGGGCCCAGCTCATGCTGGCCTTGTACCGTTCCGGCCGCAGGGCCGACGCGCTGACCGTCTATCAGAGCGCGCGGATGACGCTGGCCGCGGAGGTCGGCATCGACCCCGGCCCCGACCTGGTCCGCATGCACCAGCGCATCCTCGCCGACGACCCCGCCCTGACGCCGCCGCCGGCGGTCGCCGCCCGCAGGGCCCCGGCCGAGCTGCCCATCGGCTCGGCCGCCTTCACCGGCCGGACCACCGAGATCTCCCGACTGCGCACGATGCTGACCACCGGCTCCGGCACCACCGCCATCTCGACGATCACGGGCGCCGCCGGGGTCGGCAAGTCGGCGCTGGCCGTGCACGTCGCCCACCAGGTCGCGGGGCATTTCCCGGACGGGCGGCTCTACGTGGACCTGCACGGCTCCACCCCCGGCGTCGCGCCGCTGAACCCGGCCGACGTCCTGGCCCGCCTGCTGCGCTCGCTCGGCGACGACACGGCAGCGGGGCCCTTCGGGCGGCCCGACGTGGACGAGGCCGCGGCCCGCTTCCGCTCGCTGACCGACGGCAGGCACCTGCTGCTCCTGCTCGACAACGCCCGCGACGCCGCGCAGGTGCGCCCGCTGCTGCCCGCGAGCCCCACCTGCCGCGTGCTGGTCACGGCGCGCAGGATGCTCACCTCGCTGGACGCCGCGTCGCACTTTCGCCTCGGCGTCATGGCCGAGGACGAGACCTCCACGCTGCTCGGCCGCCTGATCGGGGAGGAGCGCGTGGCCGCCGAGCAGTGGGCGGCGCGCGCGATCGTACGGCTGTGCGCCGGGTTGCCGCTGGCGATCAGGATCGCCGCCGCCCGGCTGATAGCCAGGCCGGAGCTGTCGCTGCGCGCCCTGGCCGACCGGCTGGCGGTCGAGGACCACCGCCTGTCCGAGCTGCAGGCCGACGACCAGGCCGTACGGGCGTGCTTCATGATGAGTTACCGGAGCCTGGACGCCGAGTCCTCCCGGATGTTCCGGCTGCTGAGCCTGCTCGGCGGCGGCGTCATCAGCGTCGCGGCCGCCGCGGCCCTGGCCGACCGCCCCGAGCCGCGCACCGCCGACCTGCTGGACCATCTCGCGGAAGCCCAGCTTCTGGAGTCATGCGGCCACGACCGCTACCGCATGCACGACCTGCTCAGCCTGTTCGCCCGCGAGCGGGCCAGGGAGGAGGACACCGAGGAGGACCAGGCCCAGGCCGTCCGGCGGGCGCGGCGCGGCGTCCGGACGCTGCCCGCCCTGCCACCCGCCCTGCCACCCGCCCAGCCACTCCCTCCGCCGCTCGCCCCGCCGCCCGCCCAGCCGGTCACCTACATGACCGTGAGGGGCTGAAGCCGGCCCGCCCGCGGGAAATCATCCGTATTCACCGGGAGATCGGATCGAGAAATACCCGGCGATCCGCTCCCGGCCGCTTTTTCTTCTCCGCCGTCTCGCGCCCGCCGCCGACCTACACACATTTGTATGGCACGGGGCATAGCCGGATTCGACATTGTTGACGCCAGGTCTCACCTTTTCTCGCCGCCGAGAAGAAGGCCGGGCACCAGCGGAATTCGCGCGAACCGGGAAGGGCGGACGTGTCTGAACTCATCGGCGTGGACGAGTGTGAAAGTTTCACCGTGAAACAGGTCCAGGACTTGTACAGAAGGTACGTCAGCCGCAGCCAGGTCAACCTCATGACCTCCTTCGGCTTCGGCCGGGAACTCGTCGAGAGCGCCGAGGGCGCCCGGATCAGGACCCGCGACGGCCGCGAGGTCCTTGACGTCACCGGCGGGGTCGGCGTACTCAACCACGGCCACAACCACCCCCGCATCCTGCAGGCCCGGCGCCGCTTCGCCGACCGCCGGCGCATGGAGGTGCACAAGGCGTTCTTCTCGCCGTACGTGGCCGCCCTCAGCCACAACATCGCCACGCTGCTGCCGGGCGACCTGAACATCTCCTACTTCCCGAACTCCGGCGCCGAGGCGAACGAGGGCGCCGTCAAGATGGCGTACAAGTACCACGGGGGGCGCCGCAACACCATCCTCCGCTCCGACATCAGCTTCCACGGCAAGACCCTGGGCGCGGGCAGCCTGACCGGATCGTCGGAGAACTCCTTCCGCTTCCCCGGCCTTCCCGGCATCGTCGTCCACCCGTACGGCGACGTCGCGGCCGTCCGCGCGGCCGTCGAGGCCGCCCGCACCCCGGACGGCACGTGCGACGTCTACGCGATCATGGTCGAGCCGTACAGCGCGTCGAGCATGCGCTGCTGGTCGGAGAGCGACCTGTACGAGCTGCGGCGGCTCTGCGACGCCGACGACATCATGCTGATCTTCGACGAGGTCTACACCGGCTGGGGCAAGACGGGCAGCCTCTTCTACTTCATGCGCCATCCCGACCTGCTGCCCGACATCCTCGTCTACTCCAAGTCCCTCGGCGGCGGCAAGGCGTCGATCGCCGGGTACACCGCCCGCGAGCGTGTCTTCCGCAAGGCGTACGACCGGCTCTCGGACGTCATCCTGCACAGCACCACCTACTACGGCTTCGGCGAGGAGACCGTCACCGCCATCGAGGCGGTCAACATCGTCATCGAGGACGACTACCCCGCCAGGGCCCGGCAGATCGAGCGCATCCTGGGCCCCGGCCTGCAGAACATCCACAAGCGCCACCCGGACGTCGTCGGCCGGGTGAGCGGGGTGGGCTCGCTGTGGGGCGTGTTCCTCAGCGGCGGGCCCAAGGTGCTCGACCTGGCCGCCAAGCTCGCGCCGGGCTTCTCCGGCGACCCGCAGTTCCGCACCAAGCTGGTCGCGCTCTCGGTCATCGCCGACCTCTACCGCGAGCACGGCATCGTCTCCTACTACAGCCCGAACGCCGACAACCCCCTCGTCGTCGCGCCGACCCTGGCCATCGAGCCGGAAGACGTCGAGTACTTCCTGGATAGCCTCGACAAGACGCTGTCGAAGGGCCTGCCGCGGTTGCTCGCCGCCTTCGTGCGGGAGAAGGTGGGGTCGCGATGGCCCGCCGGGTCGTAGTCACCGGCAGCGCCGGGATGCTCGGCGGCCACCTGGCCCGCCGGCTCGTGCTCGACGGCCACGACGTGCTCGGGGTCGACGTGCGTCCCCAGCCCGACCCGCTGCTGGCCGCGGGGCACCGGATCGGCGACGTGCGCGACCTGCCGCTGATGACCGAGGCCATGACCGGCGCGGACGCGGTCGTGCACTGCGCCGGCGCGCTGCCGAGCTACCCGGCCGAGCAGATCCACGACCTGATCGTCACGGGAACCGGCACGGTCCTGGAGGCCGGGCGCCGGGCCGGCGTGGAGCGGCTGGTCCACATCTCCTCCACCGCCGTGTACGGGCTGCCGTCGCTCGTGCCCACCCCGGAGGAGCATCCCCGCGCCCCGGTCGACCCCTACACCAGGGCGAAGGCCGAAGCGGAGGAGCTGGCCGAGAAGTACCGGGCCGACGGCATGTGCGTGCCCGTCCTGCGTCCCAAGACCTTCCTCGGCCCCGGCCGGATGGGCCTGTTCGCGATGCTCTTCGAGTGGGCCGAGGAGGGCCGCAACTTCCCGGTGCTCGGCAGCGGGGACAAGCGCATCCAGATGTTCGCGATCGAGGACCTGGTGGACGCGGTGGCCCTCGTGCTCGACGCGCCGGCCGGGGTCGCCGGCGACACCTACAACCTGGCCGCCGCCGAGTTCGGCACGCTGCGCGAGGACTTCCAGGCGGTGCTCGACGCGGCCGGGCACGGCAAGCGGGTCGTCTCGCTGCCCGCGGGACCGGCCCTGGCCGGGCTCCGGCTGCTGGAGCGCAGCAGGCTGTCCCCGGTGTACGGGCGGCTGGCGCGCAAGCTGCTCGCCGACTCCTATGTCAGCATCGACAAGGCCCGTGAACGGCTGGGCTTCCGCCCGCGGCTGTCCAACCGGGACGCGATCCTGCGCACGTACGCGTGGTGGCGGGAGCAGCGGGCGGCCGGCGTACCTGCCGGTTCAAGTGGCGGCGCGACGAGCCGTGACGCGTGGCGGCAGGGCGCGCTGTCCCTGGCGAAGGTCTTCTTCTGAGCTATCGGGGTGAAGCATGCGCCTTGTCGAATCGGCAGACGTTCCAGAGAGCCCGCAGCGCCAGGAAGCGGCGCAGGACCGGGCCGTGGCGACCCGCAGGCGCCCGGTCGCGGACCTGGCCGCCCTGATCCGCCCCTCCCACGCGGCCAAGGCGATCCTGCTCGTGCCCGTGGCGCTCATCGGCGCGACCCCGCCCAGCCTGTCCGAGGTGGTCGGGGTCGCCTGGGCCACGGTGGCGTTCATGCTCGCCTCCGCCGCCGTCTACATCGGCAACGACATCGCCGACCGCCACCGCGACCGCCTCCATCCGGTCAAGTGCGCCCGCCCCGTCGCGGCCGGCCGGGTGGGGGTGCTGACCGCTGCCGCCTGCTGCGCCGTCCTGCTGGCGGTGCTCGCGGCCATCGTCGCCCAGGCGCCGGCGTCCTCGTGGCCGGTGCTGGTGTACCTGGTGCTCAACGTCGCCTACAGCCGCGGGCTCAAGCACGTTCCGCTGGTCGACGTTGGGGTCGTCGCGGCCGGCTTCGTCCTGCGCGTCGTCCAGGGGTACGAGGTGACCGGGGACCGGGTGCCCTCCTGGCTGCTGATCACGGTGTTCGCGATGTCCCTGCTGCTGCTCATCGGCAAGCGCCGCCAGGAGCTGCTGGAGGCCGGAGCCGTGCACCGGCCCGCGCTGCGCGGCTACTCGATGGAGCTGACCAACTGGCTGCTGCAGATCGCCTCCGTGCTCGCCCTCGTCTCGGGCCTGATGTACCTGCGTGACGAGGGGCCGTTCGGCCCGCATCACGGCCAGACGGCCATGATGCTGTCCACCCCCTTCGCGCTGTTCGCCCTCTTCCGGTACCTGCAGATGCAGCTCGTGGACAAGCAGGGCGGTGACCCGGTGCGCCTGCTGCTGCGCGACCGCGTCATGGTCGCGAACTCGATGTTGTGGGCCGCCGCCCTCGGCGTGACGCTCGTGCTCGTCCACCTGTGACAACGATTGTGAGAGGAAGGCGATGGACGTCCGCTTACTGGGACCGGTCGAGGTGACCTCCGGTGACCGCGGTGTGCCTCTGGGGCCGCCTCAGCGGCGCGCGGTGCTGGCCGCCCTGGCGATCGACGCCGGCCGGCCCGTCTCGCTCCGCACGCTGATCGAGCGGGTCTGGGACGATCCGCCGGACCGGGCGGCCGACTCGCTGTACGCCCACATCGCCCGCCTGAGGCAGGCGCTGACCGTGACCGGCGCCTGCATCGAACGCCGCGACGGCGGTTACACGCTCGAGGTGGACCCCGATCGGGTGGACGCCTACCGGTTCCGGCGGCTCGCCAAGCAGGCGCAGCTACGCGCCCGCGACGACTTCGCGCGGGCCCGGCTGCTGGGCGAGGCGATGGAGCTGTGGCGCGGCGCGCCTCTTACCGGCATCCCCGGCGAGTGGGCCGCCCGCATGCGGTACGGCATCGAGCAGCAGCACGTCGGCGCCCTCGTCACCTGGGCCCAGGCGCACCTGCGCCTGGGCCGTCCCGACGTCGTGGTCACCGAGCTGACCCCGCTGGTGCCGCGTTACCCGCTCGCGGAGCCGCTGGCGAGCCTGCTCATGCGCGGCCTGTGCGCGCTGGGACGCGGCGCGGAGGCGGTGGCCCTGTACGCCCGCCTGCGCGGGTACCTCGCCGACCACCTGGGCGTCGAGCCGGGGCCTGAGCTGCGCGCGCTGCATCTGCGGATCCTGCGTGCGGGCACGGGCCCGGCGCCCCGGCCGGCCCTGCTTCTCGCCCAGGTCACCGGCTGAGCGAGACGACCAGCCGCTGCCCGCTGTGGTCGGACAGGCCGTCGGAGCGGACCAGCCGGTACTCGTGCACGGCGATCTCGGGCGTGGTGTACGCCCAGTCGATCCGCCACAGCGACAGCAGCGGCCGCCGTTCGTCCCAGGTGGCGGGGTAGAGCGAGCGCAGCGCCGGGGCGGCGTCGGTCATCCGCTCCGGCACCAGGCGCAGCAGGCCCATCGCGGGCGAGGCGTTGAAGTCGCCGGCCAGGACGGCGGGCAGCGGGTTCGCCCGGATGTCGGCGGCCAGCGCGCGCAGGTTGGCCTCGCGGGCGTCGTGCTGGGCGCGGCTGAGGCCGCCCGCGGCGACCGGCGAGTTGATGTGGGAGTTGTAGAACGAGACGGTGCTGCCGCCGACGCGCAGGTCCGTGCGCAGCGTCTTCACCGTGTGGAAGCCCGGCCAGCCGGAGCCGGGCGGCACGTGGGCGTCCCCCGCCTCGATGCCGCGCTCCAGGACGATGGGGAAGCGCGACAGCGTCACCATCTCGCTCGCCGTGGCGATGTGGAACCCGGGGAACTCCCGGCGCAGCCTGTCCAGGTCGTTCACCCGGATCGGCCGGGAGTCCGCGCCGAAGTAGACGTACTCCTGCAGCAGCAGCACGTCGGCGTCCTGGGCGCGGAGGTGGCGGTAGAAGGCGGCGACGTCCCGCGGCGGCGTGCCGGCCGGCGGGGGCGCCATGCCGCTCACCGGCTGGTCCCAGTACCAGGTGTTCCAGGAGAACACCTTGATCGCGTCCGGCGGGGCCGGGGCGGCGCGGTGCCACAGCGAGGCGAGGTTGAGCCCGCTCGCGCCACCGCCCAGGATCAGGGACACCAGCGCCACCGCGACGGCCGTCCGGCGCGCGCGGCGCGCCACCGCCAGGGCCGCGGCGAGCAGCAGCACGGGAACGGCCGCGAACGCCAGCGGCGGGACGAGCTCGGGGCCCTGCCACCACCACACCCGCCCGGACAGGACGCGGTGCAGCACCACGAACACCGTCCAGGCGATGGCCGCGCACAACACCAGCGGGACCCTCCGGCGCGCCCGCGACGGCGTGGCGCCGGTCGTGCGCGTCTGCCGGGCCGGATCCCGCAGCGGAGCCGTCATGTGGCCGCCTGCCCTGAGACCTCCATCGTCACGTCGGGATCGTAGAGCCGGCGGAACCTCGCCGAGCACAGCCACCGCGCGACCCCGGCCGCCACCCCGGCGGCGATGGTCACGTTCACCAGGAAGTGCACGGCGCCGAAGTACAGCAGGAACAGCGGCCCGCGCCTGCGCAGCACGAAGCGGTACATGCCGAGGTCGGCCAGCAGCGACACGGCCAGGGCCAGGGCGGCGGGCGCGGCGCCGGCCGGGCCGAGCGGGATCACCAGGGGCGAGGCGGCCACCGCCGCCAGCGCGGCGAGGCTGCCGCCGGCCCGGCTGGAGGTCTCGAACCCGCGGGCGAAGCGCCGCCGGCGCGCGTACAGCGGCACCCTGGCGCGCCCCCGCCGGTACAGCTTGCGCAGCAGCTTGGCCAGCTTGTCGTCGTGGTCGTGCCGCGAGCGCACCGCGGTGGTGAGCAGCATCTCGTAGCGCTGGGTGAGCCGGTGGCCGTAGTCGACCTCCTCGGTCTCGCGCAGGCGCGGGTTGAACGGCCCGATCTCGTCGAACACCCGGCGCGGCATCGCCATCAGCGCCGAGAACAGGAACGAGACGGGCCCCTCCGAGCTGACCGTCCAGTAGTGGTACTGCAGCGCCCGGTACTCCTCGACGAGGCTGTCGCGGATCAGCGGCTCGGGGTCGTGGATGCTGGACACCACGCCGAGCCCCGGATCGGCGGCGAGCAGGCCGACCGCCACCTCGACGGCGTCGGGGTAGGCGGCCACGTCGGAGTCCACGAACACCAGGATCTCACCGCTCGCGTGGGCGGCGCCGAGGTTACGGGCGGCGGCCACGCCCAGGTTCCGCTCGGTGCGGATCACCCGCACGCCGAGCCGCCGCGCGACCTGCGCCGAGTCGTCGGTGCTGCCGTCGTCCACGACGATCAGCTCGATCGGCCGGTACGTCTGCGCCTGCAGCGCGCGCAGGCACAGCTCCAGCGAGGCGGCGTAGTTGTAGTTGGGCACGATCACCGACACGACAGGCCCTGGCCCGCTCATCGCTCACACCTCCGCGGGAAGGTCGTAGGTGCGCCGGAACCTGCTGGACACCAGGCACTGGGCGGCTCCGGCGAACACCGCCACCGCGACGGTGACGTTCACCAGGAAGTGCACCGCGGTGAAGTACAGGGTGAAGGGCATGCCGGCGTAGCGCCGGACGAAGCGGTACATGCCCAGGTCCGCCGCCATCGAGCCGGCCAGCAGCACCAGCGGCGCGGCCAGCCAGGCCGGGCCGAGCAGGGCCGGCAGCGGCGCGGTGAGCACGGCGAACAGGGCGGCGAGCGAGCCCCAGCCGCGGCTGCTGTTGGCGGGGCCGCCGTTGAAGTCCGGGCGGCGCAGGTACAGCGGGATGTGCAGGCGCGCGCGGTGGAAGAACTTCGACAGCACCACCGTGAGCCGGTCGTCGTGGTCGTGCCTGCCCCTGATCCGGTTGTCCAGCACGATGCGGTACCGCTGGGTGACGCGGTGGCCGTACTCGGCGTTCTCGCTGTGGCGCAGCGCCGGGTTCAGCGGGCCCACCTCGCGGAAGACCTCCGCCCGCATGGCGAACAGCGCGGAGTAGATCGTGCTGATCTCGCCCTCGTCACCGGAGATCCAGTAGTGCAGCTGGAGGCTGCGATAGCGCTCGACGAGGCTGTCGGGGATCAGCGGCTCCGGGTCGTAGGTGCCGCACACCACCCCCAGGGTGGGATCGGCGGTCAGCAGGTTCACCGCGTGCTCGACCACGTCCTCGGCCAGCGCCAGGTCCGAGTCGAGGAAGAACAGCACCTCGCCGCGGGCGTGCTCGGCGCCGAGGTTGCGGGCCGCCGGGGCGCCGATGTTGGTGTCGGTGACCACGACCCGCACCCCGTGCCGGTGGGCGACCGCCACGGAGTCGTCGGTGCTGCGGTCGTCGACGACGATCACCTCGACGCGCGGGTACGTCTGCCGCTCCAGCGCGCTCAGGCACAGCTCCAGGGTGCGGGCGTAGTTGTAGTTCGGCACGATGACCGAGACCAGCGGCTTCATCGGGGACCCCTTCGCCTGGTCCGGCGCAGCAGCAGCGGCAGGGGCCGGCCGAGGCCGCTCCTGGTGAAGTCGGAGGAGTTGTTGACCCGGGGGTAGGGCTCGTCCGGGACCGGGACCTCCAGGAACTCGCACAGCGGGCCCCAGCCGGCGGCGGCGTCGAAGACGAGCAGCCGCCCGGCCGGGATGGCGGCGACCACCCTGGCCGTGTGCTCCTGGAACAGCTTGACGGCCCGTTCGGGCTCCCGGTCGGCCGCTGTCGCGAAGGTGCGCGCGTCGAGGGTCGTGTCGACCATCCTGACGAACGCGGCGAGGTCGGTGCCGAGCAGCGACGACAGCAGGACGGCGGCCCTGCCCGGCAGCGACTCGATGCGCCGCCGCTGGGCGAACAGGGTGCGCTGCATGCTGGCCAGCCAGCGCTCCGGGTCGCGCGTGGTGAGGATGACCTTGGCCTTCGGGTAGTGGTCGGCGAGCTGCCGCCAGTAGGCGGAGGTCGGGCCGTCCACGCACGACTCGTAGCCGACGAGCAGCCGGTCCCAGTCCGCCTGGCGGGCCGTGGCCGCGGCCAGCCAGGGCCTGATCTGCCGCGGGTGGGCGAACACGTCCACCATGTGGTGGCACGGCCCGAAGCCGAGCCGTTCCAGCGCCGTCTTGAGCGACAGCGTTCCCGTCCGGCCGAAACCGGTGCCGATGACCTGCATGGCCGCTCAGTCCTGGGCCGCGAGACGGGCGAGCTTCTCCAGGCGGGCGAGCGCGAGCCGCTGCGTCACGCCCACCGCTCCGCCGAGGGCGCCGGTGAAGGTGACGGCGAGGTGCACGCCGGAGAAGTACAGGCCGAACGCCGCGCCCCGCTGCTTGTAGGCGAAGCGGTGGGTGCCCGCGTCCAGGGCGATGGCGGCGGCCACCAGCGCGGGCGGGACGAGCGCGCCGGCGCGGCGCGCCCGTGCGGGCAGGACGCGGGGCAGGGCGAGCGCCGGGACGGCGGCGAGCAGCAGCACGCCGCCGACCGCGCGCGGCACGGAGTCCCCTGGCGTCTCCCCCTCGCGCCAGTCCAGCGCGCTGAGGCGGGCGCGGCGGAAGACCTTGCGCAGGATCGTCCGCACGGTGGCGTCGTGGTCCTTGCGGCCGCGGATCGCCTCGCTCAGCTTCACCTCGTACGAGCGCGTCACGCGGACGCGGTAGTCGGAGGAGACCGTCTCGCGCAGCCGCGGGTCGAAGGGGCCGACCTCGGCGAACACCTTGGCGGGGACCGCCAGGACGGAGGCGTGCAGCTCCAGCGTCGGCCGGTGGGCGGGCATCCACCAGCGGTGCATCTGCACGGCGCGGTACTGGGCGGCCAGGCTCCGGGAGACGAGCGACTCGGGCAGCAGGATGCCGCCCAGGGCGCCGATCTCCGGATGATCCCGCAGGATCCGCACCGCGTTCTCCACCGCGTCCGGGTCGAGCGCGATGTCGGCGTCGAGGAAGAACAGGATCTCCCCGGCGGCGTGCTCGGCGCCGAGGTTGCGGGCGGGGGTCGGGCCGCCGTTGACCCTGGTGCGCACCACCGTGGCGCCCATGGACGCGGCCACATGCGCCGCGTCCTCGGTGCCGCAGTCGTCCACCACGATGACCTCGACGTGCGGATGGGTCTGCGCTCTCACCGCGTCCAGGCAGAGCCGTAACACGTCGGACCGGTTGTAGCTGGGGATGATGACCGAGACTAGCGGGTGCTCCCGACTCATGATGTGCGCTCCATTGGCCGTGCCAGACCTCATGTCCGGCTCACGCTAGGCACGGCGCCTTGTCCCGTTCTTGTCGTGCCGGACGCGCCCGCCCGGCACGACAAGAACGGGACAAGGACCGCTCACTACGTTCGGCACCGTGATCGAGCAGCGGCTGGCCGCCACCACCCCCTTGCCGGAACGATCCTTCGCGGAGCGGGTCAGGCGTTTCGTCCGCCCGCGCCGGCGCTGGTGCTGGGGCACCAGGCTGGTCGTGACCGCCTCGGTGGCGTGGCTGCTCTTCGTGCTCTGCCACCTGGCGGCCAGCGGGCGCACCCCGCTGTGGGCCCCGCTGGAGCTGATCCCGCCGCTGTTGTTCCTGCTGGTCCCCGCGCTGCTGCTGATCGTGGCGCCACTGGCCCGGCCGGTGCGGCGGCGCGTCATCCCCCTGCTGGTGATCACCGCGGTGCTGGGCGCCGGGCGCAGCGGGATCAACTACGCCACCCTCTGGCACACCCCGCCGCCCGCGGGCCCCGGAGCCGTCACCGTGGCCGCCTGGAACACCCAGTTCTGGGACCAGGACTGGATCACCGCCGGCGGCGACCGGTACTCCCCCGGCTTCTACGCCTACCTGCACGAGCTGGACGCCGACGTCTACCTGCTGACGGAGTACCTGTACGCGGACACCAGCGCCGGCGACATGCGGTCCGGGCGCTGGACCGCCGACCTGGCGATGCGCATCGACAAGCTGGCCGAGCTGCGCCGCGAACTCCCCGGCTACCACGTCGCGGCGTCCGGCGAGCAGATCACGCTCTCCCGGTTCCCGATCACCGGGCACCGCGGCCTGGACCTGCGCCCGTGGCTGCCGCCGGACCAGCGGGAGATCCCCGAGGCGCTGCGGGACTGGCCGGAGGGCTACACGGTCGAGACGCTGCGCACCGACCTCGACGTCAACGGCACGACCGTCTCCTTCTACGCCACCCAGATCTCCCAGCCCCCGCTCGAATGGCGGCTGTACGACGCCGGCTCCCGAGACGCCGCCACCAGCACGACGCTGCGGCGGGAGGCGAGTTTCCGGGCCATCGGCGCGGACCTCGCGGCCAACCCCCACCCCGTCGTGCTCGCCGGCGACCTGAACACCTCCCCGGCGATGGGCATCCGCCGCCTGCTCCCCGAGCGGCTGATCGACCGGACGCCCGCGCTCTCGTCCCTCCATCCGGCGACCTACCTGGCCGGGACCGCCGAGCTGTGGCGGATCGACTGGCTCTACACCAGTGCCGACGTGACCGTGCACCGCTACGAGCTGCCCGGCGCCGAGGGGCTGTCCGACCATCGGGCCCAGCGCATGGTCGTGTCGGTGTCCTGACCGGCGCGGCTGCACCGACGAAAGGAACGACGCATGCCTGACGAGGTGTCCTGGCGTGGTGACGTCGCGGTCATCGTGCCGAACTACAACAAGCGCAAGACCCTGCGGGCGTGCCTGGAGTCGGTGTACGCGCAGACGTACCGCCCGGCCGAGGTGGTCGTCGTCGACGACGTCAGCACCGACGGCTCGCTGGAGATCGCCCGGCGGTTCCCGTGCACGCTCGTCGAGTCGCCGCGCAACCGGGGGCCGGCGGGGGCCCGCAATCTCGGGGTGGCGAACAGCTCGGCTCCGCTGCTGTTCTTCGTCGACTCCGACACCGCGCTGGCCCCCGACGCGATTCGGAACGCCGTCAAGGCGTACCGGGAGACGCCGGACTGCGGCATGGTGCAGGGCATCTACGACATCGAGCCGCTGTACGACGACGGGCCGGTCGAACGCTACCGCGTGCTGTGCGAGCACTACGAGCGCAGCCGGACGACGGCGACGTTCCTGTCCTGCAGCCTGATCCCGCGCCACGTCTTCGCTCAGGCGGGCGGGCTGGACGAACGGCTGCGCGACGGCGAGGACTTCGAGTTCGGCACCCGCATCCCGGCCCGCTACCGGCGGGTCGTGACCACCTCCGTGGTCACCAGGGCCGACGACGAGGACCGGTTCTGGGGGTGCCTGGCGGAGCGCTTCGTGCGGTCCACGACCCTGCCGGTGATCATGGTGCGGGCGCGGCGGCTGCGCGGCGAGGGCCGGGCCGGCTTCCAGCTCGACATGATCGGAACGGGCCGGCACAAGCGCCGCAAGGGACCCCGGCTCTCCTCCGCCTCGGCGGCGGCCACGTTCCTCAGCCTGCCGCTCGCGCTCCTCAGCCCCTGGCTGCTGGCCGTGCCGGCGGCGGCGCTCGCGGTGTTCCTGTTCAGGAACCGGGTGTTCATCGGCTTCGCCCGCCGCCACCGGGGCGCCCGCTTCGCCCTGTGGGTCGCCTGGATGCAGCTCTGCTTCCACACGGCCTTCTTCCTCGGCGCCTGCGTGGGGCTGCTGCGCGTCGCCTACGAGCTGGGCCGAAGGCGGGGCGAGCCGATCAGGACGGGCCCGGCCCCGGTGCCGTCGGCCGGGGCAGGCGAGTGAGCCCGGCCAGGCCGCCCCGGCTCCTGCGCCTGCCCCGCCTGCCTCGCCTGCCTCGCCTGCCTCGTCCGCTGGCGCGGGCGCTGGTCGCCGCGTTCGCCCTCGCCGTCGTGGCCGCGATCGCCTGGACGATGTCCCGGCTGGACTGGAGCGTGGTCGGCGTCCTGTTCACCCGGCGCGACGCCGGTCAGATCGCCCTCCTGCTCGGCGGCTCGCTGCTGGCGAGCACGGCGGGGCTGTCGCTCGGGTTCCTCGCCTGGCGCGTCGTGCTGCTGGAGCTCGGCCCTCCGGTCAGCGGGCCGCGGGTCGTGCGGATCTTCTTCGTCGGCTTCCTGTCCAAGTACCTGCCCGGACGGGTGCCCGGCATGATCGCCACCGCCAAGGTCGCCACGGTCAACGGCATCACCTTCGGCAGGCTGATGACCACGGCGGCGCTCGTCATGAGCCTGGTGCTGCTGAGCGGGTTCACCGTCGGGCTGCTCGCCGGCGTGCAGATGCTGGGGGCGCGGGCGGCCTGGCTGGCCGTGGCCGCCGTGCTGATCGTGGTCGTCCTGGTGCGCCCGCAGCTCGTCAACCAGAGCTCCGCACTGCTGCTGCGGCTGCTGCGCCGCCCCGCGGCGGCCAGGGCCGCCTCCGTCCGGGGGGTGCGGCTCGCGGTCGCCTGGCAGAGCCTGTCATGGGTGGTGACGGGGCTGCATCTGTGGCCGCTGGCCATCGCGATGGGCGCTCCCGCGTCCCGCTCCCTCCTGCTGTGCGTCGGCGCGTTCACGCTCGCCACCTCGGTCGGCATCGCGGCCGTGTTCATCCCCGACGGGATCGGCGTCCGCGAGGCGGTGCTCACGGCCGCCCTGAGCGTGGTGCTGCCCACCCCGGCCGCCGCGGTGGTGGCCCTGGCCAGCCGGCTGATCTCCACCGTCAGCGAGGTGCTGCTCGGCGCGGCGGCCCTGGCGATCGCCGAGTACCTCATCCGCCGCGGCCGGTCCGATCCGCAGGAGGCGCCTCAGCCCGCGGTGTCACCCCAGCACGGCAGCCCGTGACCGCCGGAACGTACCGGCGACGGCCTCCGCCGTGCACCGCGCGGCGGCCTCCGCCGTGAACCACGCACCGGCCTCCGCCGTGAACCACGCACCGGCCTCCGCCGTGTACCGCACGCCGGCCTCCGCCGTGTACCGCACGCCGGCCGAACGGGTGATCTCCGACGCTGTTCACCTGGGTGCTTCGCGGGCACCGCCCGCCGTTCATCGGCGGGCCCTTGACTGCCCTGGCAGACGCCACCAGCTCCCGGTCCGCCGAGTCCTCCGGCTTCTTGCGCGCCACCGCGGCGTCCTCCAGGTCGATCTCCGTCGATGCCTGGATCACAGCACTCATCAGGTGTGTCCCCCTGATCAGGAGTTACACCGTTGTTCTTGTTGTTCTTACAGTCCCCCAACCGCTCAACGCGCCACGGGGATGGATGAGCTCACGCGCAGTGCCGCGCCCCTGCCGGTGCTACGCCAGCAGGGAGCGCGGCAACGTACGCACGAGAGCACGTGCGCCGAGGCGACGGGCGGCGGGGTCGTGCTCGGGTGGCACCGCGGGGGCGCGCCCGTCCTAGATCATTGTGTGAAGCTGATGCACTTGTAGTAGCTGCCGCCCGGCATGCCGGTGTCCTTCTTCAGGCAGCCCTTGTAGGTCTTGCCGGAGATCAGCTTGTAGCCCTTGGTGTAGCTCGTGCCGTTGATGTCGACGCTCACGGGGCTGCTGCCCACGATGAAGAAGAGCTTGTAGCTCTTGTTGGCGGTGCTGGTGGGCTTGCTGATCCGGGCCCAGATGTACCAGTTGGAGCCCAGCTTGCCCTTACGCAGTTGCAGCGTTCCGAGGTCGGTGTTGGCCTGCAGGCGCGTCGTCACGTTGACGGCGTCCGTCGGTGCCGAGGAGTCCCAGTTGTCGGCCGAGGCGGGAACCGAGCCGAGCAGCGACAGGGCCAGCCCGGCACCCGCGATGAAGGCTGTCTTGCGCAGATATCTCACTACCGTCTTCTCCCGAATCAGGGTGTCTGGACGGGAGGCGACGGTAGTGACACGTGGTATGCCCTCGGTATGTTCGCGCGCCTGACCGCGGCGTGTGGATCCGCCAAGCTTCTGGACGTCGCGCGCGGTATCGGTGGATCGCCGATCCCTCGGCCCCTCGGCGGCGCCCTGGATACCTGCCACAGCCTCGACGTCCCCCTGGCGTTCGGCACGCTGGACGGCCCCGTCGCCGCTCGGCCCATCGGCGACGAGCCCAACCCCGAGGCCGTCACGCTCTCCCACGAGCTCGAACAGGCATGGATCCGCTTCGTCACCACCGGCGATGCGGGATGGGCCGCCCACCGGCCCGGTCAGCGGCTCACCCGTGTCCTGGACGCCGGGCCGCAGACTCTGCCCTACCGGGACGGCCTCCCGCCGGATCTGGGAAGGCCACGCCCCGGCCCCCTTTCGGTCTCCCGTAGGGCGCGGACACCGCAGGCCGGACCGGCGCACCCGCTCATCTCTTCACGTACAGGTCGCTGAAGATCCTCTCCCGTACTGCTTGGTGTCCGGGTGCTCGATGAGCAGGACATGGGCGGTCTTGTCGGCAACGGGACGGTGCCGCATTCCCCTGGGAACGACGAACAGTCCGCCCGCCTTCAGCACCACCGGGTCCTGCCCTTCCAACTGGATCTCAAAGCTGCCGTCCCAGCACAAGAAGAGCCCGGTTGTGAACAGCGCCCGCCCCGCCGGGGCCGCCGACCGCCTGGGCCGGGCGTCGGTCACGAGGTCGTGTAGGGGCTCTGGGTGAGCAGGTGGGCCTTGTAGCCTTCGCCGATGCCGGGTTCGGGGGTACCGTTCCAGTCCTTGATCAGGACGCCGCCGGTGCTGCAGCCCCAGGGGTTCCAGGTCCATGCCAGGTGGGACAGGCCGTGTGCGGCGGCCCAGTCCATCAGCGTGTCCATGTAGTCGTAGCCGCAGTTGTCCTGGCCGAACTCGCCGAGCACTATGGGTACCTGCTGGGCGAGCGGGGCGATCTGGGCGTCCCAGCAGGACGTGGTGGCGCAGGCGTTGAAGCTGTACGCGTGCCAGGACGCGGCGATGTTGTTCAGCGGGTCGTTCGGCTTGTAGGCCAGCCACTCCCGCATGTCGTTGGCCCACTCCAGGCCGCCCACCATGAGGACGTTGGCCGCCCCGGTCGCCCGGACCGCGTCCACCAGGTCCTGCATGCCGGCCACCTCATAGGGAATGCCGGTGCAGGTGCCGCCGTCGCGCAGGCACTGCCAGCCCAAGGTCTTGTTCCAGTCGCTGCCGATCTCCGGGTACGGCTCGTTGAACAGATCGAAGACGACAGCGTCGTTGCCCTTGAAGGTGTTCGCGACGCCGGTCCAGAACCGGGGGGCGTACTGCGCGTCCGGCATCGGCTTCTGGCACGTCGCGGTGGTGTCCTTGCAGTGCCAGTCCGGCCCGTTGCTGTAGGCGCCCGAGGTCCAGTGCAGGTCGAGGATCGGGGTGATGCCATTGGCGACCAGCAGGTCGACGTAGGCCTTCACGCCCTGCTGGTAGGTGGCGCCGCTGGGCGAACCGTTGACGCCGAGCCAGCATTCCTCGTTCAACGGCAGCCGCACCGCGTGGATGTTCCAGCTCTTCATGGCGTCGACCGAGGCCTGGTCGACCGGGCCGCCGTCCCATTGGCCCTTGCCCTGCACGCAGGCGTATTCACCGCTTGAGCGGTCCACGCCGAGCAGACGGTAAGGCTTGCCGTCCGATGTGACGATCTTGTTGCCGGACACTCGCAGGCGTGGTGCTGGACCACCGGGGTCGGGGGTGGGAGTGGTGGTCGTGGTGGGGGTCGGCGTGATCACCGAGCCGGTGCAGGTCGTGCCGTTGAGCGCGAACGAGGTGGGTACCGGGTTGGCGCCCTTCCACGCTCCGGCGAAGCCGATGGAGGCGGACGCGCCGGTGTCCAGCGATCCGTTCCAACCCATGCCGGCGGCGGATACGCGCGTCCCGGACTGCGTCCAGGTGGCGCTCCAGCCTTGCGTGACCTTCTGATCGGCGTCGGGGAAGTCGAACGTCAAGGTCCACCCCTTGACCGCAGAGCCGAGGTTGGTGATGGCGACGCCGGTGGTGAAGCCGCCGGGCCACTCGCTCTGGACGGTGTATGTGACGGAGCAGCCTGTGGTGGTGGCGGCCGATGAGGGGAGCGTGGCCGCTGCCATGCTGCCCAGTGCCAGAGCTCCGACGGCGCCGAACGTGAGCAGCGCATGACGATGTTTCATCCGATCCCTCTGTTCGAGATAGACGGGGGACAGCTGCTCCAGCATGCTTGGTTAGAAAACTTGTGAAAGTCAATCGTGGAGGGGATGCCCAGGAAGAACTGCTCTGGAGGCCGGGAAAGGATCCCAGCTCAAGGGCCTCCGGGCGGAGCTGCTCGTCTGGCGGGTGGCTGAAAATAAGGTAGCTTTTGCATACCAGGTGTGGGAGGTGGCGCGGTGACGAGCCCGATCTGGGCAAGTCGGACGAAGACCCGTGGAATGGTGCTGGACTTGATCCGGGCGGCGCGGGCAATCAGCCGGGTGGAGCTCGTGGCGGCGACCGGTTTGACCGCACCGACGATCTCCGAGGTCGTACGTGAACTCATGGCTGACGGTCTCGTCGCCGAGGCGGGGCTGGGGGCCTCGACGGGTGGCAAGCGACCGATGCTGGTCCAGCTCAATCCTTCGGCCCGCTACAGCGTCGGGGTGCAGTTGGAACGCAATACATGCGTGATCGTCGTGGTCGATCTGGCCGGCCGGCAGATCGCGAGGATGTCGTTCAGCGGAGTGTCGTCGATGCCGCCGGAACGTGGGCTGTCGTCGGTGGCCGCGCAGGTGAACGCGTTGCTGGACACGGCGGCCGTCGATCGTGACAAGGTGCTGGGCGTCGGCTTGGTCAGCTATGGGCCGCAGGATCGGCGGAGTGGTGTGCTGCTGACCCCGCAGCCCACCGAGGAGTGGTTCGGCTACCCCATCGCGGACCGTCTCGCCGAGAGCCTCGGCCTGCCGGTCCTGTTGGACAACGACGCGGCGGCGGCCGCGATCGGTGAGTACTGGATGGGGGCGGTGGAGCCGCGCAGCACCTACGGCTGCATCTACATGGCCACGGGGATCGGCGGTGGCGTGGTGGTCGCCGGCGAGGTGTATCGCGGCAGCTCTTCGAACAGCGTGGAGATCGGCCACATCTCCATCGACGTCAACGGGGACGAATGCCCTTGCGGCAACCGTGGCTGCCTGGAAAACTACGCCGGCCCGGCCGCGTTGGTCAGGGAGGCGCTGACGACGCCGGGGCTCGGCCAGCGGCTGGCGCTCGACCCGACCGGGGACGACTTCCTCACCGACTTCGCGCGTCTCGCGGCCGCGGCGAACGCCGGCGACCCGGCCGCCCGCGGCCTGGTCGAACGGTCGGCCCGCTGTCTGGGTAGCGCCGCGGTCACCATGGCCACCCTGTTCGACCTCGACACGGTCGTCCTGGCCGGGCCGAGCTTCGCGGTTGCCGGCTCGACATACCAGTCGGTGATCCAGGAGGAGGTGGACCGCCGTACGTTCGCGCGGCGGGCTCACCGGGTGCGGGTCGTGCCATCGGTCAGCGGGTCGGACGCCGCGGCGATCGGCGGAGCGGTCCTCGTCCTGCAGAGCGAACTGGTCCTCGGCCGCGGCCGTCCGAAGGACGGCGCCCCACCCGCGTCTCCCGAGGGTGAGGTGGAGACCGCGACCGTCGTGTGACGCGCCGCCTTATTCGGACATCTTCTCAAGTGAGGCGATCGCTGCCAGCGACCTTGCGCTCAGGATCAGAGCAGCTCAGAAGCTTGTCCGGCCCAGGGGCAGGCAGGGCCGGAACACGTCGTCGAACAGGGCTCCTCCGGCTGGCCGATCTGCTGCGACATCGCGGTATTGGCTTAATTAAGTTGCTTACGTAAGCATGGCGTCTGCGTAAGGTCCGGACGCCTGGTCGGTCGTGACGACCTGTGTCAGTACGGTTTGAAGTCGGGGTAGTAAGCCGCGGCTGCGGTGGCGGTGTCGATGTTCCGCGGGAACAGCGCGGCTTCGTAGGCGCGGATGGCCGCGTCGATGTCCTCGGGCTGTCCGGCGATGGCGTTGCCGAGCTGGCCGGCGTCGAACAGCGCCCAGTTCGCTCCTTCGCCGTCCGGAGGCGCCAGGTGGGCGGCGTCTCCGATGAGCGTGACCCCGGGTACATGCTCCCAGCGGTGCCCGATCGGCAGCCCGTACAAGGGGCGGAAGACCGGCGGGATGTCGCTGTCGGCGACCAGCGCGACGAGCTCCGGCGCCCACCCCTCGAACATCGCCGCGACCGTGCGGGCGGCCGCAGGGCCGTCGGTGAAGTCGATGCCGTCGAACCAGTCGAGCGGCTGGTCGAACATGGCGTAGGAGTGCAGGGTGTCCGCGCGCTCGCGCTGCACGCCCAGACCGATGCGGGTGGTTTCGTCGTAGGCGGTCATCGACCCGCCGCCGACCAGCGCCAGGGTGGCAGGGTGCCGGGTGTCGCTCTCATACAGGTAGGTCTCGACCATCGAGCGTCCGGCGTAGGCGGGCGTGGCATCAGACAGCAGCGGCCGGACCTTCGACCAGGCACCGTCGGCACCGACGAGGATGTCGGTGACGATCGTCGATCCGTTGGCGAAGGTCACTTCGTGACGACCGTCCTGGAGGGTCCGGACATTCTGCGTCTTGTGGCCCCAGACGACCGTGCCGGCGGGGAGGGATTCCAGCAGCAACTGCCGGAGCTCGCCACGCTGCACCTCGGGGCGGCCTGCGGCGGGGTCGTCGGGCTGGTCCGCCAGGATGGTGCCGTCAGGTGCCACGTCGCGGGATGCCTGGCGGCCTTCGAGGATGAGGGAGCGGAAGCCGTCCATCAGGCCGGCGGCACGGATCCCGTGCTGTCCGTTGTAGTCGTGGATGTCGAGCATGCCGCCTTGGCCGCGGGCCTGCGCGGACGCCTCCGCCTCGTACACCGTGGACGGGATTGCGTGAACCGCCAGGGTTCGGGCCAGCGTCAGTCCCGCAAGACCGGCGCCGATGATCGTGATCTGAGTCATATATGCGTTCCTTACTGCTCTTGGACGAACCGGCGGTCCTGCCCGCAAGGGCTCCCGGCCACCGCGCGGAACACGCGGAGTGACAGGGCTGCCGGGTCAGGGGAAGCTGGGCGGCTCGATCCGGGAGGCGAGCTGCTCCAGGAGGTCGTGGAGCCGCGCCCGCCCTTCGGCGCCCAGCGGCGCGAGGATCGACTCCTCGACGCGGTCCATGGCCTCTTCAAAACCCTGGATCAGCTCGGAGCCCGCTGGGGTGACATGCACCCGGCGGCTGCGCGTGTCACCCTCCTGCGTCCGGCGTTCCACGAGTCCGCGCCGCTCCAGCCCGGCCAGGAGCCGCGAGACGCCCGGCGCGCTGGTGCGCGTGGCCCGGACGACGTCACGCTGGATGGCATCCGGGTTCTTTGACAGGTACGCCAGCACGGCGCTCTGCTCGTGGGTGAGGCCGCGTTCCCGTATCCAGTCATCGGCGATGCGCCGCTGCCCCCACACAACCCACCGCATCAGCTCCAACGTGCTCTCCTTCATAGTTAACATGGTAACTGTTGCATAGTTAACAATCAAATCGGGATACCTCTCACACTGGTGTCCGGCCTCTCCGGCACGAGGACCTCGGCGACCTTGGCGATGGCTTCGGCACCGGGCTTGACGTAGCTCATAGCGGTGCGGGGGTTCTTGTGCTGCGTTTTGCCCCCGATGAGCTGCGGGGGATTTCGGCGTCGCCGAGGTGCATTCGCCGTAGCGACCGGGCACACCGCCGCCCGCGCCGCTCTGTGACGATGGGCCGTCGGCGGACATCCGGATCGGCTACGCCCGCTGCTCCGCCGTCACCGAACTGCAACGGTCTGCGGCTCATCCCCGGCACCGCCACCAACGACCGCCGGGCCACACCCTTGCCTTCCCGCTGAGGCAACAGCCGAGCTGGAGCGGCTGCGCCACCAGGTGCTGGGAGATGCCAAAATCCGAGCCACCGCGATCATCGCCCAAGCCCGCACCGACGCCCAGCAGATCATCGCGACGCCAGGCTACAGCGCACGCAAAGCCGGTACCCGCACCAGGCTCAGCCAGGGCAAGCCGCGCAGACGGCGCCCGCGATCACCGGTAATCCCGCACCCATCATGGTGCTCAACGACCGCCGGCGCATCTACGCACCCCTCAACGCCGATGCCCGAACCCCTACCTGTCATCGCACCCGTCCCCCAGCCACAGAGTCGCTAACCGGCGTGGCTGTATGCGGCCTTCTTGATGCACCAGGCGTCTTGATGCACCAGGCGTCGCTGTTGCTCTGGCGGCCCACGAGGTCTTATCTGACGTCATGGAGCATGACCTGGCGCGGGTGATCTCGCCCGACTGCGCCGCGGCCGGCAAGCGCCCCGGCCGCGGCGGAGCAGGTCAGCTTCCGTGGACCTCGAAGGTGAACAGGGAGTAGCCCCACGCCGTACCTCGGGCCGTGCCGTAGACGCGGAGGTAGCGGGTGGAGGCGTTCAGGCCGGTGTTGTCGTCCTCACCGCCGTTGCCGCCCGTAACTGACCTGACGGTGGTCCAGGTCGTCCCGTTCGGCGAGGTCTGGATCTGGTACGCCGACCCGTAGGCCGTCTCCCATACCAGCCGCACCCGGTTGACCGTGCGGGTCGCGCCCAGGTCCACCTGGATCCACTGCGGGTCGGAGAAGGCACTGGACCAGCGGGTGGTGGCGGAGGCGTCCACGGCGGCCGAGGCCGGGAAGGCGGCCGACTCCACGCTGGAGGCCGCCGCCGGCCTGTTCAGCGCCAGATTCGTCACGGGCGGCTGGATGCCCTGCTCCTTGATGCGGATGTTGCGGAAGGCGGCCTGGTCGGCGCTGCCGTGGTTCTGGATGCCGACGTACCCGTCCAGGTTGCGGTTCGGATCGGTGTTGGTGAAGTCGTTGACCAGGGAGCCGTTGAGGTAGACCCGGATGCGCTGGCTTTCGACGAGGAGCTCGAAGGTGTTCCACTCCCCCGGCGGGTTGAGCGCCGCGTCGCGGGCCGCGAGGTCGGCCGACTTGAAGCCGTAGATGGAGCCGGTGGTGCGGTCGGGGGTGTCGGTGGCGTCGATCTGGATCTCGTAGCCCTGGTTGACCGCCACCCACGGGTCGCTGCCGGGGTTGGGGAAGCCGACGAAAACGCCGGAGTTGCTGTCGCCGGTGAGCCGCCAATCGGCCTTCAGCGAGTACGAGGTGTACTGCTTGGCGTTGTACCAGAACAGGCCCATGCCGCCGACGGAGGTCAAGGTGGCGTCGGCGTTGCTGAAGCTGCCGGGGCCTGACTGCGACCAGCCGCTGGTGGAGCCGTTGTAGAGGGTGGTGTAGCCGGTCTCGGGCCGGCAGTCGGCGTGGGCGCGCTTGGCCGCGTACCGGATGCCGCCGAGGAGCTGGGAGCGGAAGGCCGGCTCGGCGTAGGACGACTGGGTGTGGCCGAAGCCGGTGTAGAACGAGCGGCCGGCGTCGATGGGCTTGCACCAGGTGATCGGATGGTCGGCGCCCATGGAGCCGCCTGAGTAGGACGACTCGTCCAGCGTGGCCAGGACGCGGGCCGAGGAGCGCGGGTTGGTCTGGTAGTTGTACAGCTCGTCGGTACGGGTCCAGACCTGCGGCAGGTGCGCCGTGGCCGGGTGGGCCCGGTTCTGGGTCGGGGAGTTCACCTGCTGGATCGCCGGGTGGCTGGCGAAGTGGGCGCCGACGAGCTGGCCGTAGAAGGGCCAGGCGTACTCGGTGTCGGCGGCGGCGTGCACGCCCACGTAGCCGCCGCCACCGCGCACGTAGGACTCGAACGCCGTCTCCTGACCGGCGTTCAGCACGTCGCCGGTGGTGCTGAGGAAGACGACGGCCTCGTACTGGGCGAGGTTGGCCGTGGTGAACGCGCCGACGTCCTCGGTGGCGGTGACGGTGAAGCTGTTGGCCGCGCCGAGTTCCCTGATCGCCTGGATACCGGCCGGGATGGAGTCGTGCCGGAATCCGGCGGTCTTGGAGAAGACCAGGACGTCGTAGGGGGCGTCGGCGGCCACGGCCGCCGGCGCGTAGATCGTGCAGGCGGCCAGGGCGATGGCGGCGCCCAGGCCGGCGAACAGTCTGCGCATGGATCCTCCAGTTGCGGCGGTGCGGTGCCGGCGACCGGGCGTCCGCGCGGGGCACGGGCGCCCGGTCGTCGCATGATCACCGAGGCGGGGCTGAGCGGCTCGCCGTCGGCGTCGTGCCAGGGTCCATTCGGTCGTCCGACCTCATTGTCACCTTCTTGGCCGGACGGGTCAGCTTCCGTGGACCTCGAAGGTGAACAGGGAGTAGCCCCACGCCGTACCTCGGGCCGTGCCGTAGACGCGGAGGTAGCGGGTGGAGGCGTTCAGGCCGGTGTTGTCGTCCTCACCGCCGTTGCCGCCCGTAACTGACCTGACGGTGGTCCAGGTCGTCCCGTTCGGCGAGGTCTGGATCTGGTACGCCGACCCGTAGGCCGTCTCCCATACCAGCCGCACCCGGTTGACCGTGCGGGTCGCGCCCAGGTCCACCTGGATCCACTGCGGGTCGGAGAAGGCACTGGACCAGCGGGTGGTGGCGGAGGCGTCCACGGCGGCCGAGGCCGGGAAGGCGGCCGACTCCACGCTGGAAGCCGTCGCCGGCCTGTTCAGCGCCAGGTTCGTCTGCTCCGTCCCACTGGTGAAGGAGAAGGAGTCGACGTCGAACAGCGCTCCCGCGCCGCCGGTGAACACCAGGTAGAGGGTGTGCGTCCCGGACGGCGGCGTCACCGTGCCGGTGACGTTCGCCCAGTTCTCCCAGCCGCCGGTCGGCGCGACGGTGGCCGAGCCGATGACCGTCCCGGTCGCCGAACCGGCCCGCAGGGTCAGCGTGCCGCCGACGCCGGCCGACGCGACGCGCGCCGTGAACGACGTCACCCCGGTCAGGTTGTACGGCGTGAAGGAGATCCAGTCGCCGTTCTCCACGTTCCCGACCACGTTGCCGCCGTCGGCCGACGGCTTGGGCAGGACCGCCACTCCCTGCTGCGCGCCGAAGTGCTCGGCCTGCCGGGCGCGCGGCTGCAGCACGGTCTGCGGCGCGTGCACGGGCATGGTCGAGCCGGCCGGCATGTACTCGGCGTCCAGGACGCCGAAGATGTTGGCCGCGGCGTCGTGCTCACCGTCCTCGGTGGTCTGGATGGTGCCCGAACAGCCGGTCGCGTTGGTGATCGGATGGCCATGGCTGTCGTGGCCGAGGATGTAGGTCACCCGCACCCGGGAGCAGTCGATCGTCGGCGCGTTCGGATCGGTGACGCTGACCTGGAACGGGATCGCGTCGCCGAAGGCGAACACCCGCCCGTTGGGCGGCTGGGTGAGCGTGACCGTGGGCTGGCCGACGCTGATGACGACGCTCGCGGTGGAACTTCGGCCGGTGCTGTCGCTCACCGTCAGCGTCGCCGTGAACTGGCCGTTGGAGGTGTAGGTGAACGACGGGTTGGCGGCGGTGGAGTCGGTGCTGCCGTTCGTGGTGAAGTCCCAGGCGTAGGTGATCGCGTCGCCGTCCGGGTCGCTGGTGCCCGCCGAGCTGAACTGCACGGTGAGCGGCGCGTTGCCCGACCTCGGGGTGGCGCCGGCGGCGGCGACCGGGGCCTGGCCGGTACCGGCGTTGTACTCGATGCGGTAGACGGCCGAGTTGGCGTCGCCGCCGAACCAGCCGGTGCCGTAGTCCAGCACGTAGAGGGCGCCGTCCGGCCCGAACTCCAGGTCCATGACCTGGGTGCCGGTGAAGGCAGGGAACGACTCGATGGTGCCCACGCCGCCGGAGGAGGTCACGGTGACCGTCTTGATCCACCGCCGGCCGAACTCGCCGAGGAAGACCTTGCCGCTCATGGACTGCGGGAACTTCACGTCCGAGGCGAGCGCGGCGTTGTAGGTGTAGACGGGGCCGCCCATCGGCGACAGGCTGCCGCAGCACAGGGCCGGCGGGTCCTGCCCGGCGCCGTACGGCAGCCAGGCCGCCCGGGAGGCGGGCAGCTGAGTGATGCCGGTGTTGCGCGGCGAGTTGTTCACCGGCCCGCCGGCGCAGTTGAACGCCGACCCCGAAGGCCCGGACGGGAAGGTGTAGTCGATGTAGGGCACGTTGAACTGCGAGCAGTACGGCCAGCCGTAGAAGCCGGGCTGGGTGATGCGCTCGAAGGAGACCGAGGCCGCCGGCCCTCGGCTGGGGCTGGCGGTGCCGGCGTCCGGCCCGTAGTCGCCGAGGTAGACGACGCCGGTCGCGCGGTCCACGCTCATCCGGAACGGGTTGCGGAAGCCCATGGCGTAGATCTCGGGCCGGGTGTTCGCGGTGCCGGGCGCGAACATGTTGCCCGCCGGGATGGTGTAGCCGCCGGTGGCGCCCGGCTTGATCCGCAGCACCTTGCCGCGCAGGTCGTTGCTGTTGCCGGAGGTGCGCTGCGCGTCGTAGGCGGGGTTGCGATCGGCCCGCTCGTCGATGGGCGTGTAGCCGCTGGAGTCGAACGGGTTGGTGTCGTCGCCGGTCGACAGGTACAGGTTGCCGGCCGCGTCGAAGTCGATGTCGCCGCCCACGTGACAGCACATGCCGCGGCTGGTGGGCACGTCCAGGATGGTGACCGCCGAGGCGGCGTTGATGGTGTGGTCGGCGTTGACGGTGTACCGGGCCAGCCGGTTCACGCCGTTGAATGGGGCGAACTGGGCGGCGGTGCCGGTGGCGGGCGCGTCACCCGCGGGGGTGCTCAGCGGCGGCGCGTAGTAGACGTAGACCCAGCGGTTGGAGGCGAAGTTCGGGTCGGCCTTGATGCTCTGCAGGCCCTCTTCGTCGTGCGTGTACACCGGGATGGTCAGCGCCACCTTGGTGTTGCCGAGCGGGTCGGTGTAGCGGATCGTGCCCTCGCGCGAGGTGTGCAGGACACCTCGGTTCGGCAGCACGGTAAGGCCCATCGGCTCGCCGGTCTCGGCGACGCCCTTGGCCAGCGTCACCTGGGTGTAGCCGGCCGCCTCCGCGGGGGACGGCGCGATGAGACCGAAGGCCGCCATGACCACGGCAACGCATCCGGCCAGTCTTCGTAACATGATCGGTGATCCCGCTTCCTGTCGTCGAGATGGCAGACAGGCGTGCGCCGATCACGCCAACGACGGGGGACGCCCCGCTCATCGGCCGGACGGAGTCGGTACCCGGCGGGCGCTGGTACCGTCAGCGCCCGCCGGTCTCCTCCGGCGCGATGAGCGGGGCCGGGCCGGCAGGGTGGTCGGCGTCCGCCCGGCCGGCTCCGATCTTCCCCATCCAGAACAACATGTGATCAAAGGTGTGGCGAACGGTGCGGGGTGGCGAGGTCGCTCTCATGCTGCACCTCCGGCCACTTTCGGCAATCCATGCGGCTCGTTGTGCCGCAAGAGTAGGTTGTTACCTGCATGTTGTCCAGATTTTCACCCGTACTACCCCGACTTTCATCACGGCCAAGAATAAGTCCTGAACAAACGGCGATAAGGTCTTCCTCGCGAGCGCGAAGCGGGGTATGTTCGGCGACGAACGTCCCGAGCAAGCGCCCATCAAGGAGGGCGGGTGAAGTCGCACCGGCCGGAGAACGCGCACCAGGCCACGCTGCTGCGCCTGCTGCGCGATGGGCCCCGGTCGCGGGCCGAACTCGCCGACATCACCACCGAGCCCGCCGGGTCGCCGACGTTCCCGTACCCGAGACGCATGTCGCGCTCCAAGCTCAACACCGAACTTGACCGGCTCGTGAAGCTGGGACTGGCCGAGCCCGACGGCCTGGCCGCCTCCCGGGGCGAGCGCCGTTCCGGCCAGGTACGGCTGCCGCACAACACCCGCTTCGCCGGCATCGGCATCGGCGCCACCTCGGTCGACGTGGACGTCGCCGCCGGGGAACTGCGCGTGCTCGGGCATCTGAGCCAGCCGCGCGACATCCGCCTCGGCCCCGAGCAGGTTCTCGACCGGGTGCTCGGCCTGGCCGGGAAGCTGCGCGAGCAGGGCTCCACACCCAGCTGCACGGCGCCGGAATCGGGATGCCGGGCCCGTGAGCTTCGCCGAGGGTGTCCCGGTGGCACCGCCGATCACGCCGGGGGCCCGCCAGGTCGGTGACTTCCTGCTCGTCAAGATCGGCTCCGGCGCCGGCTGCGGCATCGTGTGATGGACGGCAGGATCTACCGTGGCGTCTCGGGCAGCGCGGGCGACATCGGGCAGGTCGGGCAGCCGGGCCCCCGGCCCGTGACGGCCGTTGCCGATCAGGAGGACGCGGGCGCCAGGCCCGGCCGGCAGCAGCCCACTGTCGGCCATGGCACCTCCCTGCACCGGCCAGGGTGAGTACCCACATATCGCCGCCAACCGCCGAAGCGCTCCATGACAGCGCAACATGACAGCGCTGCCTTGACAGCGCGCCTCCCGGGTGAAACTTTCATACCAGATCGGGGTTGACAACGTTGTCAGATTTGTTGGTACTGGCCTGCTGACCTGCGGGAAGGTCCTCGATGAAGCGATCCGTCCTGACAGCACTCTTATCCCCCCTCATCGCCCTCGCCCTCGCGGCTCCCGCCACCGCCGCGCTCACCGCACAGAAAGGTCCGGAGCCCATTCCCAACCCAGGCCCTTCGGGCACCCCCTCCCCCGGCCCCTCCTACAGCCCGCCGCCCGGCCCGGCCGCGGCCGAGCCGGCCCCGCCCGCCGGCGAGGCACGCAGGGCCGCACGTGACGGCCAGGAGCTGGCCAGAGCGGAAGGCGCGGCCTTCGCCTCCTCCTTCGAGGACGGCGACCCGCAGCCGACGTGGCTCAACACGGCCGAGAAGGCCGAGAACGTCACCGGAACCCTGCCCGGCGGCATCGAGGGCAGCATCACCGACAAGATCGCCGAGGTCCGGGCCAGCGGCGAGTACGCGGCCGCGGGCGAGGTGAAGGAGAACCTGGCCGACACCGACGCCAACACCAAGTGGCTGGTGTTCACCGGCACCGGCTGGGCGCAGTACGACCTGTCCGAGCCCGTCGCGGTCGTGCACTACGCGCTAACCTCCGCCGGCGACGCCCCCGAGCGCGACCCGCGCGACTGGGAGCTGCAGGGCTCGCAGGACGGCCGGGCCTGGACCACCCTCGACACCCGCACCGGCGAGACGTTCACCGCCCGCCACCAGCGCAAGGAGTACCGCTTCGGCAACACCACCGCCTACGCCCACTACCGGCTGAACGTCACCCGCGTCGGCGACGGCTCGACCCTGCAGCTCGCCGAGTGGGAGCTGTCGGACGGCAGCAGCGGCCCCCGGCCGCCCAGCGACATGCGCAGCCAGGTGGGCACGGGCCCGACGGGCGGGTTCGTCTCCAAGCCGCGCGCCGGCTTCACGGGGCTGCGGGCCCTGCAGTACGCGGGCAGCACCACCTCCGCGTCCGGCGGCCGTTCCCTGAACAAGGTGTTCGAGGTGGACCTCCCAGTGACGTCCACCACGGAGCTGTCGTACCTGGTCTTCCCCGAGTTCACGGCGGCCGACCTGCGCTACCCCAGCACGTACGTCTCGGTGGACCTGGCCTTCGACGACGGCACCTACCTCAGCGACCTGAAGGCCGTGGACCAGCACGGCGTCCGGCTGGCCCCGAGGGAGCAGGGCGAGTCCAAGACTCTCTACGCCGACCAGTGGAACTTCAAGCGCGCCGAGATCGGCCGGGTGGCCAGGGGCAAGCGGATCAGCCGCATCCTGGTGGCCTACGACAGCCCGGCGGGCATGGCCGGGTTCCGGGGCTGGGTGGACGACATCAGGATCGTCTCGGAGCGCAGGCGGCAACCGTACGAGGGGCGCCCGCCGCACCAAGGCAGCGGCTACGCCGGCCACGTGGTGACGACCCGCGGCACCCATTCCACCGGAGGCTTCTCCCGGGGCAACAACTTCCCGGCCACGGCGGTCCCGCACGGGTTCAACTTCTGGACGCCGATGACCGACGCGGGCTCGACCAGCTGGCTGTACGAGTACCACCGCGCCAACAACGCCGCCAACCAGCCGGAGATCCAGGCGTTCACCGCCAGCCACGAACCGAGCCCGTGGATGGGCGACCGGCAGACGTTCCAGTTCATGCCGTCGGCGGCCGAGGGCACGCCGGACCCGTCGCGTACCGCCCGCGCGCTGCCCTTCCGGCACGAGCGCGAGGTCGCCCGCCCGCACCTGTACGCGGTCACGTTCGACAACGGGATCAAGGCCGAGATCGCCCCGTCCGACCACGCGGCGCTGGCCCGCTTCACGTTCCCGGGCTCCGCGGCGAAGCTGATCTTCGACAACGTGAACAACAGCGGCGGTCTCACGCTCGACGTCGCCGCCGGGGTGGTCACCGGCTACTCCGACGTGCGCAGCGACCTGTCCACGGGCGCCACGCGGATGTTCTTCCACGCCGTCTTCGACCGCCCGGTCACCGGCGGCGGCAAGCTCACCGGGCAGGGCCGCGACAACGTGCTCGGCTACCTCGCCTTCGACGCCGGCCCGACGCGTACGGTGACCATGCGCATCGCGTCCTCACTGATCAGCGTGGCGCAGGCGCGCAGGAACCTGGAGCTGGAGATCGCCGCCTCCGACACGCTGGAGGCGGTGAGCGAGCGGGCGCGCCGGGCGTGGGACGCCAAGCTGGGCGTCATCGAGGTGGAGGGCGCGAGCAGGGACCAGCTCGTCACGCTCTACTCCAACCTGTACCGGCTGTTCCTGTATCCGAACTCGGGCTTCGAGAACACCGGCACCGCCGCCGCGCCGCTCTACCGGCACGCCGTGCAGTCGGCCACCGGCACCCCGCCCAGCACGCCGACCGAGACGGGCGCGCGGGTGGCGGACGGGAAGGTCTACGTCAACAACGGCTTCTGGGACACCTACCGGACGACGTGGCCCGCGTACGCGCTGCTCACGCCGGAGGCGGCCGGCGAGATGGCGGCCGGGTTCGTCCAGCAGTACCTGGACGGCGGCTGGATCGCGCGCTGGTCGTCGCCGGGGTACGCCGACCTGATGGTCGGCACCAGCTCCGACGTGGCCTTCGCCGACGCGTACCTGAAGGGGGTGCCGGGGTTCGACGCCGAGGCCGCGTACGCCGCCGCGGTCAAGAACGCCACGGTCGTGCCGCCCAGCCGGAACGTGGGCCGCAAGGGCCTGGCCACCTCCACGTTCCTCGGGTACACGACCATCCAGTCCACGGGCGAGGCGATGTCGTGGGCGATGGACGGCTACATCAACGACTTCGGCATCGCGAACATGGCCAAGGCCCTGGCCGGGCGCTCCACGGGCGCGAAGCGGGCCCGCTACCTGGAGGAGTACGAGTATTTCCGTGACCGGGCGCTGAACTACGTGCACCTGTTCGACCCGGCGACGGGCTTCTTCCAGGGCAGGAACGCCGACGGGTCGTTCCGCCGCAAGCCGGGCGCCTACGACCCGCGTACGTGGGGCTTCGACTACACCGAGACGAACGGCTGGAACATGGCCTTCCACGTCCCCCAGGACGGCCGCGGCCTGGCCAACCTGTACGGCGGCGCCGGCAAGCTGGCGGACAAGCTGGACACGTTCTTCGCCACGCGGGAGACGGCGCTGTTCCCCGGCTCGTACAGCGGCATCATCCACGAGATGCGCGAGGCCAGGGACGTGCGCATGGGCCAGTACGGGCACAGCAACCAGCCCTCGCACCACATCGCCTACATGTACGACTACGCCGGCCAGCCGTGGAAGGCGCAGGCCAAGGTACGCGAGGCGCTGTCGCGGCTGTACCTGGGCAGCGAGATCGGCCAGGGCTACCCGGGCGACGAGGACAACGGGGAGATGTCGGCGTGGCAGGTGTTCGGCGCGCTGGGCTTCTACCCGCTGCAGATGGGCAGCCCGTACTACGCGATCGGCTCGCCGCTGTTCAAGAAGGCGACGGTGCGGCTGGAGAACGGCAGGAAGCTGGTCATCAGGGCGCCGGGCAACAGCGAGCGCGACGTCTACGTGCAGGGGCTGAAGGTCAACGGCAGGCCGTACGGCAAGACGTACCTGCCGCACGACCTGATCGCCAAGGGCGGCGAGCTGGTGTTCGAGATGGGGCCGAGGCCGTCGCGATGGGGCACCGGCGAGGACGCCGCGCCGCCCTCGATCACCCGCGACGACCGCGTCCCCGCGCCGCTGCGCGACGTCACGGGCCCGGGCCGCGGCACGGCGTCGGGCGCGGGCGGCGCCGACGTGAGCGCGCTGTTCGACGACAGCTCGGCCACCCGGGCGGACCTGCCCGAGTGGGTCCGCTACGACCTGCCCGGCAAGCGGCGGGTGAGCTTCTACACGCTCACCTCGGGCGCGCAGGCGGGCCAGGACCCGGCCGGCTGGGTGCTGGAGGGCTCCGCGGACGGCCAGTCGTGGCAGGTGCTCGATGAGCGGTCCGGCGAGAGCTTCCCGTGGCGGCTGCAGACCCGGCCGTTCAAGATCGCCAAGCCGGGGGCGTACGACCATTACCGGATCAGGTTCACCGTCTCCGGCGGGACGTCACCCGCGCCACCCGCGGCGTTGGCGTCACCCTCGGCGTTGGCGTCACCGGCGTCGCTGGCCGAGATCGAGCTGCTCGCACCGGCGGGGCCGGAGACGTCGCCGGTGGTCGCCGAGGCCGGCGGGGCCTTCGCCGCACCCGGGGAGACCGTGACGCTGCCGGTGACCGTGACCAACCACGCCGACCGGCCCGCCGGCGGCGAGCTGACCGCGACCGGGCCGCAGGGCTGGACCGTCGAGCCGGGCTCCGCCGCGTTCGGGCCGCTCGCGGCGGGCGCCTCGCAGGTGGTGCCGTTCCGGGTGACGGTGCCGGCCACGGCGGCTCCCGGCAGCCATCCGGTACGGCTGTCGGCGGTCTCCGGCCTGGGCACGGCGAGTGAGCAGGTGACGGTCACGGTGGTGGGCGACAGCGTGGAGTTCACGCCCGGCACCCCCGCCGAAGAGCCCTGGCTGCTCGACGAGGACGGCTCGCAGCTCGACGGCGAGGTGCACGACGGGCGGGCCCGCTTCACCGACGGCGACAGCCAGGCCGTCTACCGGTTCGAGCTGCCGGCCGGGACGAGCGCGGGCTCGCTGACGCTGGACATCGGCAACCAGTTCCTGGTGCAGGTCTCCTCCGACAACCAGAGCTGGCGGACGGTGCTGCAGGAGAACGCCAACGTCCGCGACCTGTCCAACCGGGAGCAGCGCACCGTCGAGCTCGCCGAGGGGCGCACGTTCTACCTGCGCATCGCGGACAGCCGGCCGCAGGACGGCTGGGGGGCCTGGCTGGCCAGGGTACGGCTGGAGGTCCAGCGCCCGGCCGGCTGACCCGTCGCTGCCCGGGGGCGCTCGACGTCCCCGGGCAACGCCCCCGGCTGACCCGCCGCTGCTCGGAAGCGCTCGGCGTCCCCGGGGGAACGCCGTGTCATGCCAGCCGCTCGCCGATCTCCTTCAGCTCCGCGTTCTGCACCTGGATGATCTTCCCGGCCAGCTCCAGCGTGGGGCCGTGCCTGCCGGAGGTCCGCACGGTCTCGGCCATCATCACGCCGTGGTGCAGGTGCTCCGACAGCGCCTTGAGCCACGCGCGGTCGAAGCCGTCGCCTTCGGGCAGGTCCGTACCCATGGCGGCGACCGGCTTCACCGGCACCGTCTCGTTCCAGGAGCGCAGCCAGGACTCCATCATCGCGATGTCCGCCCGCTCCGCCGGGATGAGCTTCCCGGCGAGGTCGCGCACGTACGAGCTGCCCGCCCGGCCGGCCGCCGCCTCGGCGAGCTGGATCGTCTGCTGGTGATGCGTGATCATTTCCTGGTTGAAGGTCACGTCCGCCTGCGCGTACGCCTTCTCCGTCTCCGCCGCCGCGGCACAGCCCGCCGCCAGGAGCAGGCCGAGCAGCGCCACGATTGCCGTCTTCCAACGCATGTGCTGAGGTACGCACGCCATTGCCCGATGGTTCGATCGGCACGCCACGTAGTTCTATGATTACCCGATGTCATCACGATGGCGGGGTGCGGTCCCGCCGGTTCTTCTCACCTGCGCCCTCCTGCCCGCCTCTCCCGCCCGGGCCACGGCCGGGCCCGCCGACTACGCCGTGCACGGCATCGACATCTCCGGGCACAACCATCCGAAGGAGCAGGCGATCGACTGGCGGGCGCTGGCGGCGAGCGGGCAGAAGTTCGTCTCGATCAAGGCCACCGAGGGTCATCGGACCAAGTGGGTGAACACGTGGTTCGCCCGCGATCTGGCCGGGGCGCGCCGCGTGAAGCTGATCCACACCGCCTACCACTACTTCGTGCACGGTCAGGACGGCGTCGCGCAGGCTGACCACTTCCTGAACACGGTGCGCGGGCAGGGCCTCGACGGGACGCACCCGTACGAGCTGCCGCTGGAGGTGGACGTGGAGGGCGCGTGCGGAGCCGAGCCCGCCGTCCTCGTGCGGCGGGTGCTGGCCTTCATCGGCCGGGTGGAGAGCGTCACCGGCGTCGCGCCCACCGTGTACACGCAGAAGAGCTTCGTCGACCGGTGCATGGCGGGCAGCACGGCGCTCGGGAAGCACCGCGTCCGGCTCGCCCGCTACGGCCGCACCCCGCCGGCACCCCTTCCCGGCGGGACGGGCTGGGACTTCTGGCAGTTCACCGACTCTGCCCGGGTGGCGGGGCTGCCGGACCACGACGTGGACGAGAACGTCTTCGCCGGCGACCTGGCGGCCCTCGAACGCCTGGCCAACCTCAGCCCCTGACGGCCCCGCCGAAAGGCACGGAAAGAGCCGTTATCAGTTATTGATTTCCCGGGAACGGGGAATTTATTTTCGGCTGCTATGCTGAATTCATAATCTCGCGAATTGCATTTAGCATCGGCGTTCCACTCCCCCAGGAAAGGAACGCCCGCACATGCGAGACGCGCGACCCAGCCAGACCGCGATCATGGCGGCCGCCTCCCGCGCGGCCCACCTCGTCGTGGACGGCGAGCCGTACATCTTCCGCGACACCCTGGCCGCGACCCTCCTGGGCGGCCAGGCCGAGGAGCTCGTCGGCTACCACCGCGCCTACGGCGGCCACATCGTGCTCTCCGGCACCCGCGCCCAGGTGACCGCCCGCGCCGCCTACACCGAGCGCCGGCTCGGCAACCGCTTCGAGCAGTACGTGGTGCTGGGCGCGGGGCTCGACACGTTCGCGCTCAGGCGCGCGCCGGGCGGGCCGCCCACGCGGGTGATCGAGGTCGATCACCCCGCCACGCAGCAATGGAAACGCGAGCTCATGGCCGCGCCCGGCCTGCGTGACGAGCGGGGCGCCGAATACGCCTCGTTCGCCCTGGCCGCCGCCGCCGACCGCGGCGAGCCGTGGCTGTCGTTCTTCGCTCCCGACGAGGTGTCGTCGCTGCTCAAGCAGCACGGGCTGGAGGTGGTGGAGCACGTGCGGCAGGCCGGCTGCGTCGATCCCGAGCTGTGGCGCCGCCAGGACGGGCTGCGCCCTGCCGACCTGTGCCGGCTGGTGCGCGCCGTCGTGACCGGCTAGCCGACGGCCCAGCCGACGGGCCCGATGGGCGAGCCGGGCGACACGGCGGTGCCCTCCTGTGCCACAACGCCACCGACTGCTACTCTCCGTTATGGATTGCTTACTTTTCGTATAGCGGGGAGCTCTTGTGAAGGTCGCGTGCGTCGGTGGCGGGCCCGCCAGCCTGTACTTCTCGATCCTGATGAAACGGGTGGACCCCGACCACGACATCACCGTGTACGAGCGCAACCCGGCCGGTTCGACGTACGGCTGGGGCGTGACGTACTGGGACGAGCTGTTCGGCTACCTGCACGACGTCGATCCCGAGTCGGCCCGCGAGATCAGCGCGAGCTCGGCCCGCTGGGACAGCTGGGTCGTGCACCTGCACGAGCGCGCCACGGTGACGGTGGGGCACGGCGACAAGGGGTTCGGCATCAGCCGGCGCCGGCTGCTCGCCATCCTCGCCGAGCGGGCCGAGTCCCTCGGCGTGCGCGTCGAGTACGAGCACGAGATCGCCGGCGAGGAGGAGGTCGCCGACGCCGACCTGGTCGTGGCCGGTGACGGCGTCAACAGCCGGCTGCGCGAGCGGCACGCCGAGCACTTCGGCACCGAGGTCGCGGTCGGGCGCAACCCGTACATGTGGCTCGGCACCACCAAGGTGCTCGACTCCTTCACCTTCGCCTTCGTCGAGACGGAGCACGGCTGGATCTGGTGCTACGGCTATCCGTACAGCGAGCAGCACAGCACGTTCATCGTCGAGTGCGGGCCCGACACGTGGCGGGGGCTCGGGCTCGACGTGGCGAACGAGGCCGACGGCCTGGCCCACCTGGAGAAGCTCTTCGCGGAGGTGCTGGACGGGCATCAGCTGATCGGCCGCACGCAGGCCGACGGCGGCCCGCGCTGGCTGCACTTCCGCACCCTGACCAACCGCACCTGGCACCGCGGCAACCTCGTCCTGCTCGGGGACTCCGCGCACACCACCCACTACTCGATCGGCGCCGGCACCGCCCTGGCGCTCGGCGACGCCGCCTTCCTGGTGGACGCGCTGCACGCGGACCCGGAGCTCGAGACCGCCCTGGCCGGGTACGAGCGGGAGCGCATGACCGCGATCCGGCCCTCCCAGCGGGCGGCGCGGCGCAGCGCCCAGTGGTACGAGCACGTCCCGCGGTACGTCGACCGGCCGCCCAGGGAGATGATCGCGCTGCTGAACCAGCGGCATTCCGCGCTGCTCCCGCACGTGCCGCCGCGCCTGTACTACTGGGCGGGCAGCGCCGCCGGCGCGATCTCCGGGCTCGGCGCGCGGCTGTTCAGGCGGGGTTGAGACCGGGCGCCACGACGGCTCGGCCGGACGTGGTGCGCTCGCGCCACGACGGCTGACGGCTCAGTCGGGCGTGGCGCGCTCGCGCCCGGCTCCCGGCGCGGACTCCTCAGGCGGGCCGGACTCCTCAGGCGGGCCGGACTCCTCAGGCGGGCCGGACTCCTCAGGCGGCTCGGGCGGCTCGGGTGGTGGCACGCCGCCCGGCGGCGGCGCCGCGGTGTGGTGATCGGCCGTGGCGGCCTGGCCCGCGGGAACAGGCTGGACCAGCTCCTGCCGGGCGACGAACGTGTCGATCAGCGACAGCAGCATGGCCACCACCGGCACGGCCAGCAGCGCCCCCACCGCCCCGAACAGCGACGCCCCCAGGATCACGCCCGCGAAGGCCACCCCGGGATGGATGTCCACCGACCTGCCGCTGATCCGCGGCTCCAGCGTCAGGTTCTCCACCTGCTGGTACAGCACGCCCCAGGCGAGCGCGGCCAGCCCGATCCACGGCCGGGGCGACACGAGCCCGACCACCACGGGCAGCACGATGGCGATGTAGGTGCCGATGGTGGGCACGAACTGCGCCACCAGCCCCGTCCACAGCCCGAGCGCGAGCCACGACGGCATGCCGAGCGCCAGGAACACCACGGTCGACGCGGCGGCGTTGACGGTGGCCAGGATGAGCCTGGCCCACACGTACCCACCGGTCTTGGTCAGCGACACGTCCCAGACGGTGAGGAAGACGCGCTGGAGGTTCGCGGGCATGAGCCGGGCGAGCCACACGCGCAGCCGGGGCCCGTCGGCGGAGAGGTAGAAGATCAGCAGGATCAGCGTGAACAGGTTGACGACCGCGCCGGTGAGGGTGCCGACCAGGCCCAGCACGTTGCCGAGCACGTCCTGGGCGTACTGGGCGGCCTGCTGCGGGGTGAGGTTGAGCGAGGTGAGGATGTCGGCGATCCGGTAGTCGGTGCCGAACCGCTCGTTCACCCAGGCGACGGCGCCGGTGAGGATGTCCGGCAGCTCCCGCACCAGGACGGCGACCTGCTCCGCCAGCAGGCTCCCGAACAGGTACAGGAAGATCGCCGAGACGAGCAGGAACGCCACCATCACCAGCAGCGCCGCCGCGCCGCGGCGCATGTGCCGGGCCAGCCGGCCCACGGCGGGCTCCATGGCCAGGGAGATGAACCAGGCCATCACCACCACGACGATCAGCCCGCCCGCGTCGGCCAGCACGAAGCGCGCGAAGAGCACCAGGGCGAGGACCGCGACGACGGCGAGCGCGGCCCGCCACACGTTCGCGGGTGAGAGCAGCACCCGCACGACGCGGGGCTCTTCCTGCTGCGTCATGTCCCCTCCCTGGGGCTTGCGGTCGCCGCCGCCCTCCTCCGGACCGGGTGACATGATCGGCGACAGGTACGTGGCCCTGCGCAGCGTACGTGGTGGACGAGGTGGTTGCCCAGTCTCGATCAGGACCGCGGCGGCCCGCGGGAGGGCGGGACGTGGCGCGGATCAGCCCGTGAGGAAGTCGTCGATCATGGAGGCGAGCCATTCGGCGCGGTGCACGAGCGTGACGTGCGTGGTACCGGGCAGCACGGCCAGCCGCGCGTCCGGCAGCCCGGCCTGGTCGCCGGCCACCCCGCCGCCCCGCAGGCGGAACGTCTCCACGGCGTGCTCGGGGCGGATGATGTCGGAGTCGCCGATGACCACCATCGTGGGCGCCTCGATCGCCCGCACCTCCTCGGCCGTGGGCTCGCGGAGGTCGCGCATGAGGGCGCTCACCTTCTCGCACAGCGCGGGGAAGTCCTCGGGCCGGGGTGCGAGCTGGAGGTACTCGTCGTGGAAGGGCGAGCCGTGCAGGTGCTCGGGCCGGATGCTCTCGAAGCCGTCGGCCAGGCCGGGGTGCAGGCCGTCCGGGCTGAAGGAGAACGAGGCCAGGACCAGCTTGCGGACGAGGTCCGGCCGCTGCTCCGCGACGTGGAAGGCGATGCTGGAGCCCAGGCTGTAGCCGAGGAGGTCGGCCCGCTCGACGCCGAGGTGGTCCAGGAGCGCGGCCACGTCGCCGGCGACGAGCTGGGGCGACAGGGGGCGGTCGATGTCGGCCGTGCGGCCGTGGCCCTGGAACTCGACGGCGATCACCTGACGGGTCTTGGCCAGGTGCGGCAGGAGCTTGCCGAACGAGGTGCCGATGCCGGAGAAGGAGCCGTGGATGAGGACCAGCGGGTCGCCGGCGCCGTGGATCTCGTAGTACATGTTCAGGCCGTTGACGGGGGCGTAACCGCTCGTGTGGTTCGTCATGTGCCCATGGTGCGGGCCCGCGCTTACGCTCTTCTTCAGGTTCGCTTCCGCACGTCACAGTAGAACGGAACCCTACGTTCCCTTACACTGCGGGTATGAGCAGCGCACCGATGAGCGGCCGCAAGGCGCAGGCCGCACGCAACGACGAGTTGATCCTCCAGGCGGCGCGGGCGGTCTTCACCGCCGAGCCCGGCGCCCCCATCGCGGCCGTGGCCGAGAAGGCGGGCGTCGGGATCAGCGCCCTGTATCGCCGCTACCCCAGCAAGGAGGCGCTGCTGCAGAAGCTGTGCGGGGACGGGCTGCGGCTCTACATCGAGGTCAGCGAGCGCTCGCTGGCCGACGACGGGGATCCGTGGGAGGCGTTCGCCGGATACCTGCGCGGCATCGTGGACGCCGACTCCAGCTCGCTGACGATCAAGCTGGCGGGCACGTTCACGCCGACGGAGGAGCTGGGCAAGCTCGCGGCCAGGGCCTCGGCCCTGGCCGTCGAGGTGCACGGCCGGGCGGTGGCGGCGGGCGTGCTGCGGCCGGACGTGACGGTGGCCGACATCGCGCTGCTGTTCGAGCAGCTCGCCTCGATCAAGCTGGGCGGCGAGGAACGCGCCTCCCAGCTCCGCCACCGTTACCTGACGCTGATGATGGACTCCATGCGCGTCCCTCCGGCCCACCGCGACCTGCCCGGCCCCGCGCCGCAGGACGAGGAGCTCGGGGCCCGCTGGGTGCCGCGCGGCTAGTCCTCGCCGGCCTTCCAGTGGAACAGGTACGACATCAGGAAGCCGAGCAGCCCGGTCACCCCGGCCGACACGGTCATCGCCATGCCCAGCGCCGACACCGCGCCGGAGACCAGGCCGGGGCTGCCGGCGACGAGGCCGGCGGCCTGGGTGAGCACCAGGGCGACGCCGAGCACGAGGAACAGCACGAGGCCGATCTTGAACAGGACCATGGTGACGCTCTTCATGACGGGGGCTCCTCTCAGATCGGCAGCACGCCGGTGGCGACCAGCACGCCGATGACCAGGGTCGGGATGACGAACCAGAGGATCAGCCGGCCGAACGTCCTGGCCGGGTCCACCTGGGCGATGCCGCTGGCGATGTAGATCGGGGCCGCTCCCGGCGGGGACGCCCCCTCGGTCGAGGCGAAGATCATGATGGCGGTGGCCGCGGCGGCCGGGGCGATCCCGGCCGCGGTCAGCGCGGTGAAGGCCACCCCGCCGACGGCGGCGATCGTGGCGGTGCCGGTCAGCGGCGCGGCGATGACGACGAGCAGCAGGCCGACGATGGTGGCGATGACCACCGCGGGCGCGTCCAGCCCCCGCAGGATCGCGGTGAGCTGGTCCACCAGGCCCAGCTCGCCCAGGCTGGCCGCGGCGGCGAAGGCGAAGAACAGCGTCGCGCCGATGACGGCGTACCTGGGGGCCATCTCGCCGAGCAGCTCGCTCCAGGCGCGCCCGGTGCGCGGCAGCCGCTTCCACGCCACCGCGAACGTGGCCAGCACGGTCAGCACCGGGATCCACACGATGATGCTGATGTCGTCGGCCGCCTCGCCGACCCGCGACTCCATCAGCGCCACCCCGAAGTCCAGCGTCATCAGCACCGGCACGACGATGCCCGCGTACACCAGCAGCGACGTCCACCCGGCGCGCAGCGCCGCCCGCAGCGGCACGATGTCGGCCGCGTCGGTGGCGGCGATGTCGTGCCTGCGCACCCACAGGAACACCACCACGAACCGGTAGGCCACCGTCCACAACCCGCCCACGAGGGCGGGCACGAAGAGCTGGTCGGCGGTCAGCACGGGCGCCACGGCGGCCGAGCCGAGCAGCAGGAACATCGACGAGCTCGGCGGGATCGAGATGCCCAGCCCGGCGTTGCCCGCCACCAGCGAGGCGGCCAGGTCGGGGCGCCAGTTCGAGCGGATCATCCAGGGGATGGTGACGGAGCCGACGGACGCGGAGATGCCGGAGCCCGACCCGGAGGGGCCGCCCAGCAGCGCGGAGGCGGAGGTCGAGACGTATCCCGCACCGCCGCGCAGCCTTCCGAAGATCGAGTTCAGTACGGTGACCTGCTCCTGGATGAGGCCGAGCCTGGTGAGCAGGTACCCCATGAAGACGAAGGCCAGGGCGGCGAAGACGACCTCCTCGGCCATCGCGTCGGCGATGCCCGCCCACGCCAGGTCGAAGAAGCTCGTGCCGCCGAAGAGGCACACGCCGGCGAAACCGATGAGCATCGCCTCACCGATGTTGCGTTTCAGCACGCCGTTCCAGACGACGATGATGGCGATGTAGGCGATGAGCGCCCATACGGCGATTCCCATGGCGAATGACCTCCAATGGGGGGTTGTGCTGGGGGTGAACGGCCCGCCGGCCGATGGTCAGGCGCCGGCTTCCGGCGGGGGCGGGGATGAGCCCGGTGGGGCTGCGGCTGGGCCGGGCCCGCTGTCGCGCGGGCCAGGCGGGGTTTCGCGCGGGCCGGGCGGGGTTTCGCGCGGGCCAGGCGGGGTTTCGGGGCGGTCGGCGAGGCGGCGGGCCAGGTCGACGGTGCGGCGGGCCCTGACGACGATCGGGGCGTCCACGAACCGGCCGTCGGGCAGCGCCACCGCGCCGAGGCCCGCCTGCTCCGCCTGCTCCGCCGCGGTCACGATCTCGGCGGCCCTGGCGGTCTCCTCCTCGGTCGGCCGGAACGCCCGCCTGATCGCGGGGATCTGGCGCGGGTGGATGGCGGTCCTGCCGAACAGCCCGAGCGCGCGGCCCGCCCGGCAGGAGGCGAGCAGCCCGGCCTCGTCCTTGACGTCCGGGTAGACGGACATGGGCACCGGCGGCAGCCCGGCCGCCGCGGCGGCGAGGACGACCTGGAGCCTGAGGTGGTTCATGGCCTGCTCGTCGGTGATGGCCAGCTCGGCCGCCAGGTCCTGCTCGCCGAGCGCCACCCCCGCCACGCGCGGGTGCGCGGCGATCTCCCTGGCCGCGACGATCCCGGCCGCCGACTCCAGCAGCGCGTACGCGGGCGCGCCGGTGAGCGCGTCGAGCACGGCCGTCGACTCGACCTTCGGCAGCCGTACGGCGTCGGCGAGCTCCCCGACGGCGGCCAGGTCGTCGCGCCCGCGGGCCGTGGCCGGATCGTTGACCCGCACGTGCACGGCCGGACCCGGGGTGCCGCGGCGGGCGCGCAGGTAGGCGACCGCGTTCTGTCTGGCCGCGTCCTTCCGCACGGGCGCGACCGCGTCCTCCAGGTCGATGATGACCACGTCGGCGCCCGACGCCACGGCCTTGTCGAACCGCTCGGGCCGGTCGCCGGGCACGTACAGCCAGGTCACGGGGAGCAGCGGGCTCACGCGATCACCCCGTCCTCGCGCAGGGCGGCGATCCGCTCGGCGGGGTAGTCCAGCTCGCCGAGCACCTCGTCGGTGTCCCTGCCGAGGGTGCGCCCCGGCCACCGGATCTCGCCGGGCGTCTCGGACATGCGGAACATGACGTTCTGCATGGTGAGGGTGCCGAACTCCTCGTCGGGCACCTCCACGAACGTGTTCAGCGCCGCGTACTGCGGGTCCTCGGCCAGGTCGGTGACGTCGTAGATGGGCGCGACCGCGGCCTGCACCTCCTCGAACCTGGCGATGACCTCCGCGGCGTCCCGTTCGGCGATCCAGGAGGCGACCGCCTCGTCCAGCTCGTCCACGTGCTGCACCCGGCCGTGCCCGCTGGCGAACCACGGCTGCTCGACCAGGTCGGGCCGGCCGACGAGGGTGACGACGCGCTCGGCGATGGGCTGGGCGCTGGTGGAGATGGCCAGCCAGCGGCCGTCGCGGGTGCGGTAGGTGTTGCGCGGCGCGTTGCTGCTGGAGCGGTTGCCGGTGCGCTGTTGCACGATGCCGAGCGCCTTGTAGACGCTCATCTGCGGCCCGAGCAGCCCGAGGATCGGCTCGATGATCGCCATGTCGATGACCTGCCCGCGCCCGGTCTGCTCGCGGGCGTGCAGGGCGACCATGACGGCGTACGACATGGCCAGGCCCGCGATGCCGTCGGCCAGGGCCAGCGGCGGCAGGGTCGGCGGCCCGTCGGGCTCCCCCGTCATGGCCGCGAAGCCGCTCATGGCCTCGGCCAGCGTGCCGAACCCCGGCCGCTTGGCTATCGGCCCGAACTGCCCGAACCCGGTCATCCGCGCCACGATCAGCCGCGGGTTGAGCTCCAGGAGGTCCTGGGGGTCGAGGTTCCAGCGTTCGAGGGTGCCGGGGCGGAAGTTCTCGATCAGGACGTCGGACCGCTCGGCCAGGCGGCGCAGGATCTCCTGCCCCTCGGCCCGCGACAGGTCCACGGCCGCGGCGCGCTTGTTGCGCGACAGCGTCTTCCACCACAGGCCGGCGGCGCCGTGCCCGCGCGAGGGGTCGCCCCGGCGGGGATGCTCGATCTTGATCACGTCGGCGCCGAAGTCGCCCAGCATCATGGCGGCGGAGGGACCGGCGAACAACGTCGCCGCGTCGATGACCCGCAGGTCAGCGAGGCTCGTCATGGGTATGTAACTTATAAGAAATATGTCATAGGTCAAGAGCGTGGCCGTTCTGCGAGACACTTGAGGACATGTCACCCACCGAGCCCCGGCCGCCCATGAGCAAGGCCGAGTACGTCTACAGCGTGCTCCTGGAGGAGATCCGCACCGGCCGGATCCCGGGCGGCACGGCCTTGCGGGCCGGGGAGGTGGCCAAGCGCCTGGGGGTGTCGGTCACGCCGGTGCGGGAGGCGCTGCGCAGGCTCGAGAAGGACCGGCTGATCAGTTACGAGGCCCACCACGGCGCGACCGTGGTGGACCTGGGCGACGAGGCGCTGGCCGAGTACTACGGGGTGCGCGCCGTCGTCGAGGGCCTGGGGGCGCGGCTGGCGGCGGCCAGGATCACCGCGCAGGAGCTGGCCGAGCTGCGCGAGCTGCACGCCTCGATGGCCGACGACGCCGCGCGGGGCAGGCACGACCGGCTCGGCGAGCAGAGCAGGCGTTTCCACCTGCGCATCGTCGACATCGGCGGCCCCGCGTTCCTGGGCGCGCACGCCAGGTCGGTGCGCAACAGCTTCCCCGTGCCCGCCGAGGCGTCACTGTGGCTGGACGAGACGCAGGTCCAGGCCCAGCTGGAGGCGCACGAAGGCATCCTGACGGCCCTGGAGTCGGGCGACGCGGAGACGGCGGAACGCATCATGATCGACCACGTGCGCCGCGCCGGCGAGTTCCGCCAGCACCACTGAGCAGGAGGTCAGTGGGGCAGCGTGGCGCGGACCCCGTCCAGCACGTCGGGGGTGGACTCCACGGGCAGCGCCGACAGCGACAGCCGCGCGAACGCCTGCTGGTGCTCCTCGACCCGCCTCCGGTCCTCGATGACGATCGGGGCGTGCAGCAGGTGCAGCACCAGCGCGTCGGGACGGTCCTGCTGGGGGAAGCGCAGCAATGTGAACGGCGGCCCCTGGTAGAGGTAGCCGCTCTCGCTGACGGGCCGGGCGACCTGCACGGCGAGGTGCGGCTGCCTGGCGGCCTTGGTGAGCGCGTCGAGCTGGGCGAGCCGGTCCTCGGGCCGGCCGAGCGGCGGGTCGGTCAGCGCCGCCTGGTCGAGCACCGCCCACAGGTGCGGCCCCTGGTGCCGGTCGAGCACCCGCTGCCGGACCGCGACCAGCTCGGCGGCGCCGGCGGCCTGCTCGTAGGAGGCTCCGGCGGGCAGCCCGGCCAGCGCGGCGGACAGCGCGTAGGCCGGGGTCTGCAGCAGCGCGGGGACCTGCATCGGGCAGTACGTGTAGATGATCTGCGCCTGGTCCTCCATCTCCAGGAACGCCGACAGCCCCAGCGGCACGCCGGGGGCGTCGTACCAGCCGGGCACCCGCTCCTCCCGCAGCAGCGACAGCAGCCGGGGCGCGTGCTCGCCGTGGCCGTACAGCTCCAGCAGGGTGCGCACGGTGGCCTCGCGCGGGGCCACCAGCCCGTGCTCGATCCGGAAGATCGTGGAGGTGTTGAGCCCCGCGGCGTCCGCCGCGGACTTCATCGACAGCCGGGCCGCGGCGCGCAGGGAGCAGAGCCGGGCCGCGACAACGCTTAACTGCATACGTCTGTCACAACCATCGATGACAAATATCAGCGTTTACACCTGGTCTATTGAAACCGAGTGACGGGTGTTGCACGATGGCCACTCTAGTGGTCAGACACGTCGTGCATACGCCAATCCGAAAGGCAGCGAAACTGTGGCGGACGCGTGGATACTCCATCCCGACTACCGGACTCCTCCGGCCCCCACAGACCTCGGCCTCACCCCCGGACCGTGGCGGCACCCTGACGGGGGCCAGATCATGAACGGCACCTACGAGCGCCCCCTGCCCAGGCACCGGGTCGAAGTCGTGACCGTCTGGTACGGCTACGCGCTGAGCCACTGGCGCGGCCCCCGCATGCCGCGCTTCAGCAGCCCGATGGTGTCGGCCTGGAACCCGGTGCTGGCACAGGGCCTGTCCGTCGATCCACACGCCCCGGCACCCTACCGCGACGAGCTGTGGTGCGACCGGTGGATAGCCGAGGCGTTGCTGTACGCGCGCAAGCCGTACGGGGCGTTCACGCTGCCCGCCGACGAGGCGATGCGCTGGTTCGCCAAGAGCGGCGGCACGAACCTCGTCTACCGCGCCCAGCTCGACGGCGACCTCGTGCGGGTGGTGGCGGGCACGTCGGAGCGGTACGGGCAGCTCTTCGACCTCGACGCGCTGATCGCCGACTACCGCGAGGCGCTGCCGAAGGAGCTGGCGGAGCTGGAGGCGCAGGCGCTGGACGCGCACCGGTCCTGCTCCCCCGCGCTGAACTACGTGCTCACCGAGAACGCCGAGGCGCTGTTCGCGCAGGCCGCCCTGTCGGTGCGCGGCCTCACGCTCGGCTACCCGCCGCGGGAGACGGCGGCCCGCATCATCGCGGAAGCCGCCCAGTGAGCGAGCCGGGGATCAAGGGCATCCTGTTCGACCTCGACGGCACCCTGTTCGACCATCGCGCCGCCGCCGACGCCGGCATCACGGCGTGGGTGGCGGGCCGCTTCCCCGGCCATCCTCGTCTGGACGAGGCGGCGGCGATCTGGGCGGCGCTGGAGGGCCCGTACCTGGCGATGTGGCAGGCGGGGCAGTGCTCGGTGCAGGAGCAGCGGCGGCTGCGCCTGGCCGCGCTGTGCGCGGAACTGGCCGTGCCCGTGCCCGGCGACCTGGACGCCGCGTACGCGGGCTTCGCCGACCTGTACCGGCGGCACTGGGCGGCGTTCCCGGACGTGGCCGGGGCGCTGGCGGGGCTGGGCGGGTACGCGCTCGGGGTGCTGACCAACGGCACGCTGCCGATGCAGGAGGCCAAGGTCCGCACGATCGGGCTGGCGGGGCTGGTCGGGCCGGTGCTGACGGGCGAGGTCCTGGGCGGGCACTTCAAGCCCGCCCCCGCCTGCTACACCGGGGCCGCCGCGGCGCTGGGGCTGGCGCCGCGGGAGGTGCTGCTGGTGGGTGACGACGTGGAGAACGACGTGACGGGCCCCGCGGTGACCGGGATGCGCTCGGTCTGGCTGGACCGGCTCGCGGCCGTCCCACCGCCCGCCGGGTTCCCCCGCATCACGTCGCTGACGGAGCTGCCGCAGCTCCTCGCGAGCTGATCGCCCCGATGCCGAAACCGCCGAGGGGCAGCGCGATGAGCGCGGCGGGCACCCGCCCGAGACCGTGCCGGCGCCCGCTCCCGTACGCGGCGGCGCGGACGACGGTGACGGCGACGCGGGCGGGGGCGAGGGCGGCGACGCGGGCGGGGGCGAGGGCGGTGAAGATGGCGGGGGCGGGGGCGGTGAAGATGGCGGGTGCGGCTGCGGCGGCGGGGAGCCGTGAGACCCCGCCCATGCCTCGTTTGTCAGGACATTCTGACGTCGGTTAAGCTGATCAGCATGACCGCGAACCTGGCCATCGACCTGGACCGGTCCAGTCCCGTGCCGCTCTACTTCCAGGTGGCCGAGCAGATCGCGGAGGCGATCCGCCGCGGTGACCTGGCCCCCGGCTCGCGGCTGGACAACGAGATCCTGCTGGCCGACAAGCTCGGCCTGTCGCGGCCCACGATCCGGCAGGCGATCCAGTACCTGGTGGACAAGGGCCTGCTGGTGCGCAAGCGCGGTGTCGGCACCCAGGTGGTGCACGGCCAGGTCAAGCGCTCGGTCGAGCTGACGAGTCTCTACGACGACCTGCGCCGCTCGGGCCAGGAGCCGGCCACGCAGGTACTGGCCCTGGAGTCGCGCCCGGTCGACGAGGACATCGCGCCCATCCTGGGCGTGGAGCCGGGCACCCAGATCCTCTACCTGGAACGCCTCCGCTTCGCGGCCGGGGAGCCCCTCGCCGTCCTGCACAACTGGCTCCCCCAGGGCCTGGCCCCGCTCACGGCCGCCGACCTGGAGGGGCGCGGCCTGTACGAGCTGCTGCGCGGCGCGGGGGTCCGCATGCGCGTCGCCAACCAGCGCATCGGCGCCAGGGCCGCCACCCAGGCCGAGGCCCGGCTGCTGGAGGAACGCCGCGGCGCGCCGCTGCTGACGATGGTCCGCACCACGTACGACGACCAGGGGCGCGCCGTCGAGCACGGCTCCCACGTCTACCGCGCCTCCCACTACTCCCTGGAGGTCACGCTCATCGAGCGCTGATCTCCGCGCTCGCCGGCCGGCGAGCTGCCCGGCGAGCGTACGCGGCGGAGGCGGTCTCCTCACCTCGGCCACTGGCGACGGGCCACTTCGCGCCGGTGCGGCTGCTGCGAGGATCGAACGTGCGGGGCCTGAAGCTCCAGCCGACCGTCATGGGGCTCGCAGCTACAGGACCTTCCGAGAAGGGGCCATACCTTCAGCTCGAAGCAGCCGCCCTCGCTCCAGCCGATGCATGGCCACGTCAGCGCGCGCCGCCTCGTAGAAGCGATCACGCGCCTCGGTCACCCCATCCGCCAGGGACGACCAGTCGTCCCATCGATCCGGTCGTTCACTCACATACGTTCGCAGGACCACGATCGCGTCGCACCAGGCATCGGCGGCTTGAGCCGTAGCAGCGTCCCCGAAGAACAGCACCTTCTCCAGGGCCTGCCTTCGACGCATCTCAGCCTGGGCCATCAGAGCCTCTCCGGTCTCCCATTCGATATGCGGGCTGGCCGAGTACGGCCGATGCATGGCCGTCGTGCAGCAGGCGAGCGTGTACAGCTCCTTGTTCACGCTTGCGTACTCGACGTAAGCGTCGAGCCGGCGCTCGTCCCACCGGGTCGCACGCTCCCGTCTCCAGCGCCTTCGGTCGGCGGAGGCCGTGGTGGCCATGGTTGCCAGCGCCCCGACGATCACTCCGATCAACGGGAGGAGTTGCAGGAGAAATGCGTCCATGCCTGGAGGATGACAGGGGCACGCGAGACGTCATAGCTACGTCCCCCTACCTCTGGGCGGCGCCAGGTCATGTCCAAACGGGGTGGGCGGCCCGGCAGCCGTGAGAGGCTTCGCCGGTGCTGTCACCTCACCGGCCGAGCGGCTACGCGACGGGTTGCGTCCGCGGAAGTGGTGTACGAGTTTGACCTGGTCAGCAGGTGTGGCGTCGTGAAATGAGAACGGTCATCGCGTGATCCTTCGTAGCAACGATTCCAAGAAGGAGAACGGCGATGACCGCGGACAACAGTGTGTCGCCTGAGCGGTGGCTGGCGCAGCAGATCGAGACCGGCGGTCCGGATCTGTTGCGATCCATGGTGAAGACCATGGCCGAGACGTTGATGTCGGCGGAGGCCGACAGCCTGTGCGGCGCCGCCTACGGGCAGCGCAGCGACGAGCGGACCAACTCCCGTAACGGCTACCGGGCCCGCGAGTGGGACACCCGGGCGGGCACGATCGAGCTGGCCATTCCGAAGCTGCGCTCGGGCTCGTACTACCCGGAGTGGCTGCTGGAGCGCCGGCGCCGCGCGGAGCAGGCGCTGATCAGCGTGGTCGCCACCTCCTACCTGCTGGGAGTGTCGACGCGGCGGGTGGACAAGCTGGTCGAGCAGCTCGGCATCAAGCACATCTCCAAGAGCCAGGTCAGCCAGATGGCCAAGGTGCTGGATGAGCAGGTCGAGGCGTTCCGCACCCGCGCGCTGGATGCCGGTCCTTACACGTTCGTCTGGCTGGACGCGCTGACCCAGAAGGTGCGCGAGGGCGGCCGCACGATCAACGTGCACGCACTGGTGGCCACCGGCGTCAACGCCAACGGCCAGCGCGAGGTGCTCGGCCTGGAGGTCACCTCGGCCGAGGACGGCGCGGGCTGGCTGGCGTTCCTGCGCGGTCTGGTCGCCCGCGGCCTGTCCGGGGTGCAGCTCGTGGTCTCCGACGCTCACTGCGGGCTGGTGGAGGCGATCGGCGCCGCGCTGCCGGGCGCGGGCTGGCAGCGCTGCCGCACCCACTACCTGCGCAATCTGCTCACCTGCGTGCCGAAGTCGGCGCAGCCGTGGGTGGCCACGCTGGTGCGGACCATCTTCGACCAGCCTGCCGCCGAGCAGGTCCGCGCCCAGCACGCCTGGGTCATCGACGCCCTGGAGGCGAAGTATCCGGCCGCGTGTGAGCATCTGGACGCCGCCCGCGAGGACCTGCTGGCCTTCGCTGCCTTCCCGCGTGAGACCTGGCGGCAGATCTGGTCGAACAATCCGCAGGAGCGGCTGAACAAGGAGATCCGCCGGCGCACCGACGTGGTCGGCATCTTCCCTGACCGGGCCGCGATCATCCGGCTGGTCGGCGCTGTGCTGGCCGAACAGACCGACGAATGGACCGAGGCGCGCCGCTACATGGGCCTGGACATTCTCGCCAAGGCACGCGTCCGGCTCATCGCCGGTGACACACCGGCCCAGAACCCGCTCCCGCAGACACTTACCGCTTAACCTGCAAACCAGGATCACACGAAGATCGATTCATACACCACGTCCGTGGACGCGACCTACGCGACGAGGGGTTGACGGCGTCGCGGTGGCGATCTTGTGTACGGCGGAGCAGCCGCCGTCCCAGATTCCGGACGGGTTACTTTCTCTTTTCGTCACCCCCGCAACCCTTGGCAACACACCTCCCGGACACCTATGGTTCAGTGCAATGCCACACATTACTGGGAAGGTTCATGACGTCTAAGCAGGTCAAGCCGCTGTCCGGCGCCGTACGCACGTCCGCCGGGGCCGTACGGCCGCTTCCGGGAGTGCGTATCACCGGTGGTCTGCTGCACCACTGGCAGCACAGGAACGGCACGGCCACGATCCCGCACACCATCGAGCAGCTCCGCGCGGCCGGCAACGTCGCCAACCTGAGCCGCCTCCTGGAGCAGGACCCGGCGCCGTACCGCGGCCGCTACCCGTTCCTGGACACCGACCTGTACAAGACCCTGGAGGGGCTGGCCTACGAGCTGGGCGACGGCCGCGCGGGGGAGCCCGTACGGGAGTTCTTCGAGGAGGTCGTCGGCCTCCTGGAGCGGGTCCAGGCCGAGGACGGCTACCTCAACTCCTTCTTCCAGGACCCGGCCGCCACGAAGAAGCCGTGGGAGGACCTGGCCTGGGGGCACGAGCTGTACAACCTGGGTCACCTCATCCAGGCCGCCGTCGCCGCGGCGCGCCGGATGGGCGACCAGCGGCTGCTGCGGGTGGCGGAGCGGTTCGCGGACCTGGTGGTGGAGCGGTTCGCGCACGAGGGGGTGTGCGGCCATCCCGAGGTGGAGATGGCGCTGGTCGAGCTGTTCAGGCAGACGGGGCTGCGCGCCTACCTCGACCTGGCGGCCGCGTTCGTGGACCGGCGCGGCTCCGGGCAGCTCAAGCACAGCATCTTCGCCGGCGACTACTTCCAGGACCACCTGCCCTTCCGTGAGCTGCCGTCGGTGACCGGGCACGCGGTGCGGATGGCGTACCTGGCGGCCGGCGCGGCCGACGTCCACCTGGAGACCGGCGACCGGTCGCTGTTCGAGGCGCTGGAGCGGCTCTGGGACGACATGGTGGCGACCAAGCTGTACGTCACCGGCGGGCTCGGCAGCCGCCACTCCGACGAGGCGATCGGCGACCGGTACGAGCTGCCGTCCGAGCGCGCCTACAGCGAGACCTGCGCGGCCATCGCCGTCATGCAGTGGGCCTGGCGGATGTTCCTGGCCACGGGCGGCGCCAAGTACCTCGACGTGTTCGAGCGCGTGCTCTACAACGCCTACGCCGTGGGCCTGTCGGCGGACGGCAAGGCGTTCTTCTACGACAACCCGCTGCAGCGCCGCCCCGACCACGAGCAGCGCAGCGGCGCGGAGGCCGGCGGCGAGCCGCTGCGCCGCGCCTGGTTCACCTGCCCGTGCTGCCCGCCGAACATCGTGCGCTGGATGGCCCAGCTCGCCGACTATGTGGCGGCCGAGCGGGACGGCGCGCTGCTGATCGCCTCCTACGCCGAGGGCCGGATCGAGGGCGCGGAGCTGGACCTCGCGGTGGAGACCGCCTACCCGTGGGACGGCGACGTGCGGCTCACGGTCGAGCGGGCGCCGGACGGGCCGTACGGGCTGGTCCTGCGCATCCCGGGCTGGGCCCGCGGCGCGACGGTCACGGTCGACGGCCGGCCCTGGGACGCGGAGCCGGACGGCGGCTGGCTGAGCGTCGAACGCCAGTGGAAGGCCGGCGACGAGGTACGGCTCACGCTGCCGATGCCGGTCAGGGCGCACGGCTCGCACCCCCACCTCGACGCCACCAGGGGCACGGTCAGCCTGGCCCGCGGCCCGCTGGTCTACTGCGTGGAGCAGCAGGACAGCCCGGACGCCGCCGTGGACGACCTGGTGATCGGCGTACCCGACATTGTTAACGCGAACATCGAACGGCGGGACGACGCAGTGGTGCTGACCCTCACCGCCGCCGCCGCTCCCCCGCCCTCCACCGAGCTCTACCCGGAGCTCCCGCTGGAGCAGGCGCTCCCGGGGACGCCGGTCACCGCGACCTTCGTCCCCTACTTCCTCTGGGGCAACCGCGACCCCGAAGCCATGCGGGTCTGGGTCAGGACCCCCGACGCAACCAACGGAAAGAAGGCGAAATGAGGAGATCGGCGGCGCTCACGAGCGTCACGATGACCGCCGTGCTGGCGCTCTCGGCGTGCGGCGGTGGCGGCGGGGCAGCCCAAGGCCCGGGCGCCGGCACCGGCGCGACCGGCTCCGCGGCGACCCCGGCGACGGGCGGCACGGTGCACGTCCTGGCCAACGCGGACTTCTCCCACCTGGATCCGGTACGCGGCTTCGACGGCGGCGTGAACAACTTCTACCGGCTCATCTACCGGGGGCTGACGACGTTCGGCGCCGGTCCGGGCGCCGAGGGCACGAAGATCGTGCCCGACCTCGCGACCGACACGGGCACGCCGTCCAACGGCGCCAAGACGTGGACGTTCACGCTCAAGGACAACATCTTCTTCGAGGACGGCACGCCGATCACCAGCGAGGCGGTCAAGTTCGGCTTCTCGCGGGCCTTCGACCCCGAGGCGGGCATCGGCTCGCCGTACGGCAAGCTGCTGCTCGACGCGCCCAAGGACTACAAGGGCCCGTACCTGTCGGGCGACCTGGACACGATCGAGACGCCGGACGCCAAGACGGTCGTCATCCATCTCAAGAAGCCGTTCGCCGACTTCCCGAGCGCGCTGGCGCTGGCGAACTTCACCCCGTTCCCCAAGGGCACCGGGGCGGGGGCGGCGTTCGACAGCAAGCCGATCGCGAGCGGGCCGTACAAGGTCGCCTCCTACCAGCGCAACGTGTCGCTGAAGCTGGAGCGCAACCCGCAGTGGAAGCAGGAGACCGACCAGGTGCGGACGGCCAAGCCGGACGCGTTCGAGTGGACGTTCGGCCTGGACGCCGCCACGATCGACGAGCGCATGCTGGCCGGGCAGGGCACCGACGCCGACGCGCTCGGCCAGAGCATCCAGGCGGCGACCGTGGCCCGGGTGCAGACGCCGCAGATCAAGGCGCGCACGCTGTCCGGGCTCAACGGCTGCACGACCTACATGGGCCTGAACACCACCAAGAAGCACCTGAGCGACGTGCGCGTGCGCCAGGCGATCAACTACGCGATCGACAAGGACACCATCGTGGCGGCGATGGGCGGGTCGCTGCTGGCGCAGAAGGGCACCTCGATCCAGCCGCCCACGGTCGCCGGCCGGGTGGACTACGACCCGTACCCGCACAACGTCGAGCAGGCCAAGAAGCTGCTGGCCGAGGCGGGCCTGTCGGGCGGGTTCTCGCTGACCCTGGACACCAGGGCGCAGCCGAAGATGGCGGCGGTCTCGGTCGCCGTCCAGGAGGCGCTCAAGCAGGTGGGCATCGACGTCAAGATCAACAACATCGACGCCTCGACGTACTACGAGGTCATCGGCACCCCGGCCAAGCAGAACGACATGGCCGTGACCGGCTGGTGCCCCGACTGGGCCTCCGGCGCGACGTTCCTGCCGCCGCTGTTCGACGGCCGCAACATCACCGCCAAGGGCAACTCCAACCTCGCCCAGATCAACGACAAGGAGATCAACGCCAAGATCGACGAGATCGCCGCGATGACCGACGTCGAGCAGGCCAACGCGGCCTACGGCGAGCTGGACAAGCAGATCATGGAGCTGGCGCCGGTCGTGCCGCTGGCCTACGAGAAGCTGATCCTGGTCAACGGCGCCAACATCGCGGGCGCCTACCAGTCCAACTCCTACTCCGGCGGTGTCGACCTGGTCTCCGTCGGGCTGGCGAAGCCGACGAAGTAGATGACGGTCGCAGCGCATCCAGAGCAGGTGGCGGGCGGCGCGCCCGCCACCTCGGGCCGGCGCGTCATCCGCGTGCTGCTGCGTGATCGGGGCGCCGTGATCAGCGGCGCCTACCTCGCGCTGATCGTGCTGATGGCGATCGGCGCGCCGCTGATCAGCGCGATCACCGGGCACGGCCCCAACGACTTCGACACGGCCGCGGTCAACACCGACCTGGGCGGGGTGCCCTACGGTCCACTCGGCGGGATCAGCGCCGAGCACCTGCTGGGCGTCGAGCCGCAGAACGGCCGCGACATCCTGGCCCGCATCGCGTACGGCGCCCGGGTCTCCCTGATCATCGCGCTCTCCGCCACGGCGCTCACCACGCTGCTCGGCGTGGTGCTGGGCATGCTGGCCGGGTTCTACCAGGGCTGGGTGGACCAGGTGATCTGCCGGGTCATGGACTTCCTGATGGCCTTCCCCGCGCTCATCTTCATGATCGCGATCCTGTCCGCGCTGCCGCAGGGCAACCGGCCGGTGCTCCTGGTCGTGGTGATCAGCGTGTTCGGCTGGCCGTACCTGGCCCGGGTGGTGCGCGGGCAGACGCTCACGCTGGTGAGCCGGGAGTTCGTGGAGGCCGCGCGGGCCTCGGGCGCCTCGACGGGCCAGCTCGTGTTCAAGGAGATCCTGCCGAACCTGCGCAGCTCCCTGATCGTGATGATCACCCTGGCCGTGCCCGGCTACGTCGGCACCGAGGCGGGGCTGTCGTTCCTGGGCGTCGGCGTCACGCCGCCCACGCCGTCGTGGGGCCAGATGATCTCCAGTTCGGTCGGCTGGTACGCCGTCGACCCGATGTACTTCGTGATCCCCGGCGCGTTCCTGTTCCTCACGGTGCTGTCGCTGACCGTGCTGGGCGACAGGATCCGGGCCGCCTTCGACGCGGGGGATGCCTCATGATGGCGCGCTACGTGATCGGACGCCTGGCCGGCGTCGTGGTGATCCTGTTCCTGGTGTGCCTGTTCACGTTCGTCCTGTTCTTCACCCTGCAGCCGGACCCGGCGGTGATGATCTGCGGGAAGACGTGCACGCCGGAGCGCATCGACCAGATCCGCGACGTGCTGGGGCTCAACCAGCCGTTCCTGACGCAGTTCTTCGGCTTCCTCGGCGGCATCTTCGCCGGGCGCGACTACGGCCAGGGCGCCAACCTCGTGCACTGCGCGGCGCCGTGCCTGGGCTACAGCTTCCAGACCAACCAGTCCGTGATGGACATGGTGGTGGAGCGGCTGCCGGTCAGCGCGACGGTCGCGATCGGCGCGGCCGTGCTGTGGCTGCTCTTCGGGATCGCCGCGGGGCTGCTCAGCGCGGTCAAGGAGGGCACCTGGTGGGACCGCACCGCAATGGGGCTTGCGCTCGGCGGCTCCAGCATCCCCAACTACGTGCTGGCGCTGGCCCTGCAGTACGTGCTCGTCGTGCAGCTCCAGGTGCTGCCGTTCCCGCAGGCCGTGGCGTTCTCCGACGACCCGGTGGTGTGGTTCCAGTCGTACCTGATGCCGTGGATCGTGCTGGCCACCGGCTACGCCTGCCTGTACGCCCGGCTCACCCGCGCCAACGTGATCGACACCCTGGCGGAGAACTTCATGCGCACGGCCAGGTCGAAGGGCCTCAGCCCGGCGCTGACCATGCGCAGGCACGCGCTGCGGCCGGCCCTGACGCCGATCGCGACGATCTTCGGCATGGACTTCGCCGCGCTGCTCGGCGGCGCGCTGATCACCGAGACCGTGTTCGGGCTGAACGGCATCGGCAAGATGGCCGCCGACTCGATCGCCAAGAACGACCAGCCGGTCATCATGGCGGTCACGCTGCTGGCGGCGTTCTTCGTGGTGATCGGCAACGTGGTGGTGGACCTCGTCTACACGAGGCTGGACCCGAGAGTGAGGATCACGTCGCCATGAGCGAGTTGCTTGTCGTGGAGGACCTCACCGTCACCTTCCCGACCACGCGCGGCCCGGTGGACGTGGTCAAGGGCGTGTCGTTCACGGTCAGCAGGGACGAGACGGTCGGCATCGTCGGCGAGTCGGGCTCCGGCAAGTCGATGACCAGCCTGGCGATCATGGGCCTGCTGCCCAAGGGCGCGCGGACCAGCGGCAGCATCCGGCTGGACGGCGCCGAGCTGCTCGGCCGCTCCGACCGGGAGCTGCGCAGGCTGCGCGGCGACCGGATGTCGATGATCTTCCAGGACCCGCTGTCGTCGCTGAACCCGTACTACACCGTGGGCCTGCAGATCGAGGAGATGTACCGGGCGCACCGCGGCGGCTCCAGGAAGGCCGCGCGCCAGGTCGCCGTCGAGGCGCTCGGGCACGTCGGCCTGCCCGAGCCGGAGCGCCGCGTGAACTACTACCCGCACCAGTTCTCCGGCGGGCAGCGGCAGCGCGTCATGATCGCGATGGCGCTGGTGTGCGAGCCGGCGTTGCTGATCGCCGACGAGCCGACCACCGCGCTGGACGTGACCGTGCAGGCGCAGATCCTGCGCCTGCTGGCCTCCCTGCAGCGCGAGAGCGGCACCGGGATGGTGTTCATCACCCACGACCTGGCCGTGATCAGCTCGATCGCGACCCGCGTGCTGGTGATGCGGCGCGGCGAGCAGGTCGAGTACGGCACCGCCGAGCAGGTCTTCGCCGAGCCGGAGCACGACTACACCCGCATGTTGCTGGAGAGCATCCCGCGCATCGACGATGAGGTGGTCCTGTGACGTTGTTGCGCGCCGAGGGCCTGACCAAGCGGTTCGTCTCGCGCGGCCCGCTGGGCGCCAGGGCCGAGTTCACCGCGGTGGACCAGGTCAGCTTCGAGGTACGGCTGGGCGAGACGCTGGCCGTCGTCGGCGAGTCCGGCAGCGGCAAGTCCACCACCGCCCGTATGATCGCCAAGCTGATGGACCCGAGCGGGGGCACCCTGGAGTTCGAGGGCGAGGACGTCACGCACGCCAGGGGCGCGGCGCTGGCCCGCTTCCGCGCGAACGTGCAGGTCGTCTTCCAGGACCCGTTCTCCTCGCTCAACCCGCGCCACACGGTGGAGCGCATCCTCATGGCGCCGCTGGTCTACCAGGGCATCGCGCCCAAGGGCAGCCGCCGCGAGCACGCCAAGGAGCTGATGGAGCGGGTCGGGCTCAACCCCGACCACTCGCTGCGCTACCCCGCGCAGTTCTCCGGCGGGCAGGCGCAGCGCATCGGCATCGCCCGCGCGCTGGCCGTCAACCCCAAGCTGGTGATCTGCGACGAGGCCGTGTCGGCGCTGGACGTGTCGGTGCAGGCGCAGGTGATCGAGCTGCTGCGGCGGCTGCAGCGCGAGAGCGGCTTCAGCTACGTGTTCATCGCCCACGACCTGGCCGTGGTGCGGCAGATCGCGCACCGGGTGGCGGTCATGAGCAAGGGACGGATCGTCGAGCTCGGGGCCGCCGAGCAGGTGTTCGGCGATCCGCAGGACGAGTACACGCGCACGCTGCTGGCGGCCATCCCCCGGATCGACCCGGAGTGGGACCGCCGCAGGAGGGAGAGGTCTTGATCACCGCGACGTACACGATCCCCGGGATGCGGGTGCGCGACCACGTCGAGCGGGTGCCCCTGGACTGGTCCGACCCGGAGGCGACCATCACGGTGTTCGCCCGCGAGCTGGTGGACCCGGCCCGCGACGGCGAGGACCTGCCGTGCCTGCTCTACCTCCAGGGCGGGCCCGGCGGCAAGGGGCCCCGGCCTGTCGGCACGGCGGGCTGGCTGGGGCGGGCGCTGGAGACGTACCGGGTGATCCTGCTCGACCAGCGGGGCACGGGCCGCAGCTCGCGCATCGACGGCCGGGTGATGAGCGCGCTCGGCGCGCGGGAGGGCGCCGACTACCTGGCGCGGTTCCGCGCCGACTCGATCGTGGCCGACGCCGAGCACCTGCGCACGACGGTCTTCGGCGGCCGGCGCTGGTCGACGCTGGGGCAGAGCTACGGGGGTTTCCTGACGCTCACGTACCTGTCGAACGCGCCCGAGGGGCTCAGCGCCTGCTACGTCGCGGGCGGCCTGCCGTCGCTCGCCCCGGACGCCGCCGAGGTCTACCGGCGCACGTACCCGCGGGTGGCGGCCAAGAACGCCGAGTTCTACCGCCGCTACCCGCACCACGCCGGGACGACGGCGCGGCTGGCCGACCGGCTGGCCGAGGGCGACGTGCTGCTGCCCGACGGCGACACGCTGACCGTTCGCCGGCTGCAGTCGCTGGGCATCGACTTCGGCATGAAGCCCGGCTACGAGCGCATGCACTGGCTGCTGGACGAATCGGACGGGCTGCCGGAGACGTTCCTGCACCAGGTGCTGGCCCGCTCCTCCTACGCCGACAACCCGCTGTTCGCCGCGCTGCAGGAGAGCATCTACGGCTCCGGGGCGGGCGCCACCGCGTGGGCGGCGCAGCGCGAGCGCGCGAGCCACCCCGCCTTCGCCGAGGACGCCAGGCCGCTGCTGTTCACCGGGGAGATGATCTATCCCTGGATGTTCCAGGAGATCCGCGCGCTGCGCCCCTTCCGCGGCGCCGTCGAGCTGCTCGCCGAGCGGGACGACTGGCCGCCGCTGTACGACCTGGACCGGCTGGCCGCCAACGACGTGCCGGTGGCCGCCGCCGTCTACTTCGACGACATGTACGTCGACTCGGGCCTGCAACTGGACACCGCCTCCCGGGTGGGCAACACGCAGGCCTGGGTCACCAACGAGTACGAGCACGACGGCATCGGCGAGGAACGGGTCTTCGCCCGCCTGACGCAGCTCGTCCGCGACCTTGGAGGAGGACTCACCGATGGGTGACGGCAAGCAGCCCAAGCAACCCAAGCTGCCCAGGCTGATCGACATCCCCGCGTTCACCCAGTACATCGCCCAGGGGTGGGACTCCCCGGCCCGCACCCCGGACCTGGTCCCGGGCGCGGCCGAGGCCGCCGCCGCCCACCGGGCCAGGCTCGCCGAGGCGCTGCCCGGCCGGACCGTCGTGGTGCGGGCCGGCCACGCGCCGACCCGCAGCAACGACACCGCCTACGACTTCCGCGTGGACAGCGACTTCTACTGGCTGACCGGCTGCGCGGTGGAGCACGCGGTGGCCGTCGTCCGTGACGGCGCGGCCACCGTGTACCTGCCGCCGCCGGCCCGTCCCGGCGAGACCGGCTTCTTCGCCGACGCCGCCTACGGAGAGCTGTGGGTCGGCCCGTCGCCGTCGCCGGCCGAGTGGTCGGCCGCGCTCGGCGTCGAGGTCCTGCCGCTGGCGGACTTCACCGATCCGGAGGCGCCCGCCGACGACGTCGGCCGGGTGCTCGCCGAGCTGCGCATGATCAAGGACGAGTGGGAGGTCGGGCAGCTCCGCGAGGCCGTGGACCGCACGGTCGAGGGCTTCGCCGCCGTGCTCGCCGAGGTGCCCGCCGCCGTGGCGGGCGGGGGCGAGCGGTGGCTGCAGGGCACGTTCGACCGGTACGCCAGGACGTACGGCAACGGCCCCGGCTACGCCTCCATCGTGGGCAGCGGCCCGCACGCCCCCACCCTGCACTGGGTGCGCTGCGACGGCCCCGTCCGCGAGGGCGAGGCTCTGCTGCTCGACATGGGCGTGGAGACGCGCTCCCACTACACCGCCGACGTCACCCGCACCTTCCCCGTCTCCGGCGCGTTCAGCCCGGCGCAGCGGCAGGTGCACGACCTGGTGGAGCGGGCGCACCGGGCCGGGCTCGCGCAGGTGGCGCCGGGCCGCCCGTTCACCGCCTTCCACCACGCGGCCATGGAGGTCATCGCGCGCGGCCTGCACGACTGGGGGCTGCTGCCGGTGTCGGTGGACGAGGCCCTGTCGGACGCCGGCCAGCACCACCGCCGCTACCTGATCTGCGGCATCGGCCACCATCTGGGCCTGGACGTGCACGACTGCGCGCGCTCGCGCCCGGAGGCGTACCACGGGGCGGAGATGACGCCCGGCATGGTGCTGACCGTCGAGCCCGGGCTGTACTTCCACGCCCACGACCGCACGGTGCCGCCGGAGCTGCGCGGCATCGGCGTTCGCATCGAGGACGACCTGCTGGTGACGGCGGACGGCGCGGAGAACCTGTCCGCCGCGCTGCCCATCGACGCGAGCGGGCTGGAGAACTGGACCAAGGAGAAGAACGTATGACCGCCCCTGTGTGGCACGGCGTGCACGTCGCGACCGCCCTCCCCTTCGACGACGACCTGTCCGTCGACTACGACGCCTACGCCGAGCACGTGCGCTTCCTGGCCGAGGGCGGCTGCCACGGCGTGTGCCCCAACGGCTCGCTCGGCGAGTACCAGACGCTCACCGACGAGGAGCGCGCCCGCGTGGTGCGCACCGCCGTCGAGGCCGCGCCCGACGGCTTCCACGTCATGCCGGGCGTGGCCGCGTACGGGTCCGCCGAGTCGCGGCGCTGGGCCGAGCAGGCGGCCGAGGCGGGGGCGTCGTCGGTGCTGCTGCTGCCGCCGAACGCCTACCGCGCCGACCGCCGGGCCGTCGTCGCCCACTACCGCGAGGTGGCCAAGGCGGGGCTGCCGGTGGTGGCCTACAACAACCCGATCGACACCAAGGTGGACCTGACCCCGTCGCTGCTGGCCGAGCTGCACCAGGAGGGGCTGATCGTGGGGGTGAAGGAGTTCACCGGGGACGTGCGCAGGGCGTACGAGATCGCCGAGCTCGCCCCCGGGCTGGACGTGCTGGTCGGCTCGGACGACGTGCTGCTGGAGCTGGGCATCGCCGGCGCGGTCGGCTGGATCGCGGGGTACCCGAACATGATCCCCCGGGCCACCGTGGAGCTCTACCACCTGGCCGTGGCGGGCGACGTGGCCAAGGCCCTGCCCCTCTACCGGGACCTGCACCCGCTGCTGCGGTGGGACTCCAAGACCGAGTTCGTGCAGTCGATCAAGCTGTCGATGGACCTGGCCGGGCGCAAGGGCGGCGCCTGCCGGCCGCCGCGCCTCGCCCTCGCGCCCGAGATCGCGGACCGGATCACCCGTGACACGGAGGCGGTCCTGGCCAAGGGCTACCGCTGACCCTGCCCCCTCCCCGGCCGCACCCCGCCTCCGCCGGCCCCCGCGCCGCGACCAGCCGCACCGCCGCAGGCGCCCCGCGGCAGGTGTGCCCCTTCCCCCGGAAGGACCCCGGCCGGGGTGCGGCGGGGCAGTGGCGGGCGGGCGGTCAGCGGGCGGTGTAGCGAGCGTGGGTGGCGGCGGCCGTCAGGGCCGCCGCCCGGGCCGCTTCCGTCGGGGTGAACGGCAGCTCGGGCCGCCGCACGAGCAGCGCCCGGTCGGGGTTCACCGAGATGACCATGGTGGTGTTGAGCTCGGCGCCCTCGTCCACGGTGTCGCCGGGACGCCGCCATTCGGCGTGCGAGACCCGCAGCAGCTCGGCCATCGCCTCGGGCAGCCGGTCCGGGTCGTCGCTGACGCGCTGCGCCAGCACCAGCGCCTGGACGCCGGGGTCGGTGAGGTCCTTCACCCGCGCGGGCACGATCACCACGTCCTGCCCGCCGGCCTCGCTCAGCGCCCCGGCCAGCACGTCCAGCGCGAGCTCGCGGGGCGCCTCGATGACGAACTCGTCGAGCGCGTCGCACCCGGCCGGGGTGATGGCGCTGCTGCCGGTCGGCGCGATGTGCAGCGCCAGGATGTTGCACCCCAGCCGCCCGAACGCCCCCGCCACGGTGGCGAGCCGGCCGGGCCGCTCCACCACCCGCATGCGGATCCGCCACAACGCCATGGGCCCGCCCGCCCCGCCCTCGACAGGCAGCGGAGCCGTCCCGCGACCGGCACGGGCCCGGCGGCGGAACCGGCCCGGCAGACCGCCTCCCGCCCCGCTCCCAGCCCCAGCTCCGGCCTTGGAACGGTGGCCCGCGCTCGCGGGACGGTGGCCGAGCCGTTTGTGGATCGCCGCGCCGACGATCAGCGCCACCCCCAGCCCGACCAGGATGACGGGTCCCGGCTCCTGGTGGCCGAGCAGGGTCGCGAGCAGGTGCGCCAGGCCGACCGCGAGGAACAGCGCGGCGAGCTCACCGACCTCCCGCCCCCAGGAACGGCCGTGCCCGGTACGTGCGTCCATCACCTTCGGTGCATCGCTCATGACCCCCAGTCTGCGCGGGCCGTGTTTCGTGATCATGAGTCTCAGGGTTGCGGCGGCATTAAACCCGATTCACCACCCGGCCCGAATCTGCCGCCTGGTTTACCGGCCGCTGTCCCGCGGGCGTCAGGGGACCCTGGCGGAGGAGGCCGTCCAGGGGGTGCTCGCCGCGGGCGGGACGGCCTCGAAGCCCGCCGTGGGACACTGCCTCGGTCGTGAAGTCGAGTCGTGGAGTCCCTCCCCCGTGCGTACCAGCGTCGCCGCCGCCGTCCCGCTCCTGTTCTGCCTGACCGCCTGCGGCCCCGCCCCGCTCGCCCCGCCGGCGACGCCGCCCGCGACCCCCGCGTCCGAGCCTCCCGCCACCTCCCCGGAGCCCGCCGCCACGGCCTCCCCTGGCTCGCCGGGCGCCGCCGCTCCCGAGCGGACGCCGGGCGGCGGCCCCCTGGCCGGTCCGGGGACGGTGTGCGGGGAGGCCGAGGCCGCGAACGGCTCCCCGGCGGCGGTCGCCGTGCGGCGGGGGCTCGTCGACTGCGCCGAGGCCCTGCGCGTGGTGCGCGCCTACTACCGGCCGCGGACGCCCAAGCAGGGCAGCGCCGGGGTCGCCACCGTCGCGGGCTGGGAGTGCGTCAGCAACACGGCGGCCGAGAGCATGCGGACCGGCAGGCTGACGTCGTGCCGCAAGAGCGGCGCCACGATCGTGGCCGACGTCATCCCGTAACCCGGGAAAAAGCCGGGCGCCTCCGCCCCGGCCGTGAACGGGAAATGAATTCTGCCGTACGTTCGCCTTCACACCCGCGCGGTCCCCGCTGATGCCATCCCATAATTCCGCCATGGGGGTCATTTCAAGAAACGGGGTTCGATGAAGCGGTGGATCGGCGTCATTCTGGCGGCGGTTCTGGCCGGGGTGGCGGTGGTCGCGATCGTCACCGGGAACCAGGGGGGCGACGAGCCCGAGGTGGCGGTGGTGCGGGGGGTCATCGGGTCGGAGAAGAAGCCGTTCTTCGACGACCCCCGCGTCAAGGCGGCCTTCGCCGGGCACGGCCTGCGCGTCGAGGTGGACACCGCCGGTTCCCGGCAGATCGTCACCGACGTGGACCTGAGCCGGTACGCCTTCGCCTTCCCCTCCAGCGTCCCGGCCGCCGAGCGGATCAAGCGCGACCGCGGCGCCACCGTCACGTACTCGCCGTTCTACTCGCCGATGGCGGTGGCCACGTTCGAGCCGATCGCACAGCTGATGGCGAAGGCCGGCGTGCTCAACAATTCCGACAAAGGCCACCAAACCTTAGACATCAAGAAATATCTGGACCTAGTGGCTAAAGGCACCCGCTGGGATGAAATTCCGGATAATTCGACATACAAGGCGCGCAAGCGGGTGCTGCTGACGACCACCGACATCCGCACCTCCAACTCCGCCGCCATGTACCTGTCGGTGATCGGTTACGTGGCCAACGGCGAGGACGTCATCACCTCCGACGCCCAGGTCGCCAAGATCGCGCCCGTCCTCGCGCCGGCCGTGCTCGACCAGGGCTTCTCCGAGTCCACCAGCGAGGCGTCCTTCGACGACTACCTGGCGCTGGGCGCCGGCAAGACGCCGATGCTGGTGGTCTACGAGGCGCAGTACCTGGCGCACGTCTTCGCCGGCGACGGCGCGATCAAGCCTGACATGCGGCTGGTCTACCCGTCGCCGACCGTGCTCAGCAAGCACACCCTCGTCCCCCTGTCGGCGGACGGCAACCGGGTCGGCGAGCTGCTCACCGAGGACCCCGCGCTGCAGTCGCTGGCCGCGCAGTACGGCTTCCGCACCACCGACCCGCAGGCGTTCGCCGGCCTCGTCGCCAAGACGAAGGCGCCGGCCGCCGCCGGCCTGGTGGACGTCGTCGAGCCGCCCACGTACGAGCGGCTGGACCGGCTCATCACCACCATCGACGCCGCACGTCCCTAGCAAGGAGATCCCGCACGTGTCCGATCTGGTGCTCACGCCGCCCGCGCCGGTCACCCCGGTACCGGCCGAGACGGCGGCCACCATGCTGCCGATGACCGACGAGCGCGCGGCCGAGCTGACCGCCAAGGCGCGCGAGTTCGCCGGCGAGCTGGGCGGGATCGACCCGCGCTCGCCGGAGTTCTCCCGCAAGGTCCATGACATCTCCTCGATGGGCGACACCGAGATCAGGTCCGCCTCGCAGGTGGCCAACCGCATGCTGAAGCGGCCGGTCGCGGCCCTCGACGCCGCCAGGGGCGAGGGCGCCGACGCCCAGGGCCGGGTGGCGAGCGGCCTGGTGGCGCTGCGCCGTACCGTCGTGGACCTGGACCCGAAGCAGGCGGCGAGCGGGCCGCGCAAGCTGCTGGGGCTCATCCCGTTCGGCGACCGGCTGCGCGACTACTTCGCCAGGTTCCACTCCGCGCAGCAGCACCTCGACGACATCATCCGCGCGCTCAAGTCCGGCCAGGACGAGCTGCTGCGCGACAACGCCGCCATCGAGGGCGAGAAGGCGAACCTGTGGGAGGCGATGACGCGGCTGCAGGAGTACGCGGTCATGGCCAAGGCGATGGACGCGGCCCTGGAGGAGCGCATCGCGGTGGCGGACGAGACGCAGGCCACGGCGCTGCGCTCGGACGCGCTGTTCGCCGTCCGCCAGAAGCACCAGGACCTGCTCACCCAGCTCGCCGTGTCCGCCCAGGGCTACCTGGCCCTGGACCTGGTACGCAAGAACAACCTGGAGCTCAGCAAGGGCGTCGACCGCGCCACCACGACCACCGTCGCCGCCCTGCGCACGGCGGTGACGGTCGCGCAGGCGCTGGCGAACCAGAAGCTCGTGCTCGACCAGATCACCGCGCTGAACGCGACGACCAGCGACCTCATCCTGGCCACCAGCGAGATGCTGCGCACGCAGGCCGGCGCCATCCAGAACCAGGCCGCCGCCACGACCGTGGACCTGGACACGCTGCGCCAGGCGTTCGACAACGTCTACGCCACGATGGACCTGATCGACTCCTTCCGCGCCAAGGCCGTGGACAGCATGGCCGTCACGGTGGACAGCCTGACGTCGGAGCTGGAACACGCCAGGACGTACCTGGACCGCGCCAAGGAGGGCTCCGCATGAGACGGTTCCTGGCCGCGCTCCTCCTGCCCGCCCTGCTCCTGACGGCCGCCTGCGCGGGCGGCGCCGAGGAGCTCACCGACGGGCCCGACGTGCTGCGCGTCCTGGCCGGCAGCGAGATCAAGGACCTGGAGCCGCTGCTCGAACGGGCCGGGAGCGAGGCCGGAGTCCAGGTGAAGCTCACCTACACCGGCACGCTCGACGGCGCCGACCAGGTCGCGAGCGGCCGCGCCGACGGCACGCTGGACGCCATCTGGTTCTCCTCCAACCGCTACCTGTCCCTGATCGACGGCGCCCAGGCCAAGCTGTCCACCCAGACCAAGATCATGGTCTCGCCGGTGGTGCTCGGGCTCAAGCCCGCCAAGGCCGCCGAGCTCGGCTGGGACGGCAAGCAGGTCACCTGGGCCGACATCGCCGCGGCGGCCAGGGACGGCAGGTTCAGCTTCGGCATGACCAACCCCGCCTCCTCCAACTCCGGCTTCTCCGCCCTGGTCGGCGTGGCCGCCGCGCTGTCGGACGCCGACGGGGCGCTCAGCGCCGAGCAGGTCGCCGCGGTGACGCCCCGGCTGAAGGAGTTCTTCTCCGCGCAGCGGCTGACGGCCGGCTCGTCAGGCTGGCTGGCCGACGCCTACGCCCGCGACCCGAGCGTGGACGGCATGGTCAACTACGAGTCGGTGCTGCTGGGCGCCCGCGAGCCGCTCACGCTCGTCCACCCGGGCGACGGCGTGGTCAGCGCCGACTACCCGCTCACGCTGCTGGCCTCCGCCCCGGAGGAGAAGAAGGTCCTGTACGGCAAGCTCACCGCCTGGCTGCGCACCCCGGCCGTGCAGAAGGAGATCATGACCGGCACGCACCGCCGGCCGATCGTGGGCGGCGTCCCGCTCGACTCCCGGTTCGGCTCCGCCCAGCTCATCGAGCTGCCCTTCCCCAACCGGCGCAGCACCGCCGACGAGCTGATCACCACCTACCTCAACCAGGTGCGCGTCCCGGCGCAGGCCACGTTCGTGCTGGACACGTCCGGCTCGATGAAGGGCGGCAGGATCGACTCGCTGCGGCAGGCGCTGGTGGCGCTGACCGGCGCGGACACCTCCGCCTCCGGCGCCTTCACCCGCTTCAGCAACCGCGAGACCGTGACGATGATCCCGTTCAGCGGCTCGCCGCGGCAGCCCGTGCCGTTCACCGTCCCCGAGCGGAACCCCGAGACCGTGCTCGCCGAGATCAGGAGCTTCGCCGAGGGGCTGAGCGCCTACGGCGGCACCGCGATCTACGACAGCCTCAAGGCCGCCTACGACCGCCCGGTCGAGGCGGGCCACTACGGCTCGATCGTGCTCATGACGGACGGCGAGAACACCGACGGCTCCGACTACGCCGGCTTCGAGAGCCACTACCGGTCCCTGCCGGAGGACAGGCGCCGCGTGCCGACGTTCGTGGTGCTGTTCGGGGAGAGCGACGCCGAGGAGATGCGCCAGGTGGCCGAGCTGACCGGCGGCGCGGTGTTCGACGCCCGCGAGACGTCGCTGACCAGCGCGTTCAAGGAGATCCGTGGCTACCAGTGAGCGGGTCCTGCGGTATCTGGGCTCGACCAGGAACATCGCCGGCTCCTGCCTGGCGCTGCTCGGCCTGGTGGCCCACTTCCTGGGGCTGGCGGGCGCGTACTGGCCGGTCGTCGTGGTCGCGCTGTACGGGGCGGGCGCGCTGCTCGCCCCGCCCGACCGGGTCCGGCTGACGATCTCGCACGCCGAGGTCGAGACGCGGGCGCTGCGCGAGGACCTGGACGGGCTGCTGCGGCGCGTGGACCGGCGCTTCCCCGACGACGTGCGGGCCGCCGTGCACGGGCTGGCCGAGGTCATCGGCGGCGTGCTGGCCAGGGCCGAGCAGCTCACCGCCTCCCCCGACCAGCTCCACGTGGTCTCGCAGACCATCCGCCGCTACCTGCCCGCCAGCCTGGAGGCGTACGCGAACCTGCCCCGCCGCTACGCCCTGACCCGGCGGGCCGGGCGGGAGCGCAGCGCCCACGAGGAGCTGCTGGAGCAGCTCGCCCTGCTCGACGCCCAGATGGGCAAGGTCGCCGAGGCGATGCACCGGGGCGACGAGCAGGCGCTGCGCGACCAGGGCCGGTTCCTGCGCGACCGGTTCGGCGGCTCGGAACTCGACCTGAGCTAGACCGGGCTAGACCCGTTCGACCTCCACGACCAGCGCGGACGCGGGCCGCAGCGCCGGGGCCGGCAGCCCCAGCTCGCCCAGCACGGCGCCAGGCAGCCGCACCGGCGCCGCCGCCCACTCCGGCATCGCCGCCCGCTCGGGGACGGGCCCGGCGACGCGCACCTCGTACACGGCCTCCGGGTCGAGGCCGGGCAGCCGCAGCGGGCCGGGCGCGATCGCGAGCCTGGAGCTGATCTGCACGTACGCGTAGACGGCCCGCTCGGGCAGCACCACCCCGTGCAGCAGCGCCGACGGGTCCGGGTGGTCGGCGCGCACCACGCGCCCGGCGTGCAGCACCGGCCGCAGCCGCTTGTGCAGCGCGATCCACGTGGCCAGCTCGTCCAGCTCCTCCTGGCTCGCCGCGGTCAGGTCCCACTCCACGCCCATGTGCCCGAACAGGGCGGTCGCGGCGCGGAAGGCCAGCGGCAGCACGCGGCCGGTGACGTGGTCGCGCGGCGCGCCGACGTGGCAGCCCATCCGCTCCGGCGGCACCAGCAGCCCCGTCCAGCGCTGGATCTGCTGCCGGTCGAGCGCGTCGTTGCTGTCGGAGGTCCACACCCGGTCGGTGCGGGCCAGGATGCCGTAGTCGACGCGCGCGCCGCCCGACGAGCACGACTCGATCTCCAGCCGGGGGTGGCGGGCGCGCAGCTCGTCCAGCAGCCGGTACGTGGCCAGCGTCTGCGCGTGCACGCCCGGCACGCCGTCGTGCACCGGCTCGGCGATGTCGCGGTTGTGGTCCCACTTGATGTAGTCCAGCGCGTACTCGCCGACCAGCGTGTCCAGCCGCTCCAGCAGGTACGCGTACGCCTCGGGCCTGGCCAGGTCGAGGACCTGCTGGTGACGCTGCGGCGGCGGCATGCGCTCGGCGTGGCCCAGGATCCAGTCGGGGTGCTCGCGGGCCAGGTCGGAGTCGGGGTTGACCATCTCGGGCTCGAACCAGAGGCCGAACTGCATGCCCAGCTTGCGTACGCGGTCGGCCAGCGGGTGCAGGCCGTCCGGCCAGACGCCCTCGTCCACGTACCAGTCGCCGAGTCCGGCCCGGTCGTGGCGGCGGTGGCGGAACCACCCGTCGTCGAGCACGAACCGCTCGATCCCGGCCGCGGCGGCCCGCTCGGCCAGCTCCAGCAGCCGGTCGAGGCCGTGGTCGAAGTAGGTGGCCTCCCAGTTGTTCAGCGTGACCGGACGCACCGGCAGCGGGCGCGAGCGCAGGTGCGCGTGCAGCCGCGCGCTCACGTCGTCCAGCCCGCCGCCCGACCAGGCGAAGTACACCCACGGCGTGCTGTACCGCGCCCCCTCGGCCAGCACGACCTCGCCGGGTTCGAGCAGCTCGCCCGCGCCCAGCAGCGCCACGCCCTCGGCCAGCCGCTCGGCGTAGTGCACGTGGTCGCCGCTCCACCCGGCGTGCACCGCCCACACCTCGCCGCCGCGGAACCCGAACCCCTCGGTGCCCGCCACCAGCAGCCCCGTCGCGTCGTGCCCGGTGCGGCCGCGCCGGTTCTCCCTCGCCCACACCCCCTGCCCGAACGCCCTGCGCTGCGGCGCCTTCTCCAGCGCCCACCGGCCGGTGAAGTCCAGCAGCTCACCGGCCCGCGCCGGCACCGGCAGCACGCACACCAACCCCGCCACCCGGTACGGCGACCCGGCCGCGTTCGCGACCGTGTGCCGCATCCGCACCAGGCCCTCGCCGTCCATGACCAGCTCGCTCACCAGCCGCAGGCCCGCCGTGGCGTCGGAGGCCGTCACGGTCACCGACCCGCCGGAGCCCGGCTCGGCCGTCACGTCGATCCCGTCCACCTCCCACCGGACCGGCCAGTGCTCGCCGTCCCTGCCGCCGGACAGGCCGGGGCGGCCGTACCAGCCGTCGCCCTGGGCGGGCAGCAGCGGCGGGGCCGGGGCGGCCAGCGCGGGCAGCAGGTCGGGCGCGGCGACGGGCCCGAGCCCGGCGCCGAAGTGCCGCACCCGCGGCAGGCCGGGGCCGGAGTCGTCGAGCACCAGCGCGACGCCCGCCGCGGAGAGGATCACAGGAGACAAGTCGGGCTCCTAACGCAGGGAGGGGGACACCTGTTCAGCGCTACGACGCTACCTTCCCCGCTCTCGCGGGCGCACGACGAGGCCGTACGAGTACGCGAGGGCGACGCTGCCGCCGCTCTGCCCGGCCCTGGGACTTTCGCCACACCGCCGTTCTCGATAGGTGCGCACGCCTGCGACCTGCGCACATCCACCCGCCGCGACAGGCCGGTCACTCCAGGCGACAGCTCCCGAGTGGCTTAAATCGCCGCGATCGTTTAGGTTAGCCTCACCTAATCTAGATCGGAGATTTCGGGGATGACCGAGCCCTTTCACATGTTCCACGTACGGGTGGACCGGCTCGAACGGCTGAGCCCGTCGTTCCTGCGGGTGACCTTCACCGGCGACGACCTGCACCACTTCGCGGACAACGGCTTCGACCAGCGGCTCAAGCTCCTCCTCCCGGTCCCCGAGCACGGCATGGCCCACCTGCCCACCGGCCCGGACTGGTTCCTGCGCTGGCGCGAGCTGGACGAGGCCAAGCGCAACCCGATGCGCACCTACACGGCCAGGCTGGTCCGCCCCGAGGCCGGCGAGGTGGACGTGGACGTCGTCATGCACCCCGACGGCGGCCCCGTCGCGCGCTGGGCCGAAGGCGTGCAGCCCGGCGACATCGCCGCCCTCTACGGCCCGACCTCCCGCTTCGAGGGCCGCCACGGCGGGCTGGAGTTCCACCCGCCCGCCGGCACGGGCTGCGTGCTCATCGCCGGCGACGAGACCGCCGTCCCCGCCATCTGCGGCATCCTGGAGCGCCTGCCCGCCCACCTGAACGGCGAGGTGCTCATGGAAGTGCCCTGCGACGACGACGCGCTGCCGATCGAGACCCCGGCCTCGGTCAAGGTCACCTGGCTGGCCAGGAACGGCGGCGAGCGCGGTGCCCAGCTCGTCCCCGCCGTCCGGGCCGCCGCCGGCCGCCTCCTCCCCTCCACCCCCATCGCCGCGTCCGCCGACTTCGTGGACGTGGACGTGGACACCGAGGAGCTGTGGGAGGTGCCGCCGGAGGAGGAGGTCGACTACGGGCCGCTGTACGCGTGGCTGGCCGGCGAGGCGTCCGTGATCAAGACGCTCCGCCGGCACCTCGTGGCCGAGCGCGGCATGGACCGGCGCTCGGTGGCGTTCATGGGCTACTGGCGGGACGGCCGCGCCGAGAACTAGCGATCACGGGCTGCGCGACGGCGACGGCGTCGGGGTCGCCTGCACGGCCGGTCCGCTGGGCAGCGGCGCGATCACGTTGTTGACCAGCGCGGTCGCCGCCGTGGTCGCGATGGCGATGGCCACCGCGGCCAGCGGGGCGGCCAGGGCGCGCAGCGTGCGCACGTCCCTGATCCGCCCCCACGGCTCGCCCGCCAGCCACATGAGCCGCCACTCCCACCACAGGCCCAGCCCGATGCTGACCACGGCGATGTTGCCCACCGCCACGAGCACGCCGATGAGCGCCTCGTCGGCGGTGGGCAGCCCCGCCTCCGACAGGTCGCTCTGCAGGATGGTCGCCATGACCAGGGTGTACACGTACGTCGGCAGCTCGACGAGCAGAGCCGTCAGGAAGAACGCCAGGGACTTGGCGATCGGATGCGTGCCGCGCACGCGCGGGTAGAAGTAGCCGAACACCATGCTCAGCACGGGCAGCGACAGCAGCGCCAGCACGGCGGCGGCCAGCTCGGTGGCGCCGGTCTGCTGGCCGCGCACCGATTCCGCGATCCGCACCACCGAGTACGGCAGCGACAGCACCGCCCCCACCCCCAGCGAGACCAGCCCGTTCTGCCAGGGGGTGCGCCCGGCCAGCGTGGTCAGCGCGAGGTCGGAGTCGAGCGGCCCCTCGCGCTCGTCGCCCGCCTGCTCCAGCGCCTGCCGCCGCTGCTCGAAGTCGTCGCCCGCACCCGGCTCCCGCAGCAGCGCCGTCAGCGCGGCGCGGGCCGACCGGCGTCTGATCAGATCGCGGACGAGCAGCCGGTGCTCGTCCACCTGGACCGGCCGGAGCAGCTCGGCCCGCGGCGGCGGCAGCAGGACGAACACGCCCACCCACACCAGCAGCACCAGGAGGCCCGAGGCGGCACCACCGGCCTGGACGCGCATGAGCAGCAGGAAGAACATCGCCGTGTGGAAGGCGACCGGCTCGGTGAGACCGGCAGGGCCCTGGCCGAGGCGGCGCACGCGCACGACGAGCATCACCAGCGCCAGCAGCGGCGCGGCGATGAACGCCACCGTGCCGGCGACACCCGTCAGGTCGTCCCATGGCAGGGCCATCCAGCTGCTGCGCGAGTCCAGCACGGTCATGGCGTAGACCAGCACGCCGAACACGACCGACGCCGCCACCACCCACCGGGCCGCGCTCGTCGCCGACCACCGGTGACTCGCCTCGGTCGCCCAGCCGAACACCAGGGCGAACCAGCCGAGCAGCAGCAGCGCCTGCCACAGCAGGTGCGGCGGGGTGAGCCCGGACACCACCGCCATGCCGGCCAGCATCACCCCGGTGCCCAGCAGCGCCAGGCCGGTCCGTGGCAGGCGGCGGCGCTGCCCGGGGACGGCGGCCGTCACACCCGCGCCCCCCGCCGCGACGGCCAGCACCCCGGCCGCGGGCCAGGCGCCGAAGGAGGCCGCCAGCGGCCACGCCGCCAGGACGAGCCCCGCCAGCGCCGCGAACACCGCCGCCGCCTTCACCGGCAGGTCGCTGTGCCCCTGAGCGGCGCGGAACGTCGAATGGAGTGCCAGCACCGGAGCGCCCACCACGATCGCCAGCACCGCGGCCTCCACGCCCACGCCCTCGGAGGCGAACCAGGACACGCCCCCTGCGCCCCCCACCAGGGCTGCGAGCACCCCGTTGCGGGGCCGGCGCCACCACGCGCCGCCGAGCGCGCGGGCCAGGGTGTAGAGGAGGATCAACCCGGCCGCCACCAGCCCCACCGTGAGCGACGCCGTCCAGACCCGCCCCAGGAAGGTGATGGACTCCTCCTGGTACCAGTCCTCCGAAACCGTCTCCCCGTCCTCGACCTCCTGCTCCACGGGGTCGCTGCCCTCGAGGTGCGTCGCGAGCCTCCCGTCCTGGACGACGTGGTGGGCCACGGACGCGTTCCGGCCGTCCTCGGCGAAAGCGACCCTTATGGGGCTGTCGCCGCCGTTGAGGCGCAGCAGGTGCGCGTCCTGCGCCAGCGGGGGCGGCCCGCTCACCCCCGCTACCGTCCAGCCGGTGGAGGTGACGACGATCTCGTGGGCGGTCGGCCGGGGAACTGTCCCGTTCGCGGGCGGCTGGTACTCGATGCCGATGGCGCGGTTGGCGTTGGCGAAGACGACACCGTAGTGGACGCCGGTGTAGGTGATGACCGCCTCGCGTGAGCCGCTCTGCGTCCTGACGACCGGTGTGGAGTACGCCAGGTGAAGCAGGAACCCCGACACCGGCATCTCGAAGGCGCCCAGCCGCTCGGCGACGAACGAGCCGGGGTCACGAGCGGCGGCGCCCGCACGCACGGCGGCCACGTCGGGATCGTCGGCGGGCACCCGCACCTCGTGGACGATCTGAATCCGGAAGAGGGTCTCGCCCGGATCGACCGCGGTGTCGGCGGGCTCGCCGTCCGGGTGATCGCGCCAATCCCCCGGACGAGCCGGTGAGAGGGCGATCCGCGTCGTGGCGGAGCGCTCCGGCTCCGAGCGCTCCGGACGTCCCGGGCCCTGCGTGATCTCCAGCTCTGCGGTGCCGAATCGGGTGCCGCACCTGGCGAACACGTGATGCCTGCCCGGCGGGAGCGCGGGATCCAGCGTGGCGTCGGCGGACATGGCCGCGCCGGACGGGCTTCGGGCGAAGACCGGGCTCTTGACGAAGGCGCCGGACTGGGCGGTGGTCTCCGCCGGGGCCGCCGCGCAGAAGGCGGTCACCCGCACCGCCCGCGTGCCGGCGGGCACGCGGCGCGGCTCGACGGCGACCCGGAGCGGCTCCTCCTCCACGGCCTCCTCGGCGGGCTCGGACGTGGGCTCCGCCTGCGGCCTGGCGGCGGTGGGGTCGATCCGCGAGACCGTCCACAGCCCCGCCACGAAGACCAGCACCACGGCCAGCACGGCCAGCACGGCCAGCGAGCCGCGCCGCACCCCCGCGCGCGTTCCGTCCCCTGCCATCAGCGCAGCTCCGGTGAGCTCCCCAGCACGGTGCGCAGTTCACCCGGCCTCGGCGGTCTCGTCCACGTCACGCCGGGGCCGCCGGCGGCGATCAGCCGGGGCACGACCTCGCGCAGCAGCGTCTGCGCGCCGGCGTCCGGCCGCCGGGCGCGGGCCTCCCGGTAGAGGTCGAGCACCCGGGCCAGGTCCAGCATCAGCGTGTTCGCCTCGCCCGCCCTTCCCCGCTGAACCGCGCCGCTCTCTTCGGTGGCGCCGGCTCCGGCTGCCGCGCCACCCTCTTCGCCGGTCCCCTCCGTGGCGGCGTCCTTGGCCGGGAGCTGCTTGATCGGCGTGCCGTTGACGTGGGTGAGCGGGCTGTCACCGCTCACCCGCCCGTCCGCCGGGGCCTTCCGCGCGTCCTCGCCGGGCTCCTCCCCGGCCTCGTCATCCGGCACGACGACCTGCAACGCTCCAACGCGGGCCTCGGCCGTCCAGCCGCCCGGGCGGACGGCCTCGCCCACGGCCGCGGCGAAGCGGACGGCGTCCATGCCGTCCACCTCGCCCTCCAGCCATCCGGGCCGCAGGTGCAGCACCCCGGGCCGCTCGGCGGCTGCCAGCCGCTCCAGCAGCGTCTCGACCGTCCCCTGCGGGTCGTGCAGGGCCGCGTCCCCCCGGGCCGCGAAGGCGTCGGCGAGCAGGTGCAGGGAGATGAGCCGCGGCGGCTCGTACGTGGTGAGCACCCCCTGCTCCGCGCCCACCCGCAACGCCCCTCCCGCCTCGTGGTAGGCCCGCAGGCCCTCCATGAACGCCGCCTCCGCCTCGGATGTCAGCAGCAGCTCCCATCCCCGCTTCGGCCCGGACCCGGGCGCGACCGAGCCCTCGCCGCTCACCGGGTCCCCGCTGGAGGCCCCGTTACGGCGGAGCCACCAGGCCACCGCGCCCACCACGGCGGCGGCCAGTACTGCGACTGCGATTAACACGATCTTGGTTCGCTTTCCCCTCGTATTCCGACAGGGCTAGCAGCGTAGTGATCGTCCCCGACAAATGCCGATATTTCCGTAAATTAAGATCAGCTGGGACGCGGTTCACCTCCGGCCGGGCCGCAGCACGGACGACCGATCTGCCCGCCCGTGCCCAAAGGATGAAGTTTCTTCTATCTGGTAACCGGAATTGTTTTCCTGAGGAATTCTCCTGTCCACCCGAATCGCAGCCGCCCTCTCGACGTGTGCGTACAAGCATGTACACTCCAATCCGGAAGCACACAGTCGCTCTATGTGACGCATGCATGACATCTGGTGCCAAAGGGCGGGTCCGCGCTACCGACGGGATGATCCCGGCCCTGAGAGAGCGCGGAGCCGGATATGGATCCACTACACCTGACCACCAGCCGCCGCGACGGGACGCTCACCGTGAGCGTGGCCGGCGAGCTCGACATCGCCACCACCGAGCAGTTCCGCAGCCACCTGCTCGCGCTGCTGCAGGAGGCGGGCCGCTCGCGCGGCACCGACACGGAGCTGGTCATCGAGGTGAGTCGGCTGTCCTTCATCGACGCGGCCGGGCTCGGCATCCTCGTCTCCGTCCAGAACCAGGCCGTCAACCAGCGCACCCGGCTGCACATCAAGGGTGTGCCGCCGAGCATGCGCCGCCTGCTCCGCATCACCGGCCTGGACCGGCACCTCATCTGACCCCGGCGATCGCACGCCTGTAGGTTGTCACGCGTGCCTACCATTCGGGTTCCCGATCAGATACCTCTCAAGCTGGAGGACGGGTTCGAACGGATCAGACGGGAGCTGAAGCTGCCCGGCGGCTTCCCCCGCGCCGTGCTCGACGAGGCCGCGTGGGTGGCCAAGGTGCCACGGCTGGACGCCAGGGACATGACGGACGTCCCGTTCGTGACCATCGACCCGCCCGGCTCGATGGACCTCGACCAGGCCGTGCACCTGGAGCGGCTGCGTGCCGGCTACCGCGTCTGGTACGCCATCGCCGACGTCGGCGCGTTCCTCCGCCCGGGCGGCGTGCTCGACGCCGAGGCCCGCACCCGGGGCGAGACCGTCTACCTGCCTGCGGGCAAGGTGCCGCTGCACCCGCCGGTGCTGTCGGAGGACGCGGCCAGCCTGCTGCCCGGCGCGCTGCGGCCCGCCGTGGTGTGGCGGATCGACCTCGACTCCGACGGCCGCACCGTGGGCGCCGACGTCCAGCGCGCCCTCGTACGCAGCCGCGAGCGCTACGACTACGACTACGTGCAGGCGGTCCACGACACCGGCACCGCCGACGGCGTGCTGGAGCTGCTGGCCGAGATCGGCGAGCTCAGGCTGGCGCTGGAGCGCGAGCGCGGCGGCGTCACGCTGCCCACGCCCGACCAGGAGGTGGTGCGCGACGACGGCGGCTACCGGCTGGAGTTCCGGCTGCCGCTGCCCGCCGAGGCGTGGAACGCGCAGATCTCGCTGCTGACCGGCATGGCGGCGGCCACGATGATGCTCGACGCCGAGATCGGCGTGCTGCGCGTGCTGCCGCGTCCGCGGCCGGGCGACCTGGCCAAGGTGCGCAGGGTGGCGCAGGCCCTCGACGTGCCGTGGCCGGAGGGCGCCGGGTACGGCGCCGTCGTGCACGGCCTGGACCCGAAGGCGGGGCGGCAGGCGGCGTTCCTGCACGAGTCGAAGGTGCTGCTGCGCGGCGCCGCCTACGTGGCCTTCGACGGCGCCCCGCCCCGGCTGGCCGAGCACTCGGCGGTCGCGGCCCCGTACGCGCACGTCACGGCCCCGCTGCGGCGCCTGGTCGACCGGTACGCGACCGAGGTGTGCCTGGCGGTCGCGGCGGGCGAGCCGGTCCCGGCCTCCGTGCGGGCCGCGCTCCCGCTCCTGCCGGACCTCATGGCGGCCTTCGGGCGGCGCGCGGGGGCGGTGGAGCGGGCGTGCGTGGACCTGGTGGAGGCGTTCCTGCTGCGCGATCGGATCGGGCAGGCGTTCGGGGCGATGGTGATCGACGTGGACGAGCGGCGTGGGGGCGGGCAGGTGCAGCTCGTGGACCCGGCGGTGATCGCCCGCTGCGACGGCGCCCTCCCGCTCGGCGAGCAGGTCACGGTACGGCTCACCCAGGCCGACCCGGCCACCCGCGAGGTCCGCTTCACCCTCGCCACCTGACCGGGTCCCGGCCCGCTGTCAGAACGTCGGCGGCGGTGCGGAGGACTTCGCGCGCATGCCCTCGCAGATGACCTCCGCCATCCGCACCGCCCCGCCCCTGGCCCGGGCGCGGCGCTCGGCGGCCAGGCAGCCGCGCAGCAGATCGTGGACGTCGCGCGCCTCCAGATCGCCGCGCACCGCCCCGACCCGCTGCGCCCTGGTCAGCAGCCTGGCCAGCGCCGCGGCGAAGTCGTCGGCCAGCGTGGAGCCCGGCCGCAGCGCCATCCCCGAGCCGCTCTCCAGCATGTCGCACAGCGCCTGGTTGGCGGCGGCCTGCTCGACCACCGTCGTGAACCAGCCGAAGAACGCCCGGCCCGCGTCCTCGGCGGTGGCCAGCGCCCTGGCGTCGGCCACGAACCGCTCGACCCGCCCCAGCAGCACCGCCTCGACCAGCGCCTCCTTGGTGGGGAAATGCCGGTAGACGGTGCCGACCCCGAACCCGGCCCGCCTGGCGATCTCGTCGAAGGAGATGGTCAGCCCGTCACTGGCCAGGGCCTCCTGCGCGATCTGCAGGACCCGCTCGCGGTTACGGCGGGCATCGGCGCGCAGCGGCCTGGCGGCGCTGTGATCGTCGCCCATGACCTCGACCTGCCTTCACGACAAACGGAGAGAGCTCTCCGATTCTATCGAGGCCTCTCCCCTCCGTACCAGCCCGCCACCCCTCCGTACCAGGCCGCCGCCCTTCCAGGCCGGCCCGACGCCCCGTCCGCACCAGCCCAACGCCCCTCCGTACCAGCCCAACGGAACGGCGCCCGTCCCACCGCGGTGGGACGGGCGCCGCAATCGACGGGACGACGCCGTCACGACGGCCCGGGCGCCGCCGACGCCTCCTCGCACTCGGCCGCGCCGGCGCCCGGCGCCGGCGAGCGGTAGGGCGCCGGCGAGCGGGGCCCCCTGGGCGGCATGCCGACGCGCTTGAGCCGGATCCGCTCCTCCCGCGGCACCGGCGCCAGCGCCACCACGCGCGCCCTGTCCGGCAGGTGCCGCAGGTCGTGCGTGATGAGCAGTGTCGTACGCCCGGCCATGAGCCGCTGCAGCGGCCGCATCACCTGGGCGGCCGTGGCGTCGTCGAGCCCGCTGGTGGGCTCGTCGAGCACCAGCACCGGCGTGTCGCGCAGGATGGCCCTGGCGATCGCGATCCGCTGCCGCTGCCCGCCGGACAGCAGGCGGCCCCGCTGCCCGACCGGCGTGTCGTAGCCCTGGGGCAGCACCTTGACGAAGTCGTGCACCCCGGCCGCCTCCGCCGCCCTGATCACCTCGTCGAGCGAGGCGCCGGGACGGCCGTAGGCGATGTTCTCGCGTACGGAGCCGGAGAACAGCAGCGTCTCCTGGTGCAGGATCGTCACGTTGTCGCGCAGCGACTCCCGCGTCAGGCACCGGATGTCGGCGCCGTCCAGCAGGACGCGGCCCTCGTCCGGGTCGTAGAAGCGCAGCAGCAGCTTGGCCACGGTGGACTTGCCCGCCCCGCTGGGCCCGGCCAGGACGACGACGTCGCCGGGCTCGGCGGTGAACGACAGGTCCCGCAGCACCGGCCGCCCTCGCCCCGGGTAGGCGAAGCCGACCCGTTCGAAGGCGATGCGGCCCTGGCTGCGGCCCGCGGGCGCGGCGTCGCGCGCGTCGGTCACGGCCGGTCCGGTCCGCAGGATCTCGATGACCCGGTCGGAGCCGGCCGCCGCCTCCGAGACCGTCATGGCCAGCTCTCCCAGGCTCTGGACGGCCGGGTAGAGCAGGGCCAGGTAGGCCGCGAAGGCGAGCAGCCCGCCGAGCGTCAGCCGGCCGGCCGCGATCTCCCACGCGCCGAACCCGAGGATGACGATCAGGCAGACGGTCTCGATGACCTGGACCACCGGGCTGTAGAGGCCAGCCAGCCAGGCCTGGGCCATGTTGGCGCGCAGCCAGCCGCGGCCCTCGCCGTGCAGCCGGCGGGACTCGGCGTCCTGCCGGTTGTAGGCCTGCACGAGCGGCTGGTTGGCCAGCCCCTCCTCCAGGACGCTGTTCATCGCGCCGTTGCTGGCGCGCTCGAGCGCCGCCGCGGACCTGAACCTGCCCGCGAACACCTTCGAGACCACCAGGAACAGCGGGATCAGCGCCATGGTCAGCAGCGCGAGGTCCCATCGGATGAAGAAGGCCGCCGCCCCGAAGAAGATCACGCCGGCGACCGTGGTGATGAGCTTCACGAGCCCGGACCCGACGAGTTCCTCGATGGCCTCGATGTCGTCCGTCAGGCGGGCCATCAGGTCGCCCAGCCGCCGCTTCTCGGAGAAGTCGGGGGCGAGCGTCTGCACGTGCGCGTACACGCGGTCGCGCAGGGCCAGCAGGAACCGTTCGGCGCCCAGCGCGGTGGCGTAGGCCCCCGCGAAGGACGTCACCCCGGCGAGCGCCGCGAGCCCGAGCCACCAGATCGCGGGCGCCCAGAAGGCCCCCAGGTCCCGAGTCGTCAGCACTTCGTCGGTGATGTGCCCGAACAGGCGGATCGCGGCCACCTCGCAGAGCGCGGCCAGAATGGCGAACACCACCCCGGCCGCGAACAGCTTCCGCAATCCGCGGGTGTCCGGCCAGAATTCGCGAAAGGTGCGGCGAATGGAAATCGCCGGCGCGAGCTCACGGCCGGAGGCGCTCAACGAGAGCCGGCGGCTGAGCCGCCGGCTCTCAACGGGGCGCTCTAGCACCCCCACCACCTGCGACGGTGGCAGCAGTTCCACCTGCGGTAGCAGCGGCGCCTACGACGGCAGCCCCATCCTTGCTGGTATCCGGCCTGAGACAGTTGCGTGTTCGCCATGATTCCTCCCCCGTTGGCTGAACACTGACAAATCGGACGCTAGCACCCGAAATGCGATAAATCAGCAGATATTCGCCGATTTCAAACAGTCTTGACTGGTAAAACCCGGCCGGAAAGGCGCTGTCGGCGGCGACGTAAAGCCGCCCGCCGACAAGTAAAACGGCAACAGGAAGGTCAAACCGGAACAAAAGATGCTCCTGAGAACTGGTTCTCAGGAGCATCCTCGACGAAGCGGATCAGGTGAGCGACGAGTACGCCACCACACCCCGCCGCATCGCGTCCATCGCCTTCACCGCGGTCTGCTTGATCTTGCTGCCGGGCGGCGCCGCGTTCCCGAGCTGGCCGAGCAGGTCCATGAGCTGCTTGATCCACCGGACGAAGTCACCGGCCGCCAGCTCGTTGCCGTTGACGCCCTCCATCAGCACCGCGTCGAGGCTGTGCCCCTTCGTCCACCGGAACGCCGCCCACGCGAACCCCAGATCGGGCTCCCTGATCGTGGACAGCCCGTGGTCGGACTCGATGCCCTCCAGCTCGCCCCACAGCCGGATCATCGCCGACAGCGCGTCCTGGGCCCGCCCCGCGGGGATCTTCGGGCGGCGGGTGTCGTCGGACGCCCGCGACTCGAACACCAGCGCCGACACGCACGCCGCCAGCTCCGCGGGATCGAGCTCCTCCCACAGCCCCATGCGCAGCGACTCCGCGGTCAGCAGGTCCAGCTCCGTGTAGAGGCGGCCCAGCCGCCGCCCCTCGTCGGTGACGGCCTCGCCGTCGAGGTAACCGAGCTGCTCCAGCACCGAGCAGATGCGGTCGAACGTGCGCGAGATGACGTGCGAGCGCCCCTCGACCCTGCGCCGCAGCCCCTCGGTCTCCCGCAGCAGCTTGTAGTACCGCTCGGCCCAGCGGGCGTGATCCTCGCGCTCGTCGCAGCCGTGGCACGGATGCTGACGGATGCGCCGGCGCAGCTCGTTGACCTCGTCGTCCTCCACCGTGTGGTCACGCGCCCTGACCGGCTTGCCCAGATCCCGGTCACCGATCTTGGCCAGCAGCGTGGAGACGAGGTTGGCACGCTCCTTCGGCGAGCGGCCGTTGAAGTTCTTCGGGATGCGCAGCTTCTCCAGCGGCTCCACCGGGACGGGGAAGTCGGCCGGGTCGAGCTTCTTGATCTGCTTGCCGATCGTCAGCACCAGCGGGCTCGGCCCGGTGCCGCGCGGGTTGCGGCCCGGGTCCAGCACGATCGCCAGCCCCGCCCGGCGCCCGCCCGGCACCCGGATGACGTCACCGGGCTGCAGCGCCTCCAGCGACCGCACCGCCGCCGCCCGGCGCGCGGCGCCCCGCTGGCGCGACAGCTCCGCCTCCCGGTCCGACAGCCGCCGCCGCAGCGCGGCATACTCGGGGAAGTCGCCCAGGTGGCACGTCATCGCCTCCTGGTAACCCTCCAGCGCCTCCTCGTGCTTGCGCAGCTGCTTGGCCAGCCCCACGACCGCCCGGTCCGCCTGGAACTGCGCGAACGACTCCTCCAGCAGCGTCCTGGCGCGTTCCCGGCCGAACTGGCCGACCAGGTTGACCGCCATGTTGTACGACGGCTGGAAGCTGGAGCGCAGCGGATACGTACGGGTGCCCGCCAGCCCCGCCACCGACAGCGGATCCATGCCCGGCTGCCACAGCACCACCGCGTGACCCTCGACGTCGATGCCGCGCCGCCCGGCCCGGCCGGTGAGCTGGGTGTACTCCCCCGGCGTGAGATCGGCGTGGGTCTCGCCGTTCCACTTGTCCAGCTTCTCGATCACCACGCTGCGGGCCGGCATGTTGATGCCCAGCGCCAGCGTCTCGGTGGCGAACACCGCCTTGACCAGGCCGCGCGTGAACAGCTCCTCCACGACCTCCTTGAACGCCGGCAGCATGCCCGCGTGATGCGCCGCCAGCCCCCGCTCCAGGCAGTCGCGCCACTCCAGGTAGCCCAGCACCGCCAGGTCCTCGTCGGGCAGGTGCGCCGTGCGCTCGTCCACGAGCTGCCTGATCTCGTGCCGCTCGCGGTCGGTGGTCAGCCGGATGCCCGCGTGCAGGCACTGCTGCACCGCCGCGTCACAGCCCGCCCGCGAGAAGATGAACGTGATCGCCGGCAGCAGCCCCTCGGCGTCCAGCTTCTCGATCACCTGCACCCGGTCCGGCGGGCGCGAGCGCTGCGGCCGGCCGTAACCCCGCCGGCCCCGCCCCGCCGTCAGCCGCTCGGCGTCACGCGTCACCCGCATCAGCGTCGGGTTGATGCGCGGCGTCAGGTCGTCGGTCATGAACAGGTCGTAGACGCGGTTGCCGACCATCATGTGCTGCCACAGCGGCACCGGCCGGTGCTCGTCGACGATCACCGTCGTGTCGCCGCGCACCTCGCCCATCCACTCGCCGAACTCCTCGGCGTTGCTCACCGTCGCCGACAGCGCCACCAGCCGCACCGAGTCGGGAAGGTGGATGATGACCTCTTCCCACACCGCGCCCCTGAACCGGTCGGCCAGGTAGTGCACCTCGTCCATCACGGCGAACCCCAGCCCGGCCAGGGTCGCCGAGCCGGCGTAGAGCATGTTGCGCAGCACCTCGGTCGTCATGACCACGATGGGCGCCTCGCCGTTGACGCTGTTGTCGCCGGTCAGCAGGCCGACCTTGGCGGTGCCGTACCGCTTGACCAGGTCGTTGTACTTCTGGTTGGACAGCGCCTTGATCGGCGTCGTGTAGAAGCACTTGCGGCCCTGCTCCAGGGCGAGGTGGACGGCGAACTCCCCGACGACCGTCTTGCCCGAGCCCGTGGGCGCCGCCACCAGGACCCCGTCGCCGGCCTCCAGGGCCCGGCAGGCGTCCAGCTGGAAGTCGTCCAGCTCGAAGTCGTAGAGACCTCGGAACGATCTCAGAGCGGCCCCGTCGTCCCCGTGCTTGTGACGGAAGGCCGCGTAGCGTTCCGCTGGCGTTGTCATACCCGCCAGCCTACCGAAATCGCCATTCCGGTCCGTCCCGGCTGTCGCGGCCCTCGCCGCCCTGGTGAGCGTCCCGCGCGCACGCGGCGCCGTCCCGGCCAGGCGCCTTTACAAAGTAGATCTCACACGATCACGCGTAGCGCTCCCGGCCGGACCTCGCAGTCCACCGGCACGGCCCCCACCCGTTCGCCGTCGGCGTAGGCGACCAGGTCCTCGGCTTCCACCCGTACGCCGCGCACCCGCCACGTCGACACGGCCGGATGCGTCACGTGCCTGCCCCGGTACACGCCGGGAAACACCCGCAGGAACTCCCCCTTGGACACGGCCCCGATCATCACCACGTCCAGCAGCCCGTCGTCGGGCCTGGCGTCGGGGCAGACCCGCATGCCCGCCCCGTACGAGCGCGTGTTGGCGACCGCCACCAGCATGGCCTCCCGCTCGACCACCTCGTTCCCGTCCAGCGTGAGGCGGAACGGGACCGGCCGGAACGAGCGCAGCTCCCGCGCCGTGGCCACCATGTACCGGGCCATCCCCGGCGGCCAGGTGAGCCGGTTGGCCCGCTCGTTGACGCGGGAGTCGAACCCGCAGCACGCCACCCCGGCGAACAGCTCATCGGCCGTCCCCGCGCGGATGCGGGCGGCGTCGACGCGGCGCGACTTCATGCGCAGCACGGTGGCCGCGGCGGCCACGAGGTCGCGGCGGGGCAGGCCGAGCGCGGCGGCGAAGTCGTTGCCGGTGCCCGCGGGGATGATGCCGAGCGGCACGTCGGTGCCGGCCACCGCCTGCACGGCCAGGTGCACCAGGCCGTCGCCACCGAAGGCCACCAGGGCGTCGGGGCGCTCGGACACGGCGGTGCAGGCACGCTCCAGCGCGTCGGTGGCGTCGTCGCCGACGATCACCGTCAGCTCGGCCCCTCCGGCACGCAGCCGGCGCGCCACGGGCTCGAGCAGGCGCAGCGTACGCCCGCCACGCGCGGCGGGGTTGACGAGCAGGGCGAGTTGCGGGGAGGAGGACACGCCCGGAATGTATCGCCTGGGGCGCGCGACCGGAATGCCCTTAACGCTTGTCCGCTGCGGGCGGCTCCTCGTCGAGAGGCGTGGGGTCGTCGAGGGGCGAGGTGTCCTCGGCCAGCGGCGAGGCCTCGTCGTCGGACAGGTGGGAGAAGTTCTCCGTGTTCGGCAGGCGCCGCTCGCGGAGGTACATGAAGCCCTCGGCCACGAAGTAGAGCACGACCATCGGCATGGCCAGCGCCATCATCGTCAGCGGGTCTCCGCCCGGCGTGATGACCGCGCCGAAGATGAACATGACGAAGATGACGGTGCGGCGGTGCTTCTTGACCGTGGCGTGGGACAGGACGCCGATGATGTTCAGGAACACCAGCAGCAGCGGCAGCTCGAACGAGATGCCGAAGATCACCAGCATGATGAGCACGTAGCTGACGTACTCGTCGATCTGGATGGCCGCGACGGAGTCGGTCGGCGCGAACCCCAGCAGGATCGCCAGGCTGGTGTCCATGATGAAGTACGCCAGCGCGGTGCCGAGCAGGAACAGCGGGACCGCCAGCCCGAGGAAGGCGAAGGAGTACCGCTTCTCGTTGCGGTAGAGCGCGGGCGTGACGAACGCCCAGATCTGGTACAGCCAGACCGGTGAGGACACCACGATGCCGACCAGCGCCGACACCTTCAGCGTCAGGAAGAACGACTGGAAGATGCCGCCGAAGATGAGCGTGCACTCGCCGGGGCGGAGCTGACCGGCCTGCGGAGTCTCACAGAACGGTTCCTTGATGAACGCCCACACCGGATCGAAGACGATGAAGCCCACCACGACGCCTACGAGCACGGCGGCCAGCGCGATGACCAGGCGGTTGCGCAGCTCCCGCAGATGCTCCATCAGCGGCATGCGACCCTCGGGGTCGGGTGCCTGATTGCTCGACCGTTTGAGCAGCGCCATCTAGCAGTCCAGGTGACGAGGAGGGATGGGGATCAGGCGTGCTTGTCGGCCTGCGAGGCGGCGCCGGCGCGCAACCTGGCGGCCTGCTCCTCGAGCTGGCGGGCCTGCTCCTCGGCAGACAGCGCCGGAGCCGGGGCCGGGGCAGGCGCCGGGGCGGCCTGGATCGGCTGCGGCTGCACGGGCTGAGGCTGGGGCTGGGCCTGCATCGGAGCCTGCGCCTGCTGCACGGTGTGCTGGGGCTCGTCGTCGTCATCGCGGAGCTTGGCGGTCTCCGACTTGAAGATCCGCAGCGACCGGCCGATGCCGCGAGCCATGTCAGGCAGCTTCTTGGCACCGAACAGCAGCACGAGCGCCAGGAGGATGATCAGGAGTTCGGGCACTCCGAGGTTCGGCATGAAACGCCCTTTCTAGCGAGTTGCCTGTTTCAGCCACGATCGTACGCTGCCTGGGGCGCGGTCTCACCCCCCTGGCCCGCCAATCTGGCCCGCCTCGGCTCAAGCTGCGCATGCGCCGCGGCGATTTCCCTTCTCAGAGTACGTGCCGCGGCCACGACACGGGCACCCGCGATGCCGAGCACGACCAGCCCGGCCACGCCCAGCCCCACCGACAGGAAGATCCAGGTCATGAGTGGTGAGCGTACAGGGCCAGGGCCCGCTCGGCCTCCTGGCGCACGGTCTCGGCCATGTCGGGCGGCGAGACCACCCGGCCGGTGTCGCCCAGGCGCAGCGCCAGCTTGAGTATCCAGTCCTCGTCGCGCGCCCGCAGCGCCACCCGCAGCCGCCCCTCGCCCAGCTCGGTGACCTGCTCGCACGGGTAGTACTCGGCCACCCACCGCCCGGCCGCGCTCAGCTCCAGCTCGACCAGCTCGTCGGTCGGGGAGGGGCGGAAGACGCCGGCGGTGACGTCGCGCGGCTCGGCCTCGGCGGGCGGGTCGGCGGGCACGTCGAGCACGTCCACGCCGAGCACCCGGTCGAGCCGGAACAGCCGCATCGCCTCGGCCCGGTAGCACCAGCCCTCCAGGTAGGCGCGGCCGTCCACGACCACGAGCCGCATCGGGTCCACCTCGCGCGGCGTCACCTGGTCGCGGCCCTGCACGTAGTAGCGCAGCGACAGCCGCCGGCCCCTGGTCAGGCCCTCGCGCACGCGGGGCAGCGCGTCGGGGGCGGCGTCGACGTCCACGGCGACCTGGGTGCTGACGGTGGCGGCGCCCTCCCCCGCGGCCCGCTCCAGCTTGGCCGTCACGCGCGGCAGCGCGTCGCCGGGCACCTCGGCGAGCTCGGGGGTGGCGGCCAGCATGCGCAGCGCGACCAGCAGCGCGCTGGCCTCGTCGATGCCGAGCCGCAGCGGCCTGGCGATGGTGTCGGCGTTGTCGATGAGGATCTCGCCGCCGTCCCAGGAGACGTCGATGAGGTCGCCGGGGGTGTGCCCGGGCAGCCCGCACATCCAGACGAGCTGCAGGTCGTCGATGAGCTGCTTCTCGCTCAGCCCGAACACCGCGGCCACCTCGCCGACCTGCGCCCCCGGGTGGGACATCAGGTACGGCACCAGCGCCAGCAGCCTCGGCAGCCTGTCAGCCGACCCGCTCATGCCTCCTCCTTCGCCGGCCGCGTGAGCGGGCCGCTGCTGCGTCCGATGGCCGGCTCGCCACGCTCCCTCACGCCATGGCCCCCTTCAACCGCCTGATGACCGCCTCGCGGGCGTCCGGCGGCTGGACCACCTCGACGTCGGCGCCGAGGCTGGCCATCCACCCGGCCAGCCGCTCGGGGTCGGTGAAGGCCAGCTCGGCCTCGTCCCACCCGCCGGTGCCGGGGCGCACGGCCCTGGCGAGCTGCCGCAGCCCCTCGCACGCCCCCTGGCGCACGCGGACGACGGCGATCCGCTCGTCGGTCGTCTCGTCGGGGAAGCCCACCATGGCCCGCAGGTCGACGCCCTCGGGCACCTCGACGGCGCCCGCCTTGCCGACCGTGGCGACCTGCCCGGTGATGCGGCTGAGCCGGAAGGCGCGCGGCGCGTCCCTGTCGCGATCGTACCCCGCCAGGTACCAGCGGCCGCGCCGGCTGACCACGCCCCACGGCTCCACGGTGCGGCTGCGGACGGTCTCGCTGCCGGCACCGCGGTAGTCGAAGCGGACCACGCGCCGGTCGCGCACGGCGTCCCACAGCGCGGGGAAGGCCGGGTCGCGGGTGTCCACCCGCAGCTCCAGCGCTCCCGTGCCGACGGGCTGGTCGGTGGCCACGCCGCCGGCCCGCAGCTTCAGCAGCGCCCCCGAGGCGGCCTCGGCCAGGCTGGCGCGCTGCCACACCTGGGCGGCCAGGCCCAGCACGGCGGCCTCGTCGGGCTCCAGGGTGATCTCGGGCAGCTCGTACGACTCCCGCTCGATCCGGTAGCCCGGCTCGTCCTCCCACGGGTCGCGCACGACGTCGATCGGGATGCCGATCTCGCGCAGCTCGTTCTTGTCCCGCTCGAACATGCGCTGGAACGCCTCGTCGCCATCGCGGTCGTATCCGGGGACGGCCTGGCGGATCTGCTCGGCCGACAGCGGGCGCCGGGTGGCGAGCAGGCAGATCACCAGATTGAGCAACCGTTCTGTCTTCCGGCGCGACATCTGCCTCACTCCTCCTTCATCGACGCTACCCTGCCCCCGTGATCAGATGGCGCAAGGGCGAGGTCGTACGGATCCGACGCGAGTGGCCGGGAGCGGTGGAGCTGGACGTCACCGTCCCCGAGGGGGAGTGCCGGGCGCTGGCGTATCCACCGTTGGTGGGGCGCCCGGAACCCGGCGATGAGGTGCTGCTCAACACGACCGCGCTCGCGATGGGTCTCGGTACGGGAGGTTACGCCATGGTGGTGGCCGTCCCGAACCGTTTGCCGGAAGATCCCGAGGGACCGGGCCACCTGGTGAAGGCCAGGTACACGCCGCTGCAGGCCACGGTGCAGGGCGCCGACGAGCAGGATTCCCCGTTCCACGAGCGATTGCGCGAGTCCGACTCGCTCGACGGCATGCCGGTGATCGTGGCCGATCTGCACTCGGCGCTGGCGCCGATCCTGTGCGGCCTGTACGCCGCCAGGCAGGGCGTCCGGGTGGCGTACGTGATGCAGGACGGCGGCGCGCTGCCCGTCTGGTTCTCGATGGCGGCGGCGCAACTGCGGGAGGCCGGCTGGCTGGCGGGCGTGGTGACGGTGGGCCAGTCGTTCGGCGGTGACCTGGAGGCGGTCACCGTGCACACGGGCCTGCTGGCGGCCAGGCACGTGCTGGAGGCCGAGGTGGCGATCGTCACGCAGGGCCCGGGGAACCTGGGCACGGGCACCCGGTGGGGCTTCTCAGGGGTGTCGGCGGGCGAGGCGGTCAACGCGGCGGGCGTGCTGCGGGGGCTGCCGGTGGCGGCGCTGCGGGTCAGCGAGGGCGACCGGCGCGAGCGCCACTACGGCGTCTCGCACCACTCGCTGACCGCCTACGGCCGGGTCGCGCTGTCGCCCGCGCGGGTGCCGGTGCCTGAGCTGCCGGGCGAGTTCGGGGTGCGGGTCAGGGACCAGGCCGAGCTGCTGGCCGTACGGCACCGGCTGGTCCCCGTCCCCGTGGACGGCCTGCGCGAGGCGCTGGAGGCCTCGCCTGTGCGGCTGTCGACGATGGGCCGGGGCCTGGAGGAGGACCTGGCCTACTTCCTGGCCTCGGCGGCGGCGGGCAGGCTGACGGCCTCGCTGCTGTCGTAGGAGTCCTTGAACGTGAACGCCTCGGGGCTGGGCCCCTCGCACCTGAGGCGTTCCAGCCGCCGCATCCCCTCCGCCAGGGTGGGGATCTGCCCTGCGGGCACCCACCACAGCACCATGTACGGCTCCATCATGCGCAGGAACCACTCCCTGCGCCGCCGCAGCACGGCCAGGTGCTCGCTGCGGTAGGCGTAGTTCCACAGGGTCTCCAGCGACTCCCACACCGAGAAGTTCATCAGCAGGTGGTCGCCGTAGTCGTGCACGACGGTGGCGGTGGGGTCGGTCTCGCTCTCCTTGAGCCGCCACACGAACCCCGGTGCCGTGTCGGCGACGGCGTTGATGGGCTCCAGCAGGGCGACGAACTCGGCGAGCTCGGCACTGTCGATGGGCGCGCGCAGGTGGGCGATGTTGAGCTCGGCGAGATGCATGGGTGGCGGGTTCATGGGAGCCAGCACACCATCACTCGCTTTCTATGTCAATATTCGTTTGCTTTAGAGAGGGTTCAAGGGAGACGCAGCACTCCCCCGGCCGCGGATCCAGCGCCGCCCGCCCGGGATCGTCGCCGAGCCCCTCCAGCAGCCCCTGGCACAGGGCCAGGTTCATGGAGCACACCAGCAGCGGCTGCTCCTCGGCCAGCGCGTGGAACGGGCAGTTGCGCAGCCGCACCTTCCCGCCCTCGGCGTACGGCTCGTAGCCGCGCTCGCCCAGCACCCGCTCGACCGGCTCGCCCCGGCGGCCCCTGGCGATCCTGGCGCCCGCGCCGCGCGCCACCTCCTCGGCCCGCTCCTCGGCGCCGAGCACCTCCACCACGTCGGCCAGCACCGAGGCGAGCGCGGCGTAGTCGCGCGGCGGCAGGCTCACCGACCGCTCGCCCCTGGCCCGGCGGTAGACCTTCGCCGGCCGGCCGCTGCCCGGCCCCTTCTTCTCCTGCCGGCGGAACCCGCTCTCCAGCAGCCCCGCCTCCACCAGCTTGTCGAGGTGGTGCCCGGCCAGCGTCCTGGACACGCCCGCCGCCTCGGCGGCCTCCCCCCGGCCGACGTCGCCGCCCCGGGAGGCGACGACGTCGTACAGGCTGCGGCGGACGGGGTCGTGCAACAGGGCCAGCGCCTCGAGGTCGTCGCTACTCACAGCGGGAGTCTACGAAAGCTTCGGCTCCACGCGTGCGGGCGCGGCCCGCCTCCGCCGCCCCGGGCCGTCCTGCCTCAGTAGGCGGCGATGAGGTCCACCACGAAGACGAGCGTGTCCGAGCCCTTGATCCCGTACGCCGGGTTGCCGGCGCGGCCGTACCCGTCGGCGGGCGGGACGATCATCAGCACGCGGCTGCCGGCGGGCACGCCTGCCAGCGCCTTGTCCCAGGCCCTGATCACGCTGCCGTCGCCCAGCTTGAACGCCTTCGGCCCGCCGCTCGCCCAGGTCGCCTCGAAGACCCGGCGGCGGCTCCAGACGGCGGCCTCGTACTGGACGACCACGAGCCGCCCCGGCCGCGCCGCGGGCCCCTCTCCCCTGGCCAGCACCTTGGCCGCGAACCTGGCCGGCGGCGGGCCGGCGGGCACGGCCAGCGCCGGCCTGGCGCCGCCGCCCACCCTCACCCCGGCCAGCGTGCCGCCCTGCGACTCGACCGAGGCGCCCCTGGGGTGCGCGCCGAGGATGTCGACGACGTAGAACAGCTCCTCGCCGGCGGCCACGCCCTGCGGCGGGTTCGCGCCGAACCCGTCCTGCGGCGGGATCGCGGCGATCACGCGGCTGCCCACCCTGCGGCCCTTCAGCGCCCGCTCCAGGCCGGGCAGCAGCTCCCCGACGGGGAACGCCGCCGGGGTGCCCCGGTTGAAGCTGGAGTCCACCAGGCGGTTGCCCCGGCCGTCCCACACGTGCGCGGTGTACTGGACGATCGCCACGTCGTCCGCGCCGAGCCGCTCGCCCTTGCCCGTGGCCAGCTCGTCCACCTGCAGCCCGGCCGCCGGCCTGCCGTCGGGGAAGTCGATCGTCGGGCGGGCGCCGAACGCGCCGCCCACCCTCAGGTCCAGCTCCCCGGCCGCCTCGCCCGTGCATCCGGCCAGCAGCAGGGGCGCCAGCAGCAGTGACGCGGCGGCACGGCGCATCGGTCCTCCCAGCACGCAACGGCCCGGCGGATCGCCCGCGAGGGGGCGCGCCGCCGGGCTCGCGATGCTACCGCGACAGGAGGCCGCCCGTCAGCATGCCGGTGCCGGCCGGCTGACGGGCGGTTCGCGGGCCGCCCCCGGCTTGCCGGCGGGCGGCCCGTGGTCGCGTCAGTAGGCGCCCAGGACGTCCACCACGAACACCAGCGTGCTGTTGGCGGGAATGCCCTGCTGCGCCTGGCTGCCGTACCCGAGGTCCGGCGGGATGCTCATCACGACGCGGCTGCCGACCGGCACCCCGGCCAGGCCCTTCTGCCAGCCCTGGATGACCTGCGCGAGCGGGAACTCGGCCGCCTGGCCCCGCTCCCAGCTCGAGTCGAACTGCTGGTCACTGCCCCAGATCTTGCCGGTGTAGTGCACCACGAGCGTCTGGTTGGCCTGCGCCTTCGCGCCGGTGCCCTGGATGATCGTCTTGACGACGAGGTCCTTGGGCGCCTTCTCGTCCGTCTTCGTGGTCAGCGTGGGCGCCTTCTCGCCGCCGGGGTTGTCCACCTTGACGCCCTTGATCGACTCGCCGGTCTCCTTGCCGGTGGCGGCCTTCAGCGCCGCCGGCTGGGTGCCGACCACGTCGAACACGAACACCTTGGTCGGCTCGGCCGGCGTCGTCGCCTGCTGCTGGACGGCGGAGTCGTTGGCCAGCACGGCCAGCAGCCGGCCGCCGTGCTTGACCTTGGTGAAGCCCTCCTGCAGCACCTGCGGCAGCTGCTCGTTGACCGCGATCGTCTCCGGCGCCTTGGTGTCGTAGGAGGAGCCCGCGACGGCGTTGCCCTTGCCGTCCCAGTTGTAGACGGTCAGGTTGACGATCACGCGGTCGCCGGCCTTGACGCCGGCGCCGGTGCCCGGCTGGATCACCTCGTAGGACGACTTCGTGGCGGGCGTGCCGGAGGGGAAGGTCACCGTGGGCTTGGCGCCCACGTTCCCGGCGACCTTGACCCCCGACGGCGCGCCGGCGGCGGTGCTCGCGGTGGCGCTCGCGGTGGCGCTCGTCGTGGCGCCCGGGGTGGCGCCGTTGTCGGAGCCGCACGCTGCGGCGAACAAGGTCAATGGCACGGCGGCCAGTACGGCCAGAGCGCGGCGCATGGATTTCCCTCGGAAAGACGTCAGATTCGCGCCACACTACCCGACATGCCGGTAGGGCCGAGGTAAACGGAGCCCCACGTTCCGCGCTACCCCGCCCCGGCCGGACCCGGCGGCGACCCGCGGCCCGGCCGCCACCCGGCCGCGCGCCCGCCGCCGTCCCCTCTCACATGCCGGCGATCAGCTTGTCCACCCGCTCGTCCACGCTGCGGAACGGGTCCTTGCACAGCACCGTGCGCTGCGCCTGGTCGTTCAGCTTCAGGTGCACCCAGTCGACGGTGAAGTCGCGCCGCTTCTCCTGCGCCTTGCGGATGAACTCGCCGCGCAGCCGCGCCCTGGTCGTCTGCGGCGGCACCGACTTGGCCTCGAAGATCTTCAGGTCGGAGGCCACCCGCTCCACCGAACCGCGCTTCTGCAGCAGGTAGTACAGGCCGCGCCTGCGGTGCACGTCGTGGTAGGCCAGGTCGAGCTGCGCCACCCGCGGCGACGACAGGGGCAG
>NZ_JBFALF010000029.1:0-123097 GCF_040656115.1 Nonomuraea sp. NPDC050202 | reverse complement strand
GGGCGGCCGCGCAGGCAGGCGCGGCACTGGCCGCACACCGCGCGCCAGTTGAGGATCACGAAGTCGCCGGGCTCCAGGCCGGTGACCCCGTCGCCGACGGCCTCCACGGTGCCCGCCGCCTCGTGTCCCAGCAGGAACGGGTAGTCGTCGCTGATCCCGCCCTCCCGATAGTGCAGGTCGGTGTGGCACACGCCGCAGACCCGCACGTTCACCACCGCCTCGCCGGGGCCGGGCTGCGGGACGAGAACGGTCTCGACGGATACCGGCTCGCCCTTGCCCCGGGCGATCACGGCTTGGACTTCGTAGGTCATCAGGCGCTCTTCTCCAGGTGGACGCGGACGGGCAGGGACTCCCACGCGCGCAGGGTGTTGTTGTGATGCCGCCGGGGCGTCCCGGCGAGTTCGAGGCGCTCGACCCGGCGGGCGAGCGCGGTCAGCAGGGCTTCGGCCTCCAGGCGGGCGACGTGCTGGCCGACGCACTGGTGCAGGCCCATGCCGAAGCCGACGTGGCCGGAGGGGTCGCGGGACAGGTCGAAGGCGTCCGGGTCGTGCCAGCGGCGCGGGTCGTGGTTGGCCGCGCCGAGGAACATGAGGATCTTGCGGCCTTCGGGGATGACGGAGCCGCCGATGGTGACGTCGCGGTCGGCGGTGCGGAAGAAGGTCTGCACCGGGGACTGCCAGCGCACCGCCTCGTCGAAGGCCACCCGGGCCAGGCCGGGCTGCTCGCGCAGGCGCCGCCACTGGTCGGGGTGGGTGGCGAAGGCGTACAGGGCGGCGGCCAGGCCGTGCACGGTGGTGTCGACGCCGGCGGTCAGCAGCGAGCGGACGACGAGCGGCGCCTGCTCGGGGGTGAGGTCGCCGTGATCGGCCGCCGCCCAGATCTGCGCCCCGAAGCCGCCCGGCGACAGCGCCTCGCGGCGGCACTGGGCGTTGACCCAGGCCGACAGCTCGGCCACCCGCGGCTGCCCCTTCGCCACCAGGTCGTTGACCGGGCCGAAGGCGTTGAAGGCGTGATCGCCGTACGGCAGCAGGTGCTCCCGCCCGTCGGGCGGGAGGCCGACCGCGTCGGGGAAGACCCGCAGCGGGAACGCCTGCGCGAGCGCGGGGACGGCGTCGAACTCCGGCTCTGCCAGCACCTTGTCCACCAGGTCTTCGGCCTCGGCGAACCAGCGGTCGCGGAGCCTGCGCAGCGCCCGCGGGCCGAGGATCTTGACCAGGACGGCGCGCGGCGCGTCGTGGCGGGGCGGGTCGGCCTCCAGCAGCAGGCTGGGCGGCCGCCACGGCTTCTCCTTGCGGAAGTCGCTGAGCCCCACCCCCGCACCCGAGGGGAAGGACTGCCAGTCGGTCAGCGCGGCGTGCACCTGCTCGTACCGGGCCAGGCCGTAGACGTCGTAGCGGGTCAGGTGGACGACGGGCCCGGCCGCCAGCAACGCGTGGTGCAGCGGCTCGGGATCTTCCAGCGTCTGGGGCGCGAAGGGGTCGGCGTCCAGGACGAACATGGGGTGCTCCTTCTACAGGTCGAGGACGAGGCGGTCGGAGCGGGCGCGGGAGACGCAGACGAACATGCAGTCGCCGGCCGCCCGCTCGGCGTCGTCGAGCAGCGCGTCGCGATGGTCCACCTCGCCGGCCAGCACGGTGGTCTCGCAGGTGCCGCAGAGCCCCTGGCGGCAGGAGGACAGCACGTTCACGCCTGCGTCGTTGATGGCCTGGAGCACGGACTGGCCGCGGGTCACGGTCAGCGTCCTGCCCGTGCGGCGCAGCTCCACCTCGAACGGCTCGCCACGGGCCGGCGCGCCGAGGTCCTTGGCGACGAAGCGTTCCGTGCGGAGCATCCCGGCGGGCCAGCCGGCGGCGCGCCGCTCCATGGCGTCCAGCAGGCCCGCCGGGCCGCAGCAGTACACCTTCGTGTCGGGCGGGAGCTCGGCGGGCAGGTCGAGCAGGCCGCGCTCGTCCTGCGGGACGAGCTCGACGCGGGAGCCGTAGCGGGCCAGCTCGTCGAGGAACGCCATCGAGGCGCGCGTCCGGCCGCCGTAGAGCAGCCGCCAATCAGCGCCGAGCAGCTCCGCCTGGTAGATCATGGGCAGCAGCGGGGTGATGCCGATGCCGCCCGCGATGAACAGGTACCGCTCCGACGGGGCGAGCGGGAAGTTGTTGCGCGGCCCGCCGATCGCCACCGTGTCACCTTCGGCCAGCGTGTCGTGGACGTAGGCCGAGCCGCCCCGGCCGTCCGGCTCCCGCAGCACCCCGATGCGGTAGGTGTGCGGGTCCCACCGGTCACCGCACAGCGAGTACTGGCGGGTCAGGCCGCCCGGCAGGATCAGGTCGAGGTGCGCGCCGGGCGTCCAGTCGGGCAGCCGCCGCCCGCCCGGATGTTCCAGGGTCAGGGCGACCACGCCGTCGGCGACCGGAGCCTTGGCGGCGACCCGCAGGTCCAGCCTGGAGATCATGCGTGCTCCTGGGTAGTGAGGCGGAAGGCGTGCACGGCCAGCCCGCCGGCCACGAGGACGGCCGCGACCAGCAGGAACAGCCGGCCTGGCGGCCACCCGGCGTCCAGCAGCCAGCCTGCGGCCAGCGGGGAGACGATCGCGCCGATGCGGCCGACGCCGATGCCCCAGCCGACGCCCGTCGCCCGCACCTGCGCCGGGTAGAGGGACGGGGTCAGCGCGTACAGGCCGGCGACGCAGCCGTTGACGAACAGCCCGATCAGCGCGCCCAGTGCGAGCACCAGCGCGAACTGCGAGGTGAGCGAGACGAAGCAGGCCAGCAGCACCGCGGTGGCCAGGGTGTAGCCGAGCAGCACGCGCTGCAGCGGGAGGCGGGCGGCCAGCAGGCCCAGCAGCGTGGTGCCGAAGATGCCGCCGAGGTTCAGCAGCACTCCCCCCGTGACGCCCTGGGTGGCCGACATCCCCGCTTCGACCAGCAGCTTCGGCGTCCAGCTCGTGACGAAGTAGAAGGCGAACATGACCGTGAAGAACCCGGCCCAGACCAGCAGCGTGTTGCGGCGCTGGAGCGGGGACAGGATCTGCGCCAGGCGCGGCTTCGGCCTGCTCGTGACGGGCTCCGGCTCGGGCATCGAGTCCAGCGCGGGCAGCCTCATCGCGGCCAGCGCGGTGTTGAGCCGGCCGAGCGCGCGCGGCGAGCGCTGGGTGAGCAGGAAGTCCAGCGATTCGGGCAGCCGCCACAGCACCGCGCCGATGAGCAGGGCGGTGGCGACGCCGCCGAAGGCGAACACCGACCGCCAGCCGGACGAGCTCTGCAGCGCGACCGCGACGATGCCGCCCACCGTGGCGCCGATGGCGTACCCGGTGGAGTTCAGGCTGACGGCCAGGCCGCGCCAGCGCGCGTTGGCGTACTCGGCGGCGATGACGTTGCTGCTGGCCAGGATGCCGCCGATGCCGACGCCCGTCAGCACGCGCAGCAGCCCGAGCTGCACGGCGTCCCGGGCGGCGGCCGACAGCAGCATGCCGCCCGCCGCGATCACCAGGCAGGCCAGGATCAGGGCGCGGCGGCCGATGCGGTCGGCCAGCGGCGCCAGGAACAGCGAGCCGAGGGCCATGCCGACCAGGCCCGCGCTGAGCAGCAGGCCCAGTTGCGAGCCCGACAGGGACCACTCGGCGGACACGGCGGCGGCCGTGAAGGACATGACCAGGACGTCGAAACCGTCCAGGACGTTGAGCAGGACGCACACGGCGATCGCCGACCACTGCAGGCGCGTCATGGGGGCGTCATCGATGCGGGCACGCAGCTCCGGGGGATGAACAGACATCTAACCGGCCTTTCGGGGGGTGGTTAGATGTTGATGATGAGCTGGTTACCTGCGTCTTTCCATGACGGATCCATTCAATGGACGAGTTCCTCCGTGAAGCGTCCTGACCAGCGATGATGTGACTCATGGCCAGGTCATCCAGCGGCGAGTCCGTCCTGACGCGCGCCGTGCGCATCCTCGAGGCGTTCAACCCGTCAGAGCCGGTGCTGACCGTCAGCCAGATCAGCCGCCGGGCCGCGCTGCCGCTGGCCACCACCGTCCGGCTGGTGGACGAGCTGACCCGGCACGGGCTGCTGGCCCGCGACGAGCAGCGCCGGGTACGGATCGGCAACCGGCTGTGGGAGCTGGCCCAGCGTGCCTCGCCGGTGCGCAGGCTGCGCGAGACCGCGATGCAGTTCATGGGCGACCTGCACCACGTGGTCGGGCACTCGGTGCAGCTCGGCATCCTCGACGGCGAGGAGGTGCTGTTCGTCGAACGCCTGATCGCGCCAGGCGCGGTGGTCACCGTCACCCAGATCGGCGGCCGGCTGCCGCTGCACGCCTCCTCCGGCGGCCTGGTCCTGCTCGCGCACGCTCCCGCCGAGCTGCGGGAACGGGTGCTGCGCCGGCCGTTGCAGGCGTACACGCCGCACACGATCACCGACGGCAGGACGCTGCGCGCGGCGCTCGCCGAGGTGCGGCGCAACGGGTTCGCCTTCTGTCCCGGCCATATTCACCCGGACGCCACGGGCATCTCCGTGCCCGTCCGGATGGCCGGGCACGTGGTGGCCGCCCTCGGCCTGGTGGTGCCCAACGACGAGCACGCCTGGCCGCTGGTCCGCCCGCTGCAACTCACCGGCCTGGCCCTTGAGCGGGCCCTCGAAGGGCAGCAGCCGGGGCGGCCGGCGGCGGCAGAGGCCGGCGATCCGGAGCGGGATGGCTAGCCCGCTCACCAATGCCTGCTGGCGAGGGTGTCAGTCGGCCAGCGCGAAGCCGGCCGCCGCCTCCGCGTGCAGCCGGGCGCTCGGCAGCACCGGGATGGCGGTGTCCTTCTCGCTGATCAGCAGCTCGATCTCCGTGCAGCCGAGGATGACACCTTCGGCGCCCTCGTCCGCGAGGCCGGCGACGATCCGGGCGTAGGCGTCCCTGGACGGTTCCCTGAGCACCCCGCGCACCAGCTCGTCGAAGATCACGCGGTGGACCAGTTCCCGCTGCTCACGTCGCGGGACGACCACGTCGAGGCCGTGTGCGGCCAGCCGGTCCCGGTAGAAGGGCTGCTCCATGGTGAACCGGGTGCCCAGCAGGCCGACCTTGCGCATCCCCCTGGAGCGGACCTCCGCGCCCACGGCGTCGGCGATGTGCAGCACGGGCACGCTCGTGGCCCGCGCCACGTCGTCGCTCACCCGGCTGAAGGTGTTGCTGCAGATGAGCAGGACCTCGGCGCCGAGGTCCTCCAGCTTCCTGCCCGCGCCGGTCAGCAACGTGCTCACCTCGTCCCAGCGGCCGGCGAAGATGAGGTCCTCGACGGTCGTGTAGTCGACCGACCAGATGAGACTGTTGGCGGAATGGCTGCCGCCGAGCCGTTCGCGTACCCGCTGGTTGATGATCTGGTAGTAGATCACCGTCGATTCCCAGCTCAACCCGCCGATCAGGCCGATAGCGCGCATGGAACTCCGTTTCGATGGTTGGGTGCCGGCCACGCCGGTGACGGTGCCGTCACCCGGCGCGGCCATGCCGATTCGACCGGCCCTGCGGCGAGGCGCCGGCCGTCAACCGCCGGCCAGCGCGCGGGCGCAGGCGCCGAGCCCGATCTCGCTGGAGGCCTTGACGAACACCACGTCTCCCGGTTCGACAAGCTCGGTGGCCAGCCTGACGGCTCCGGCCACGTCCCCGGCGGTGTGGACGGCCACGCCCTGCCCCGAGGATGCCGCCGCCTCCGCCATCGCGAGCGGATCCCCGGCACCGACCGCGATCAGCACGTCGAAGCGGAGGTCGGCGACGAGCCGGCCCACCTCCGCGTGCCGGGCGCGCGAGGCGTGCGCCTGCTGCCCCATCGCGCCGAGCACGGCGACGGTGCGACGGTCGCCGGCCAGGGCCTTCGCCGCTCGCAGCCCGGCCCGCATGGATTCCGGGTTGGCGTTGTAGGCGTCGTTGACGATGGTGATGCCGTCACCGCGTTCGACGATCTCCAGGCGGCCCGCGGAGCGCCGCCGCGCGGCGTTCAGCCCTCCGACGATCTCGGCGACGCCCAGGCCGAGTGCGGTGGCGACGGCGGCCGCGGCCAGGGCGTTGCTCACCTGGTGCTCGCCGATGAGGTCCAGCTCGACCGGGGCGCGGCCGGAGGGCGTCACCAGCTCGAACCCGGCTCGTGCCCGCTCGTCCATCCGCACGTCCTCGGCTCTCACCGGCACCTCCGGCGACCTGCCGTACAGCAGGATCGGGGCCTTGGTGCGGCCGGCCATGCCCATGACGTACGGATCGTCGGCATTGAGCAGCGCGAACCCGTCCGCCGGAAGCGCCTCGACCAGCTCGCCCTTGGCCTCGGCGACGTCGGCCAGCCCGCCTCCCATCCGCTCCACGTGTGCACTGCCGACGTTGAGCACCAGCCCGACGCGGGGCGGTGCGAGGCCGGTCAGGTACGTCAGGTCGCCCTTCCTGCTCGCGCCCATCTCCAGCACCAGGTATCGGGTGGCGGCGTCGGCACGCAGCACGGTGAGCGGCAGCCCGAGCTCATTGTTGAACGATTTGTCGGTGGCGACCGTCGGCCCGTGCCGTTCGAGCACCTGGGCCAGCAGATCCTTGGTCGTGGTCTTGCCCACGGAGCCGGTCAGGCCGATCACGGTCGGGCGGATGCGTCCGAGCAGGTGCCTGGCCAGCAGGCCGAGCGCGGTCTGGACGTCCTCCACCACGAGGGCGGGCACGCCGACGGGCCGCGAGGCCAGCACGGCGACGGCGCCGCCCGCGACCGCACCCGCCGCGTAGTCGTGACCGTCGACGTTGGCGCCGGCCGTCGCGGCGAACAGGCCGCCGGGCGGCACCTCGCGGGAGTCGACCGCCGCGGGCGCCGTCACCAGCGCCCGCGGGTCCGGCACGTCGTGCAGGCCGGCGCCGAGCACCTGGGCGATCTCGGCCAGCGTCATGGGGATCATGAGCCGCTCCTGGCGAGCGCCAGGTCGATGAGGCGGCGCAGCAGGTCGGGGTACGGGACACCGCTCGCCGCCCAGGCCCGCGCGTAGACGGAACGCGAGGTGAAGCCGGGCATGGTGTTGATCTCCCCCACGTACAGGCGTCCCGTGCCCTCCTCGTAGAAGAAGTCGACACGGGCCAGGCCGTAGCCGCCGATCGCCCGGAAGGCGCGCAGGGCCAGCTCCCGCACGTCGTCGGCCACCCGTTCCGGCAGCACGGCGGGGATGGTGGCGATCTCGGCGTGGCTGAGGTACTTGGCCTCGTAGTCGAGCCACTCGCCGGACACGATGAGCTCGCCCGGGACCGAAGCGTCCGGCGTGTCATGGCCGCCGAGCACGCCGCAGATGACCTCGCGCGCGGACACGCCCTGCTCGACGATGACCACCCGGTCGTAGGCCAGCGCCAGGTCCACCCCGGCGCGCAGCTCCTCGATGGAGGTGACACGTGAGATGCCGATGGAGGAGCCCATGTTGGCCGGTTTGACGTACATCGGCCAGTCGAGCGACTTCACCGGAGCCCAGTGGTCGGTGGTGTTGCGCCATTCGTGCTCGGTGAACCACACATGCGCGGTGACCGGGATGTCCTCCGCCAGGAACGCCCGCCGCATCGCGACCTTGTCCATCGCCACGGCCGAGGCCAGCACGCCGCAGCCCACGTACGGCAGGCCCAGCGCCTCCAGGTGCCCCTGGAGGACGCCGTCCTCGCCGAACGGCCCGTGCAGCACGGGGAAGACCACGTCCACCAGATCGCGGCGCAGCTCCACCGGCCACCTGCCCTGCCGGTCGATGATCACGGGGACCGGCTCGTACAGATCCCTCGGCAGGGCATCCAGCACAGCCTGCGCCGACTGCAGCGACACCTCGTGCTCGGCGGACGGCCCTCCCGCCAGCACAGCCACGCGCAAGCGTCCAGTCACGATCGATCAGCCTTCCTCGGTGGCACGGAGACGGCCCGCCCCATCGCTGGGAACGGGCGCCGGTGGACCCATCCACTGTCGGCCGGCCGTGTCCCCGGCTCGTCAGCGCCGTGTCATGGTTGTGTCACGGCCGCACCGGACCGCCGTCGGCTCCCTTCCCCGGCGATGTGCGGGCTCTGTCGCGCAGATCGCGCTGTATCGACCGCCTCATGGATCTCGAACTTGGTGGGGACCAGGTCAGGGGAGCGAGGGACCGGCGAGTTCCCAAGGCAGGGCACTGCGGGGCAGCGGAGACGTTGGGCTGCGTGGCGGCGAGGGCGTGTGGGACTCGACGACCGGAGCGCCCGTCGGGCGAGGCCTCCGGCGCCCCGCTCAGCCGTCGCGTGAGGACAGGTCGAGGGCGATGTCGACGAGCATGTCCTCCTGGCCGCCCACCATGCCCCGCCGCCCCGCCTCGACGAGCAGGGTCCGCGTGTCGAGGCCGTAGCGGGCCGCGGCGTCCTCGGCGTGCCGCAGGAAGCTGGAGTACACCCCGGCGTACCCGAGCGTGAGCGTCTCCCTGTCCACCTGCACGGGCCGGCCCTGCAGCGGCCTGATCAGGTCGTCGGCCGCGTCCATCAGCGCGAACAGGTCACAGCCGTGCTCCCATCCCATCAGGTCGGCGACCGCGACGAACGCCTCCAGCGGGCAGTTGCCCGCCCCGGCGCCCATGCCGGCCAGCGAGGCGTCCACGCGGGTGACGCCGTTCTCGACGGCGACCACCGAGTTGGCCACGCCGAGCCCGAGGTTGTGGTGGGCGTGCACGCCGATCTCCGTGTCGGGGTCGAGCGCGTCGCGGTACGCGCGGACGCGCTCGCGCATGCCGTCCATGGTGAGGCCGCCGCCGGAGTCGGTGACGTACACGCAGTGGGCGCCGTACGACTCCATGAGCTTGGCCTGCCGGGCCAGCTCCGCGGGGGGCGCCATGTGCGACATCATCAGGAAGCCGGCCACGTCCATGCCCAGTTCCCTGGCCACGCCGATGTGCTGCGCGGCGATGTCGGCCTCGGTGCAGTGGGTCGCCACGCGCACCGAGCGCACGCCGAGCGCGTGGGCGCGGCGCAGGTCGGCGACGGTGCCGATGCCGGGCAGCAGCAGCGTGGTGAGCACCGCCGACGACATGGCGGACGCCGCGGCCTCGATCCATTCGTCGTCGGTGCAGGCCCCGGGGCCGTAGTTGACGCTGCCGCCCGCGAGGCCGTCGCCGTGCGCGACCTCGACGGCGGCGACGCCTGCCCGGTCGAGCGCGGCGGCGATCTCGGCCACCTGGGCGGCCGTGTAGCGGTGCCTGATGGCGTGCATGCCGTCGCGCAACGTCACGTCCTGCACGTAGAGCCTCATCGGACGGCCATCCTCTCCGCGACACGCAGCGCCGCCGACGTCATGATGTCGAGATTGCCGGCATAGGCCGGAAGGTAGTGGGCGGCGCTCTCGACCTCGAGGAACACCGAGACGAGCACGCCCGGCTGCCCCAGGTCCGCCAGCGGGTCCCCCGCCCGGACCGGCCGGAACTGCACCTCCTGCTTGAGCCGGTATCCCGGCACGTACGCGGCGACCTGCTCGACCATCTCCTTCACCGACGCGGCGACGGCCGCCTCGTCGCACTCCCCCGCCAGGCAGTACACGGTGTCCCGCATGAACACGGGCGGCTCGGCCGGGTTGAGCACGATGATGGCCTTGCCGCGGCGCGCGCCGCCGACCTCCTCCAGGGCGCGGGCAGTGGTCTCGGTGAACTCGTCGATGTTGGCGCGGGTGCCGGGGCCCGCCGACTTCGAGGCGATCGAGGCGACGATCTCGGCGTAGTGGACGGGCGCGACCCGGGAGACGGCGGCCACGATCGGCACGGTGGCCTGCCCGCCGCACGTCACCATGTTGACGTTCGGCATGGCCAGGTGGTCGTCGAGGTTGACGGCGGGCACGACGTACGGGCCGATGGCGGCGGGGGTCAGGTCGACGACCTGCTTGCCGTACGGGCGCAGCGCGGCGTCGTTGTGCCGGTGGGCGCCGGCCGAGGTGGCGTCGAGCACCACCGCGACCTCCTCGAAGCAGGGCAGCGCGATCAGGCCCTCGACGCCGTCGCTGGTCGTCCCCACGCCGAGCCGGCGGGCCCTGGCCAGGCCGTCGGAGGCCGGGTCGATGCCCGCCATCGCGGCGACCTCCAGCGTCTTCGACGTCCTGATCGCCTTGATCATCAGGTCGGTGCCGATGTTGCCCGACCCGATGATCGCGACCTTGGCTCTGCTCATTCCTCCGCCTCCCCGCCGCGGCAGAACCGGGCGAGCTCGTTGCTCATGGACCGCGCCGTCTCCGCCACCTCGGGGCCGGCGCCTGTAAAGGGGGTGCCGTGGGTGCCGAAGTAGAGAGGCACGTCCACGAGGTGGCACGCGCCCAGCGCGATCCCGCCGTGGCTCATCGGCGAGCGGTGCCGGCAGACCAGATGCCGGGCGGGGGCGCGGTGGGCCGTGACGATCTCGTCGGCGGGGCCGCCGAAGATCGCCTGGGTGTCCAGGCCGTCCTGCCCGATGGCGGTGAACAGCCGGGTCTCCTCTGCGGTCGTCGTCACCAGGAGCGGCACCGGCGCGGCGGCGCCCGCGCGGATGGCGTCCACGGGGTGGACGGCCAGCAGGTCGCCGTCCACGACGGGCGCCACGGGCAGCAGGCCGCCGGCCGCGGCGCGGGCGCTCACGACCCCGGCCTCGGCGGCCAGCAGGTCCGCGAGCGGCACCTCGAACGGGTCCCTGCCGCCGAGCGCCGCGACGGCCGTCCCCGTCCAGGCGCGGGCCTGGCCGGGGGTGAGGAAGCCGTACGGTACGGGGCTCATGGCCGCGGCCCTGGCGAACAGGCCGGGGGCGCAGGTCATGAGGGCCAGCACGCAGGTGCCGCCCGCGGAGTGGCCGGCCAGGGTGACCCGGGCGGGGTCGCCGCCGAACGCCGCCACGTTGCCGCGTACCCAGTTCAGGGCGGCGATCTGGTCGCGCAGCGCCAGGTTGGCGGGCACGCCGTCGCCGTACCAGAGGCCGGGCAGGCCGAGCCGGTAGTTGACGGTCACCACGACGAGGCCGTGGTCGCGGGCCAGGGCGGTGCCGTCGTACATCGCCTGGGCGCCGGAGCCGAACACGAACGCGCCGCCGTGCAGGAACACCAGCACCGGCCTGCTGCCCTCGCAGGAGGGTGTCCAGACGTTGAGGTACAGGCAGTCCTCGCCGGACGTGGCGGGGTCGAGCTCCAGGCCGGGCACCCAGGCCATGCGGCCCGGCCGCTGCGGCGCGGGCGGGCCGGGCGCGACGGCGTCCCTGACGCCGTCCCACGGCCGGGCGGGCTCGGGCGGGCTCAGGCGCCGGGCGGGCGCGGCGTACCGCACACCCTTGAACGCCAGCGCCCCGCCGGCGGCGAGGCCGCGCAGCGTTCCCAGGGGTGTGCGGGCGAGCGTCATCGCGCCGGCCCGAAGAAGGCCGCGGCGTTGCCGCCGAGGATGGCCGCGCGGGCGGCGTCGTCCAGCTCGGGGCAGGCCCGTACGACCGAGCCCGGCTCCTGCTCGCCGAGCGGGAACGGGAAGTCGGTGCCCAGCATGACCCGCTCGGCGCCCATCACCTCGACCAGCAGCCGCAGGGCGCGCGGGTCGAACACGGCCGAGTCGACGTAGAACCGGTCGGTGTACGCCGACGGCGGCCGGGGCGAGTGCGCCCGTACGATGTCGCGGTTGTGCCAGGCGTTGTCGGCCCGGCCGAGCAGGTAGGCGAAGCTGCCCCCGCCGTGGCAGAAGCACAGCCGCAACGACGACGGGAGCCGCTCGAACGCGCCGGAGAGCATCAGCGACAGGATGCCCAGCTGCGTCTCGGCGGCCATGCCGACCAGCCACGGCAGCATGTGGCCGGACATGCGCTCGGCGCCCAGCATGTCCCAGGGGTGCACGAGCACCGGCATGTCCTCGTCGGCGCAGTGCGCGAGGAACGCCACGATGTCCGGGTCGTCCAGGTTGCGCGGGCCGACGTGGTTGCCGATGTGCACGCCGCGGTGCCCGGCCGCCTTGGCCTCGCTGACGGTCCTGGCGGCCAGGCCCGCGTCCTGCAGCGGCACCTGGCACAGCGGCAGCAGCCGGTCGGGGGCCTGCGCGCAGTAGGCCAGGACCCGGTCGTTGACCATGGCGCACCACTCGGCCGCGCGGGCCGCGCCGGCGGCGTAGCCGAACAGCAGCGGCGTCGAGGAGACCGCCTGCACGTCCACGCCGAGCCTGTCCATGGCGGCCACGCGGGCCCCGGCGTCCCACAGCTCCGGCGTGACAGGGCGGTAGTCGTCCTCGCCGCTCATCATCATGCCGTCGCGCAGCCAGGGCTCTCCCGCTCCGGCGAGCATCCTGGCCTCCTCGCGGGAGATCCGCGGGAAGACGTGCGCGTGGACGTCGATCACCGTCACCGGACCACCGGCCGCAGGTGGTCAGGCCAGTCCTTGCCGGGGTGCTCGGCGCCGCAGTGCGGGCAGGTGCGCTCGCCCTCGTGGAAGGCGCGGAAGACCGGCGGCAGGTCGTCCACGATCGACTCGAGCTGCACCTCGGCCCGGTGGACGAGCCGGTGGCAGTTCACGCAGTACCACTCGAAGGCGTCCAGGTCGCCCTGCGGCCGGGCGAACTCGACGACCAGGCCGATCGAGCCGGGCACCGGCCGCTGCGGCGAGTGCCGGACGTGCGGCGGCAGCAGGAAGACGTCGCCCTCCCTGATCTGGAGGTCCACGGGCGGCTTGCCCTCCTCCTCCTCCATCACCCTCAGCACCATGCCGCCCTTGAGCTGGTAGAAGAACTCCTCGATGGGGTCGTCGTGAAAGTCGGTCCGCTGGTTGGGCCCGCCCACGACGGTGACCATGAGATCGGCGTCCTTCCAGATCTGCGCGTTGCCGACCGGCGGCTTGAGCAAGTCCTGGTGCTCGTCGATCCACTTCTGGAGGTTGAAGGGGGGCATCATGGCCGGCTCCTTTGCGGTAGGTGGGCGATGCAGGAGATCTCGATGAGCAGATGCGGGTGGGGAAGCTGGTGGACGGCGACCGTGGTGCGGGCGGGGCCGCTCTCGTCGAAGAACTCGCCGTAGACCTCGTTGTAGCCGCCGAAGTCGTTCATGTTGACCAGGTACGTGGTCACGCTGACCACGTCGGCCAGACTGCCTCCGGCAGCGGCGAGCAGGTCGGCGAGGTTCTCGATGACGGCCCGGGTCTGCTCGCGGATGTCGAGGCTGGTGGTGCCCAGCTCGTCGGCGCGGGCCCCGGCGAAGGTGCCGTCGGGGCGGCGTGAGCTGGTGCCGGAGACGAACACGAACTCGCCGGCCCGCCTGACGTGCGGGAAGCGGCCACGAGGGCGGGCCTTGCCCTCGACCAGCAGAGCGTCGTCGGTCATCGGGTGGTCACCTCCACGTGGCCGAGCCCGGCGGCGGCGATGCGTACGTGCGCGCCGGCGGGCAGCGGGACGGCGGCGGTGGCCGCGCCCGCGAGCACGACCCAGCCGGGCTGGAGCTCGATGCCGGCGGCGGAGGCCAGCCGGGCGGCGGCGGTCAGGGAGCGGAGCGGGTCGCCGAGGATGGCGGCCGACGAGCCGCTCGCCACCGGGCGGCCGTCGATCTCCATGACCAGGCCGAGGTTGGCGACGTCGCGCGGGCGGCGCCAGGGGCCGTGGCCGAAGCCGCTGGCCGAGGCGTTGTCGGCGATGACGTCGGGCAGGGTGAAGCTGAAGCCCTGGTAGCGGGAGTCGAGCACCTCGTAGCCGACGGCGACGCCGCCGACGGCCGCCGCGGCGTCTGCCGGGGTGCGTACGGGCCGCTCCAGCAGGAACGCGATCTCCGGCTCGATCCGCGGGTGGATGAGGCCGGCGGTGTCGAGGTCGTTCTGGACGAGCATGGCGTCGGTGAGCAGGCCCCAGATGACGTCGTCCACGCCCATCTGGAGCATCTTGGCGCGGCTGGTGAAGCCCATCTTGACGCCGATGATCCGCTCGCCGCGGGCCAGCCGCCGCTCGATGGTGGCGCGCTGCACCTGGTAGGCGGCGGGCACGTCGAGGTCGGCCGTGTCGGTCAGGCGCGGGATGGCGCGGCCCGCCAGGGCGGCCTCGTCGAGGAGTTCGGCCAGCGCGTTCACGTGGTTCCCCCTTCCGCGGCGGCGAAGGCCGCGCGTACGTCTCCGAGCCCGTCGATGCGGGCCTCCAGCACGTCGCCCGGCCGTACCGGGACGACGGGGCCGAGCGCCCCGGTCAGCACCGTGTCGCCGGCCCGGAGCGGCTGGCCGAGGGCGGCCAGCGTGTCGGCCAGCCAGACGGCGGCGTGCAGCGGGTGGCCGAGGCAGGCCGCCCCGACGCCGGTCGAGACCTGCTCGCCGCGCCGCTCGATGACCATCCCGGCCATCCGCAGGTCCACCTCACGCAGCAGGACCGGGCGGGTGCCGAGCACGTACAGGCCGGACGAGGCGTTGTCGGCGACGGTGTCGGCCAGCGTGATGTCCCAGTCGCGGATGCGGCTGCCGACCACCTCGATGGCGGGCAGCGCGAACGCGGTCGCGGCGATCACGTCGGCGACGGTGTGCCGCTCGTGCGGCAGGTCGCGCTCCAGCACGAGGGCGACCTCGGCCTCGGCGCGCGGCTGGAGCACGGCCCCGGCGGGGATCTCCGCGCCGTCGGGCACGGCCATGTCGGCGAACAGCGCGCCGAAGTCGGGCGAGCGGACGCCGAGCTGCTCCTGCACGGCCTTGCTGGTCAGGCCGATCTTGCGGCCGGTGAGCCGGCGGCCCTCGCCGAGCCACCGCTCGGTGAGCAGGCTCTGCACGGCGTAGGCCGCCTCCAGGCCGTCGACCAGGTCGCGGACCGGCTCGCACGGCCGGCCGGACGCGTGCGCGGCGAGCAGCCGCGCGGCGGCGGCGCGATGGTCGTCTGAAACGGAAGTCACTGGGGTCCTCAAATCTTGACGCACACGTTCACGGGCTCGGAGAAGAAGTCGAGCGAGTACTCGCCGCCCTCGCGGCCGATGCCGGAGGCCTTGACGCCGCCGAAGGGGGTGCGCAGGTCGCGCAGGTTCCAGCAGTTCACCCAGACGATCCCGGCCTCGATGCGGGGCGCGACGCGGTGGGCGCGCGACAGGTCGGTGGTCCAGAGCGTGGCGGCCAGCCCGTACGGGCTGTCGTTGGCCAGGCGGACGGCCTCGTCCTCCTCGTCGAACGGCGCCACGTGGCAGATCGGCCCGAAGACCTCCTCGCGCACGGTCCGCGCGCTCTGCGGCAGCCCGGTGATGACGGTCGGCTCGACGTGGTAGCCGCCGTCGCGGGCGTCGCCGAACTCCGGGACGCCGCCCCCGGCCAGCACCGTCGCGCCCTCCTCGACCGCCAGCCGGTAGTACGACAGCACCTTGTCGCGGTGCTCGGCCGAGATCATCGGCCCGTAGTCGCGCAGTTCGGCGGCCCGTTGGGCGAGCGCACCGGCGAACGTGTCGAAGAGGGGCCGCTGGACGTAGACGCGCTCGGTGCACAGGCAGATCTGGCCCGAGTGGGTGAAGCTGGAGCGCAGCGTGCCCTCGACGGCCTCCTCCAGGTCGGCGTCGGCGAAGACGAGGGCGGCGTTCTTGCCGCCCAGCTCGAACGAGACCGGGGTGACGTGCGCGGCGGCGTTGCGCATGATGGCGCTGCCGGTGGCGGACGCGCCGGTGAAGGCGATCGCGTCCACGCCCGGGTGCGCGGTCAGGTGCTCCCCCGCCGCTCCGGCGCCGTGGCCGTGCACGAGGTTGAACGCGCCCGCCGGCAGCCCGGCCGCGTCGATCACCTCGGCCAGCAGGGTCGCGGTCGAGGGGGTCTCCTCCGACGGCTTGGCGACGACCGCGTTGCCGGCGGCGAGCGCGGGCGCGACCTTCCAGGTGAGCAGGAGCAGCGGCAGGTTCCACGGCGAGATGACGGCGACCACGCCGAGGGGGCGGCGCGCGGTGTAGTTGAGCGCCTGGCCGCTGCCGCTCCAGCCGGGGACGGTCGTCCGGTACGCGCGTTCCGGGCGGCCGTAGGCGAGATCGGCGTAGGCGCGGAAGTTGGCGACGGCGCGCGGGATGTCCACCGTCCTGGCCAGCTTGCGCGGCTTGCCGGTGTCGGCCACCTCGGCGGCGACGAACTCCTCGAACCTGGCCTCGATGCCGTCGGCGATCCGGCGCAGGAACGCGCACCGCTCCTCGGTGCTCGTCCGGCCCCAGGCGCCGTCCATCGCGGCGCGGGCGGCGCGCACCGCCTCGTCCACGGTCTCGCGCGGAGCCTCGGGTACGGCGGCGAGCTGGCGTCCGTCGACGGGAGAGCGGAGCGGGAAGGGCGTCCCCGCCGTCGTGAAGACGCCGTTGACGTAGTGCGCGGGCTTCATGGCGGCCATTCTGCTGAGCGCCTGCCATAACAGTCCAATACCTAAATCAGGGCGAGCTATCTTCGTTTCGTTATATATCCGTCCTGCTATATCTAGGGCGCATATCGGTATTCGTCCTGGCATACCACCTGCGTGCATCCTCGTCCCTACCCCCATCGGAAGGCACAGGTGTGATGGACACAGACCACCGCCAGGCCGCCCGCCGCGTCTCGCGGGCCGCCTTCATCGGCACCGCCATCGAGTGGTACGACTTCTTCCTCTACGGCACGGCCGCCGCCCTCGTTTTCAACAAGCAGTTCTTCCCGGCCATGGACCCGGTCGCCGGCTCCATCGCCTCCTTCGGCACCATGACCGTCGGGTTCCTCGCCCGGCCGCTCGGCGGCATCGTGTTCGGCCACTTCGGCGACCGGATCGGGCGGCGCAACACGCTCGTGGTGTCGCTGCTCATCATGGGGATCGGCACCACGCTGATCGGCGTGCTGCCGACGTACTCCAGCATCGGCGTGTGGGCCGCCGTCCTGCTCGTGGTGATGCGCATCGCCCAGGGCATCGGGCTCGGCGGCGAGCTGGGCGGCGCGGTGGTCCTGACGATGGAGCACGCGCCGAAGGGCCGCCGCGGCCTGTTCGGGGCGTTCCCGATGATGGGCACCCCGGCGGGCATGCTCTGCGCCAACGCCGTCTTCCTCGGCACCTCGTCCCTGCTGGGCGAGGAGAGCTTCATGGCGTGGGGCTGGCGGGTGCCGTTCCTGCTCAGCATCGTGCTCGTGGCGGTGGGCCTGTACCTGCGGCTGCGCATCGAGGAGAGCCCCGACTACGCCGACCTCGTGGAGCGCCGCAAGCCGGTGAAGCTGCCGATCGCGGTGGTGCTGCGCGACCACTGGCGCGAGGTGGTGCACACCATCGGCGTGATCATCGGCAACAGCGCCCTGGCCTACGTTTTCATGGTCTACATCCTCGGCTACGGCGAGTCCGCGGCGGGCCTGTCGCGGACGTTCCTGCTGACCTGCGTGATCGGCGGCGCCGCCGTCTGGCTGGTCACCGCGCCGATCTGGGCGCACCTCGGCGACCGGCTCGGGCTCAGGGCCGTCTTCACCTGGGGCTCGGTGGTGCTCCTCGCCGGCGCGCTGGCCATCCTGCCGGTCGTCAACACCGGCAACACCGTGCTCGTCGCGGTGTTCATGCTGGCGATGGGGGCCGTGCTGGCCATGACGCACGCCCCTCAGGGGACGCTGACCGCGAGCTTCTTCCCGGTGGCGATCCGGTACTCGGGCACGTCGGTGGCCTACCAGCTCGCGTCCCTGCTGGGCGGCGGGATCACGCCGCTGGTGGCCGCGTCGCTGTTCGCCTCGACCGGCACGTCCCTGTCGATCACGGCCTACCTGGCCGTGGTGTCGGCCATCAGCCTGGTCGCGGCCCTGGTGATCCCGCGCAACGACGCCGAACGCCTCGGCGACCGCCCACCCACGGCCGATATAGCAAAATAGTGCGCCATCGTCGCGTTCGTATACTGATTCGGTGATATCTCGTCCCCTGGACCTGCTGAGCGGCCGGCTCAAGCTCCGCCACCTCGTGCTCGTCACCGCCATCGCCGAGCAGGGCAGCGTCCTGCGCGCGGCCGAGCACCTCCACCTGGCCCAGCCCGCCGTCACGCGCGGGCTGCGGGAGGTGGAGCACCTCCTCGGCGTCGAGCTGTTCGTCCGCGGGCCGCGCGGCGTCACGCCGACGCTGTTCGGCGAGGCGTTCATCGAGCACGCCCGCGCCGTGCAGGCCGAGCTGCGCCGCGCGGGCGAGCGCATCGCCGGCCTGGCCGACGGCGACGCCGGCACCGTCACCGTGGGCACGCTGCTCACCGCCACGAACGTGCTGCTCCCCCGCTCCATCGCCGCGCTCAAGGCCGACCGGCCCGGCATCACCGTGATCGTCAGGGAGGGCACGTTCGACTCCCTGGTGCCGCGCCTGATCGACGGCGACCTCGACGTGATCCTCGGCCGGCTCAACCCGATCGAGGACCATCCCGGCCTGCGCCAGCTCCCCCTCTACGAGGAGCCGGTGCTGCTGGTGGCCCGCGAAGGGCACCCGGCCGGGGAGGCGGAGACGCTGGCCGACCTGATGGCCTACCCGTGGATCCTGCCCCTGGAGCAGACCTCGCTGCGGCAGGAGCTGGAGCAGGTCTTCCGCCGCAACGACCTGCCGCTGCCGCGCGACCGCACCGAGTGCACCTCGATCCTGACCATCCGGTCGCTGCTCCTGGAAACCGACATGATCGCCGCGCTGCCCGCGTTGTTCGTCAGGACCGACAGCCGGCTCCTCGAACTGCGCGTGCCGCTGCCGTCGGTGCGCCGCCAGGTCGGCGTGACCCTGCCCGGCGCCCGCGCTCTCACCCCCGCGGGCAAGGCCATGCTGTCCCACCTCCAGCAGCAGGCGCAGCACCTCGACGCGACGGCCGGCGGCGCCCCCGCCTGACCGTCCGCACCGCGAAACAACGGTCTTCGCGGCACGGGGGGCGCCATAGGAAGACCCTATGGCAGCCGCTGACATTTCGTCTTTGCCTCTCGCGCTTTTCCCGGCGTACCGTGAATTCGACTCGACGAGGTGCACCCCGCGATTGTTGCAACATTCGCGCCGTGTGCACGCCGGCTCATCACGCCGAGCGAATCACCACGCATACGAGAGGAATGGCGGCATGACCACGTTCGGAAACGGATCCGAGACGCGAGGGCTCAAGGGAAAGCGAGCTCTGGTCACAGGTGGTTCCCGCGGAATCGGAGCGGCCGTCGTGCGCCAGCTCCTGGACGCGGGCGCCGAGGTCCTGGCCACCGCCAGGTCGACCACGTACCCGGCGCCGGAGGGGGCCGCCTTCGTGACAGCCGACATCCGGACGCAGGCCGGCACGCAGGCGCTGGCCACGGCCGCGCAGGAGACGCTCGGCGGGGTGGACATCCTGGTCCACAACGCGGGTGGAGCGCAGGCCAACCCGGGCGGCGGCGCCATGACGATCCCCGCCGAGGACTGGCAGGACACGCTGGAGCTCAACCTCCTGGCGGCGGTGCGGCTGAACTCCCTGCTGGCGCCGGGGATGCGGGGCCGGGGATCGGGGGCGATCGTGCACATCTCCACTGCCGCGCTCCTCCCGCCGGTGCCGGCGTTCGCGCACTACCAGGCGGCGAAGGCGGGGCTGGAGAGCTACAGCCGGGCCCTGGCCACGGAGCTGGCCCCGTTCGGAGTCCGGGTCAACGCCCTGGGCCCCGGCAGGACCGCCACACCCGGCGGCGAGGAGACGCGGAAGCGGTGGGCGAGCGACAACCCGGGATCGGGCGCGACCGGCACGCCCCCGCTCGGGCGCGACGGCCGGCCTGACGACATCGCCGACGCGGTGCTGTTCCTCGTGTCCGACCGGGCGAGCTGGCTCACCGGAACCTATTTCTCCGTGGACGGCGGCGAATATCCCAGGAACTGACGCCGACGGCATTTCGCCCCCGGAAATTCGGCGGCGTTCATCGAAGCGAGAAACGGATGCGCCGCCCGGCTGTCATCTTGAACGACGAAGGAATCACCGCAATGGCAAAATACAGCGAAAAGAATGTAGTGGTCACCGGCGGCAGCAGCGGCATCGGGCTCGCGATCGCGCAGTTCCTGGCGGACGGCGGAGCCCGCGTGGTGATCACCGGCCGTTCTCGGGCCACGCTCGACGCCGCGCGGGAGCGGTTGGGCGAGAACGCGGTGGCCTTCCGCGGCGACGTGTCCTCGCTGTCCGACCTGGACGCCCTGGCAGAGCGGGTGAAGGTCGAGCTCGGCACGATCGACGCCCTGTTCGTCAACGCGGGCATCACCGCACTCACACCCTTCGAGTCGACGACAGAGGAGGCTTACGACGAGCTGTTCGCGATCAACGTCAAGGGCGCCTTCTTCACCGTGCAGAAGCTCGCCCCGCTGCTGAGCACGGGCGCGGGCGTCGTCCTCACCACCTCGGTCGCCGGCAGCGTCGGCATGCTGGACACCAGTGTCTACGCGGCCGGCAAGGCGGCGCTGCGTTCCATGGCCCGCAGCTTCTCCCGAGAGCTGCTTCCGCGCACGATCCGCGTCAACGCGATCAGCCCCGGCCCCATCGACACGGGGGTTCTGGAGCGCTCGATGGGAGAGGAGGCCGCCGCGCAGTTCAAGGCGGAGCGCGTCGCGGACAATCCCATGCGGCGTTTCGGCACCCTCGACGAGATCGCCACCGCGGCCGCGTTCCTCGCCTTCGACGCGACGTACACCGCGGGCGTCGAGCTCGCCGTGGACGGCGGGGTCACCCAGCTCTGAGCGGCCCCGCACCGTCGTCGAAGACTCGCCGGAACGAGCGATCACCGCTCACGACGAGCTGTTCGCCGGCGTTCACCGCGGCACCCTCGCCGGCGTTCACCGCGGCACCCTCGTCGTGCGGCTCACCGGCCCCTGACCGGTGGAAGGAGGCGGAGCTGTCCCAGATCTCCTGACGCAGGAGTTCGAGCAGCGCCGTCGCCGCCGGGCCCGAGTCGGACTGCACCACGGCGATGACAGGCTGGGACACGGCCGGGAACACCGGACGCGCGAGGTGCTCGTAACCGCGGGGCACCGCGGAGGCCGGGACGAGCGTCACGCCCAGGCCGTGGGCGGCCCACCGCACCGCTGTCGCCGTCTGGGACACGCGGGCGACCGTGGCCGGGGTCAGCCCGTCGTCCCGCGACGCCTCCAGCAGCACGCCGTCGAGCGCGCTGTCGCGGTCGAACCTGACCCACGGCTCCCCCTCCAGCTCGCGCAGCTCGACCCGGTCCGCGGCGAGCCGCCGGTGCCCGGCGCCCATCACCACGACGAACTCCTCCTCGCCGAGGCGGTGGGCGTTCGCGGGGCTCCGCTTGCACGCCGCCATCAGGGCGAGGCCCAGCGCGCCCCTGCGGCACAGCCGATCGAGCTCGGCGGAGCTCGACTCCTCGAAGACGGTGACCTCCAGCCGCGGGAAGCGGCGCCGCAGCACGCTCAGCGCACCCGGGAGCTGCCGGGTGCCGAAGCCCAGTTGCACCGCGACGACCAGCTCGCCCACCAGGTCGTCCGCACCGGCCCGCGCCGTTGCGCGCGCCCGCCGCGCCGCGCTCACCGCGACCTCCGCCTCTTTCAGGAACGCCCGGCCGACCGCGGTGGGCACCAGTCCGGCCGCCGTCCGGGCGAACAGCGTCACGCCCAGGTCGCGCTCCAGGGTGCGGATCTGCTGGGACATCGACGGCTGGGCGACGTGCAACAACTCCGCCGCCGCCGTCACCGAGCCCTCCGCCGCGACCGCCAGGGCGTACTCGAACTGGCGAAGGCTCATCGGCTCCCGCCCCCTCCTGGGGTGGAGCGCGGTCCACCCCCGTCGTCACCGCGTCCCGAACCGCTCACGTCGGCCGGGTTCCGCGACCGGAGGTGAACGTCCTTCAGCTCACCCGGCACCCTCGCCTCAACACACTCTCGTCCCGAACCCTTCCCGGCGGTGGCACCGGCCGGTGGCCGTTGCGCGGGTCGCCCGTCACCGGCAGGGGCACAGCCACCTGGCGCCGCGTGCGATCCCGCCGTGTCGAGCGGCACGACCGAAGGCGGCGGGCTCAGCTCCGGGTCGCGCGGCCGGTGCCGACGACGGCCTGGCTGCTGCGCAGGAACGAGGCGGCGACGGTCGACGGCTGGTCGAGGTATCCGGCGACCATGGCGCCATCGCGGATCAGCATCAGGTCGTCGGCGACCTCCGCGGGATCCGTGAGGCCGAGCGGGGCGATGAGCTGTTCGAACGTCGTCCTGTTCCAGCGGCGATGCGCGTCGACGGCCTTGCGGACGGGGCTGTCCGGGTCGGGGTATTCGGCGGCGGCGTTGATGAAGGGACAGCCGCGGAACCCGGGCGCGCAGGCGATGAGCCCGATCGCCTCGGAGATGACCCGCAGGGTGGCATCGACATCGCCGTCACCCTGCTTGATGGCCCCGCCGATGCCGTCCCGTTCCAGCGCCGCGCGGCGTTCGAGGTAGGCGACGACGAGGTCGTCCTTGCTCTTGAAGTGCCGGTAGAACGTCACCTTCGTGGTGCCCGCGAGGTCGATGACCTTGTCGACGCTCACCGCGCGCAGCCCGTGCGCGTAGAACAGCTCGCTCGCCGCCTCCAGGAGGCGTTCACGCATGGGGCTGCTCATGAACGAGATCATACGCGCCCCTTCACCTCCCCCCTTGCGCCGGACCTCACCGCCGGGCTACCGTCACGGCGGTAGAGTTACTAGTCATTCTACCTCCGCCCCTCCGTCGAGAAGAGAAGGCCATGACCACCGTCACCGGCACGAACGCCAGCCGCACTGCCGCGGCGTTGCGGAACCTCTACGTGGTGCGATTCGGATTCGCGCTCGTCTGGGCGGCCCTGCTGTTCCTGGCCGGGCCGGTTCCCGGTCCGGCGAGCGTGGCACTGCTCGTGATCTACCCGCTGTTCGACGTCGCCGCGGCCATCACCGATCTGCGCGTCTCGAGGACCGCGCGCCCCGCCGCGGCCCTGTACGTCAACCTGGCCCTCAGCCTGCTCACCGCCATCGGCCTGGCCACCACAGCGGCCTCGGGCGCGTCCGCGGTGCTGCGCGTCTGGGGCGCCTGGGCGATCACCGCCGGAATCGCGCAGCTCGTGGTGGCCGTCAGCCGCCGCAGGCTCGGCGGCCAATGGGCGATGATCCTCAGCGGGGCGATCTCCGCGATCGCCGGAACGGCGTTCATCCTCCAGGCCGGCACGCCGGCCGCATCGCTGACCAGCCTCGCCGGGTACGCGACCATCGGCGGCGTCTTCTTCCTCGTCTCCGCCCTGCGCCTGCACCGCACCGCGAAGAGCAGCTGAAATCCCGGCCCCGGAACCAGCCCGGCGCCCCTCACGGGGGCCGGCGCGACGCACCGGCCGCATTCGTGCCGCTCGGTGCCCGGCCGCATTCGTGCCGCATGGGCTCCAGGTCGGCCGACGTGCTCCGCAAGCGGCCGGATCAGCCGGTGTCGCGACTGTGGCGGATTCACCGGCGACGAGGTCAGGCCCGCGTCAGTTCTGGGGGCAGAGGACCGCCTCGGCCGCCTTCTTCACCAGCGGATCGACGGCAGGATCGTTGTTCCTCGTGCCCAGCGTGACGGAGACGATGAACTGCAGGCTGCCGTCCTGGTTGTTGTAGGTCAGGGCGCTGAAGCCCGGCGAGCCGCCCTTCATCGGCGCGTACTCGCCGCACACGCGAGGATCGGGCCTCGGCTCCGACGGCTGCCCGGGGGCGGGACGCCCGGCGTTCAGCGCGTCCTTCTCCGCCTTCGTCAGCAGGTCGGTCGCCAGCGCTCGGTGGAAGGCGCTCAGGTCGTCCGTGGTGGAGATCACGCCTCCGGCGGCGTAGCCGTAGCTCATGTTGAGGCGATCGACGTCGCGCAGCCGGCCGTTCTCGTCCGGGAAGTAGCCGTGACCGTGCGGGCCCCTGATCGAGTCGGGGAACGTGACCGGCAGGTAGGTGTCGTCCATGTCGAGCCGGTCGAAGATGCGTTCCTCGAACTCGGCGGCCACGGAGTGGCGTTCGGAGAGCCTCTCGATGATCAGTCCGAGCAGGAAGTAGTTGGTGTTGGAGTAGGAGTACCCCTCGCCGGGGGCGAAGGGGCGGCTGAGGTCCTTGGTCTTCGCGATCAGCTCGATCGGCGGGTGGTAGGTGTCGAAGTCGAAGTAGTCCACGAGGTCCGGGGTGTACCAGTTGGGGATCCCGGAGGTGTGGTGGACGAGCTGCTCGACGGTGATCTGGTCGGCGAGCCGCACCAGGCCCTTCTCCGCGACCTCGGGCAGCAGGTCGCCGAGCTTGTCGTCCAGGCTGAGCCTGCCCTCGGTGACCAGCTTCATGATGACGACCTGGGTCATGGACTTGGTCTGCGAGCCGATCCGGAAGCGGGCGCCGGGCGGGATCCTGCCGCCCCCGTTCAGCAGTTTCGTGCCCGCGGAGCCCTTGTCGACCTTCTTGCCGCCGACGTATGCCGCGCCGATCGCGCCGACCACCTCGGGGTGCCTGGCCAGCTCGGTGAGCGCCTTCTGCACGTCCCCCAGGTCGGGGCGGCTCGCGGTGGTCGCGGTGGCGGCGGGCATGACGCTCAGGGCCAGCATCGCGCAGGCCAGGCCGGCCAGCCCGGCTCCGGTCGCTCGATTCATGACTGCTCCTTCCCTCGAACGGTGTGTCACTGCTCGGGGCAGCGTCACGAGCTGGCCCCCTGTCTAGTCGTGCCGCTGTTTCTCGACCGTTTCCACACCGCGGCCACGACGCCACGCCTGCCGAGGTGACGGTTCATCACGTCGGCGGCACGCTCTTGACGATCGTTCCCTTTGGTCCCTAGTCTCCAGAAATGGTAATGGTTATCACTTCAACAAGAGGGTGAGAGTGGCCGACGAATACGAACGATCCGCAGAGTTCGTCGATGTGATGCTCGCGCCGCACTGGGCGGCGCTCGGTCCGCCCCTCGCCGAGGCGTTGCAGGGGGTCACCGGTCCGATCGTGGACGTGGGCGCCGGCGGAGGGCACGGCACCCGGGTGATCGCGAAGGCGGTCGCCGAGGCGGAGATCGTGGCCGTCGAGCCGTCGATGCCGTTGCGGTCCATCCTGCTGGCCCGGGTGAACGAGTCCGCGGAGCTGCGGGATCGGGTGACGGTGCTGCCCGAGCCCTTCTCCGAAGCGGTCCTGCCGCCCCGGCTGAGCGCCGTCGTGGCGATGAACGTCATCGGCCACTTCGACGCGGCCGGACGGCAGGCGCTCTGGACAGTGCTCGCCGATCGGCTGGTCCCCGGCGGCCGGGCCGTGCTCAACCTGGAGCCGCCCGCCGAGCCGATGGCGGTGCCGGAGTCCAGGTTCGCCGACATGCGGATCGGGCGGCGCAGGTACGAAGGGTGGGGCCGTGCCGAGCCCGCCGGCCCGGACCGGATCACCTGGCACATGACCTACCGCACCTACCAGGACGACCGGCTCACCGGCGTGCTGGAGGCGCGTTACGACTGGTGGGTACTGGACGAGCGGCGGCTGAAGGAGGAGCTCGGCAGGCACGGCCTGGTGCATCGCCGCACCGGCCCGGACGAGCTCGGCATGTACGTCATCGACAGAGGAGGCGCGTGATGTACGAGGTGGTCGTGGTCGGCGGCGGGCCCGCCGGGCTCAGCGCGGCGCTGGTGCTGGGACGGCAGCGCCGCCGGGTCCTGCTGGTGGACGCCGGCAGGCCGCGCAACGCGCCGGCGGCGGAGATGCACATGTTCCTCGGCCGGGACGGCGGCGCCCCCGCGAAGTTGCTGGCCGATGGCCGTGCGGAGGTGAGCGCCTATCCGACGGCCGAGCTGAGGCAGGGGCGCGTGAGCTCGGCGGAGGGCGAGTCCGGCAGGTTCACGCTGACCCTGGAGGACGGCGAGCGGGTGGAGGCGTCCCGGCTGGTGCTGGCGAGCGGGCTGACCGACGAACCCGTCGCGGTTCCCGGGCTGGCGGAGCGGTGGGGCAAGAGCGTGTTCCACTGTCCCTTCTGCCATGGCTACGAGACGAACGGGAAGGTGCTCGCCGTCATCGGCAACGGCTTCGAGGCGATGCTGGCCGCCTACGTCGCCGACCGGTACAGCGACGACGTGGTGCTGTGCACGAACGGCCCGAGCACCCTGCCCGAGCCGGTGGCCGCGGCCGTCAAGGCGCGTGGCGTCCAGGTGGTCGAGACCCCGCTGGCGGCCATCGGGGGCGAGCTGGACGCGCTGACCTTGACCTTCGCGGACGGGACGGCGCTGGCGCGCGAGGCCGTCTACCATCGCGCGCCCACCCGGCCCAACACCGACCTGGCGGTCCAGCTCGGTTGCACGCTGCTGCCCGACGGCTGCGTGGAGGTGGACGAGTACGGCAGGACCAGCGTGCCGGGCGTCTACGCAGCCGGGGACGCGGCCCACCTGAAGGCGGTGCCGGACCCGGTGACGCTGGTGGGGCCGAGCGCGGCCGACGGGGTGCGGGCGGCGGTCTGGCTGGAGCAGGAGCTGTTCCGTGCCGGCTTGCCGGTGGCGTTGGGCTGACCCCCGCGGACCGGTACGGCGGGCCCGCGCGCCCGCCGTACCGGAGTTTCACGGCCTCGTCGCGACGAACAGGTGCTGGGCGGGCGAGGCCAGCGGGGAATCGGCCCGCGGCAGCTCCAGGATCGGGCGCAACCCGGCCTCCGCCAGCTCCGCCGGAAGCTCCCTTCCGGTGAGGAACACCCGGCCCGTGCCGCCGCGGCGGTCGCCCGCGCCGAGATCCGGCTCCCCCTGCCTGGGCGACAGCAGGAACTGCATGGTGGCGAGCACCAGGTAGTGCTCGCGGATCGCCTCGGTGACCACCACCAGCCCGCCGGGAGCCAGCAGCTCACCGATCCAGCGCAGGGATCGTCCGGCATGCCGTGCGCAGTGCAGCACGTTGGCGGCGATCACCACGTCGGCGCCGCCTCGGACGGCCCCCTGGGCCACGAGGTCGGCGTTGATGTCCAGCAGCGCGTAGCGGAGCCGGTCGCCGAACCGGTCCTCGGCCGCCATCGTGAAGAATCTGGACACGTCGGTGAAGAGGTAGTCCGCCGGCGCGTCGCCGAGCCCGCCCAGCGCCGCGGCGGTGCTGCCTCCCGCGCCTCCGCCGAGCTCCACGACGCGCAAGGGTCCGGTACGGGTGGCCGCGGCCCTCGCCACCAGATGTCCCATGGCGGCGTTCAGGTAGGTGTTGCTGACGTTGTTCTGGTCCTTGCTGAGCGAGGTGAGCAGGTCCCCGTCGGGGAACAGCAGGGCCTGCGCCATGATCTCGTCCCGGAGCAGCTCGGGAAGGCGGGCCAGAGCGGTGCGATAGAAGATCGCCATCTGATCGGGGTAGCCGAGCTCGGCGCAGGCGCGATCCAGGCCGGCCGCGTCGTCCTCCCCGGCGTCGTCCGAGGCCACGGCGTCGATCCGGCCGCCGGGGTCACGGCGGACGAGCCCTTCGGCGGCCAGCACCTCCAGCCAGCGCCGGACGATCCATTCGTGCCGGGGGGCCACCCCGAGCGCCGCCATGATCTGCCCGGCTGTCCGGGGCGTGCCGGGCGGCGCGACGCCGGCGACCAGCCGGGTCAACGCCCGCAGCGCGATCTCGTCGAAGCGCCGGACGGCGTGAGGCAGGTGCGTGAGCGCGGAGTCGGGCACCGGTTCGAGTGCCCACCCCTCCACGGCGGGAACCATGCGCGCGAGGGCGAGGCGTCCGGCTCGGTCGGCATCGGCCGCCTCGCGCGCCGCAGCGGCGGCGTCGTGCCCGGGGCCGCTGGGGATCCGTGCCGTCAGTTGCTCCGGGATCGGCAGCTCGGCACGCCGGAGCTCGCGGCGGGCCACCTCGGCCAGCCGGGCCCGGGCGAACGCGCCGAGCGGCTCGTGCGGCCGGCCCACCCCCGCCAGCGCGTCGGGAGGCATGGCGCCCGCCGCGGCCGGAATCGCGACCTGCAGCCGCGTGGGGTCGTCCGGGTCGAGCAGCACCGCGCCACCCGTTCCCTCCAGCGCGGCCCGCAGGCTCGCCCCCGTCGGCGCGCCGGGCTCGAACAGGCCGTTGGGGATGCCGGTGAGGCGGACGGGGCCGCTCTGACGGGCCAGCGCGGCCATCGGTCCGGGCCCGAGCTCGTCCCACCGGTGGACGGCGGCTGGCGGGCCCTGCGGCGGCTCGACGTGCAGCACGGCGTCGAACCGATACCGGGTCAGCTCGGTGTCGGCCGTGAGCGTCTTGGCGAACAGGCTGATGGTGACCCGCCGGCCCGCGCTCGCGGCCACCGCCGCGAGGGTCGCGGGGTCGAACAGCAGCTCGGTGTCGGCGGCGGCCCGCTGCGCGGCCCGGTCCGCCGATCCGGGTTCGAGCACGCGGGAGTGCTCGTCGAGCAGCCCCGAGTGGCGCACGTCCCCGACGACGACGGTCCCGCCGGGGGTCACGAGGTCGACGGCGTCGCGGAGCACGGCCGCCAGATAGGCCACGCTGGGGAAGCACTGGGTGACGGAGTTGAGCAGCACGCAGTCGGGCCGGTCGCCGAGCCGGGCCAGGGCGGCGCGCACGGCGCCGCCGTTGATCTCGTGGGCCGCAGCCCGTACGACCCTGACGCCGTCCAGGCCGAGCCCGTTCAGCCGGGTCACGACGTGCCCGGCGATGTCGGTGCCCACGTAGCCCTTGAGGTGCGGGTGGAGGCGGTGCAGCAGCATGCCGGTCCCGCAGCCGAGTTCGAGCAGGCGGGACGGCTGGTGCCGCAGGACCAGTTCGGCGGTGCGGTCGGCCCACTCGGCCATGTGGTCGGCAGGCATCGGACGGCCGGTGCCGGTGGCCCGCCAGCCGGACAGGTCGAGGTCGGGACGGTGTGCGCCCTGGCCGGAGCTGTAGGTCCAGTCGTAGACCTCTCCCCAGTGTTCGAGGTGCTCCGCCACCAGGTCGCCGAGGACGGGCGGCCGTCCCGGCTCGTACCGGACCGCCAGCGCCGCGGGGTCGGCCGTGACGACGAGCCCGCCTGATCCTGCCGGGTCCACGCGGGCGATCCAGGGGTGGGCGAGCAGGGGTTCATAGGACGTCAAGGGATGGCCTCCGGTCATCGTCGTGAGAGCGGGGATGGGGATGCAGCCGACCTGCCTCGATCCGGAGCACGCGGTCGGCGCGGGCGGCGACGGCCGGGTCGTGGGTGGCCGCGAGGACGGCGAGGCCGGTTCGGTGGCGCAGCGCGTCGATGAGGTCGAGGACCTGGGCGGCGGTCCGGTCGTCCAGAGCGGCGGTGATCTCGTCGGCCAGCAGCACGGCGGGCCCTCCCGCGAGAGCTCGGGCGAGCGCGACCCGCTGGCGTTGCCCACCGGAGAGCGCGGCCGGGTAGCGATGCGCCAGGTCCTCCGGCAGCCCGACGGTCGCCAGCAGGCGGAGGACCTCCGCGCGGGCGGTCCGGCGCGGGAGCCCGCGCAGGGTGCGCAGGGGGCGGGCGAGTGCCGCGCCGACGGTGCGGGCCGGGTTGAGCACGTCGAGGGGGTTCTGCCCGACCAAAGCCAGGGCCCGCAGCGCGGCCGGGCCCCGCTCGGTCACGGGCCAGGGCAGCGGTCGTCCGGCTGCGGCGGCCTGTCCCTGTCCGGCGGGGTGCAGTCCGGCGAGCACCCGCAACAACGTGCTCTTGCCCGAGCCGGACGGCCCGAGCACGGCCACGCCCTCGCCTGCCGAGATCGTGAGGTCGACGTCCGACAGCAGCGGTGCCCCGCCCGGCGGCTGCGCGATGGTGAGCCCGTGCGCCTCCAGCACCGGCGCGCCGCCCGGCCGCCGCTTACCGGCCGGCGGAAGGACCGGCGGCCGCGGTGCGACGTGGCTCCCCTCGCCGGGGCCGAGCCGTACGACGTGGTCGGCCAGCTCGCTCACCACAGCCATGTCGTGGGAGACGATGAGGGTCACCGAGCGGCCGTCGCCGCGACGCCGCCGTACCCGCTCCAGGACGAGGACGAGCGCGGCCGGGTCGAGCGCGCTGGTGAATTCGTCCAGCACGAGCAACTCGGGATCCGCCGCCAGTGCGCGGGCGAGCGCCACCCGCTGCGCCTGCCCGCCCGAGAGCTGGTGCGGGCGACGGCGGCCGAGGCCGGCAGGGTCCAGGCCCACCTCGGCGAGTGCCCGCTCCTCCTCTCCCCCGTCGCGCCCGGACCTGGGCAGCGCCTCCCGCACAGCCGCCCGCGCGTCCAGCAGGGGATGCAGCGCGGAGGCCGGGTCCTGGCCGAGGAAGCCGACGGTGCGCCGCCGCCAGCGGCGCGGGGCCCGTACGGGGGCGCCGTGCCATTCGATCCGGCCGCTCGCCTGCCTCAGGCCGGAGGGCAGCGCGCCCAGTACGGCCCGCAGCACGGTCGTCTTGCCCGCCCCGGACGGCCCCACGAGCGCGAGCACCTCGCCGGGCGCGATCCGCAGGTCCAGCCGGTCGACGATCACCGTTCCCGTCCTGCCGGTGACGGTGAGCCCGCGAACGGTCAGCCCGTGCCTGTTCATGACAGGCCGTCCCGGGTGGCGAGGGAGTGTGAGAGTGCCGCCACGCTGCCGGCCAGGATCGCCAGAGCCGCCGCCGGCGCGATCGTCGCCGCCGCGTTCAGTCCCAGGCCCTGGAGGTTCTCGCGGAGCATGGCGGCCCAGTCCGGCGCGGGCGGCGCCGGCCCGAAGCCGAGGACGTTGAGCGCCGCGGCGAGCTGCACGGCCAGCACCAGCCGCTGGCCGAGGTCCGCGCCGACGAGCCCGGCGTGCGCGGGAAGGACCTCGCGCAGCAGTACGGCACCACCCCGCTCCCCGCGGGACAGCGCCGCCTCCACGTATCCCGCGTGCCTGGCCGCGGCCGTGGCGTCGGCGACCACCCGCAGGGTCAGCGGCGTGCCACCGAGCACGGTGCCGGCGACCACGGCCGCGGGCCCCGGCAGCGCCACCACCGCGAGCAGGGCGAGCAGCAGCAAGGGCAGGGCCAGCAGCAGGTCGGCGGCACCGGCGGCGGCACGCCCGAGCCGGCCGCGGCTCCATCCCACCCAGAGCCCGCCCGCCACTCCCAGAGCCGAGGCCGTCAACGCGGCGGCCAGCGAGGTCAGGGTCAGGTCCCTGCCGCCGGCCAGGACCCTGGCGAGCACGTCCCTGCCCAGCGCGTCGGCGCCGAGCGGCAGGCCGGGTGCGGGCCGTGACCACGGTGGCGCGACGATCGCGACCGCGTCGTGCCCGGCCACCGCCTCGCCGCCGAGCGCTAGGACGAGCACGGTCCCGGACACGGCCCCGAGGACGAGCACGGCACGCGGGCGGCGCTCGGTCACGACGTCCTGCTCGGCGCGGACCGGCGGAACCGGCCCGGCGGAGCCGTTCACGCGCTTCATGGGCGCGCCGTTTCCCGGCGCCGGCGGGGGGCGTCGGCGGCGGCGAGGCCGGCCACCACGACAGCGGCGGCCAGCAGGGCGACGCTCTGGACGACCGGCACGTCCCTCGTCGAGATGGCCGTGACCAGCAGCTCTCCCAGCCCGGCCAGCCCGAACAGGGTCTCGGCCACGGCGGTGCCCGCGACCAGCCCGCCGAGGGTGACGGCGAACAGGCGGGTGGCGGGCGCCGCGATCATCGGGAGCACGTACCGGAGCGCGATCGTGGCCGGCGGCAGGCCGCGAAGCTCGGCGTCCCGCACGTAAGGCCGGGCCACCACGTCCGCGATCGCCCCGCGGAGCAGAGCGGCGCCGTACGCGGCGATCGGGAGCGCGAGCGTGAGCACCGGGAGCACGAGCAGATCGGGCCGGCTCCAGGCCGGCTCTCCGGCGGGCAGCATCGAGACCGGCGGGAACAGCCCCCAGGCCGCCGACAGCCAGGCCACCAGCGCGGCGGCCACCACGGCCTGAGGCAGTGCCGCGCCCGCCACAACGGCGGCGTTCGCCGGATGCCGCAGCCACCTGGGTCCGCGCGCGGCGGCCCAGGCCAGAGCCGCCGTGACGGGCACGCTGACCGCCAGCGCCGCCACGGCCAGCGTGATCGTCACGCCGGCCCGCTGCGCGACCAGCTCGCCGATCGGCCGGCCGGTGATGAGCGACACCCCCGGATCACCGGTGAGCACGCCCGTCACCCAGTCCAGGTAGCGGGCGTGCAGGGGACGGTCCAGCCCCTGCTCCGCCCGCAGCCGGGCCAGTTCCCCGGGAGCGGCACGGCCGCCGCCGAGGACGTCCGCCGCGTCACCCGGCAGCGCCGCCGTGCACAGGAAGATCACCACGGAGGCGGCGGCCATCAGCAGGACGGTCCTGGCCAGCGCGCGGGCGGGCCACGGCATGCGGGACACGTCAGCCGTCCAAGCTCACCTGGTCGATGAACGCCGAGGCGAAGCCGATCCCCTCGGGCACGCCGCTCAGCCCGGCCCTGGCCAGGTCGAGGCGATCGCTGAGCGCCCAGATCGCGTAACCGCCCTGGTCGCGGAGCCTGGCCTGCAGATCGCCCAGGAGGGCGTGCCGCTCGGTGTCGTCCGGCTCGGCCAGGGCCTTGTCGAGCTCCGCCGACCAGGTGCGGTCCTTCCACGCCGTCTCGTTGGTCGGGGAGCCGGGCGTGAGCGCCACCCTCACCACGTCGAGGAACGGGATGCCGCCCAGGTAGCTGATGTAGAACGGCTTGCGGGCGTAGACGGCGGAGAAGTAGGTGTCGGCCGGCTCCACGGCCACCTTCACCCGCATCCCGATCCCGGCGAGTTGCTGGGCGATCAGCGTGGCGGCGCTGTCCATGCCCGGGTAGGCGGTGGTGGTGTGCAGCGTGAGGTCGACGCCGTCCGCGAGACCTGCCTCCGACATCAGCTTCCTGGCCTGGGCGAGGTCGCGGGTGCGCTGCTGCAGGGTCGCCGGGCTGGTCGGGTCCTTGGGGGTGATGAGGTCGTTGCCGACTTCGCCGTAGCCGAGGAAGACGGTGTCCAGGAGCTGCTGCCGGTCGAGGGCTAGCCGGACGGCCCGGCGTACCCGCAGGTCGTCGAAGGGCTTGGTGTCCATGCGCATGACCAGCGGGTACAGGGTGGCGCCCGGCCGGCGGAGCAGCCGCACCGCGCTGTTGCCCTCCTGCTGCTTGGCCAGCGTGGCGGGCACTCCCCCGGCCAGGTCGACCTGGCCGGACAGCAGCGCCTGGGCCCGCGCCTGCGGATCGGGCACGGCGCGTACCTCGATGGTCCTGGCGGGCGGTTCTGGGCCCCACCAGTCGTCGTTGCGCTCGAACACCACGGCCTGGGCGCCGCCCTTGTCCGTCGGGCGGAACGGGCCGGAGCCGGGCACCGGCTTGCCGAAGTCGTCGCTGCCCTCCGGCACGACGAAGGTCGCGCCCTCCAGGGCCTTGCCGACCTCGGCGTAGGGCTTCCTGGTCACCAGCTCGAAGGTGGTGTCGTCGATCGTCGCGGAGGCGTCGAGGTCGAACATGGCCATGCGGCCGAAGTTCTCCGCCGCCTTCTTGCCCATCCGGCGCAGCGAGAACAGCGCGTCGGCCGCCTTGACCGGGCGGCCGTCGGAGAAGGTGGCGTCGCCGCGGATGGTGATGCGCCACCTGGTCAGGGTGGCGTCGGGCCGCCACCCTGTCGCCAGGCGCGGCTTGGTGGTGCCGTCGGCGCCGGGAACGGTGAGGACGTCGTACGTCAGGGCCATCCTGACGACATCGCTCTCGCCGGGCAGCAGGCCGTGCGGGTCGGTGACGGCGTTGGAGGGCGAGCCGGGCGCGGCGTAGCGCACGGTGGCGGTGCCCGTGGCGGCCGGTGAGGCGCCGGGCGCGGTCGCGGAACAGCCCGCCAGGAGGGCGACCGCGGTGACGACCGCCGCTGACCGGCGGCGGAGCTGGGTGTGCATGGTTACCTTTCTCGAAGTCGCGCCAGCGCCCTGTCGAGCGCGGCGTTGATCAGCCGGGCCACGGCGGGCAGCACAGGAGGGTGCAGCAGGCCGTAGTGGTGGGCGTCGACGCCGGTGGCCTCGACGGGCCCGGCCAGGTAGCGTCCCCAGCCGAGGTCGGGCCTGCCTGGCGGGGTGTCGTCGACGCCCATCCCGATACCCGAGTTGCGGGGTGAGGGCCGCTCCGCCCGGATCAGCAGCGTGGCCGTGTCCGGGTCGGCCAGCCGCCGGGGGGCGTGGGCGGCCAGCGCGCGCAGGTGCCTGGCGAACACGGCCACCCGCCCCGCCAGGTCCTCGCCGCGGCCGAGCAGCCGGTGCTCGCGCAGCCGGTCGGCGACCGCGGTCATCCGCCGCTCCGCCGGCACGTCACCGATGCTCAGGTCGATGCCGAGGTACGCCTCCAGGGCGTGCAGGTGCCGGACCGTCACCTGCCATTCGACCTCGGCGGCGTCGCGGCCGGGAACCTCACGGATGAGCGCGGGGTCGTTGGAGTCGAGCAGCGCCAGCAGCGCGGTGTGCCGGCCGCCGGCGTGCAGGTGCCGGGCCATCTCCTGGGCCACGGTGCCGCCCATCGACCAGCCGCCCAGCAGCCAGGGGCCCGTCCCCGGGCCGCCGGAGGCGTCGATCGCCCGCACGTACTGCTCGGCGATGCCCTCGACGGTCTCCGGCCCCGGCCCGTACGCGCCCGCCAGCTCGGGGTCGGCGAGCGCCACGACGTCCACGCGGGGATCCAGCAGCCGGGACAGCTCGGCGTAGCACAGCACGTCACCGCCCGACGGGTGGGCCAGGTACAGGGTGGGGCGGGCCGCTCCGCCCGGCTCGGCGCGCAGCGGCAGCACGATGTCCCGCGCGGGGCTCGCCTGGACCGGGGACGGTGCGGCATCGCCGGGTGACGACGCGGCGCGGCCAGAGGGGGGAACGCCGTCGCCGGGCGGCCGTGGCGCCACGGCGTGACCAGGTTCGGGCCGGGTCCAGGCGGCGGGCGATCCGGCCAGCTCGCGCACCCGCGCCACGTGCTCGGCGATCGCCGCCTCCAGCTCGTCGCCGGGCAGGACACCGTCCAGCGCGTCCCATTGCAGCCGCAGCTCGCCGTCGTGTTCGAGCACCTGGTGGTCGAGCCAGGTCTGCGGGGTCTGCGAGAGCGCGTACACCTGCTCGCCCGCCCACTCCAGGTGGCCGCCGCCGTCCACCAGGTCCGTGATGCCGAGCGCGCTGGTGAACACCACGGGCACCGGCCGTACCTCTCCCGTCCTGGCAGCCTGCTCGGCGAGCACGTCCAGTGCGGAGAAGCCGCGGTGGTCGAGATCGTCGAACATCCTCGCCTGCGTGGCGGCGGCCCGGTCGGCGAGGACGGCGGCGGGCTCGGCGGGGACCTCGTGCAGCAGCAGGGAGGTGAAGTCGCCGACGACCCGGTTGACGTGCGGATGGATGGCCGGGCGGTCGAAGAGGGTCAGCGTCACGCAGAACCCGGCCGACCCCGACCAGCGGGCCAGGACGTCGGCGTAGACGGTCAGCAGCGCCGCCGCCGGAGTGACCCGGTGCCGGGCGGCGGCCTCCCGGAACGCCGCCCATTCCTCGCGGCCCAGCCGTGCGGAGCGGCGTACGAACCTCGGCGGCGTCCCGTCCGGTTCGCGGACCGGCAGGCGGGGCGGGCCGGGGAGCGTGCCGAGGCGCTCACGCCAGTAGCTCGCGGCCCGGTCGTCGCCCCGCCGCTCCAGGGCCGCGGCGCAGGCCGCAGGGTGCAGGTCCAGCGGCGGCAGCGGGACGTCAGGGCTGGTGTAGCGGGCGTGCAGCTCGGACTCGATGATCCACCAGCTGGCGGCGTCGCAGATGAGCACGTCCACCCCGATGAACAGCCTGACCACGCCTCCGGGCAGCCGGGCCGCCTGGATCTGCGCCAGCGGCCAGCGGTCGGGCGGGCCGGGCCTGGAGGACAGCCTCTCCCGCAGGACGGCCAGCCGCTGTTCCCGGCGCTCCTGCGTCATCGTGGTCAGGTCGTGCGCCCGGATCCGGTAGCGCGGCAGGTCGTCCAGCACGCGCAGCCGCCCCTCGGGCGTGGCCACGGCGCGCAGCATGGGGTGGCGGGCCACGACCTGGTTCCACGCCTCCTCGAAACGGGCGAGGTCCAGGCCTTGGCAGTCGTACTCGAGGTAGAAGCGGCAGGGCAGGTCTCCCCACTGGTAGCCGCCGTCCCTGCCGATCCAGTAGGCGTGCTGGACCCGGGTCATCGCGAAGGTGCCGTCGCCGTCGAGGACGTCCTCCTCCGGCGTGACCTCCGGGGCCGGCCCGGCACCCGCCGACTCGACCAGCTTGGCGATCCCCGCCACGGTGGGCACGGCCAGCAGGTCCCGCATGCCCGGCCGTACGCCGAAGCGCTCGCCCAGCGCGGCCAGCATCCGCACACCCAGCAGGGAGTGGCCGCCGAGCGCGAAGAAGTCGGCGTCGGGATCGCTCACCGGGACGCCGAACAGCTCCGACCACAACTCGGCCACCACCCGCTCGGCCGGGGAAAGGCGCGCCGCGTCGCCGCCGGTGGCCGCGATCGTCCTGGGCTTGGCCGCCTCGGCGATGCGCGGGTCGAGAGCGGTGGCGGCGACCGACACGATCGGGGGCAGCGTCCCGGTCTCGCGCGCGGCCAGCAGCCGGTCCAGCGCCTTGGTGCCGGTGGCGGCGTCGAGCGCACCGGCGAGGACGACGGTGGCCTCGGTGCCGTCCTCGGCCACCCGCCAGCCGTCCCAGACCGCGCTGACCCACCGGGTGGGGCCGGGCGCGGCGAGGCCGAGCGCGTCCATCGCGGCGTTGGCGGCCGCGTAGGGGCCCATCCCGACGCCGCCGACCAGCGTGGTGACCGAGGACATGAGCAGTACCGTCCGGGGACGGCGCTCCGCCGGCAGCGCGGCGATCGCGCCGGCGAGTGTGAGCACTCCCCCGGCCTTGGCCCGTACGTGCTCGGTGGCCTGCTCGGCGTCGAGCGCTCGCAGCGGGTCCAGCCTCGCCCCCGCGACCACGCCGGCCGCGTGGACGACCAGCTCGATCGGCCCGCCGGCGGAGAGCTCCCCGATCAGGGCCGCGGTCGCCTCGGGATCGGTGGCGTCGCAGGCCCGCACGTCCACCCCGGTCTCGGCGAGGGCGGCTCCCCGGCGATCCGCCGTACGCGAGGTGACGACCACCCGGTGCCCGCGGGCGGCGAGGTGACGTGCGAACAGCCGGCCGACCGCCCCGAGACCGCCGGTGATCAGCACGGTGCCGGGCGGTGCGGCGCCGTCCGCGGCACCGGGCGGGGTCCACGGCTCCAGGCGGCGTCGCCACCTGGTCGCGCCCCGCAGGGCGATCTCCGTCCCCGAGCCTGCCCCGCCCGCGAGAGCGCCGAGCTCACGCAGCACGGCGCCCGCCTCGTCGGCGGGGTCGGCCGGCGCGCCCAGGTCGAGCGTGGCCCACCGCAGGCCGGGCTGCTCCTGGCCCAGCACCCGCGGGAGCACGCGGACGGCCGCCTGCGCCGGATCGGGCGGCGGATCGCCGCCCACCCGCTCGCCGTGCCGGGTGACCAGCAGCAGGGACGGCGAGCCGGGCTGCTCTGCTGCCGCGGCGGCGACCTCGCCGAAGGCCAGCACGGCTGCGGAGACGGCAGCGGCGTCCGGCTCGGCGGACGCGGCGTCGCCGTCCCTGGTCGCCACCGCGACCAGCGCGGCCAAGGGAGCCGTGGGATCGGCCGCTTGCAGGCGGTCACGCAGCTCGTCCGCCAGCGCGCCGGTGCCGATCACCGCCCAGCGCCCGGCCGGGATCGGGGCCGGGTCGCCGGGCAGGAGCTGGCTCCAGACCGGGACCTGCAGCGGCTCGTCCGCATCGATCTCCGATGGCGTGCCCGAGGAAGGCGGGTCGATCCACAGGCGGCGGCGCTGGAAGGCATACCCTGGCGCGTGCACCCGCCGCCGGCCGGCCGCGGGCAGCGCGGCCAGGTCCACCGGCCGGCCATGGGCCCACAGCGTGCCGGCGGCCTCCCGCAGGCTCGCCGGCTCCGGCTCGTCCGGCAGCAGCGTGGTCACGACCGACCGCACGCCGGGCAGGGCGTTCCTGCGGGCGAGGGCGGACAGGGCGCTTCCCGGCCCGGCCTCCAGGAGCAGGGTCTCCTCCTCGGGGCCGAGTGCCGCCCGCAAGGCCTGCGCGAACCGTACGGGCTCGCGCAGCTGCCGCGTCCAGTGACCGGCGTCCGCCAGCTCGGCGCCGATCGAGGCGCCGGTGACCGTGCTGAACACGGGCACGGTGGGAGCTGCGCCCGTCAGCCCGGCCAGCGCCGCGCCCAGGCCGGGCAGCTCCGGCTCCATCAGGCGGGAGTGCATCGCGGCGTCCACCCGCAGCCTCGTGCCCGTGATGTGGCGCCCGCGCAGCTCGTCCGCCAGCCGGCCGATGGCCGCGGCGGGCCCGGACACCACGCACGCGGCGGGGGCGTTGACTGCGGCCAGGTTGAGGCCGGGGTGGTGGGACAGCAGCTCGTGTACCTCGTCCTCGCCGAGCGGCACCGCGAGCATCGAGCCGCCGGCGGCGGCCCTGGCCGCGGCGGCGCACCGGGCGGCGACCAGCCTGGCGGCTTCGGAGAGGGGCAGCGCGCCGCTCACGGCCGCGGCCGTGCACTCGCCCAGGCTGTGCCCGACGAGGGCGTCGGGCACGATGCCCCATGACGCCAGCAGCCGGGCCACCCCGTACGACACGGCGAAGACGGCCGGCAGCCCGAAGCCGGCGTCGCGGACGCGGGTCTCGGCGATCGCCGGATCCATGACGTCGCGAACGTCGGCGCCGAGCCGCGGGCGCAGCAGCTCCGCGCACTCGTCCACGGCCTGGGCGAAGACGGGCTCGTCCCGGTAGAGCCGGCCGCCCATCCCGGGGTACGCGCTTCCCGCGCCGGGGAAGGCGAAGACCAGGCGCGGGGCGGTGCCGGCCGCCTTGACCGGCGTCGCCGCGGCCAGCCCGGCCTGGCCCACGCCCGCCACCCGGTAGGCCAGCTCGGCACGCCCCGCGGCCAGCGTGTAGGCGAGATCGGCCGTGTCGGGTGCGGGCCGGGAGGCGACGGCGCGGGCGGTGGCGGCTGCCGCCTCAGGGGTGGCGGCCGAGACGGCCAGCAGCTGGGGCCGCCGGTCGGCGGGGACGGGCGGGCGGTGCGGGGCCGGCCCGAGCACCGCGTGGCAGTTGGTGCCGCCGATGCCGAACGAGCTGACCCCTGCCAGGGAAGGCGTGTCCCAGTCCCGGGTCTGGGCGATCACCTCGAACGGCGAGCCTTCCAGGCCGAGCAGCGGGTTGAGCGGGTGAGCGCGCAGCGACGCGGGCAGCACCCGATGCCGCACCGCCAGGACGGCCTTGATGAACGAGGCGATGCCGGCGGCCGAGTTGGCGTGGCCGATGTTGCCCTTCACCGAGCCGAGCCCGCACCAGGCCGGTCCGGTGTCGCCGAACACCCGCCGCAGCGCGGCCACCTCGATGGGATCGCCGAGCGCGGTGGCGGTGCCGTGCGCCTCGACGAGCCCGATCTCGTGCGGCGACGCGCCGGCCACCGCGAGCGCTTCGGCCACGGCCCGGGCCTGGCCGCGCATGGACGGCGCGGTGAACCCTGCCTTGCCGGCTCCGTCGTTGTTCACCGCCGAGCCGTGCAGCACGGCGAGCACCGGGTCGCCGTCGGCCAGCGCGTCGTCCAGGCGGCGCAGCACCACCACGCCCACGCCCTGGGTGTAGACGATGCCGGTGCCGTCCGCGCTGAACGGCCTGATCGTCCCGTCCGCCGCGTACACGCCGCCGGCGACGTGCACGTAACCCTGGCCCTGCGGCACGATCAGCGACACTCCGCCCGCGAGCGCGGTGTCGCACTCGCCGGACAGCAGCGACTGCGCGGCCAGGTGCACGGCGACCAGCGAGGTCGAGCAGCTCGACGCCACCGCCACCGCGGGTCCCGTCAGGTTCAGCCGGTAGGCCGTCTGCAGCGGCAGGTAGTCGGCCTGGGTGGAGATCGCCGTCTGCAGGCTGCCGAGCGGGTCCCGTCCCGCGCCGGTGGGGTCCCACCGGCCGGCGAGGTTGCTCGCCAGGTAGGCGCTCTGCATGGCGCCGGCGAAGACGCCGACCGCGCCGGCCCCGCGCCCGCCGCCGTGACCGGCGTGTTCCAGCGCGTGCCAGGCGCATTCGAGGAACAGGCGGTGCTGGGGGTCGAGCAGGGCCGCCTCGGCGTCGCTGAACCCGAACGGCTCGGGGTCGAAGTCGGCCTGGCCCTCGATGAGCCCGCCGACCGGGACGAAGCCCGGATGCGCCCGCAGTCTCTCCGGCACGCCCCGTGCGGCCAGCTCGTCGTCGGTGAACCTGGTCAGCCCGTCACGGCCGTCCCGCAGCAGCTCCCAGTACGCTTCGGCGTCAGGCGCGCCGGGGAAGCGGCAGGCCAGGCCGACGACGGCGATCCGATGCTGCGCGGCGCTCATCCGGCGAGCTCCGCCGCACGCGCCCGAGCCGCGCGGCGGGCGGCGGCCTGGTCAGAGGATGCCAGCGATGGGCTTTCCCGCGGTGGCTGCGCGGTGTCTACCGGCGGCGGGCCTTCCCGCAGGGCGGGGGCGGCGTGTACCGGCGGCGGGTTCTCCCGCGGTGCCGGGGCGGCGGCGCCGGATGCCTGCCTGCGGGCGGTGATGAAGGTGGCGAGCTCCCGGACCGTGGGCCGGGCGAACATGTCCACCACCGTCAGCCCCTCGTCGAGCTCGGCTCTGAGGGTGCGGTGGGCGAGCACCATGGTCAGGGATGACGCTCCCAGCCGGAAGAAGGGGGTGCTCACCTCGACCGGCGTCTTGAGCAGCTCGCTGAAAACCCTGGCCACGGCCCGCTCCACCTGTGGATCCGGCCCCGCCTGCAGCGTGGCCGGGGCAGCGGGCGGCGGTTCCTGGCGGGAGGCGGGCTGCGGGCCGGCGCCGGGCGTGGCGGGTGGCGGCGGGGTGGCGAGGTCACGGGCGGGCGGGGTGGCGGGGTCACGGGCGGGCGGCCCGTCGGCGGCACCCTCGACGACGAGCTCCATCACCCCGTCGGGCGACACGGTGAGGCTGAGGCGCAGCCCGCGGGTGACCGTGGTGCTGATCGCCGTCGCCTGCGGCGCTGTCGTGGGAGGCGCCTGCGCACGGAGCTCGTCACCGGGCACGACGTCCTCGGCCTCGCCCTCGCCCTCGGCCTCGGCCGGGCTCCCGGACGACCGGTAGGGGTTGGCGAGCGCCTTGTAGTCGATCTTGCCGTTGTCGGTGATCGGCAAGGTGTCCGTGATCAGGAACCGGTTGGGCACCATGAAGCCGGGCAGGCTCGCCCGCAGGGCCTCGACCAGCTCGTCGTCCGACGGCGGCGCCGCGGGATCGGCGGGCACCACGTGGCAGACCAGTCTGGGCCGGTCGTCGGGCCCGGGCACCGCGCGGGCCACCGCCTGCCGTACGGCGGGGAGCCGATCGAGCGTCGCCTCGATCTCGCCCAGCTCGATCCGGTGGCCCCGGATCTTGACCTGCCGGTCCAGCCGGCCGAGGAACTCGATCGTCCCGTCGTACCGCCAGCGGCCGAGGTCGCCGGTGCGGTAGAGGCGGCGGCGCAGGATCGGGTGCGTGATGAACCGCTCGGCGGTCTGCCCGGGATCACCGACGTAGCCGCGGGCCAGCCCGTCGCCGCCGATGTGCAGCTCGCCGGGCTCGCCCACCGGGCAGGGCCGGCCGTGCTCGTCGAGGATGTGGAAGGACTGGCCGTGCAGCGCCCGGCCGTACGGGATGCTCGGCCAGGACGGATCGACCTCCCTGATGGGGTGGCAGATCGACCAGATCGACGCCTCGGTCGCCCCGCCCAGGCTGACGACCTCGGCGCCGGGGGCCAGCGCCCTCAGGCGGCCGGGCAGCGTGACCGGGATCCAGTCGGCCGACAGGAACACCAGCCGCAGCGTGGACAGCGCCTCGCGCACCGTCTCCGGCTCCAGCTCGGCGTATTCCACCAGCATCTCCAGCAGGGCGGGAGCGGTGTTCCACACGGTGACGCGGTGGCGGGCCATCAGCTCCAGCCAGTGGCCGGGGTCGCGCTGGCGGTGGGCCTCGGGCAGGACGACGGCGCCTCCGGAGCCGAGCACCGAGAAGATGTCGTAGACCGACAGGTCGAAGCTGTACGCCGACAGGGCGAGCACCCGGTCGTCCGGGCCGAGGGGGAAACGCTCGTCGAGGTCGTCGAGGGTGGTGCGGGCAGCACGGTGCTCGATGGCCACGCCCTTGGGCCGCCCGGTCGAGCCCGACGTGAAGATCGCGTAGGCGAGGTCGTCCGGCGCGGGCCGCCGGGGCTCGGCCTCGTCCGGGCCCGGGAGCCGGAGCACGCCGTCGGCGTCGAGCCGGTGCACGCTGACGTGCTCCGGCCAGGCTGTGTCGTCGGCCTCCGGCGCGAGCAGCGCCGTCCGGATCGAGGCCTGCTCGCTCAGCGAGGCCACCCGGCCGGCGGGCCAGGAGGGCTCGACGGGCACGTACCCGGCTCCGCCGGCCAGAACTCCGAGCAGGGCGGTGACCTGGGCGATGCCCTTGTCCGCCACGACCGCCACCAGATCGCCCGGCCCGATCCCGAGCGCGGCCAGCGCGCGGCCGGTCTGGAGGGCTCGCCCGGCCAGGTCCTGCGCTGTCACCTCGCGGGTCAGGTCGAGCAGGGCGGGCGCGGAGGGGGCCCGTCCGGCGGCGGCGCGCAGCGGGTCGTCCAGAAGTGGACCGGCCCCGCCGAACGCCCCGCCCGCCACCTCCTCGTCGGGGAGGAACGACGGGTCCCAGCCGAGCGCCGGGTCGGTCCACAACTCCGGCTCGGTGGCCAGCCGCCGCAGGAGGCGGACGTGCGCGGCCAGCATGCCGTCGACGAACCCGGCGGGCAGCGCGCCGTCCACGGCGTCCCACGCGATGCGCAGCCTGCCGTCCTCGTCCCAGACGATGTGGTCCAGCATCACCTGGGGCGTCTGCGAGACGCCGAAGACCTCGGTGCCGAGCCAGGCGGCAGGCGGCTCCCCCGGCCCTGCCAGGCCGACGCCGCTGGTGAAGACCACGGTGTGGGTGGGCACGGGCAGGCCCGTGGCTTCGTCGGTCACCCGGGGGCGCTCCCCCGACTCGATCGCGGCACGCAGCGCCTCCATGCCGGAGACGGCCCGGTGGTCGAGATCGGCCCAGAACTGGCGGTTGACCGCCGCGGCGTAGCCGGCGAAGCCGTACCAGCGGCCGGGGTCGGCGACGGGGATCTCCACCAGGACGGTGCTGGTGAAGTCGCCGACGATGCTGTCCAGGCCCGGGGTGTCGTCGCCGAGGGCGAGGTCGTCGCGGTCGAAGAGGGTGGTGTTGAGGCAGAAGGGGTCGCGGGCGCCCCAGCGCTGCAGCACCAGGCCGAAGGCGGCCAGCAGCAGGCCGGTGGGGCTCAGCCCGTGCGCCGCGCCCTGCTTGCGAAGCTGCGCCCACTCCTCGGCGGGCAGCTCCGCTGCGTGCCTGACGAGGCGGTGGCCGCTGAACCCGGCAGGACCGCGGGTCCAGGGCAGGGCGGGACCGTCCGGCAGGACGGGTGCGCGGCGGGCCCAGTAGGCGGAGTCCATCTCGCGGCGCCGCAGCTCGGCCGGATCCTCCAGCCGGCGCCGTACGAGGTCGGCGAAGCCGAGGGGCGGCGGGGGCAGCTCCAGGCCCGGATCGGCCGTGTACCGGCCCCACTCCCTCATCAGCCGCATCCAGCTCATGAGGTCCAGGGCCAGCACGTCCACGCCGACGAACAACCGGGTACGGCCGTCCGGCAGCAACGCCGCCCGCAGGTCGAACAGCGGCCACCGGTCGGCGGGCAGCACCTGGTGCGAGCACTGCGCACGCAACGCCTCCAACGCCTGCTCCACCCGTTCCGGGCTTTCAGCACGCAGGTCAGTGCGGGTGATGGCGTAGTCGGGCACCTGGTCGAGCACTGTCTGCCTGGCGTCGGCGCCCACGACCATGCGCAGCATCGGATGCCGCCGGACGAGCCGGTTCCACGCGCTCTGCAAACGGTCGAGGTCCTCCTCCTGAGGGCTCTGGGGCACGCGGTCGTACTCGAAGTAGTAGAAGGTCGCCACTCCCCCGAGCGGGAACGCGGGATCCCGGCCGACCAGGTAGGCGGTCTGGATGGGAGTCAGCGGGAAGGACTCCCCGCCCTCGGCGGGCTCGTCCGGGACGATCCCGGCGGCCACCGTCCGCGCGGTCGCGGACCCGAGGAAGGCCGTCAGCGGGAGTTCCAGCCCGGACTCCTCCAGCAGGCGCCGTCGCAGGCGCACGGCCGTGAAGGACTCCAGCCCCAAGGCGGTGAGCGGGACGTCGGGGTCCAGGTCCGAGGGCCGGAGTTCCAGTACGTCGGCCAGGCAGGCGAGCACTTCTTCGACGGTGGCGGAACTCAAGGGTGACCCCTTCCCCAAGCATGGCAATGGAAACGGTTTTCATTGCTACACAACTTGGCCCGTTTGTCTAGATCTTGAAAATGATTACCGTTATTTCGTACGATCTCGCCTCATGTCGCCCCTGAACGACCGTGCCGACGGCGCCGGGCACGCCGCCGTCGCCGTCACCGGCGCCGACCTGGCCGGCGCGGCCGAAGCCGTCCACGACCTGGACCGGCTGATCCTGCTGGGCATCGCGGCCGGCCTGCACCGGCGCACCAGGCTGGGCCGGGGCGCGGCGCAGGAGACCGACGCGATCGCGAGCGACCTCGGAGCCGCACCCCGGCACCGCTGGATCGCCGGCCACTGGCTGGCCGCGCTCCACGAGGCCGGCCTGGTCCACAGGAACGCCGAGGGCCGCTACCACGACCTGCACGTCCCCCGGCGCGCGGAGCTGGCCGCCGCCCGCACCCGCATGGAAGCCGCGCGGCTGGCGCTCGGCTACCCGGCCGAGCTGGCCGAGCTGATGCTGCGCTCGCTGCGGCTGCTGCCCTCCCTGCTGCGCGACGAGGTCGGCGTGCAGGCGCTGCTCTACCCGGACGGCGAGCCCGGCACCGCCGAGGCCGTCTACCGCGGCAACCTGATCAGCCGCTACCTCAACGCCGCCGCGGCCGAGGTGCTCAGGGAGCTGGCCGAGCGTGCCACCCGGCCGCTGCGGATCCTGGAGCTGGGCGCCGGCATCGGTGCCACCACCGCGGACCTGCTGCCGGTGCTGGCGGGCAGACCGGTCGAGTTCTACCTGTTCACCGACCTGTCGCCGTTCTTCCTCGACACCGCGCGCCGCCGGTTCGACGCCGGCTTCCTGCGCTACGCCCTGCTCGACATCGCCCACGACCTGCCGCGCCAGGCAGGCGAGCTGGACCTGATCGTCGCGGCGACCATGGCGCACAACGCCCCGCACGTCGGCCGCCTGCTCGGCCAGACCGCCGCGTTGCTGGCCCCCGGCGGGCGGGTGCTGCTCATCGAGACCGTCCGCGAGCACCCCCAGTCGCTCACCTCGATGCCGTTCGCGCTGTCCACGCAGGACGGGCCGCCGCGCCGGCTCGACGGCCGGGCCGGCACCACCCGCACGTACCTGAGCCGCGAGGAATGGCTGAGCGCGCTGGAAGGCGCCGGGCTGCGGGTCGAGGTGGACCTGCCCCGTCCCGGGGACCCGCTGGCCGCGCTGTCGCAGCGCCTGCTCGTCGCCACCCGCTGATCACCCGACTGTTCACCCTGCTGTTCACCCTGCTGTTCACCCGACTGTTCACCCGACGATGGGAGTGCACGTATGAAGGAGCTGGCCGAGATCTGGTCGGAGCTGCTCGGCCTGCCGCCCGGCGAGATCCCGCACGATGTCGGGTTCCTGCGCCTGGGCGGGGACTCGGTGCTGGCGGTCCGCATGTCGGCACTGGTCCGCAAGCGGCTCGGCGTCGCGCTCGCCCTGTCGGACGTGCGGGTCGAGACCACGCTGGGCGACCTCGCCGAGCTCGTACGCCGGCACACCTCCGGCGACGGCCCCGCGTCGCGGGCGCTACCGCTCACCGTCACGCCGCGGCCGGACCCGCACGCCGAGTTCCCCCTGCTCCCCCTCCAGCAGGGCTACTTCGTCGGCCAGCAGGACGGCTGGGAGCTGTCCTACGACTCGGCCCACTACTACCTGGACTACGCGCTGACCGGCGTGGACGGCGACGAGGCCGCCGACGCGCTGGCGGACGCGGTCGAACGGCTCGCCGCGCACCAGCCCACGCTGCGGGCCCGGGTGACCCCCGACGGCCGCCAGCACGTCCTGCCCGCCGACGCACCCGGCGCGGTGCCCCGGGTCCGCGTGTACGACCTGCGCGAGGCGGGCCCGGACGAGATCGCCACCGCGCTCGGCGACGTGCGGCAGGAGATGAGCACCAGCGGCCCGGACCCCACCAGCGGCCCCGGCATCGACGTCCGGCTCACGCTGCTGCCCGGGGACGAGGGCCGGCTGCACCTCGGCCTGAGCCTGCTGATCTTCGACGGCTGGTCGTCCAGCGTGCTCAGCCGCGACCTGCTCACCTTCGCCGCCGACTGGAACGCCGCCCTGCCGCCCCTGGACATCCATTTCGGCGACTACGTCACCTCGCTCGCCGACCTGCCCGCCACCGAGGCCTGGCAGGCCGACCGGGACTGGTGGTGGTCCCGGCTCGACACGCTGCCGGGACCGCCGGCGCTGCCGCTGGCCGCCGACCCGCAGGAGGTGCGGCCGGTCACCATGGGCAACCGCGAACACCGCTGGAGCGCCGGGAGCTGGGCGGCGCTGCGGCGGCAGTGCACCGACCGGGGCGTGACCCCGTCCACCGCCATGCTGACGGCGTTCGGCGTGGTGCTGGCGCGCTGGGCCGGGCACCGCCGGATGTTGCTGAACTCGCTCCAGCTCAACCGCCTGCCGATCCACCCCGAGGTGCAGCGCGTGGTGGGCGCCTTCGCCGCGACCATGCTGCTCCCCCTCGACCTGGACCCCAGGGCCACGTTCGCCGGGCTCGCCACCGCCGTGCAGGCGACGTCCGGCGAGCACGCCGCCCACAACCTGATCACCGGTGTCGAGGTCGGGCGCGAGGTGGCCCGCCGCCGCGGGAGCTGGCGGCCGGTCGGGCCGGTCGTGTTCCAGAGCGTGCTCGGGGTGGACGCGGCCATGGGGGGCGGGCCGCCGGAGGAGGCGGGGCCGCTGGGCCGGGTGATCGCCGCCGACTACTTCCACCAGCTGCGCACGCCGCAGGTGGCGATCGAGGTGCGCTGCTTCGAGCTGGGCCCGGAGATGGTGGCGGTCTTCTCCCTGGTCGAGGAGCTGTTCGAGACCGATCAGGTGACGGCTGCGTTCGCGGAGTTCGTCGCGCTGGTCGACGCCCTCGCCGACGGGAGCGGCTGGGACCGGGTGCCAGGGTTGCCCGACGCCGTGGATCCTGGGTCCGTCGGCGGCTTGCGGCTCGGCCTGCTGCCCGAGCCGGCCGTCCGCCACCGGGAGGGGCCACCGGCCGACGACCTGGAGCAGGCCGTCGCCGACGTGTTCGAGGAGCTCCTCGAGGTGCCGGTGCTCGACCGGGCCGCCGACTTCTTCGGCCTCGGCGGGGACTCCCTGCTCGCGGTGCGGGCGGTCGTGCGGCTCGCCAAGGAGGTCGGCGGGTCCGTGCCCGTGCGCGAGTTCCTGGCCGACTCCACGGTGGCGGGGGTGGCCGCCGTCGTCCGCGCCCGCCTCGGTGACCAGCGGTGATCGGGATCCTGGGCGCCACCGGCGCGGTCGGCCGCACGGCCGCGCAGCGCATCGCCGCCTACGGCCTCGGACCGCTGCGCGTCGGCGGCAGGAACGTGACGGGGGCCGCGGACCTCGCGGCCTCGCTCACCGCCCCCGCGCACGCGGTCCGGGTGGACCTGAACGACCCCGCCGAGCTGGCTGCCTTCTGCGACGGGTGCCGGATCGTGGTCAACTGCGCGGGGCCCACGTACCAGGTGCTGGACACGGTCGCCCGTGCCGCCTTCGCCGCCGGCGCCGACTACGTCGACATCGGCGGCGAGCTGGCCGCCAAGGATGCGCTCACCGGCGGCGACGTCGCCGGTGACCGGATCGCGGTGTTCTCCGCCGGGGTCATGCCCGGCCTTTCCGGCCTGCTGCCCCGGCTGCTGGCCAAGGGACGCCCGTTGCGCCGCCTCGACGTGTACGTGGGCGGAGCCGCTGTCTTCACCCCGCTGTCCGCGGTGGACGCGCTGCTGACCAGGGGGCCGAGGTTCGGCGAGCCGATGGCGGCCTGGCGGGACGGCCGGGTGGCCCCCAACACGCTGGCCCCGCTGCACCAGGTGCGGCTGCCGGGCTTCCCGGTGCCCGTGCACGCCTGGCCGTACCTCACCACCGAGGCCCAGACCCTGGCCACCGACACCGGGGCCGGCGAAGTGCGCTCCTACAACGTCTTCGTCTCCAACCGCCTCCCCGAAGCCCTCGCCGCGACGTGGGCCGAGGCGCCGGACGCCCGCCCCGAGACACTGGCGCCACACGCGCAGACCGTGGTGCGCGCTTCCCTGCGTGACCATGCCGACTTCGGCGCCTTCTACGTCATGCTCTTCACCGCGCGCCCCCGTCCGGGCACCCCGCCAGGACCCACCAGGGTGCTGCTCACGGCTGTGGACTCCTACGCGCTGAGCGGGGTGGTGATGGCGCTGGCCACCCGGGCGGTGTCGTCCGGTTCCGTGCCGGCCGGCGTCCACCTGGCGGCCGAAGTGCTGGACCCCGACGCCACCACGGCCGCGCTGCAGAAGGACGCGCTGGTGGGAGGTCTCACCATCGAATAGGGCGAACCCTAGAGTCGCCCTTGCGGCACGATCGCCGCCTGCTCGTGCGCCACCGTCGGAACCCGGCATCCGACTTGCGGCCGGCGAGCGGGCCAGGCGGCTCCGGGATGGCCGGCTACGAGCCTTGCGCCGGCCCGTCCTGCCCTTCCCGCCCCTCGCGGCTTGCCGGCATCGCGGACCCGGCCGTTGGCGGGAGGGCTGTGGCGATGTAGTCGAGGACGTGCTTCAGCCCGTGCCGGAACTGGTCCTCGCGGCTCAGGTGCGGCCGGCGCGCCTCCGTCACGATCTTGGTGAAGATCGGGTACTTCCCGCTCTTCACCAGCTGGTCGACGTACGGGTGGCTGCGCGCCATCCACTCCGGCTCGCTGAGCCCGCTGCGGCGCAACTCCTCGGCCGAGCTGACCTCCTCCCGGACGGTGCCCTCGACGTAGCCGTTCAGCATGGCCACGAAGCCGAGGTTCTCGTCGATGGAGACGAAGGCGTCGAGCACTCCCATCAGCCGTTCGATCAGGAGCAGCTGGTTGGGGCCGAAGCTGGGGAGTGACCGCTGCACGGTGGCGATCCACGGGTGCCTCAGCCACATGGCCCGCAGCCCGTCGGCGTAGCGGGTCAGGTCGGCACGCCAGTCACCCGAGGGCATGTCCGTGACGTCTATCTCGCCCATCAGCCGGTCGGCCATGAGCTCGATCAGGTTGTCGCGGCTCGGGACGTACCGGTAGAGGGACATCGCACCGGCGCCGATCTCGGCGGCGATCCGCCGCATGGTGGCGGCCTCCAGCCCCTCGGCATCGGCGATCCGGACGGCCGCCTCGGTGATCTGGGCGCGGCTGTAGGCCGGCTTGGGCCCGCGGGCGGGGCGCTCGGGTCGCATCCAGATGTTCACGTACTCGGCATCGGTCACTGTTCCACCCCCTCCAGTTGCGTACATGGTACCCAGTGATCTAGCCTGGCCGCCACAACCGCGTACAACGTACCCAGTGGAGGAATCGTGACCGATCCGATCGTGGTCGCCGAGGGGCTGCACAAGTCCTTCGGCTCCACCCACGCCCTGCGAGGCCTGGACCTGAACGTCCCGAAGGGAACGGTCTGCGGCGTGCTCGGGCCGAACGGCGCGGGAAAGACGACCGCGGTGCGCATCCTGGCGACCCTGTCCGTGCCCGACGCCGGGCACGCCCGCGTCGCCGGGTACGACGTCGTCCGCGAGGCGGGCGAGGTGCGCGAGCGAATCGGGCTCGCGGGCCAGTACGCCGCCGTGGACGAGAAGCTCACCGGCCGCGGCAACCTGCGCATGTTCGGGCGCCTCTCGCACCTGCCCCGGCGCCGGGCGCACCAGCGGGCCGACGAGCTGCTCGACCGCTTCGGCCTGATGGACGCCGCCGACCGCCAGGTCGCCGGCTACTCCGGCGGCATGCGGCGCCGCCTCGACCTGATCACCTGTCTCATCCTGCGCCCCGAGGTGCTCTTCCTGGACGAGCCCACCACCGGCCTGGACCCGCGCAGCCGCGGCGAGATCTGGGACAGCATCCGCGAGCTGGTGGCCGACGGCACCACCGTGCTGCTCACCACGCAGTACCTGGACGAGGCCGACCACCTGGCCGACGCCGTCGCGGTCGTCGACCACGGCCAGGTGATCGCCACGGGCACGCCCGACGAGCTCAAGGCCACGATCGGCGACCGCCTCGACGTCACCCTCGAAGACCCCGCCGCACTGCCTGCGGCGGCGACCGTCCTGAACGCCCTGACCGGCACCGGACCCACGACCACCGGCGCCGACCGGCTCAGCGTCACCCTGCCCGGCACCGGCCTCCGCCTCGCCGACATCGTGCGCGAGCTCGACCACGCCGGCGTCGCCGCCGCCGACGTGAGCCTGCGCCGTCCCACCCTCGACGAGGTGTTCCTGCGCCTCACCGACCGCAAGGAGACCGTCCGATGACCGCGCTCACCTCCCCGCTCGGCCGCCTGCGCTGGACCCTCACCGACGGGCTGACCCTGGTCGGCCGCGAGCTGGGACGGCTGCGGCAGGAGCCCGGGCAGATCATCACCGCGCTGATCTTCCCGGCCGTCATGGTGCTGCTGTTCGGCTACGTCTTCGGCAGCGCCATCCAGGTGCCGGACGGCGGCGACTACCGCGAGTACCTCATGCCCGGCCTGTTCGCGATGGTGACCTTCTCCGCGTGGCTGGGCGTCATGACGCGGATGGCCGCCGACGCCTCCCGCGGCGTGATGGACCGGTTCCGCTCCATGCCGATGGCGCGCTTGGCGGTGCCGTTCGGGCAGACCGGCGCCGACCTGCTGACCGGCCTGCTGATGCTGGCCATCATGGTGGGCACGGGCCTGCTCGTGGGCTGGCAGCCGCACCGCGGCCTGATCCCCACGGCCCAGGCGTTCCTGCTGATGATCGTGCTGCGGTACGCGCTGAGCTGGGTGGGCGTCTATGTGGGCCTGGCGGTGAAGAACGACCAGGTCGCCGACGCGATGGTGCCGCTGGGCCTGCCGTTCACGATGTTGTCGAACGCGTTCGTCCCGACCGGCGGCATGCCGGGCTGGCTGCGCTTCCTGGCCGACTGGAACCCGGTGAGCGCCCTCACCGCCGCCTCACGGGAGCTGTTCGGCAACCCGGGCGCCCCGGCCGGAGACGTGGCCTGGCCACTCGCGCATCCGGTGACCGCCGTCCTGCTCTGGTCGGCCGCGCTGCTGGCGATCTTCGTCCCGCTGTCGCTCCGCGCCTACCTGCGCAGAGGACGCTGAACGCTCCGGGCATCCCCTCATGAAAGGGCCAGCCCTTCCCGGTAGGACGGGTAGGCGGGCGTCCAGCCGAGCTCGCTCTTGGCCAGGCGGGTGCTCAGCCGCAGCCGGGTCCCCACCATGAGGGCGTGCATGTACGGCGTGACCCGCAGCAGCCGGCCGGGCACCGCCGGCGGGACGGGAGCGCCGGCCGCCCTCGCCAGCGCCTTGACGTACTCGTCGAACCGGACCGGATGGTCGTCGGCGACGTTGTACGCCCGGCCCGGCCTGCCGCCCACCAGCGCCGCCACCGTGGCGGACGCGGCGTCCTCGATGTGGATCAGCGAGACGGTGCCCGCGGGACGGGGGACGGGAAGCATCCGCTTCCTGGCCATCTCCATCAGCTTCGCCGTGGTCGGCTCCGGGCCGTAGAACATGCCGTAGCGCAGGGAGATGCCGCCGATCGCGAAGACCTGCTCCTCGTTGGCGCGCATCGAGCGCATGTGCGGCTCGAAGGCGCCCTGGCCGGGTGCGGCGAAGGGGCGGTCCTCGGTCACCGGGTCCTCGCCGTGGTCGCGGTAGCCGTACCCCAGGAAGAACGACTGCGTGAGGAACGTGCCGGCGCCGACGAGCCCGGCGGCCTCGACGAGGTGCGCGGTGCCGCGCTCGCGCAGGGCGTCGGTGGCGTACAGAGCGCGGTGGAAGAGCGGGAGACCGGTGATCGCGGTGGCCTGGTGCACGACGGCGTCCGCCCGCACGCCGTCGACCGCGCTCAGGAGCGCGTCACGGTCCATCACGTCCGCGACCACGGCGGTGGCGCCCGCGCCGGCGAGCCGCCGGGCGCCGGCGGCGGATCGCGTGATGCCGCACACCCGGTGACCGGCGGCGAGCAGCCGGCGTACCAGGACCGAGCCCAGCGTGCCGGTCGCGCCGGCGAGCAGAACGTTCACGCCCTCACCCCCTCGCCCGCCGGGCGGGCGCGGCGGCCGGACAGTACGCGCAGCCTGGCCACCAGCCCCGCCAGCCCCACCAGGGAGAACGCCAGCAGCAGCCAGGGATCGGAGGCGCGGCCGCCGAGGCCGAGGTCGGTCGCGTGGTTGACCGCGTGGAAGGTGTTCGTGACCACGAACCCCGCCAGCACCAGCGTGACGGCGTCACGCCACCGCAGCGCGCACACCAGCATCAGCCCGATGCCGATCTGGAACACCCCGGCGTCATGCAGGAAGTGCACGTGGTTCGGCCAGCCGGCCCAGGCGGCGAAGCCCGCCGGATCGACCCGCGCCCAGACGCCGGTGACCAGCATCGACGCCGCGGACAGCACAACGACGATCTTGACGAGGGTGCTCATGGGTCATGCCTCGACGGTCTCGACGGCCTCACCGGCCTTGACCGGCCGGCGCGCGGCCAGCAGGGCCAGCACGCCGATGGCCACGACGGGCCAGCCGCCCGTGACGGGGAAGTAGAACACGCACAACGGTATGCCGATGACCACCAGGTACCACCCGAGCTGGGCGGGCAGGCGGCCCGTCGTACGGATGACGTGCCGGGCGAGAGTGCCCATGGCGAGGAGGGTGACGCCGGAGACCAGGAACCAGACGCTGGCCTCGCGGGCGAAGTAGTCGCCGGCCTCGGTGTCGACGACGGTGCGCCAGAAGCCGTCGCCGGCGATGGCGGCCCAGGCGTTGGGCTGGACGAAGGCCCACACGAAGTGCAGCAGCGCGGTGATGATGATCAGTCGGGGGACCCAGCGGGTCAGCGTGTTCACGGGATGCCTCCCAGTTCTGCCGGCCGGTGGCCGTGATGTCGTGCCGCCGACCATACCGTACCTAATGGTATGGCCCGATCGCGGGGTATACCATCTGGTACGGTATGGCCATGGTGTCCAAGCGTGACTGGCTGGAGGCCGGGCTCGCCATCGCGACGCGGGACGGCATCCGAGCACTGACGATCGAACGGCTGTGCGCCGGCCTCGGCCTCACCAAGGGCTCCTTCTACCACCACTTCAAGGGCATCCGCGGCTACAAGTCCGACCTGCTCGCGCACATCGAGGCCGAGCACACCGGCCGCTTCATCGCCGACGCGGAGGCCGCGGGCGCGAGCGGCCACGACAAGATCCAGCGCCTCCTCGACCTGGTGCTGGAGGCACATGCGGGCAGCCGCGACCTGGAGACTGCCGTACGCGCCTGGGCCCGGCAGGACGCCGGCGTCCGCGCGTTCCAGGAACGCGTCGACGGCATGCGTGTGGACTACCTGCGCACGCTGTGGCTGGAACTCGGCGGCAGGCCGGAGGAGGCCGAGCGCATGGCCATGCTCCTCTACCTGATCCTGGTCGGCGCCCAGCAGGTCGTTCCGCCCGTCCCAGCCGAGGAGCTGCGCGGCGTCTACGCCCTGGCGATGCGCTCCGCCTCTCCCGGCTGACCGGTCCTCCGGCCACCCGCACATCCGGCGCACCTGACGGGACCGACCCGAGAATACGCTGTGTGGCCGCCCGCCCTGAGCCGCTGACCGGAGCAGCCTGATCACCTGTGGAGTGATCGCGCTCTCGCGCGCAGAAGGCCAGGACCCCGGCTCGCGCGAGGCTCCTGGACGACCATCGCCCGGCCGCCACGGCGCTCTCCCCCAGTGCCGTCTCGGACCGGCGAAGTTTCCCACAAATATGCAGGTCAGAGGGTCGAGGGAGACTTACATGCTCTCTGTCGGGGAATACGCCCCCATGCCAGGAAAGCGATGGGCTGGCCGGATATCGGGGGAATGAGGACAGGGCATGACCACGGTCGAAAGAGCGCCCGCCGGGCTGCGGGAAGAGGTGGCGGCGCGGGTGGCCACCAGAAGTGAGCAGCGCCGGCGGACGGCCGCCCTGCTCGCCGAGCCGGGCGGGATCGCCCGGGCCGATGAGCCGGTACGGGTGGCCACCCGCATCGATCGGCTCAGCCACCACTACCGGGACATCCACCCCATCGACCCCGCAGCGATCACCGCGGCGGACCCGGCAGCCGTGACAGCGGCGGTGGCGGTGCTGGAGCGGATCATCCAAACCGATGACCTGCTCCCTGTCGGCTACCTGGAAGGCGGGGCGGCGGCGGCACGAGCGGTCGGGCGGGTGGTCGTCCGTGACCCCCGAGGGCGGCTGGCCGGCTACGGCACCGGATCGCTGGTCTCCCCGGACCTGCTGCTCACCAACCACCACGTGCTCGCCGATGCCGGCACGGCCGGCCGCAGCGGCGTCGAGTTCGACTACCAGGACGGCATGGACGGGCGGCCGCTGCCGCTGCAGGGGTTCTCCCTGGATCCGGGCCGGTTCTTCTTCGCCGACCGAGAGCTGGACTTCGCGCTGGTGGCGGTGAAGGCCACCCCGGGTGAGCTGGCCCCGTTCGGGTTCAATCCGCTGGTGGCGTCCGAGGGCAAGGTCATCATCGGCGACTTCGTCACGATCATCCAGCATCCGGGCGGAGAGAAGAAACAGGTCGCCCTCCGGGAGAACCGGATCGTCGACATCCTGGAATCGTTCCTGCACTACCAGACCGACACCGAACCCGGCTCCTCCGGCTCCCCCGTCTTCAACGACCAGTGGGAGATCGTGGCCCTGCACCACGCCGGCGTCCCCGCCCCCGAGCACGACCAGTACGGCGGCTTCATCAACGAAGGGGTACGGGTCAGCAGCCTGCTGGCCTTCCTGCACCGCCAGCCGTTCCCGCCGGCCCAGCAGGCCCTGCTCGACCGGTTGTTCACCGAACGCGTCAGCCTTTCGCCTGCCCCGCCCGTTCCCGCCGACCGCTCGCTCACCCGGCAGGCCGAGCCCGTGGAGCCGGCGATGGAGCGGCCGGCCGACGGGCAGCTGCCGCTGACGCTCACCCTGACGGCCCCCTTCGACATCCGGCTCCGCGGGCCGGTCGCCGGGAACGGCCCGGTCGCGGCAGCGCCGGAGGCGATCCAGATCGATCCGGACTATGCCGGTCGCCGCGGCTACGACCCGGATTTCCTGCCGGGCGCGCATCGGGTGCCGCTGCCCACCCTGCATCCCGAGCTCGTCCCGCTGGCGGCCATCAACCGGCAGGCCGGTGACGGGCCGGCGTACGTGCTGAACTACCACCACTTCAGCGTGGTGATGAACCGGCAACGGCGGCTGGCCTTCTTCACCGCGGTCAACATCGACGGCGAGACCAGCCTGCGCATCCGCCGCGACCCCGACCGCTGGATCTTCGACCCTCGCCTCCCCGACAGCGAACAGACCGGGGAGGAGGTCTACCGCGACAACCCCCTGGACCGCGGCCACCTGGTCCGCCGCCTCGACCCCGCGTGGGGAGCCAGCCACGCGGTGGCCAAGTCCGGCAACGACGACACCTTCCACTTCACCAACTGCACCCCGCAGCACAAGGACTTCAACCAGAACCAGACGACCTGGGCCGGCCTGGAGGACTACATCCTGGACAACGCCGACACCCGCGACCTGAAGGCCACCGTCTTCACCGGCCCGGTCCTGGCGGCCGACGACGACCCCTACCGAGGCGTCCAGCTGCCCCGCCAGTATTGGAAGGTCGTGGCGATGGTCAAGCAGAACAACGAGCTGTCGGCCACCGGCTACCTGCTCAGCCAGGACCACCTCGTCGCCGGTCTGGAAGCCGTCCCCGCGGAGTTCTCCTACGGCGCCTACAAGACCTACCAGGTCCCGATCCGGCGCATCGAAGACCTCACCCGGCTGTCGTTCGGCACTCTCGCCGACGCCGACCCCTTGGCCCGCATGGAAGCGGCCACCACGGCCCTGGAGATCACCGACCTTCGCCGGCTCACCCTCTGAAAGCGCTTGAAGGTCGCCGCTGGCCCCCCGTCCCGATCGGGGCGGGGGGCAAATGTCACATGACAGTTATCACAGGCGGTTCGTGTTAGTTGTTTCTACCGGCGGACGGCGCCGCGGGCGAGGCTTGAGCTGCGACAAGGGGCAGCGAGCAGTCCAGATGCCCGCTGCCACTCCCATCGGATCTCGGCTGTGAGCCGGGGCGGAAGGAGAGTGGGCCCGATGGCCGAAAGCCTCTACATTCTCGGTGACGAGGACCGCAAGAAGTTCGCCAGGCTGATCGCCGCCGCGTGGTCGGCGGACGAGGTGAAGAACCGTTACGGCAGTGAGCCTCGCACGATGCTGGCCGAGTACGGCATCGTCTACCCGGAGGGCGTGGCCACGCCGCCGCTGCCCCCCAAGCCCGCCGGCGAGTTCAGCATCGAGGAGCTCGAGGTCGCGGCCGGTGTCGAGGCTCCGGCCGACGGCTGCATGGGCTCGGCCAGCTCGGTCAGCACCATCGGTGGCTGCGCCTTCACCGCCGCCACCTTCGGCTGTGGCGCGAGCGTCACGGAGTGACCGCGTCCCGGGGGCGCGGTCGGCGGTCGGCGCGGTCCGGCCCGCGGCGCGCCCTCGGGACCTTCGCCGTGGCACCCGGTGGCCCGCCGCCACCGGGTGTCTCCCCGGGATCGCCGCCACCAGGTGTCTCGTCCGGATCGCCGGGTTGACGGCTCCAGATCACCGGGTTAACGGCGCCGGATCGCCGACGGTGCGAAAAGCCGCGAATGGGCGAGCAATGAGAAAAGCCATCGGCGATGCGTTGCCTTCGCCCAGATGGGTTGTCATGATCCGCTTGTGGCCGAGACAGGTGTTCCCGGTACGAAGGTGGCGGCTCGGGCGCCACTGGAAGTGCGGCTCGGCCGCGCGGCGATCGTGGCATTCGCCCTTTATCTGATCATTCCCACGTTCGTCTACTACTTCGAGACCCCGCTCCTCACCAGCATCGTGGGCCCCGGCCTGGCGGTCGCGGTCCTCGCCGTCTACATCGCGACCGGCTGCACCGGCCCGCGCGGGCGCTGGCACCGGTGGGCCGTGGGGATCATGGCGCTCCTGGTCTATCTGCCGCTGCCGCTCCTGGGCGAGTGGTGGGCCGCCTCGGGCGTCTTCCTCGCCGCGATGGCGCTGGGGCTGCTGCCCAGGCCGTACGCGCTCCCGGCGTTCCTGCTCGTGGCCGCCGGCGAGACGGCCAAGGCGATGGCGCTCGGCGACGACCTCCCTGGAGGGCTGTCCTGGATGCTGTCCGTCACCGTGGCGGCCATTCCCCTGGCCGGCCTGACGCACTTCGCGGAGACGGCGCGGGTTCTCTACACCACCAGGGCCGAGCTGGCCAGGGTTCAGGTGGCGGCGCAGCGCGCGCGGGCGATGCTCGAACTGGAGGGCATCCTCGGCAGCCGGCTGGACGCCATCGCCGAGCAGGGCCGCAGGGTCGCCGCCAACATGGAGGGCGACGCCGAGGTCATCAAGAAAGAGCTGAGCCGCATGCTTGACATGGCTCGCGAGTCCCAGAGAGAGATGCGAGATTTCGCGCATCGCGCGCAGCGGCTCCCATCAGGAAATATCGATCACCAGAAATGACGAACATCACAATGCGCCGGTGTTAGTTGTTTCTGGCGGCGATCGCCGCCGATGGCGAGTCTGGTTCTCGTAGGCGGCCACCCCCGATCACCCGGAAGCGCGAGCTCCGGGGCCTCGTCGAAGAGGTGAGCTCATGCCCGGAACGCCGGGAACGAACGAAGATCCCAGCCTGTCCCCCGAAGCACTGTCATCGGAAGCACTGTCCCCGGAAGTACGCACGCAGCTCGCCAGATTCGTCGCCCGGGCCTGGTCCGACGAGTCGCTGCGGCGGGATTTCGAACAGGACCCGCGCGCCGCCCTCGCCGGAGCCGGCGTCGACTGGCCGCGCGAACTGCCCCCGCCTGGCCTGCCCGACCACCCGGGCCAGGCGATCGACCTGGAGAGCCTCGAATCGTCCGCGGGCGGCGCCCTCGGCACGATCGGCACCGTGAGCTGCCCGACCGGATGCTTCTCCGGCGGGCGGAACGCCTGACGACCTCGTACGTCACAGGCGGCGTGGTGGGCAGTCCAGATGCCCACCACCCCGCCGGAACGAGCATCTCATACACCGCGGCGGGAGGACTTGTGATGACTGTGGACACGATCGGCTGGGACACCGCCCAGCGAAGAGCGTTCGGTGAGCTGACCGCGAGGGCGTGGCTCGACGCCGACTTCAGGATCCGGTACGAGCGCGAGCCCCTCGAGGTCCTGGCCGAGTACGACCTCCGGCTGCCCGAGGGCACGCAAGCGCCGGCGCTGCCGCCGGAGCCCGGCACCGAGCTCGTCATCGAGCTCCTGGCCGGATCGCCCTCGGGGATCCTGCCGCCACCCCCGCCACCTCCCCCACCGTGCCTGCTCAGCCTCTGCTTCTGCCTGTACTCGCCGACAGGGAAAGACGTGCGATGACCACGACCGCGGTGGAGGCGCCGGGAGGGGAGCGGATCGACGAGCTCGTCTCCACGGTCCGGACCAAGGCGTGGCTCGCCGCGGTCGCACTCATCCTGGTCGCGGCCTGCGGGGCGAGCTGGGCGTGGCTGGGACAGGTCCGTGACGTGGTCCCCGGCACCGGCGTGCTGGTGGCAGGGGACGGTCCCGTGCCGGTGGCCGCGCCCGTGTCCGGCAGCGTGGCCGAGGTCCTGGTCCGGGTGGGCCAGGAGGTGAGCCAGGGGACGCCGCTGGCCGTGCTGGCCGACGAGCGGGGACGCAGGCACGTCGTGACGGGCACGGCGAGCGGGCGGGTGCTGCGGACGGCGGTCGCGGGCACCGCCCTGGCCGCGGGAGGCGCCGTCGCGGCCGTCGACCCGGCCGGCCCGCTGCGGGCGCTGCTCCTGGTCGATCGGGACAGGCTCGGCGTGCTCGAACCCGGCCAGAGCGTCACGCTGGCCGGCGCGGGCGGGCGGGGCCGGGTGAGCGCGGTGCAGCCGTACCCGGCCTCGGACGAGGTGCTGCGCCCGCTGTTCGGCCAGGACCTGCGGGTGGAGGGACGGCACCTGGTGACCGTCGACCTCGACCGGCCGGCCTGGCCCGGCGCCACGCTCACCCCCGTCTCGGGAGAGATCACCGTCGCCGTCGTCCGCCCCGTGGACGCCCTGTTCGCCGGAGGCCGCCGTGGCTGAGCGCACGACCGGCGGCACGACCGGCGGCACGACCGGCGGCACGAGCGGCAGCACGGCCGGCAGCACGGCCGGCGTCGCCGAGCGCCCGGTCAGGCCGCGGCCGGTACGCACCGAGCGCCGGCCGCAGATGGAGGACGCCGACTGCGGGCCCGCCTGCCTGAGCACGATCTTCGCCCACCACGGCCTGCGCGTCCCCGTGCACGAGGTCAGGGAGCGGTGCGGGGTGGGCAGGGACGGGCTCACCGGGGCCGGGCTCAAGGCGGCGGCCGACGAGTACGGCTTCACCATCGGCGGCTGGCGGGTGGAGGCCGACGCGCTGGAGACCTTCCCCGTACCGTCGATGATCTTCGTTGACCATCGGCACTACGTGGTGCTGGAGGGCCTGCGCAAGCGGTGGGCCTACCTCAACGACCCCGCCGTCGGCCGGATCCGGCTGAGCAGGGAGGAGTTCCGGCGGCGATACAGCGGGATCGTGATCGTGCCGCGGCCCGGGGAGAACTTCACCCCGGGAGGGGCGCGCTTCCCCAATGCCCGCTCGGCGCTGGCGAAGGTGCGGCCGTACCTGTCCACGCTGCTCGCCGTCGCCGTCATGTCGTTCATGCTGGCCCTGCCCGCGGCGGTCACGGCGCTGCTGACCAGGCTGCTGCTGGGCAAGGTGCTGGTCCCCGGAGGGGCGGCCTGGTCCGCGCCCGTGCTGTTCGGGCTGCTGTGCTGCGTCGGCTTCACCCTGATCGGCACGTGGGCGCAGCAGCGGCTGCTCAGCGCCGTGCAGCTCGCGATGGCGGCCGATCTGTCCGGCCGCCACGTGTGGCGGATGCTCAGGCTGCCGGGCGACCACTTCCACCGGCGGCAGACCGGCGGCCTGGTGACCAGGACGTCCTTCGGCGCGGGCCTGGCCCTGCTGCTGTCGGACCGGGTCGCCACCACCATCGCGGCCGTGCTCACCATGGTGGTGCACGCCTCGATCCTGTTCCACTTCCATCCGGCCTTCGCCGGGGTCGCCGCGGTGCTGGCGGCGGTGAACCTGGTGGCGATGCGGGCGGTCAGCCGGCGTACCGCGCCCCACCAGCAGCGGCTCATCTTCGACGAGCACCGCAGGGACAGCATGGCCTTCAACGGCGTCTCGATGGCCGAGTCGCTGAAGGCCGACGGCGCCGAGGGCTGGTTCTTCGCCAAGTGGGCGGGGCTGTCGGCGCGGACCATGTCGGCGGCGCAGGAGCTGATGCGGGTCACGCAGGCGCTGATGGTGGTGCCCGCGGCGCTCGGCTCGCTGGCCGGGGCCACAATGGTGATCACCGGGGCGGCGCTGATCGCCCGTGGCGAGGTCACGATGGAGACCGTCATCGCGGCCCAGCTCCTCGTGGGAGCGTTCCTCGTACCGATGTCCTCGCTGGTCGGGATCGGGGCGGAGGCGCAGATCGTGGTCGCGCAGACCAGCATGCTCGACGACGCGCTGTCCACCGAGCCCGACCCGCGGCACGCCGAGCCGCCGCACGCCCCCGTGGGGGCCGGCGGGCTGCGCGGCGCGGTGGAGTTCGACGAGGTCACCTTCGGTTACGACCGCCAGCACGGCCCGGTGATCGAGGGGCTGACGTTCCGCGCGGAGCCCGGCCGGCGCGTCGCGATCGTCGGGCGTACGGGCAGCGGCAAGTCGACGGTCGCCCGGCTGCTCACCGGCGCCGTCATGCCGTGGTCGGGGCAGATCAGGTTCGACGGGGTGCCGAGGGACGAGCTGCCCAGGGAGACGCTGTCCACCTCGATCGGGTACGTGGAGCAGAACCTCCAGGTGTTCGAGGGCACGGTGGCCGACAACCTGACGCTGTGGGACCCGACGGTTCCGGCGTACCGGCTGAACCGGGCGGTCGGCGACGCCCGCATCGCCGAGGTGGTCCAGCGCAGGGGCGGGCTGTCGGGCGGCTGGGTCGAGGAGCGGGGCCGCAACCTGTCGGGCGGCGAGCGGCAGCGGCTGGAGATCGCCCGGGCGCTGGCGCTGGCGCCGTCGGTGCTGGTGCTCGACGAGGCCACCAGCGCGCTGGACGCGGAGACCGAGGCGCTGGTGGACGCCAACCTCAAGGCCAGGGGCTGCACGTGCGTGGTCATCGCGCACCGGCTCAGCACCGTGCGCGACAGCGACCTGATCCTCGTGCTGGACCGCGGCAAGGTCGTCCAGCGCGGCACGCACGCCGAGCTCATCGCCGAGCCCGGTCTCTACCGCACGCTCGTCGAGGAAGCGGCATGAACGTGAGAACGCGCGGCCTCGGCCGCCCCGGTTACCCCGTCAGCGAGATCGAGCTGATCGACCCCTACGCCTGCTGGCGCGTGGTCGGCGGCTTCGTGGACGTGCTGCTGTCGCCCGTGGACGGCCAGGGCCCGCGCCGCCGCGTCCTGCGCGTGGAGAGCGGGCAGGTCATGCACGGCTTCGCGGCCACCGACCTGCCCGCGGGCTACACCGTCGTGGCCTCCCCCGCCGACGGGACGTCGGTGCACCGCGTACGCAGGGACACCGCCGCGCTGTCGGCCTGGGCGCGCCGCCTCGATCCCACGCAGGACCCGCCGGGCGAGCGTGAGCTGCGGGCGCTGCACCGCGCGGCGCTGGAGCGGGTGCTGCTGCTGGGCGAGGCCGAGGAAGCCGACCGGGACAACTGGCGGGCGGCCAGGGTGGCGGCCACGGACGAGACGCTCCGTCAGTCGTTCGCCGACGTCGCGGCCGCGGCCGGCGCGCCGCCGGCACCCGACGGCGGGCCCCGCACGAGCGCGGACCACGCCGCGAAGGTGGTTCGGACGCTGGGCGAGCACTGCGGCTTCGCCACGGCGGAGGCCGCCCCGAGTGCCGGCGACCCGCTCGGCGCGGCGCTGGACGCCGCCGGGGTCAGGCACCGGCGGGTGCGCCTGGAGGGCCGCTGGTGGCGCAGGGCCACGGTCCCCCTGATCGGCTTCACCCGGGACGGCGGGCGGCCGGTGGCGCTGTTACCGCACCGGGGCGGCTACCGCGCCGAGGACCCGGCGGCGGCCCCCTGCCGGGTGACGGAATCGGTGGCCGCGGCCCTCGCGCCGGACGCCTGGCAGATCTACCCGCCGCTCGGCCCGGGCATGGCCTCGCCCGTCGAGCTGCTCAGGTTCGGCATGCGCGGCCTGGGCAGGGAGCTGACCTGGCTGCTCTCGGCCGGCGGTGGTGCCGCGCTGCTCTCGCTCGGCGTGCCCCTGCTCACGTTCAGCCTGCTGAACTCCGCGGGCAGCCCCGGCGGCGGGCCGACGACGATCTGGATCGCGGTGACCATCGCCACCATGGTGTGCGCGAGCACCCTGCTGCTGGCCGTGCGCAACTCGGTGCTCGTCCGCGTACAGGGGCGGCTGCAGGAACGGCTCGAACCGGCCGTCTGGAGCCACCTCGTCTCGCTCGACCTGCCGTTCTTCGACCAGTACAGCACCGGCGAGCTGGTCCAGCGCGCCAACGCCATCTCCGACATGCGCAAGGCGCTCGGCGACGCCGCGGTCAACTCGCTGCTCGGCGGCATGTTCTCGCTGGTCGGCCTGCTGGCGCTGATCGCCGTGGACTGGCGGCTCGCCCTGGTCGCGCTGGGCGGGGTGTGCGGGCTGCTCGGCGTGCTCGCCGGCCGCGCGGTCCGCCAGCAGCAGCACGAGCTGATCATGCACGAGCAGTACGGCAAGGTCTACTCCCTGCTGTACGCGTGCCTCGGCGCGATCGACAAGATCCACGTCGCGGGCCGCGAGTCCCAGGTGTTCGGGCTGTGGTCCAGGCTGTTCGCCACGCAGCAGCGGGCGGCGGCGTGCGCCCAGCGCGAGCGGGCGGTGTCGGCGGCCATCGGCGCCTCGGCGCAGCCGGCGCTCCTGCTGCTCCTGGCCGTCGCGGGGGTGACCGTGGGCGTGCCCACGGCCTCCTTCGTGATCGCCGCCGTGGCGCTCGGCCAGTTCGTGCTCGCGCTCGGCCAGATGAACCGGGCGGTCGAGGCGGCCTTCGCCCTGCGGCCCCGGTTCGAGCGGCTGCGCCCGGTACTGGAGCGGGCGCCGGAGACGCCGCCCGGCGCGAAGGACCCGGGCGAGCTGAGCGGCCTGGTACGCCTCAGCGGCGCCTCCTTCGCCTACCCCGGCACCGCGATGCGCATCCTGGACGACGTCTCGATGGTGTTCAGGCCGGGCGAGTTCGTCGCGGTCGCGGGCCCGTCGGGCGCGGGCAAGTCCACGCTGGTCCGCCTGCTGCTCGGCTTCGACCCGCCCCGCACGGGCCAGGTGCTCTACGACGGCGGCGACCTGCGCGACCTGGACCTGCGCCGGGTACGCGCCCAGGTCGGCGTGGTGATGCAGCAGGCCAGAGTGCTCAGGGGCTCCATCCTGGAGAACATCGTCGGGGACGTGCCCGGCGCGACGGAGGAGGACGCCTGGCGGGCGGCCCGCCTGGCCGACCTGGACGGCGACATCGCCGCCATGCCCATGGGCCTGCACACGATCGTCGGCGAGGACAACGCCTCCTTCTCGGGCGGCCAGCTCCAGCGGCTGCTCATCGCCAGGGCGCTGGTCAAGCGCCCGCGCATCCTCATCCTCGACGAGGCCACGAGCGCCCTGGACAACCACACGCAGGCGCTGGTCAGCCGGAGGATCGCCGAGCTGGACATCACCCGGATCGTGATCGCGCACCGGCTGAGCACCATCAAGTCGGCGGATCGAATCTACGTACTCGACCAGGGGCGGGTCGTCGCCGACGGCCCCTTCGAGGAGCTGCTGGACCACAGCCCGCTCTTCGCCCGCATGGTCCGCCGACAGGAGGTCTGAGATGACGGTCCCGGTTCACGCCGGATACGCGGAAGCGCAGGGCGAGGGCCTGCTCGCGGTGCCGGGCGGGGACGAGCGCCTGATGGCCGTGCTCGCCGCGGCCGCGCCCTTTCCCGAGCGCGTGTCGGGCGAGTTCTTCGTCCCGGTGGCGGGGCGCAGCCCGCGTCAGGCGTCAGAACGTACCAAGCGCTGGCTCAAGGCGGCGGTCGGCGAGGACGAGGACGCCAAGCGGGCGCTGCTGCACCACCGCAGGCGCTCGGGCCGCGACCTCGGCGCGGGGCTCATCGACGTCCGGCTGGCCGACCCGCGCAGGCTGCCCGACTGGGGCTACGCCCTGGTGGACTTCCTGCTCGCGCAGCCGCCCACGGCCGCCGCCGACCCCGCCTCCGGACGCCCTGGCTCGCCGTTCGTGGCGTTCAGGCGCGCCGTCAACCGGCTGCTGGACATCAAGGACGGCACGGTACGCGGGGTGCCCGTCACGCCCGAGGCGCGCGAGGACATCGCGGGACAGCTCATCCAGCGCCTGACGCAGGTGTGCTTCTCCGGCTTCGCGTTCGAGGCGCAGCTCGCCGGGACCGGCAACGACGTGTCCGCCTGGCTGCAGAGCCCCGGCCTGGACGTCAGCCAGTCCGGCTGGCTGGACCGGCTGGAGACGCTCCCCGGGCTGGCCTACGTCATGGGCATGACCTGCCTGCAGTGGCGGCGCGTGGTCCACGAGCTGTTCGACCGGCTCAACGCCGACCTGCCGGAGCTGCGCAGGACGTTGTGGGGCTGGCGGGCGCCGGGGCCGGTCACCGGCTACTCCGGTGACTCCGGCGACCCGCACAACCACGGCCGGGTGGTCACGCTGCTGACGTTCGCCTCGGGCGAGCGGGTCGTCTACAAGCCGAAGGACCTGCGCTCGGTGGTCGGGCTGATGGACGTGTGCACGCTGCTGAACAACCACGGGCTGCCGCTGGCCCTGCACACGCGCACGGTCGTCTGCCGCGACGGCTACGGCTGGGAGGAGTACGTCACCTCCGAGCCGGCCGCCGACGAGGACAGCGTCCGGCGCTACTACACGCGGCTGGGCATGCTGGCCAGGCTCGCGCAGTTCCTGGAGTGCCGCGACCTGTGGGCGGACAACCTGGTGGCCAAGGGCGACACGCCGGTCTTCATCGACCTGGAGAACGTGCTGCAGGCCCGCATCGGCAAGCCCGCCCTCATCGGCGACCGCATCCGGTCCCTGTGGGGGAAGGTCGAGGAGACGGTGGCCAAGACCGCCGTCATCAGCTTCCCCCGGGTGATCGCGGGCGGCGTCCAGGCGCAGGACATCGGCTGCATGGCCGGGCTGCAGGAGCAGGTCGCGGTGAACTCCACCGGGTATCCGCTGGGCTGGGAGGCGCCGCCGTACCGGCCGACGTACGGCGCGGGCGAGCTGGCCCACCCGAACCACTACGCCGACGAGGTGGCCGAGGGCTACCGGCAGATGCAGGAGTGCCTGGCGAGCAACCGGGACCTGCTGGCCGACGCCCGCGGCCCGTTCGCGCTGCTCCAGGACGCGCCGGTCCGCTACATCTGGCGCAGCACCTGGGACTGCGTCGAGCTGCTCAACATGAGCCTGAGCCCCGGGGCGCTGGTCGACGGGATGGCAAGGGAGGTCACGCTCGCCCACCTGTTCCGCAGCGCCCGCGAGACGCTGCGGCGGGACCCGGGGCGCGAGGACATCCTGGAGCTCGTCGAGCAGGAGATCGACGCGTTCCGCCGGATGGACGTCCCCCTGTTCGTCTCCAGGCCCGGCTCCGACTCGGTGTTCACCCCCGACGGCGTCGAGATCCCCGGGCACTTCTCCGGCACGGCCTGGCAGCGGCTCCAGGACCGCGTCGCCGACCTGGCGGGGTTCCCGGTGGAGGAGCACCTCGCCGTGCTGGAGACCTGCCTGGACTTCACCGGCGCGAAGGAGCTGCCCGCCGCCTTCCCCGGGCCGGGGCCGCGCCCGCGTACGATCCGCGAGATCGGCCAGTACGTCTACGACGTGTCGGGCCGGCCGGAGGAGCCCGAGGCCGAGCTGCTGCTCGCCCGCGCCGGCGAGCTCGCCGACCAGGTGCTGGCCACCGCCGTCACGCTCGGCACGCCCGCGGGCGACCCCCTCGGCGAGCGGTCCGGCTGGATCGGCGTCGTCACCTACCCCGCGCACGGGCTGGACCAGATCGAGCCGCTCCAGGGCGACCTGCTCACCGGCACCGCGGGGCTGGCCGTCTTCCTCGCCGAGCTGTACGCCAACACCGGCGCCCCCGGCCACTGGACGGCCGCGCAGGACGCGCTGGACGCCTCGGCCGAGTTCGCGACGCTGTCCACCCGCTCGGCCGTCTACCGCCGGATGTGCGGGACGCTTGCGCCGGTCGGGGCGTTCGTGGGCCTCGGCTCGGCCATCTACGCGCTGAGCCGCTGCGGCGCCGCGCTGGCCGACGCCAGGCTCGTGGAGCGGGCGGCCGAGCTGCTGCCGCTGGCCGAGGAGCAGCTCGCCCTGCCGACCTCCGCCGAGCCCGTGCTGGGCCGGGCCGGGCTGCTGCTGGCCCTGCACAAGCTGCGCGAGGCGTCGCCGGTGGCGGTTCCCGCGGCCGAGGCGCTGGCCGTGCGGCTGCACGAGGAGCTGCTGGCCGAGCTGGCCGGTGGCGGGGCGACGCGGTCGCCGTACCCTCCGGGGGTGCCCGCGCTCGACGGGGTGCCCACCGGGCAGGACGGGCTGGTGTGGGCGCTGGCCTCCAGCGCGGGCGCGCTGGGCGCGGACCCCGCGCCCTTGCGGGCGCACCGCTTCGCGCTGGACACGCCGGGCTCGCTGCTGGCCGCCGTCGCCACGGCCCACCTGCTCACCGGCGAGGTGCCCGGCCCCCTGAAGGAGCAGGTGGCCAGGTACTGCGCGCCCGACCCGAGACGTTCCTGCGCGCGGCTCGTCGTGGACGCCGAGGTGGCGCTGCACACCGCCCGGCTGACCGGGGACGGGGCGCTGGCGCGCTCGGCCAGGGAGCTGACCGCCGAGCTGCTGCGCCGCCGCGACCACACGGGCCGCTGGTTCGCCGACCGGCGGCGCGCCGACCGCCTGTCCCTGTCCGCCACCAACGGGCTCGCCGCGGCGGGCCTCACCCTCCTCCGGCTCGCCGACGACCAGGTCGCCTCGCTGCGCCTCGTGCACTGATCGAAAGGAAACGTCGTGGACACCATGGACGCCCGGCCGTCTTTCCGCCGCCACTTAAGGGTCGAGGTCATCGAGGGAGAAGGGGTCTACCTGATCTCCGAGCGCGAGACCCAGGTGCTCACCGGCCGCTCGATCGAGGCCGTGGCCCGCCTGCTGGACGGCAAGCACACCGTCAACGACATCCTGGTCGCGGTGGAACCCGACATCCCGCCCGAGAACGTCTACTTCGTGCTGCAGACGCTGCGGCAGCGCGATCTGCTGGTGGACGTCACCGAGGACGTGGATCGCAGGACGGCCGCCTACTGGGAGATGACGGGGCTCAAGGCGCAGGATGCGGTCGCCGCGGTGCGCGGCGGCCGGGCCGAGGTGCTCACCGTCGGCGACGTGTCGGCCCAGGAGCTGCGGAACCTGCTGGTGGCCGAGGGGGTCGAGGTGGCGGGGCCCGGGGAGGGCGCGGCGCTGACCGTCGTGCTGACCGACGACTACCTGCGCGGCGACCTCGCCGAGATCAACCGGCGGCACCTGGCGGAAGGGCGGCCGTGGCTGCTGGCCCGGACGACCGGGCCCGTGCTGTGGGTGGGCCCGCTCTTCCGGCCCGGGGAGGGTGACGGCGGCTGCTGGCGATGCCTGTCGCAGCGGCTGGAGGGGCACCGGCAGTCGCTGACGTACCTGGAGGACAAGCTGCGGGCCAGCAGGCCCCTGGCCCTGCCCGCCGCCGACCTGGGGCTCACCCGGGGCGCGGGCGCGCGGCTCGTCGCGGCCGAGGCGGTGAAGTGGCTGGCCGGGGCGCGCAGCCCGCAGCAGCGCGACGTGATCACCTTCGACACCATGCAGGTCGCCGCCACCCGCCACGAGCTGCGCCGCAGGCCCCAGTGTCCCGAGTGCGGCGACGCCGGCCTGATGGCCGCGGCCGCGCACTCCCCCGTCGAGCTGGGCTCGCGGCCCAAGGCGTTCACCACCGACGGCGGCCACCGCTCCCGGCACCCGGAGGACACCGCCGAGCGGTACGCCCACCTGGTCAGCCCGATCACCGGCGTCATCCGCGAGCTCGCCCGGATGGACACCAGGGTGCCCTTCGTCAAGGCGTACATGGCCGGCCACAACTTCGCCCGCCAGATGCACGACCTGGCCTCGCTGCGCAAGGGGCTGCGCAGCCAGAGCGCCGGCAAGGGCATGACCGACCTGCAGGCGAAGGTCAGCGCCATGTGCGAGGCGATGGAGCGCTACTCGGGCATCTTCCAGGGCGACGAGGCCAGGCGCAGGGCCAGCCTGCTGGAGCTCGGCGCGGACGCCGTCCACCCCAACGCCTGCTCGCTCTACAGCGACACCCAGTTCCGCACCCGCAAGGAGCTCGGCGCCACCACCAACTACTCCTTCGTCAACGCCCCGCTCGACGAGAACGCCGCGATCGAGTGGACGCCCGTGTGGTCGCTGACCGAGGGGCGGCACAAGTACCTGCCCACCGGCTACCTGTACTACTACTACAACGACCCCGGCTTCACCGGCCCGCTCTACGCCTGGGCCGACTCCAACGGCAACGCCGCGGGCTCCTCCCTGGAGGACGCCGTCGTCCAGGGCTTCATGGAGCTCGTCGAGCGGGACGCGGTGGCCCTGTGGTGGTACAACCGGGTGCCGAGGCCCGCCTTCGACCTCGACACCTTCGCCGACCCGTGGATGGCCGAGTTCCGCGACGTCTACGCCGGGCTCGGGCGCGACCTGCACGTGCTCGACCTCACCAACGACCTCGGCGTCCCGGCCGCCGCCGCGATCAGCCGCCGGGTCGACGGGCCGAGTGAGGACATCCTCATGGCCTTCGGCGCGCACTTCGACGTACGCATCGCCGTCCAGCGCGCGCTGGCCGAGCTGAACCAGTTCATCCCCGCCGTCATCGACGTCGGCCCCGACGGCGTCACCCGCTACAGGTTCCCCGAGAAGGACCAGGTCGACTGGTGGACACACGCGCGCGTGGCCGACCACCCCTACCTGTCGCCCGCCGGGAAGGCGGTGCCCGCCTCCGCCTACGCCCGGCCGGCCACCGCCGACCTGCTCGACGACGTCGAGCGGGCGCGTGCGCTGGTCGAGGAGCGCGGGATGGAGATGCTCGTGCTCGACCAGACCAGGCCCGACATCGGCCTGCCCGTCGTCAAGGTCATCGTGCCCGGCATGCGCCACTTCTGGCGGCGGCTGGCCCCCGGCCGCCTCTACGACGTGCCCGTCCAGCTCGGCTGGCTCGCCGAGCCCACCCCGGAGGAGCAGATGAACCCCATCACGATGTTCCTGTGAGCACGCCCACGCCGACGCCCATGGTGGGCCTGCGCGAGGACGCGGTGGTCGCCTCCGAGGACGGCGTCCTGACCATCACGTGCCCCTTCGGCACGGTCGCCCTGCGCGGCCTGCCGCCGGCCGTCGAGGCGCTGCTGGGCGAGCTGCCCGGCACGCTGGCCGAGCGGGACGACCTGGCCGAGCGGCTCCTCGCGGCGGGCGGCACCAGCCACGACGCGGCCCTGCTGTACCTGACGCTGTCGCGGCTGCACCCGGTGCTCGTGCACGCGGTCGAGCCGCTGCTGCGGGTGGTGCCCATCGCCCGCGGCGCCCGGTTCCAGCCGCCCGACCTGTCCCCCGGCGACACCGTACGGCTGTCGAAGTTCGCCTTCGTCCGCAGGTCGGAGCAGGGGCTCGTGCTGGAGTCCGCGCTGTCGCTGCACCGCGTCACGCTCACCGAGGACGCCATGCCGCTGCTCGCGGCGCTCGGCCGCCCGGTCATGGTGAAGGAGGCGCCCGAGGCTCTCACCCACCTCGTGGCCGCCGGCCTGGCCTTCGCCGGCGACGACGAGGAACGCGATCCCGCGCTGCGCTCGTGGGACTTCCACGACCTGCTCTTCCACTCCAGGAGCAGGTCCGGGCGGCACGACCAGCCGTTCGGCGCGACCTTCCGCTTCCTGGACGACCTGCCGCCCGAGCCGGTGATCAAGCCGGTGCCCGAGGGCGCGGCCGTGGAGCTGTACCGGCCCTGCCTGGAGGAGGCCGCGGCAGCCGACCCGCCGCTCACCACCGTGCTGGAGACGCGCAGGTCGGTGCGCCGGTACGCCGGCCCGCCGACGATCCGGCAGCTCGGCGAGCTGCTCTACCGGGCCGCCAGGGTCAGGCGGATGTACGGGCCGGCGCCCGGCATGCCGTACGAGGCCAGCAGCCGCCCCTACCCCGGCGGCGGCGCCGTCCACGAGCTGGAGCTGTACCTGACCGTCGCCCGGTGCGAGGGCCTGGACGGCGGCGTCTACTACTACGACCCGCTCGGCCACCGGCTCGTCACGCTCCCTGCCAGGCCCGAGGACGCTCAGGCGATGCTGACCACGGCGAGCCTGGCCACGGGCGGCATCGCCGACCCCGACGTGCTGATCACCGTCACCTCGCGCTTCCGTCGCATGTCGTGGAAGTACTCCGGGGTCGCCTACGCCGCCACGCTGAAGACCACCGGCGTGCTCTACCAGACCCTCTACCTGGTGGCCACCGCGATGGGCCTGTCGCCCTGCGGGCTAGGCAGCGGCGACTCCGACCTGGCCGCCCGCACCTTCGGCCTCGACTGGGCCGCCGAGTCGTCGGTGGGGGACTTCCTCATCGGCGGCCCGCCCGCCGAATAGAAAGGAGAGCCCTGATGGCCGAGAGCATCTACATCCTCGGGGACGAGGACCGCAAGAAGTTCGCCAGGCTCGTCGCCGCCGCGTGGGAGGACGGCGACCTGCGCGCCCGCTACGAGCGCGACCCCATCGCCCTGCTGACCCAGTACGGCATCGCCTACCCGCAAGGCGTCCCCGCCCCGCCGCTGCCGCCCAAGCCGGAGGGCGAGTTCGACATCGCCGACCTGGAGTCGGCCGCCGGGGGCAATGCCGAGCCGGGCAGCACGGTCAGCACCATCCTCACCTCCACCTCCTACACCGGGCCGAGCGTCCCCTCCTGCGTCAGCGACGCGACCTGAAGATCAAGGAGTCTGTGATGGCCGACAGTGTCTACGTCTTCGGTGACGAGGACCGCAGGAAGTTCGCCAGGCTCGTCGCGGCGGCCTGGCCGGAGGTGACCGCCGGCTCCACGGCCGGAGCGGCCTCCTCGATCAGCCGCATCGGCAGTTGCCGCAGCACCTTGTGCGAGGTCGGTGCCGGCGCGGGAGACCCTCTCACGGAGACGCGATGAACGAGCCGGTGATCGAGGTCTCGGAGCTGCGCAAACGCTACGGGCCCTGCGCCGCCGTGGACGGCATCACCTTCGACGTCCGCGCGGGCGAGGTGTTCGCGCTCCTCGGCACGAACGGGGCCGGCAAGACCACCACGATCGAGATCCTGGAGGGCTACCTTCGGGCCACCTCGGGCACGGTGCGGGTGTTCGGCCAGGACCCGGCGAGCGCGCCGCGTTCCCGCATCGGCCTGGTGCTGCAGGAGTCCGGCCTGTTCGGCGACCTGTCGGCGGCCGAGACGGTGACCGCCTGGAGCAGGTTCACCTCCGGCGCGATGCCGGTGGCCGAGGCGCTGGAGCTGGTGGGGCTGTCCGGCCAGGCCGGTACGCGGGTCAAGCGCATGTCCGGCGGCGAGCGGCGCAAGCTGGACATCGCGCTGGCCACCCTGGGCCGTCCCGACCTGCTGTTCCTCGACGAGCCGACCACGGGGCTCGACCCCGAGGCCCGCCGTCGGGTCCGGGACCTGGTCAGGGATCTCGCGGCCGGCGGGATGACGGTGCTGCTCACCACCCACTACCTGGAGGAAGCCCAGGAGCTGGCCGGCCGGGTGGCCATCATGGACCGGGGCAGGATCGTCACCCAGGGCACGATGTCGGAGGTGCTGGGCCGGGGTTCGGGACGGGTCGCCTTCGAGCTGCCCGCCGGCGCCACCCCCGAGGGGCTGCCGGTGGGCGAGCGGGACGTGCTCACCGCGACCGGGCGGCGGTGCGTGATCGTCACCGCCGAGCCCGAGTCGGTGGCGCACGCCGTGCTGGGGTGGGCGCAGGCGCGCGGCGTGCGGGTGACCGGCCTGGACGTCCGCCAGGCGACGCTCGAAGAGGTCTTCCTCGACATCGCCCAGGAGGTGCGGACGTGACCGCGTACACGCTGGCGCACTTCCGGCTGACCCAGACGCTGTTCTGGCGCACGCCGATCTCGGTCGGCATCGCCCTGTTCTTTCCCGTCCTGTTCGGCGGGCTGATGCCGCTGATGCTGCCGGGCGGCACCCGGGACGGCGCCCCGATCGACGTCGCCGTCATGACCGGCGTGATCGTGATGGGCATCACCACCCTGGGCTTCATGACGGTGGTGGAGTCCTTCGTCATGCGGCGGCAACTGCTGATTCTCAAGCGGCTGCGCGGGACGGAGCTGCCCGACCTGGCCATCTTCGGCGGGGAGATCCTCACCGTGCTGTCGGTCGGGCTGCTGCAGCTCGTGCTGATCGTCGGCCTGGCCAGGGTCGTGCACGGCGTCGCGCTGCCGGCCAATCCCGCCCTGCTGCTGGTCATGGTGCTGCTCGGGCTCGCGGTGTGCGCCGCGATGGCGGTCGCGGTGAGCGGCAGGGTTCCCGCGCAGGGCTCCACGGTCGTGGTGAGCCTGCCGTTCCTGCTGCTCTCCCTCGCCCTGTCCGGATTCGCCTACCCTGTCGCGGCCTTCCCCGAATGGTTGCGGACGATCTCGTCCTTCCTGCCGTTCGAGCGGATGGCGGAGGGGATCAGGACGGCCTATCTCGGGCGTGACGTCACCGGGTCCGAGGTGGGGGTGGTGGAGGGCTTCCTGGTCGTGTGGCCGGGGTGGCTCGTCCTGGGCGCCTGGCTCGCGCTGTCCCTGCTCGCCGCGAAGAGGTGGTTCAGGTGGGAGCCTCGCAGAGGTTGAGGGGCGTCGGGCCGGGCACCGTACGGCTGGCCCGCGTCACGGCCGGGGTCTTCCTCGTCGGCATGGCGGCCTTCGCCGCCGTACCGCTGGCGGAGGCTCTGGGCGTCCACCCCGCCGTGCGGGCCACGGCCGCGGTCGTCCTGCTCATCGGCCTCACCGGCTGCTACCTGTGGCTGGCGGTGCGCGCGGTGCTGGACATGGGGTCCCGGTGGGACCTGGCGGTGCTGGGCGGGATGTGCGCGCTGGCCGTGGCCGTACCGTTCGCCGCCGGCCCCACCTGGCTGAGCGTCGGGTTCATGCTGCCGCTCGCCTTCGCCGTCACGCTGCGGGGCCGGTGGGCGGCGGCGGGCTTCTTCGCCTCGCTGGCCGCCTGCCTCGTCCTGCCCACGTCGCAGGATCTGAGCTGGGTGCTGTTCGGCTCGCTGCAGAACCTGCTCACGGCGGGCGCGCTCGCGGGCCTGACCATCTTCGCGACCCTGCTCGCCGAGCTGCAGCGCACGCGCGAGGAGGCCGCCAAGCTCGCCATCACCGAGGAGCGGCTCAGGTTCGCCCGCGAGCTGCACGACGTGCTGGGCCACAACCTCTCGGTCATCGCCATGCGAACCGAGCTGGGCACCCGGATACCGCCCGAGGAGATCGGGCGGCTGCGCCGGGAGCTGAAGGAGATCCACGACATCGCGCGGCGCTCGCTGCACGACGTGCGGGCGGTGGTCAAGGGCTACCGCGAGATGTCGCTGGAGAGCGAGCTGCGCGGGGTTCGCCGGGTGCTGGAGACCGCCGGCGTGCGGTGCGACTTCGCCGAGCTGCCTCCCTCGCTGCCGCCGGAGGTCCGGGTGGCGCTGGCCTGGGCGGTCCGCGAGGCGGCCACCAACCTGCTGCGCCACAGCGACGCCACGGTCTGCCTGCTGGGCGTCGAGCCCGACGGCGACCGCATCACGGTGACCGTCGCCAACGACGGCGTACGCGCTCCCGGCCCGCAGGCCGACCCCGCCGTGGGCGGAAGCGGCCTGGCCGGGCTCGACGAACGCCTCGCGCAGGTGGCGGGAAGCTGCGGCCGCCACACCGAGGACGGCTGGTTCACGCTGTCCCTGAACGTTCCCGGTCGCCGCCCCCTGGCGCCCGCCCTGACGACCTCTGCTGCTACAGGAGACCGGAGATGATCAAAGTTCTGATCGCGGAGGACCACGACCTCATCAGAGGCGCGCTGATCGCCCTGCTGTCGGAGGAGAGGGACATCCGCGTGATCGGCGAGGTGTCCAGGGGCGACGAGATCGTGCCCGCCGTCGTCGGCTCCAAGCCGGACGTGGCCCTGCTGGACATCGGGCTGCCGGGCATCGACGGCCTGGAGGCGGCGGGCCTGATCAAGGAGCTGGAGCAGCCGCCGCCCGTACTGATCCTCACCAGCGTCGGCACCCCCGGCAACTTCGACCGGGCCATGGCCGCCGGGGTGCGCGGCTTCCTGGTCAAGGACGCCCCCGCCCACCGGCTCACCGACGCCATCCGGGTGGTGGCCAGGGGCGAGCGCTACATCGACTTCGACCTGGCAGCGGACGGCGGTGGCGGCGAGCAGGAGCTCGACACCAACCCGCTGACGGCGCGGGAGATCGCCGTGCTGTCGGCCGTCGCCGCCGGCAAGCGCGGCAGCGACCTGCTCGGCTCCCTGGGCCTGTCGGTCCACACGATCAAGAACTACCTCGCCGCCGCCCGGCTGAAGACGGGCGCCCGCAACGACGACGACGCCGTGCGCGTCGCCCGCGCCAACGGCTGGCTGAACGAAAGGCCGGTGACCGCCGACCATTGATCACAGGCCGGGAAGGCGTCACGATCAGCATGATGCATCCATCGGGACAAGCGGGAGCACTCCTGTGGTCCAGAACAGTGAAGCGCAGGTCAGGTGGCTGACCACGGCCGTCGTCGCGGTCACCGGGGCGCTGTGGGGCCTGACCCCGCTCGCCTTCCTGCTCAACGGTGACCCGTTGCGCGCCCTGCTGGCGCTCGTCCTGCTCGGCGGGCTGCTCGTCGTGTACGCCAGGATCGTCGCCCGGCACATCGCGGGAACGAGCCAAGGGCCCCACCGGGCACGCATCTTCCTGCTGTTCGCCGTCGTCGTCTACGGGGCGATCCCGTTCCAGGGCTCGGTGTGGATCTACACGCCGCTCATCGTCGCCACCGCCGGGCTGCTCCTGCTGCCCTTCCGCTACGGCGTCGGCGTGCTCCTGGTCGTGGCCGTCGCCGAGTACCCGCTGACGCGCATGGAGGGCGCCTCGGTCGAAGTGCCCGCCACGTACAGCAGCGCCGGGGTGCTCGTCGCCGCGGTGGTCGCCGCCGGCATCGTGCACTACGCGAGGTTCGTACGGGAGCTGCGCGAACTGCGGGTCGCGCTGGCCGAGATGGCCGTGGACCAGGACCGGCTGCGCCTGGCGGGCCAGTTGCACGACCTGCTCGGCCAGACGCTGACGTCGATCACCCTGAAGACCGAGCTGACCCGGGCCCTGTTCGACGTGGACCGCGAGCGCGCCGCCGCCGAGCTGGCGGAGACGATCGTCCTCGCCAGCGACGCGCGCGCGGAGATCGGCGACGTGGTGGAGGCCACGTGCGCGCTCAACCTGGGCGCGGAGCTGACGTCCGCCGCCTCCCTGATCGAGCTCACCGGCGCGAGCTGTGACCTGCGCCTGGGCTTCAAGGAGATCGACGAGGAGACCGGCGACGCGCTCGGCTGGATGGTACGCGAGGCGGCCACCAACATCGTCAGGCACAGCGACGCCCGCCACTGCCTGATCGAGCTGCACCGGGTGAACGGCCGGGTCCGCCTGCTGGTACGCAACGACGGGGTCCGTGGCGAGCCGGCCGCCCGGCCGCCCGGCTCGGGACTGGCCGGGCTGAGCCGGCGGGTGGAGAAGCTGGGCGGGTCCCTGGAGGCGGGGGCCGTGGGCGAAGACCGGTTCGAGGTGCGGGTGTGGCTGCCCGCCGTACACGATCGGGAAGGTGAGCACCGTTGATCCGCGTCCTGCTGGCTGAGGACCACGGCGTCGTGAGGGGCGCGCTGACGGCCCTGCTGAACCTCACGGGCGACATCGAGGTCGTGGCCGAGGCCGATCGCGGCGACAAGGTCGTCCCGCGTGCCCTCTCCTGCGGCCCGGACGTGGCCGTCATCGACATCGAGATGCCGGGCATCGACGGCGTCGAGGCCACCCGCCGTCTCAAGCTCGCCATGCCGGCCTGCGGCGTGCTCATCCTCACCGGCCTGGCCAGCACCGGCCTGCTGAGGCGCGCGATGGAGGCGGGGGCCGGCGGCTTCCTGCTCAAGGAAGCCCCCACGGAACGCCTGGCCGAGAGCATCCGCCGGGTCGCCCAGGGCGAGCGGGTGATCGACTCCTCCCTGGCCCTGGCCGCGATGAGCGCCACCACCACCCCGCTCACCGACCGCGAGGCGGCCGTGCTGGGGCTGGTCGGCTCGGGCGCCGGCACCGGCGAGATCGCCGCCCGGCTGCATCTGTCGACGGCGACGGTCCGCAACTACATCTCCAGCGTCATCACCAAGACCGGCGCCCGCAACAGGACCGACGCCGTCCGTATCGCCGTCGAATCAGGCTGGATCGAAGGTCCGCGCCATTCCTGACTCGACCGGTGCCGACGGGGCGGCACTGTGGCTGAGCGTCTGGGCCAGCCGGTCATGCCCCGATTCCCAGAGTTCGACATGAGCACGAACACCCCGGCCGCTTCGGCCGATTCCATGGAAATTTCCGGTAATTCTCTCCACGTGAGGTAAGCCCAGGCCAGAGGCTCTGTTGGCATTCCACATCACATCGCACGCCGTCCGCAGGCCGCCACGTCTCCGCAGGTCAAAGAAGAATATGAACGCCATGTTCGCGTTTGCCAGAATGCGAGCCGAATAGCAAGAATAGGCCGCTCCACGCCAATTCCCCGAACAGGGTTCACGTTGGCGCGCGAAGAATCACAAGGAGCAACAATGCCGATTCTGGTCACGGGAGCGACGGGAACGGTCGGGCGCAGCCTCGTCCAGCACCTCCTGGAGGCGGGCCGGCAAGTGCGGGCGCTGACCCGCTCTCCGGAGAAAACAGCGCTGCCGCCGGAGGTCGAGCTCGTACGCGGTGACTTCGGCGACCCCGCGAGCCTCGTCGCCGCCTTGCGCGGGGTCGAGCGCATGCACCTGGTGGCCGTCGAGGGCCAGGGGCCGCTCACGACCGGCGCGGAGATCATCGAGCTGGCCGAGCGCGCAGGGGTGCGGCGGCTCACCCATCTCGGCCACAACGATCCCAGCGCCTCCGACGACGACCCGATGGAGGCCGACCACCGGGCGCTGCACCGCTTCATCGAGGGCTCCAGCCTGGAATGGACCCACGTGTTCCCGGGCGAGTTCATGGCCAACACCCTGGATTGGGCGCCCTCCATCAAGGCCGGGAACGTGGTGCGGGCGCCGTTCGGCGGCTGGACCAACGCCATGGTGCACGAGGCGGACATCGCCGCGGTCCTGACGGCTGCGCTGCTGGAGGACGGCCATGCCGGCCGCACCTACTGGCCCACCGGGCCCGAGCCCGTACGGCGGGCGGATGCGGTGCGTCTCATCGGGGAGGCGATCGGGCGGGAGGTCCGCTTCATCGAGCTGACCCCGGAACAGGCTCGCGAGGAATGGCGGGACGCCTACCCGCCCGAGGTGATCGAGTGGTTCCTGCAACTGGGCGACCACCTGAACGACGCCGAGGTGCCTGTCTCGCCGGACGTGGAGAAGGTGACCGGCCGCCGCGGGCGTACCTTCGCGCAGTGGGCCCGCGACCATGCCGACGACTTCCGGTGATGCCGCGCCGGGTGGGCGAGGAACTGCGCGCTCCCCACGGCCGCTTCTGATACCCGCACGTCCACCCCGCCGGCGTCACCCGACCAACCGCGAAACCCCCGAGCTCCGGGATACAGGGGGATCAGTCGGGCAGACGGACAACGATGATCACGGTGGTGCCGGCCGGGCCCGTGGCCACCGTGAGCGAGTCGCTGAGCCGGGCCATCAGCCACAGCCCGCGGCCGTCATCGCGGTCGCGGGCAGGCATCGACGCCTGCCGGCAGCGGGCCGGGATCCCGGGTCCGTGATCGCTGATCTCGCAGCACAACAGGCCCTGGGCCCGCCACAGCCGCACCCGCCCGGACCCGCCGCCGTGGTCGAAGACGTTGGCCACGCCTTCGTGCACGGCCAGTTCGAGGTCCTCGCACCTGGCCTGCGACAGTCCCTGCCGGGCGGCGTGAGCGCTCACGCCTTGGCGCAACGCGCTCGGATCGCCGGCAGCCCAGCCATCGGGATCGGCTGCGTCCAGCGTCCAGGTCAGCAGCGGGTCCCGGCATTCCGGCGGCGGCCCGTGGATCCTGCTCACCACTCATACCGCCTGGTCGCCGGTCATGAGGAGCGGACGCCTGCCGGCCGCAGGAGCCACCACTCTGATGCGCCGCATGCCCGTTCCCGGCGGCACCTCGACGGCGGGCGGCCTTCCGGGTGACGGGACAACGTACGCAGGCTCGGGCATGGCCAGCAAGACGACTGACGGCGCCTTGGACATCATGGTCCCTTCCTTGGCGCGATCAGCGCGGCAGCGAGGCAGCGACGACCGCTTGAGATTCAGAACAGCAGCCTGGCTAGCCACAGCCCCTGCCCCCACGCAGAGGAGGGAAACGGCCCTCATCCCCCGGGTGCATGCGGGGCTGCGCGCCACCCCCTGAGATCACAGAAGCCACCGACGCCGGGCATGGGGCCGGTAGGCCGCTCACCTGGGGCTCCGTTAGGATGGTTTCGATCTCATCGCTGGGTGGCCGCTTCCGGGTCCGTGCCCGTGGCGCGTGTCATGCAGCTGGTGCCTCCCGCCCCGGGCGCAGGTCCAGGGTCCGTACGGACAAGTGTCCGGCCGTGCGGTGTGGTGCGAGCCGGGCAGAGATCGCCCTCATCCACAAGATCAGCGCTCTTCGCGTCGCCGCCGGGCGGAGCCGAGGGCGAGTGAAGTGAGCACGCAGGTCATCACGGCAAACCCGCCCGCCGCCAAAGGTGGTGCGCGGGAGGGCAAAGATCTGCCCATTCGGCGGTGAGCCGGCCGGGTGAGCGGCGGTGACGAACCTAGACTCATCCCTACCAACCCCTCGATGCCCGCTGAACCCATCAATAACGCCGCCTAATGGGCGGCTGGAGTCGTCCCAGTGATCACGGCAATCGTCCTCGGAATCGCGGCCGTCTCGGCCCTGGAAATCACTCTCCTGCTGGCTCTGCTCTGCCTCGCGGGCGCGGAGCTGCGCTCGTTCCTGCGCAGTCATCCGCATGGCGCCGTCGCCGGCATGCGTGACCTGACCACGGAGGCGCGGCAGCGCTGGCTTCTCGCGTGGGACGCCGTCGAGCGACGCTGGTGGTCGCACAGCCGGTAGGGCGGTAGCGGCCCTCGCCACGCGCGGGTGGCCGGTGGCGAGGGCGGCCGGTTCGTCCGGTCACGTCGGGCGAGCGAGCGCCGGCGCCCATCGGGCGTGCCGGCACTCGGGGGGCCAAGGTCACGCGCGGGGGCGACGATCGTCGAGCCAGAGTGTTCTCCCGCCGCCGAAGCTCGTGCCCGTGATGGCCGGCGCCGTTGTGGTCCGTTGTCCGGCTGTGTCCAGGCAAGGCTTTTCTCACCGAATACATGATCAAGAAGGGGACTGCGCCGCGATGGGCGACGTGCAGCGGAAGTTCGAGTTGACCGGACCGCAGATCGCGGGCAGCGCGCTGGCTGCGGCGACCGCCGCGGTCGCCGCCTCCTATCTGGGGGTGGCCGGCACCGTGATCGGCGCGGCGCTGGTCAGCGTCGGCACCACGGTGGGCACCGCCGTGTACGCGCACTACCTCGAACGCACCGGTGAGAAGGTCAAGCAGCACACGGTGAATGCCCAGCGCGGGCACGCCGCCGCGAAGGCGGGGGGCGGCGGATCGTCCACCCTGGTCGCAGCGATCGAGGAGGTGCCGCGCAGGAAGCTGCCGTGGGCCAGGGTGGCCACCGCCACCGGGCTGGTGTTCGCCATCAGCATGGGCGGCATCCTGACGTACCAGACCGTGGCCGACCGGACCGTGGCCGAGCAGCTCACCGGCGAGCCCGCACGCAAGACTGCGCGAACCAAGCCGGCAGCCGACAAGGACGAGGGCTCCGTGCCCGACGTCCCCGCTCGCCCGATCCGGACGCCGGCCACCCCGTCGATGAGCCTGTCCCCGAGCCCGGCGGCCACCCCGGTCCTCACTCCGACGCTCACTCCGGCGCAGACCGTGACCGCGGTCGTCACAACGATGCCGACGCCGGCCGGCGAGCCCACCCCTGCGCCTGTGCCAACGGTCACGCGCGGCGCCTCCGACTCCCCTCGCACCGATCCGTCGTCCCCTGGGCAGGGCCCGAGTCCCCTCGGCGCGGTACCGGAGCCGCAGCCCACCGAGCCGGCCGGCCACCGCCCGACGCCGACCTGCCATCCCGTCGGCGACCGTGCACCCACGTGCTGATCTGCGGCGCTAACGGTCGAGGATGTGCAGCGTGTGCGGGGTCGTGCCGAGCGGCAGCGCGCCGTCCTCCGTGCAGAGCACCACGTCCGCCACCCTGGCCCCGAACAGGTCCGGCACATGGATGGCCGGCTCCAGGCAGAACGTCATCCCCGGCTCCAGGACCGTGTCCTCGCCCGGCAACGGCCCCTCGTCGGGCCCGAGGCCGACGCCCCGGCCGGCGTGCGGCGCCGCGAACCGCCCGTACCCGCTGCCGTCGATCACCTCGGCCACCGCGCGGGCGACCTCGCCGGCCGGGACGCCGGGCCGCAGCGCCGCCAGGCCCGCCCGGTGGGCGGCGAGCACCACCGAGTACATCGCCTCGAAGTCCTCCGGCGGCTCGGCCACCACGAAGACCCGGGCCGCCTCCGCGCAGTAGCCGTCCCAGCGGCCGCACACCGACACGCCCAGCGCGTCCCCGGGGTTGATCACGCGTTGCGCGGGCGTGTGCGCGGGCCGCGCCGTGTGCTCGCCGGCGGCCACCCGCAGCGACAGCGGCTCCTCGCACCCGGACTCCAGCAGCAGCGTGCGCAGCCGCGCGGCCATCGCCCGCTCGGTCTCCCCGAACCAGGCCAGCTCCCGTACCCGCTCCAGCACGCTTTCCGCCGCCGCCACGGCGCGCCGCAGAGCCTCGATCTCGTACGGCTCCTTGCGCAGGCGGAGCGGCGCGAGCACGGGGGTGGCGGGGACCAGTTCGGCCTCGATCGCCAGCCCGAACAGCTCGCGCACCCGCATCTCCGGGTCCACCCCGACCCGGCGCGCCCCCCGCGGCACCAGCGCGGCCGGGTCCCCGGTCTCGGCCATCGCCTCCTGCGTCACGACGAGGAACGGCCCTTGCCCGCCGCCGAGGAAGCGGAAGTCGGGCGACGGCCGCAACACGAGCGCGTCGATCCCGGCCTCCGCCATGGCCCGCCGCGCCCTCGCGACCCGCGCCGCCACCACCGCCTCGGGCGTGATCACGGGGTCGGGCGCGGCGGGCGGCCCCGGTGTCACTTCGGCTCGTGCAGCCAGCAGGCGACCGGCCCGAAGTCCGGCTCCTTGTCGCGGCACACGTCCATCACCAGGGGGCAGCGCGGGCTGAACCGGCATCCGGGCGGCGGGCTGGCCGGGTCGGGCACGTCGCCGGGCAGCTCCGCCGGCAGCACGCCCAGCCCGTCCGGCTGCGGGATGGCCGCCAGCAGCGCCCTGGTGTACGGATGCCGGGGGTTCGCCCACACCTCCGCCGTTTCGCCGACTTCGACGATCTTGCCGAGGTACATGACCGCGATCCGGTCCGCGATCAGCCGCACCACCGACAGGTCGTGGCTGATGAACAGCAGCCCGGCCCCCGACTCGACCGCGAGGTCCCGCATCAGCCGCGCCACCTGCGCCTGCGCGGAGGCGTCCAGCGCCGAGATCGGCTCGTCGCCGATCAGCAGCCGCGGCCGCGCCGCCAGCGCCCGCGCGATGGCGATGCGCTGCCGCTGCCCGCCGGAGAACTCGTGCGGGTGCCGCCCGGCGAAGTCGCGCGGCAGGCCGACGCGTTCCAGCAGGTCGGCAGGGGACGCGGCGGTGTCGTGGGCGGTGCGCAGACCGTCGGCGATCTGGTCGCCCACGCGCCTGCGCGGGTTCAGCGACGCGTACGGATCCTGGAACACCATCTGGATCCCGGTGAGCTTGCGGCGGCGCAGTCCCAGCGGCGTGACCGGCTGCCCGTCGAAGTCGATCGAGCCCGCGGTGATCGGGTTCAGCCCGCAGACCGCGCGGGCCAGCGTCGACTTGCCGCACCCGGACTCGCCCACGAGCCCGACGACCTCTCCGGGCCGCACGCTCAGGCTGGCCCCGGCCACGGCCCGCACGACGGGACGCCCCGGGGAGCGGTGCTCGACGACCAGGTCGTCGATGGTCAGCAGGCTGGTCATGGCATCTCCGCATCGCGCCCAGAGGAAGGTTCGGGGGCAGGCCCGGCATCGGGCAGGGAGTCCAGCAGGGCGCGCGTGTAGGCGTGCTCCGGCTCGCGCAGCACCCGGCCGCGCGGCCCCGACTCCACCACCAGGCCGTCCTTCATCACGCTCACCTCGTCGGCCACCGCCGACATGACGCCCAGGTCGTGCGTGACCAGCAGCACCGCGAGCCCCAGCTCGTCGCACAGGCCGCGCAGCAGCCGCAGCACGCCGGCCTGCACGGTCACGTCCAGCGCCGTCGTGGGCTCGTCGGCGATGAGCACCTTCGGCGAGCAGGCCAGCGCGATGGCGATCGCGATCCGCTGCCGCATGCCGCCGGAGAACTGGTGCGGGAAGCGCCCGTACGCCTCCTCCGGCCCCGGGATGCGGACCTTGCCCAGCAGTTCCACGGCCCGCGCCTTCGCCTCGGCCTTGCCCAGCCCGAGGTGGTGGCGCATGTGCTCGGTGAGCTGCCTGCCGATGGTGAGCATCGGGTGCAGGCTGGTCGCCGGGTCCTGGAAGACCATGGCGATCTGGCCGCCGCGCACCCGGTTCAGCTCCTTCGGCGGCAGCGTCAGCAGCTCGCGCTCGCCGAGCCGGATCGAGCCGGTCACCCGGGCTCCGTGCGGCAGCAGCCCGAGCGCGGCCAGGCCGGTCATCGTCTTGCCCGACCCGCTCTCCCCTGCCAGCCCGTGCACGCGTCCGGCCTGCAGCCGCAGGTCCACGCCGCGCAGGATCTCCTTGTCGCCGATCGAGACCCGCAGATCGGTGATGTCCAGCGTCAAAGGGCACGCTCCTTGATCGCGCGGGCCGTACGGGGGTCGAGGGCGTCGCGCAGCGTGTCCCCCAGGAAGTTGAACGCCAGCACGACGGTCAGGATGGCCAGCCCCGGGAACGTCGCCACCCACCAGCTGTCGAAGACCTCCACGCCCGAGGCCACCATCGCCCCCCACTCGGGGGAGGGCGGCTTGGCCCCCAGGCCCAGGAACGACAGCCCGGACAGCAGCAGCAGCGCGGTGCCGATGTCGAGCGTGGCCAGCACCAGGACCGGGCCGGTGATGTTCGGCAGCACGTCCACGCGGAGCGAGCGCCACACGGAGAAGCCCAGCAGCCGCCCGCTCAGCACGAACTCCCGCTCGCGCACCCCCAGCACCAGCCCGCGCGTGACGCGGGCGTAGGCGGGCCAGGCCACCACCAGCACGGCCAGCACCGCGTTGGTCAGGCTCGCGCCCAGCGCGGCGGCCACCACCATGGCCAGGATCACGGTCGGGAACGCGAACACCAGGTCCGCCACCCGCATGATGGTCTCGTCCACCCAGCGGCCGAAGTACCCGGCGCACGCGCCGAGCAGGCCGCCGATCAGCACCGACAGGGCCACCAGCAGCAGCGTCAGCGGGATCGACACCCGAGCCCCGTACATGACGCGGCTCAGGATGTCGCGGCCGAGCTGGTCGGTGCCGAACCAGTGGCCGGGACCGGGCGGCGCGAGCCGGGGCAGCTCCTGCGCGAGCGGGTCGTGCGGGGCGAGCCAGGGCGCTGCCAGCGCCACGACCAGCCACAGCAGCGCGAGCACGGCGCCGGCGACGGCCAGCGGCTGCCGCCACGCCTCGGGCAGCCGCCGCAGCAGGCCCCTGCCTTCCCTGACGCGGGTCAGGGGGTCGCGCCGTCTCATTGGAGCCTCACTCGGGGGTCGATGACGCCGTACAGGACGTCCACGACCAGGTTGATGACGAGGTAGACGATGCCCACCACCAGGCCGACGCCCATGACGGCGGGCAGGTCGAGGGTGGTGGCGCTCTTGTAGGCGTACTGGCCGATGCCGGGCCAGGCGAAGATCGCCTCGACCAGGACGGTGCCCGACAGCAGGCTGCCGAAGGCCAGGCCCGCCACGGTGATGATGGGCACCAGCGCCGAGCGCAGCACGTACCGGAAGAGGATGACCCGGCCGGGCAGGCCCTTGGCCCGGGCGGCGCGCACGTAGTCCTGCCCGAGCACCTCCAGCACCGCCGAGCGGGTGAAGCGGGTCAGCAGGCCGATCGTGTAGAGCGCCAGCACCAGCGCGGGCGTGACGAGGTGGCCGACGGCCGAGGAGAAGATGTCCCAGCGGCCGGCCAGCACGGCGTCCACCGTCTGCAGCCCGGTGACGGCGGGGGCGCCGCCGAGGGCGGCGTCCACCCGGCCGCTGCCCGGGGTGATCTGCAGGCGGTAGAAGAACACGTAGAACGCGACCAGCGCCAGCCAGAACGTGGGCACCGAGATGCCGATCAGGCTCAGCACCCGCAGCGCGTGGTCGGAGAGGCGGTCGCGGCGCAGCGCGGCCACGACGCCGAACGCCACGCCCAGCACCAGCGAGACCAGGATCGCCGCGCCCGCCAGCTCCAGCGTCGCCGGCACGAACTCGGCCAGGTCCTGGCTGACCGGGCGGTGGCTCTGCTGGCTCGTGCCCAGGTCGCCCTGGACCAGGCCCTGCAGGTGGATCAGGTACTGCTGCCAGAGCGGCTTGTCCAGGCCGTGCTCGGCCCGCCACTGGGCGACGATGGCCGGATCGCCCAGTGCCCGCTGCCCGAGGTTGGCGGCGACCGGGTCGCCGGGGACGAGGTTCGTCAGGACGAACGTCACCAGCGTGATGCCCCAGGCCATCAGGACGGCCAGCAGGACGCGGCGGACGAGGAAGCGCGCCAGCGGATGCGCCCCTCGCCGCCGTTCCCTGGGCCCGGCTTTGGGGGAGGACACGTGCCGGCCCCTACTTCACGCCGAGGTCGGCGACGTCGACCGTCCACACCGGGTGGTAGTCCAGGCCGGTCACGGAGGCCGCGGTCACGATGTTCTGGCTGGGCTGGATCAGCGGGATGAACGGCCCGGAGGCGTTGAGCCGGGTCTGCACGTCGGCGTAGGCCGTCTTGCGCGCCTCGTCGCCGATCGTCGTGGCCGCCTTGTCGCCGGCGGCCTCGATCTCCTTGGCCGCCCCGGCCTTCCAGCCGGCCCGCAGCCCCACCGTCTTACCGGGCAGGAAGGCCAGGTAGTCGCTGGGGTCCGGGTAGTCGGGGCCCCAGTACCACAGGCCCATCTCCTCCTTGCCGTTGCGGTAGTTGTCCAGCGCCGTCGTGACCGGCGCGGGCTGCAGGTCCACCGTGATGCCGACCTCCTTGAGGTTGGCCTGGATACGCTCGGCCAGCGGCTGGAACGACAGCCCGTTCACGGTCAGCTCGCTCGGGTACTCCAGCTTCACGGTCGGGTTGGACAGCCCGCTGGCGGCCAGCGCCGCCTTGGCGCCCTCGACGTCCCGCTTGGCCCCCTGGTCGGCGGGCAGCGCGCCGAGGATCTGGGACGGGATCACGCCCGGCGCCTGGGTCGAGCCCTCGCCGGCCAGCTCCAGCAGCCCCGCGTAGTCCACGCCCTTGCGCACGGCCTCGACGAACTTGGCGTTCGGCGTGGTCTTGCTGATCGCGGAGTCCTGGTTGGCCAGCAGGAAGATGACGTTCGCCGAGGCGGTCTTCTTGACCTGCAGGGTCGCGGGCATGCCGGTGACCTGGTCGCCCGACAGGTTCAGCGCCACCTGGCTGTCGCCGCGCTGGACGTTCAGCTTCTGGGTGGCGGCCTCGACGTTGCGGATGACGACCTTGTCGTAGGCGGGCTTGGTCCCGTAGTACTTCGGGTTCGCCTTGAGCGTGACCTGGCTGCTCACGTTGAACGACTCGATGGTGTACGGCCCGGAGCCGGCGGAGTTCGCGTTCAGGTACTGCTCGGCCTTGTCCTGGGCGTCGGCGGTCGCGCCGTTCTGCTTGGCGACCTTGCTGTTGAGGATGCCCAGCGCCGGGTTCGGCAGGATGAACGGCAGCGCCGGGTTGGCCGCCTTCGACGTCAGCGTGATCGTCGTGTCGTCGGTCTTGGTCACCTCGACGCCGTCCAGCAGGAACGACGGCGTGCCCTTCATGTCGCGCACGCGCGTCAGCGAGAACACCACGTCGTCGGCCGTCACCGGCGAGCCGTCGGCGAACGTCGCGCCCTGCTTGAGCTTGAGGGTCAGCGTCTTGCCGTCCTCCGACAGCTCGTACGACTCGGCCAGCGCCGGCACCGGCTTGGTCACGTCGGCGCCGTCGAACGTGAGCAGCGTCTCGTACACCGCCTTGCCGACGATGAGCCCCGTGGGCTCGTACGTGCGGCCGGGGTCGGCGGTCTTGAGGTCGAAGGACGTGTCGATGACGAGGGTCTTCCCGCCGCCACCGGAGGCCGCGGGGGTCTGTGAGGTGCCGCCGCCGCCGCAGGCGGCCAGGGCGAGTGCACCGGCGAGCAGCACGGCCGCCGTCTGCGAGCGGGTCGCCATGAGAGTCCTCCAAAATTGGACGTTCAGCAGAAGGATGTCGAGGATTGTGCGGCAGATCGTCCAGGGACTGTGCGGTCAGCTAGACGTATATAAAGGTGGATGAGGTAATGATGAGTGAAATTTCCAGAAATGGTGTCAGCGGTGGCGGTCAGCCTGGACGGATCGGCATCGGTCTCGAACTGGACGACATCCACCTGAAGATCCTTGAGGTCCTGCGCGAGAACGGCAGGATCTCCGTCGCGGCGCTGGCCGAGCGGGTGGGCATCTCCCGGGCGAACGCCTACACCCGCTTCGAGGCGCTGCGCGCCGACGGCGCGATCAAACGGTTCACGGCGGAGATCGACCACGTCAGGGCGGGGCTCGGCATCACAGCGCTGATCTTCGTGACCGTGCGCCAGCAGATGTGGAAGCAGTTCCGGGCGGAACTGGCCAGGATGCCGGAGGTGGAATACTGCGCGATCACCACCGGGCAGCACGACGCAATGATCCAGGTGCGGGTCTCCGACGTGGCCGCCGTGCACACCATGGTGACCGACCGGCTGGCCAACATCCCGGCGGTCAAGGCGACCGAGACCGTGTTCATCCTGGACGAGGTGCTCAGGCGGCCGTACGTGCTGCCGAGCGATCGGGACCGGCCCCGGCAGCAGCGGCGGCCCGCCCAGGAGGCGCAGGGCGACGTGCCGCTCGGCAAGATGCGCTTCGTCGGCGCCGCCGAGGGCCGGGCCGCCCTGCGCAAGGACGACTGAACCCGCCGCGAGGGCTCAGGCGACCTCGGTGCACACGCTCACGTGCAGCGTGTCGTCCCCGTCGAAGCTGAACTCCTCCACCAGGCGCAGCAGCCCGTCGTCGCCGGTCTCGATGCGGCTGCTGCTCTGCCCGCCCGCCTTGCCGCCGGCCTTCAGCGCGTGCGCGTACGCGATCGACACCCGGTCGCCGTCGCGCGTGCCGACGAAGCGCCCGTGGGTCACCGTGTCGCCGGTGTACTCGCCCCACACGACCTCGTCGGCCTCCCAGTACTGGAACCGGGTGGGACTGTCGGGGTTCACCGCGCTCGCCGTCGAGCTCACCATCACGAAGGTACGACCGTTGAGATTCACGTCTCCATGGTCCATACATTTCCGAAATGTCAGCACGCGGCTGGACATATGGTGATGGCGTCCAGTCAAAGCCGGAAAATCCGTCCAGCCCGGCCCTCGCCGGAGGGCGCGCGGGCGCTGCTCAGTCCATCGGGGCGCGGGTCCCGGCGGCCGGCACCACCCGTGAGCTGCCCTCCAGCCTGGCGTACCGCGTTCCCCAGGTGATGTTCGATCATCTTGACGTTCAGCACCGGCTCCCCTGGCCACCTGCCGGTTCGTCACCCCGGCCGCCACCGGCCGCCGGGTTCAGCGGCAAGCGCCTCTCACGGCATCGAGCCCCCGTCCGGCCCGCAATGCCATGGTGCGGCCATGGCTCAACAGCGATCAACGGGACCGGCCGGCTTCCAGTAGTGCGCCGGGAAATACCTGGCGGTGCTACCTGGGGAGCCTCATGTCCCGCACTGCCCATCACATCGATCGCCCGAGTCTCGACGGGGGCACCCCCTGGCGATCGGTGACGATAGTCGATCTCCGTTACAGTGCCGCATGCCTGCGACAGGCCGGGCGGGCCGGTCACCGGCCACGCCCGATGTCCCTCCGCCGCAGGGTCGACGTCTACTCCTGGGCCAGGTCCGATCCGCGCGACCAGTCCGTATCGGAGTGGGCCGACATCGAGGAGCGCCAGGCACGCCGGCGCCTGCGTCTCAGGCTCGAAGCCATCCGTCAGAGGGTCAACGCCACAACCGATGGTCCTCCCGCCGTCGAAGCCATCGATGATCTCGAAGTCCACCCCGCACGGCACCGTCGCAACGCCATCTGGCAGTACTGATCAAGGTATGCCGGACCCGTCCCGCCGGACACGTTGCGAGCCGCCGGCGAGACGCGTAGGGGCCGCAGCGCTTCGCGTACGGCGACAAGGGTAGGGAGGGTCGCATGACCACACTCATGGATCGAGTACGCGCGTACCTGCGCAGCCCCAAAGGCAGACAGACCGTCGAGAAGGCCAAGCGCGCGGCCCGCGACCCGCGTAATCAGCAGAAGGCCCGGCGCTTCCTGGACAGGCTGCGGTCCCGGCGGCACTGACCCTGGCACACCCCCAGAACGACGAAACACGGCAGATTGCCGCGTTCGAGCACGCTGAACTCGCGGGAAGTTCCCCCCACACAGGGCAGGGCCTGGTGCAGGCGCTTGTTGCAGCCTGACTGGGCGGGCTCCAGGCAGATGCTCGGGAACGTGGCGCGGCCGCCGGGGGCCACCATCGCCCTGCTCGAGATCGCCCTCGGGCAGCGACAGCGGCCCACCGGCCCTCCGGGTGGCGCGGCCCGCTGATCGAGATCGTGATTGCGGTCGGCGTGCGGGAGACATCATCGCTCGTGTCGCCGAGCCGAACCCTCGGCGACACCCCGCCTCCTCACGGTACGGCCCGGCCGTGATCATGGACGGCTGATCAACCAGCCTCCCGCTTCGGCGCATGCCCGTTGACGCCGGAAGCGACGGCGCGAGAACCCGTCCTCTTCGCGTCGCAACCACCCCTCGGTCGCCAGCCGCTGAAGGCGGGACCGCATTCCCTCCACCCGGGAACGGGTGTCCGGCCTGCCCAGCGCCTGCACGCTCTGGGCCTCGCCCGCATCGGTCGCTCCGCCATGGCCGGCAACGCCCCCGCCTGCTCCTGCCTGAAGACGAGCGGTCACGCTCACGCAGGCGCATCCACGCCAGGTGGCGGTAAGCCTGCTTCGCGCCGGATGCCCGTGAACACTCAAGGCTCTTGCGACAAGACACAGTTGACATCTCGAAGGGGGTCCAGTGGAAACAGATCGTCTATGGTGACGGACACGTCACCGTTGGTGGTGGACTCCGAGATCATCGCAAGTTCCCTTGATGATCCGGAGAAGTTCGCCGCCCTGTTCGACCGCTACGCCGCGATGCTCTACAGGTACATCTCCTTCCGGCTCGGCCCGGAACTCGCCGAAGATCTCGTCGGAGAGACTTTCCTGATCGCGTTTCGCAGGCGTGCGGCGTACGACATCGCCTACCGCGAGGCCCGGCCCTGGCTGCTGGGAATCGCGACCAAGCTCATCACCGGCCACCGCCGATCCGAGGTCAGCCGCTACCGCGCGCTGGAGCGGCAGGGCCCGGCCCAGACCGTGGAGGGGCCAGAAGAGGCGATCACTCGTGATCTGACCGCTCAAGGGTCGCGGACGGCTCTGCTGAACGCGCTCGCGCTGCTGTCGCGAGGCGACCGAGACGCCCTGCTCCTGGTCGCGTGGAGCGACATGACGTACGAGGAAGCGGCCCGCGCGCTCGACATTCCGGTCGGCACGGTCAAGTCACGACTCAATCGGGCCAGGCGCAAGATCCGCCGAACCCTGGGTGGGGTCAACCCGTTGGAGGAGCACGATCATGGATGAACTGAAGACGCTCATCAAGGAACTGGAGCATGAGCCACCCCACTCCCTGGCTCGGCAACGACTCCGGCTCACTCAGGAGGCGAGCACGGCACCGCGCGGCCGGCGCTGGAGGAGGTTGCTTCCGTTCGGCCGGCGCACCGGGCTGGAACGGCCGCTCCTGAGCGGGCGGCGGCTCGCGATGGGCGCAGCTGTGGCGGCGGCCGTCGCGGCGGGCGTGGCCGTGCCCTCCTTGCTCGGTTCCGCCAAGCCGGCCTACGCCCTGACGGAGAACCAGGACGGATCGATCAACCTCAAGATCTACGATTTCCGGAACCCCGAGCACCTCGAGAAGGATCTGGCGAAGTGGGGTGTGCCGGCCGACATCACCTACCTGCCTCTCGGCAAGCGCTGCGGAAACAACCGGGCGCCCTTCCTCAAGGGTGACGACATCGGCGCGACCGAGGAGGAGCTGTCGAGCAGCGATGCCGCCACGCAGGCCACGCTCCGGGAGAGACTGCAGAAGTCGAGCTCCTACCAGGCGATTCGCCCCCAGGACGGCATCACCATCTACCCCCGCCACATCAAGCCTGGCGAGATCGCGATGATCGAGGTCATGGAGAATCCGGTCACGCCCACCGTAGAGCGTCCCGGGGTCGCCTGGCAGTTCAGCGGGCGGCTGACGACCGGGCCCATTGAGCCGTGCAAGGTCGTGGCGGATCCCTCGGCCAACGACATCGGCGACGCCACACCCCCGCCCGGCAGCTGATCCACGCCCCGCGCCGTGGGTTTCGGCAGGAACTCACCGGTGCGGGGTGCGTTTGCGACGGGCCGATCGTAGGCCAGTCGACCGCGAGCCGGCCGGCAGGCCCGGCACCCTGGGGAGCGACCGGCCCCGGGGTGCCGCCGGTCGCCGCTCCCCCGCTACCTGCCCGTCCCTCCGGCCACAGCCGGGGCGCGAGTTCTGTCGCAGCCTGACAAGCCCGGTGAAGTCCGCCGCACTACACTTGACTCCTCCAGATCGCCCTTCGGGTTCTCCGGCGGGAGGACGAGCTTGCACGGCGTGGCGTGGTTCGGGGTCCTGGGTTCGCTGGAGGTAACGGCGCGCGGCCGGCCGGTGTCCATGGCCGGCCGTAACCAGCGCGAGCTGCTGGCGATGCTGCTCCTGCGGGCCAACCACCCGGTGAGCCTGGACACGCTGGTCGAGTCGTTCTGGCCGGCCGACACGCCCGCCACCGCCCGAAGGCAGATCCAGAACGGCGTGGGACGGCTGCGCAGGACCCTGACGGCCGGCGGCGTACCGGCGGGCACGATCGCGACCAGGCCCGGCGGCTACCTGCTGACGGCCACCCCCGGAGAGCTCGACCTGCTCGCGTTCGAGCACCAGGTCGGCGAGGCCCGCAGGGCCGGAGGTGAGCAGGAGGCCGCCGCCCGGTTGCGGGCCGCGCTGGCGCTGTGGCGGGGGCAGCCGCTGGCCGACATCGACCATCGCCTGGTGCTGGCAGAGTCCCGCCGCCTTCAGGAACGGCGGTTGGAGGTGCTGGAGGAGTGCCTGGAGCTGGAGCTGCGGCTGGGCCGCCACCACGAGATCGCCGGAGAGCTGGCGGACCTCGTGGCCGAGCACCCGCTGCGCGAGCGGCTGTGCGCCCTGCTGATGCTGGCGCTCCACCACGACGGCCGCACCGCCGAGGCGCTGGAAGCCTACCGCCGGACGCGTACGGCGCTGGTCGAGGAGCTGGGCCTGGAGCCCGGGGCCGCGCTGAGGCGGCTGGAGCACGCCATCCTGACCGGCGACGACGCCCTCGCCCCGCCGGCCTCGTCCGCGGGCCGGGCCGCCGGTCCCGTCCGGCCCCGCCAGCTCCCGCCGGACGTGGCCGACCTCACCGGCAGGGACGAAATCGCCGCCGGGATGCGCGAGCTGCTTCGCCCCGCCCCGGACGGCACGGCCGTGACCGTGGTGGCGATCAGCGGTCAGGCCGGGGTCGGCAAGACCACGCTGGCCGTGCACGTGGCGCACGCCGTCTCGGGCGCCTTCCCCGACGGCCAGCTCTACGCGGACCTGCGCGGCGGCTGGCAGGCCCACCGGGCCGGGCCGGACGAGGTGCTGGCCCGGTTTCTGCGCGCGCTCGGCATGGCGGGCGCGGAGATCCCGCGCGGGGCGGACGAACGCGCCAAGGAGTACCGCTCGCGCCTGGCGGGCCGCCGGCTGCTCGTCGTCCTCGACAACGCGGCCGACGAGGCGCAGGTCCGGCCGCTGATCCCGGGCACGCCGAGCTGCGCCGTCCTGGTGACCAGCCGCGCCAAGCTGGCCGGCCTGCCCGGCGCCCGACTGGTCGAGCTCGGCGTGCTGGACACCTCGCGCGCCGTCGAGCTGCTGGGCCGCATCGCGGGCGCCGGGCGTGTGGCGGCCGAGGCGGGGGCGGCGCGCGAGCTGGTCCGGCTGTGCGGCGGCCTGCCGCTCGCGCTGCGCATCATGGGGGCCAGGCTGGTCGTGCACGGCCGTGCCACGATCGCCGAGCTGGCCCGCCGCCTGGCCGACGAGAGCCGCCGCCTCGACGAGCTGTCCTATGGTGACCTGGAGGTACGCGGGAGCTTGTCCTACAGCTTCCACCGGCTCAGCCCGCGGGCGAAGCGGCTGCTGTGCCTGTTGGCCCACCTGTACGCGCCCGACGTCTCCGCCTGGACGTGCGCCGCCCTGCTCGGCACCGACCGTCCGCCCGACACCCACGCGGCCCACACCCACGCGGCACCCCACACCCACGCAGCGCCAGACAACCACGCGGCGCCAGACAACCACAGGGCGGATGACACGCCTGCGACGCTCGGCATCGACCTGGCAGAGGCCGGTGAGCTGATCGGCGAGCTGGTCCGCGCCCGGCTGCTGGAGACGTCCGGCACCACCCGTCCCCGCTACCACCTGCACGATCTCATCCGGCTGTTCGCCAGGGAGAGCGTCGCCGAAGACGTCCGCCCGGCCGTCGTGCGCGCGCTGGGCGGCTGGCTGGCCCTGGCCGAACACGCCCACCTCGCGCTGTCCGGCGGCGACTACGTCACCCTGCGCGGCGACGCCCCGCGGTGGCGCCCGGCCGTGACCGAGCCGGCCGGCCTGATCGCCGAGGACCCCCTGGCCTGGTACGACACCGAGCACCTGAACCTCGTGCGGGCCGTGCGCCAGGCCTGCGACCTGGAGCTCGACGAGCTGTGCTGGGAGCTGGTAGCCGGCTCCTACCCGTTGTTCCTGACCCGCGGGCACAACGACGACTGGGAGGACGTCCTGTGGTGCGCCCTGGCCTGCACGCGCCGTGCGGGCAACGCCCGCGGCACGGCGACCATGCTCATGGGGCTCGGCCTGCTGGGCGCGTACCGGCATGAATACGCCGAGGCCGCCGAGGTCCTGGACGAGTCGGTACGGACGTTCAGGCGGCTCGGCGAGACTCGCGGCCTCCTGTACGCGCTCGGGATCGCGGCTCATGTGGAGGGCATGATGGGCCGCTACGACCAGGCCATCGCCCGCCACGAGGAGGCGCTGGAGGTGCACCGCGCCTCCGGCGACCGCGGCGCCGAGACGCTGCTGTCCCGCTCGCTGGGCCAGCTCCTGGTGGAGGTGGGCCGCTTCGAGCAGGCAGGGCCGCTGCTGGAACGGGCGCTGGCGGTGGGCCGCGACGGCGACCGGCGGGTACGCGCGGAGGTGCTGTACTGGCTGGGCCAGCTCCGCCTCGGCACAGGCGAGCTCGACGCGGCCGAGTCCGACTTCAAGGAGATGCTGGCCATCGCCGAGGACCTCGGCAATCCCAGGGAGGAGGCGGAGGCCCGGTACGCGCTGGGCCTGGTGCGGCTGGAGACCGGCGCGTACGCGGCGGCGGCCGGCCTCTTCCGCCAGGCCCTGGCCCTGAACCGGCCGCTCCGCGAGCCCCTGACCGACGGCCGCATCCGGGTCGCGCTCGGCCTGCTGCACCATCGGCGGGGTGAGCACGAGCAGGCGTACGGCCACCTGACCGAGGCACTGCGGATCTTCGGCTCCATCCTGACGCCGCTGTGGCAGGCCCGCGCGCTCAGCGCGCTCGGGGACGTGCAGCGGGCCCGCGGCGACCGGACGGCGGCCGAGGCGGCATGGCGGCGCGCCCGCGTCCTGTTCGCCCAGGTCGGCTCGCCGGAAGCGGCCCGCGTCGGCCCCACCTGACCCCATCGCCCGCCGTACGCCTGCGACCGGCGACCGTGCTGCTCCTGCATACGGGAGCGTCTGCAGGGCCCTCGCGGCGTGACCCGTGCCGAACGGCTCGGACGGCCGCGATCACACCGAGATGAACGGCTCCGTCAGGTGCGGCGTCGCGAGGTGCAGCGTGGTGGCGGTTTCGCGGCTGAGCATGCGCTCCCTCGCGTGCCTGGCCGCTTCACGGTCGATCTCGTGCGAGTAGGCGAGCTCGGGGTGGAGCAGCTGGAGGGCGTGGACCAGGAGGTCGCCGGTGACGAGCACCAGCTCGCGCCCCTCGGCGACCAGCACGCTCTGGTGCCCGGGCGTGTGGCCTGGCGTGGCGACCGTGCGCCCGGCGCGTAGCTGGGTGTCGCCGTCGAGGAGCCGGAGCCGACCGGCCGCCTGGAGCGGGTCGGTGAGGGTCTCGCGGAGCTGCGGGTTGAGCGCGTCGAGGGCGTCGAACTCGGCCCGCTGGAGCAGGTATTCGGCGTTCGGGAAGTAGGGGCGGCGGTCGCCGGACGCGCTGCCGGACGCAGGGGCGCCGCCCATCGCGCTGCTGGTCGAGGCGTTGCCCGTCGCCGCGCCGCCCCCTGATGGGACGGCCGCCTCGGTCACGACCGCCCATCCGACGTGGTCGGTGTGCAGGTGCGTGAGCACCACGGTGTCGACCTCGGCCGGATCGATGCCCGCGGCGGCGAGCGACTCGGGGAGCGCACCGGGCACGGGCGCCCACGAGACGGCCGGGCCGTCCGCCGGGCCGATCCCGGCGTCCACGATGGTGAGGCCCCTGTCGCTGCGGATCGCGTACGCGCGGAACTGGAGCCGCCAGCGGCCCTCGGCGTCGACCGCGCCCGGGTCGTAGCGGTCGGTCTCGGCCCACTGATCGGCCGTGGCCTCGGGGAAGGCCTCGGCACGCGGGGAGAAGAACGGGCCCTCGCCATCGGCGAGGGCGATGATCTCGGTCGAGCCGATCCGGAGACGGGGAACGCTGAGGGACATGGCGGCGATCCTGCCATGCCTTGCACGCCGGTGGTGACGCACCCCACCACCGGCTCCTGAACGTGCTGTGGGTGAGCACGACGATGCCGGCCCTGCACCATGGCCGGCACCATCCTCGACGTCCGCACCGATGACAGATCGCACGGGGAGCCCGACCTGGCGTCCTGGGAAGGGAGGTGTCAGGCGGCCGCGTGGATGAGCGCGCCCGCGCGTTCGAACGGAACGACCGCGCCGTTGAGGATCACTTTGGTGGCGTTCGGCGCCTTGATCGCGATGGACCTGGCCGGGTCGGTGCTCGCGGTCAGTCCGCTGCCGTCGATACGCACGGTGCCGTTCCCGTCGAAGGTCACGGCCAGATCCTTGACCGCGGCCGGCGCCTTGACCAGGGTCTCGCCGGCACGTTCGATCGACGAGCCGTCGACCATCACGATCGATCCGGCGTCGGCGTGGAGCAGCTTGCCGTCGAAGGTGTAGGCCCCGAACGCGCGCGGCGCCTTCGTGGTCCAGGACTTGTAGTAGACCCCCTCGCCGCCGTTCAGGCTCAGGGCTGTCGCCTCGTACGGCTTGGCGCCGCCCACGGGAAGCCGTTCCACCGTCACGGAGGTGTCGGCCGCGCCCTTGGACGGCAGCAGGAGGGTGTCGAAGGTCGTCTGGCCGGAGCCCGTCTTGACGTAGGAGGCGTACTTCGCGTTCTCCACCGAGTAGAACCGCGGCGCGTAGTAGCCGTCGCGCAGGGTGGAGGCGACCTCGGCAGGGTCGGCGGGGACGATCGTGAGGTTCGCGCCCGTCGCGAAGGCGGTGGTCGTGGCCTCCGTCCCGGACCGGATCGAGGGATTGGCGTCCGCGGCGAAATGCCAGTTCTGCTCGTAGCGGTGCTCCTTGACGGCGTCCACCGGCTTGAGCCGGTCGGAGACCACCCACAGGCCCGAATGCAGCGACAGGACGGATCGTTCGTGGCGGACGCCGGCGGAACTCTCGGTGTTCGCGCCGATCAGGTCGAAGGCGGGGTTGCTGATCAGATGCGAGATCCCGCCGGCCGCGGTCGAGGTCTGCCGCTGATCGTCGATCTCTATCGTGCTGTGCGCCTCCGTGGTGAACCGCAGCCACTTCGCGCGCTCGTCCGTGCTGTAGGTGAAGGTGCCCATGTCGGGCAGGAGCGGCCGGCCGTAGGCGTACGCGGTGATCGCCAGCTCGTCCGGATGGCTGTGGTTGCCGCGGTCGGCGTTGATCCGGAGGTGGGAGTCGCCGGCGGTCCAGCCGGAACGGGAGATCGCTACCCGGGTGTCCGGGTAGAGCACGGAGGTGCGCGCCGGCTTCTCGCCGGACGTGCCGGAGGTGCCGACATGGACAAGTTCGGGGTCGTTGAGCAGCTCGCCCAGGCTCCTGAGGGTGCTGCGCAGGTCGAGGGAGTCGCTGTCGCCGTAGGCCGGGCCGTAGCCGCTGGGATAGCTCTGATCCATGAGGAAGCGGCCCAGCTGCCGCAGCTTGGCGGTGGCGGTGAACGTGATGCCGTTGCGCCGCATGAAGGCGACGACGTCCACGTACTGTCTGAGGTAGCCCCGCAGGTAGGCGTCCGTGGACTCCTTGTAGCCGCCATCGGCGTAGGTCGAGTCGTTGAGCTGGGCCGAGAGGAAGTCGGCGGCGTTGGTCCGCCACGCGGGCGCGACGCGGAACTCCGGGAAGTAGACGGAGGCGTGCAGCAGCGTGATCTTCTGTGACTGCATCTTGTTCGGCGTGGCGTTGACGTTCACCTGCAGGTGCAGGCCGGCCCGGTTCATCGTCTTGAGGATCGCGGTGTTGGCCTCGGGGGTCAGCGATGGGCTCTTGCGCAGGATCTCGTAGGCCGCGATCCAGTTGTGCAGGCGGCGCGCGGCGTGCAGGTTGCCCGGGTAGGAACCGGCGCCCTGGTCGGCGTCGTAGACGTCGGCGTCCTTGATGAAGTCGGTCATCAGGCCGATGAGCGTGCGGGCGTGCTGCTCGTTGCCGGTCTTCTGGTACTCCAGGGCCAGCGGGCCGGCGAAGTAGAAGCGGGGCAGTTGGTAGAGATACTCCATGTCGGCGCCGGAGGGCAGCTTCCAGTCGAAGCCGCCGGGGTCGCCCGCCCAGGAGAAGGTGTTCTGCACGGTGTTGGACCAGGTGCGGGTGGCCTCGTCGAAGGTCTCGGCGTTGCCGTACAGCATGATGTCCTTCGCGGTGTCGGCCGTGCCGGTCAGCGTCAGCTCCGCCTTCTTCACACCCGTGACGCTGCCGAGGTCGAAGCGCAGGTAGGCCTTGCGTGTCTCGTCGGTGAACGGCCCCGCGCCCTGGTCGCTGACCTGCATGTAGTACTTGGCGCCGTACACGTTGCCCGGGTTGGCCGCCCAGATGTAGGTGTCGTGCGCGGGGGTGAGGGTCCGCACCGAGCCGTCGGACAGGGTCAAGCGGAGGGTGGGCTTGCCCGAGCCCTTGCTCTTGCTGTTGATGAGGGCGATGACCGCGTCCTTGTGCCGGCTCATCAGGAAGAATCCGGTCTTGCCGCTGGTGACGCTGCTGGTGACGTCGGCCGTGACGGTCTTCTCCCCCGGGCCGAAGGTGAGCGTCTTGACGTAGACCTCGCCCGACCCGAGCGTCCAGATGTGGCTGGAGGTCAGCTCGATCGCGCCCGGCCAGGCCGTGTGCGAGAAGCCGCCGGCCTCGATGGCCGGGCGCGAGCGGTAGTAATCCAGCAACCGCCGCTTGGCCAGCGCGTAGTCGCCCGCCTTCACCGCGCTCTCCACGGGCTTCAGGCCCGCGAGCGCGTAGTTCAACCGCGGTCCCACCGTCCAGGCGCCGCCGCTCCACCTCCCGAAGAAGCCCGCGTCGGACAGCGCGGCCGCGGCGGCCGGAGGGCTCGGCACCAGGAACGCGGCGACCAGAATCAGGGCGGCGAGCCGCCACCACGAGGGAGACATGCACGCCAAAGTAGAGGCGCGCGGTATGTCCGGGGTATGTCAGCGCAAGAGGCCAGGTGACATGCCCGGGCGGGCGGTGGGTTTCAGTGATCAACTGGCTGCCACCAGGCCGTGGGGGCCGGCAGCGATCAACAGTTGATCGTGTCCCAGAACTTTTACCCGATCTTGGCAGTCGAAGCAGACATGATGAAGACGATGATCGGGGCCTCGCTCCTCGCTGGTTCGCTGATGGTCTCCGGCGCCACCGCCGCGGTGGCGCAGGCGAAGCCGACGCTGGGGCCGTACGGTTACGGTGCCGTGAAGCTCGGCATGACCGTCAAGCAGGCCAAGGCGACAGGGCAGGTGGTCAGCAAGATGCCGGGCGGAGGCGGCTGCTCCGGCTGGGACCTGAAGAAGTTCCCGACTCCCAAGGACGAGGTCGGCGTCTATATCTCACCGCGCGTGGGACTGGCCGCCATCTTTGCCGCGAAGGAGATGAGGACGCCGGAAGGCATCAAGATCGGCTCCACCCTCGACCGGCTGAAGGCCGCCTACCCGAAGATCAAGAAGGATATCCACGGGTACTACGTGATCACGGTCCCTGGCAACTGGAAGGCTCACTACACCTTCGGTGTCACGCGCGGCAAGGTCACCGAGTACGGCATCGCGCTCAAGAAGCAGGACTGCTTCAACTAGCGTTCCCAGCATCCCGGCGTAGGCCAGGGACGTGCTGTCGGCCGCCGGGCTGATCCCGTGTCCCGGCGGCTTCCCGCTGCGATGCCTGACCGCATCGGGGGGGCCGTTGTGGCGGCCATCGCGGTGCCGAGGACCGGCTGGCCGGAGATCCGCCAAGCCGTGCCGCCGCCGTCAGCGGTCCGACCCCGATCCCGGTCAGGGTCGCGGCGGTCATCGGGAGCTCCGCGGCGACTGTCCGCCGGACACCCGTTGACGCGTTCCGCCGTCCGCCGGTTTCTGGAGATTCTGGCCCGCTTGGAGCGGATGTCCCCGGTCACTACCCGCCGTGCCGGAGTTGATGGGATCGCACCTTGGTCCGGTTGCCGCAGCGCGCCATGGAACACCAGCGCCGGTTGTGTGCGGGGGAACGGTCGACGAAGCGCAGGGCGCAGCGGTCCGCGCCGCAGACGCGAACCCGGTGGATCTCGTCCGAGAGCAGCAGTTCCACCGCGTCATGAGCGACCAGGCCGAGTCCGGCTGCCGCGTCCTCGGCTCCGTCCTTCCTGTTCCCCGGCGCCAGGCGCCCGCCCACGATGACGACCTGGGGTGCCGGGCGCGGCACCACCATCGCGGCATCGTTGATCAGGGACAGGTCTCCTACGTCGGGCAGTCCGCCGCCCGCCGCCGCCATGACGGCGCGGTCGATCGCCTCGCGCAGTCGCCGCGCGAAGCCCAGCATGACCTCTGGCTGGGCAGGCGTCCGGATCGGCTCGCCGGTCACTCCGGCGGTGTGCAACCAGCGCAGCACGTCGTCAGGTTCGCGGAGCGTCTCACGGGGCTCCTTCCAGCGGTCACGCAGGGTGTTGACGTAGTCGAGGCACACCCGGCCGCCGTACCAGAGCCATTCGTCCTGCGCTGCCGCGCCTGCGGTTCGGGACGTCATCCGCGCGCCGTGGTCCACTGCCAGGTTCGCCTCGGCCGGGCACCTCGGCGAAGCGTGAGGCCGGCAGCCGGTCTGCGGGGGCGAACGGCGAGCGGGTCCTCGCGTGACGGGGTCAACGGCCTCTCCCCTCGGCCAGGAAACCTCGAAGGTGATCGAGGAGGACGTCGGGCCGCTCCTCGGCGATGAAGTGACCGCACTCGGGGATCTGGGCGCCGGTGACGTCCTCGGCGTACTCACGCCAGATGTCCAGGGTCGGGAGCCGGGAGGGAAGTCCGACCGATCCCCACAAGGCCAGCACGGGCATGACCAGTTTGCGCCCCATCGCCGCGTCGTCATCGTCGAGCGCGAGGTCCTGATCCTGGGCGCGGTAGTCGTCGAAGCCGGCCCGCAGGGCGCCGGGCCGGGAGTAGGCGCGGACGTAGGCGTCCACGGCGTCGGGGTCCAGCCCGTGACGGTTGTAGGTCCAGCGTTCGAAGAAGTACTCCAGATATCCGCGGACGTCGTTGGCGACCAGGCGTTCCGGCAGGTCCGGCTGCAGGTGGAACAACCAGTGCCAATACCCGGCCGCCACCGAAGCGTCCAGCCGGCGGAACATCTCCCGCGTCGGCACCACGTCCAGCACGACGAGCCGCTCCACCTGCTCCGGGCGGTCCAGCGCCCAGCGGTGCGCGACGCGGGCGCCGCGGTCGTGCCCCACGACCGCGGCCCGGTCGAAGCCCAGCGTCCGCACGAGCTCGGCCATGTCGGCGGCCATCTGCCGCTTGTCATAGCCGGTCGGCGGCTTGTCGCTGAGACCGTATCCACGCAGGTCAGGCGCGACGACCGTGTGATCGGCGGCCAACGGTTCCAGCACGGCCCGCCAGCACAGGCTGGTCTGCGGCCAGCCGTGGAGCAGGATCACCAGCGGACCGGAACCCGCCCGCGTGTAGTGCACGCGGATGCCGTTCACGAAGGCCACGCCGGTCGTTGTCACGATGCCACTCATGAACTGCCCTACCTCCTTAACCCTCTAAGGGGGTTAAGCTAGCGTGCGGCTGGAGCCCGCGACAAGGGTGAGTGGCGATCTGGGCCTGGTCCCCCTCGCTGCCTCGACATCCTGGCCTGGAACCGCCTCGCCGCCGCCCTGCTCGGGGACCTGGCCGCCCTGCCACCGCGACTACGTGCGCATGGTCTTCCTCGACCGCCACGCCCGAGCCCTGGTACACCGGGTGGCTGGAGAGCCCGTGCCGGGCCGTCTGGACCTGCGGCCCCGCTCCGACGCCCGCGGCGCGGACATGGAACCCCCGGAGGCGGTTGCCGGCCCCGGGCCACTGGTTCGCCTGCCACCCCCTCCGGGAACGTCACCGCAGCCGGGCCGCGGCCTCCAGCGACTCGGACGAACCGAGGAAACGCAGGTCCTCCATGACCAGGGCGACATCGGTGGCGCCGCCGCGGCGGAGGGCCGGGGCCAGCGCGTCCGGGTCGGGCCGGCGGGACGGGCGGAGGTGGACGCGGTAGCCGTCTCCGGCGGGCTCCAGGGTGAGGGCTTCGCCGATGGCGAGCCTGCTCTCAGGGAGGTGGACGGCGGTCGCTCCGGCGGCTCGTTCCAGGGCGGTGACCGAGGTCACCCCGGCGGCGATGGGCAGGGTCGTGTCCGGGCCGGTGACGTGTTCGTGCAGGTCACGCAGGCGGGCGGCGGCGGTCGTACGGGCGGGGTGGTCCTTGGGCAGGCGGTCGGCCAGGAGCCTCGCAGCGCGGGCGAGGTGACCCAGCGGCGGCACGGACGGACGCTCGCCGAGCAGGGCGATCAGCGCCTCCAGGGCGTCCTCGGCGCCGGAGGCGAGGGTGACCCACTGCTCGGTGGTGAGGGGGGTGAGCCTCGGGTGGCGTTCCGTCCAGTACGCGACCGCCCGGTCCAGGTCGGGGCCCGTACGCCAGAGGTCGGCGGGGTCGTCGGGCATGAGCAGCTCGACGGCTTCGACGGCCTCGTCGGTGGTGGTGAGCGCCTCCAGGGAGAGCGCGGCGATGTGCAGCTCGGTCTCGGTCAGGTCGAGTTCGCGGGCGCGGGCGGCGTCGCCCTTCCCGAAGGCGGCGACGCGGCCCCGCGCCCAGCCGTCCGGCCAGGAGAGCGTGCGGGCCGAGGTGGACAGCAGGATCAGGCACTGGGCCGGTGACAGGCCGGTGGCCTCGGCGAACGCCCGTACGGTCGCCTCCCGGTCCACGGGCGGCGGGCCGTTCTCGGCGATCAGGCCGAGCGCCCGCCGGAGCCGGTCCTGGTCGCCCCAGCCGCGGCAGGTCCGCAGCTCGACGACGCGGTTGCGGGTGAACAGGAGCGGGTCGGGGCCGTCCGGGGTGTGGAGGAGCGCCGTGACCGCGTACCCGTGCCCCACCTGCTCGTGGTCGGCGACGGCGGCGGCCATGATGGGGCCGCGGCCCGAGCGGATCTGCCCGAGGTCGTACTCCGGGCGCAGCCGGGCGACGTGCCAGGTGCCGTCGGTACGGAGGAGTCCGGGGACGGCCGCCAGTTCCAGCAGTTGCGCGCGCCCGCCGCCGTCGCCCCACGCGGCCTCCAGGACGGCGGCGCCGAGGCGGCCCAGCGTGTTCTCGACCCCCTTGACGGCGGCGGCGTCGAAGGTCGCGATCTTCTTGTCGTACGGCACCTCGACGGCGGCGCGGGCGAAGTGGGCGATCCTCTCGTACGCGGACTCCGGCCCCGGATCGTCCGGCTCGGGGGACTTCTCGGACGGGACGGCGGGTGCCGCGGAGGCGGGCGCCGGGCGCAGGTGGGGCGGCGGGGTCAGCGCCAGGCGTTCCAGCAGGGCGGCCGCGCGCTCGCGGCATTCGACGGCCGTCCACACCAGGAACGTGACCCCCTTCCGGAGCGACTCGTCGGTGATCTCCGGCAGGAGGGGGCGGAGCCGTCCCGCCAGCTCGTCGCGGGCGGCGTGCTTGTCCAGGTACTCGCTCTCGGGGTCCAGCACCCGCATGAGGTCGGCGGCGAGCGCGGCGTCGGCGACGTCGATCAGGGCCTGCGCCTTCTTATCGTCGACGGCGCGCAGCGCCCTGGATCCTTCGGGGTCGCGCGGCCGCATCGCCGACCACCAGCCGGGAGGCGCGACCAGGCGGGTCCCGGACGCGTAGCGGTGGTGCTCGACCGTGCTGATGTTCTCGGCACCGTCGTGCTCGGGCACCCTGCCCCAGCCGCGGACGTAGCGGCCGATGGTCCGCCCGGCCGGGTCCCGCAGCTCGATGATCCGGCCCTGGCCGCGCCACACGGTGGCCTCGGCGCCGCCGGGGAAGGCGACCCGTTCGCCGTCGGCCGGTACGACGCGGCGGGCGGCGGGGTGCGCGCTGCCGTGCGGGCAGTGCGGGCCGCCGTGGTCCAGTACGGTCACCCGGCCGTTCACGGCGATCAGGCAGCGGTCGTAGAGGTCGCGCGCCTCGGTCCGTTCGTGGGACCGGCTGGAGACGTGCTCGTACGTGCCGAAGCCGTGGGACGGGCCGGCCCCGTCCGGTGTGACGACGCAGGCGCGGAACTGGTGCTCCCAGAGCCGGCCGGCCTCGATCAGGAGCAGGTCGGCGCCGCTCTCTTCCAGGTAGTCGGTGATGGTGTTGACGTGGCCGGGGACGAAGGCGGGCAGCTCCAGCTCGTCGAGGACGCCGCCGCTCAGCGTGGCGGCGAGGGCGCGGGCCGGGTCCGTCCCGGTCGCGATCGTCCGGACGCTGTCCAGGAGGGGGCCGGGGACTCCGGCGATGGTGAACCGTTCGGCGTCGCACAGGGCGGCGTGCGCGTCAGGAAGCCCTTGATCCGGGACCCGTCCGGCATGCTCGGCCAGGATGGCGGCGACGATCTGCGCCGTTCCCGGTGTCGTCGTCAGGGCCCGTACGGTCTCGGGGGCGGTCTGCTTCGGGACGGCGGGCTCGGTGACGTTGAGCTGGTTGGTCACGTTGCCCGCGATCGCGTCGCGCAGCAGCGGGGCCCAGTCCGGGTCGGCGGCAACGGCGGCCAGGTCGGTGCCCGCTCCGGCCGCGAGCCGGTCGTACAGCTTGAACGTGTGCAGCAGCCGGGGCCGCGCGAGCGGGACGCCGCGGTCCAGGAGGAGGTCGAGGAGCGGGAGGTCGGCGGCGGTCTCCTCCCAGCGGTTGACCTCGTCCTCGTCCACTCCCAGTACCGCCTCGTGGTCGTCGCAGGTGAGGCCCTCCGCGCGCAGCCGCGTGCCGGCGTCGTGCAGCAGGTCGCCGAGACCGGCGACGGGGAGCGCGAGCCCCGCGTACAGCCTCAGGAAGCGGCCGAGCCAGTCCTTCGCCGCCGCCCCCGCCGCCCCGGGGAACGTGGTGAACGGGTCGGTCAGGCCCGCGCCCGCGAGGTTGCCGAGGAGGAGCGACACTGCCGCGCTCTTCGCCTCGGGGGTGTCCTGGGCGGGCAGCGGCAGGATGCCGAGGAGCGCGCGGCCGATGCCCGCGTCCGCCCGGCCCATCGGGCCGAGCAGCGGAAGGGCTAACTTCCAGAGGGCCGGCGGTGCCGACTCCATGCAGCCGCTCTCCAGCAGGGCCCGTACGGCGCGTTCGTCCTCGGGCCCACCGAGCGTGTGCCTGGCGGCCTTCGCCAGCGCCGCCCAGCCGTCGGCCAGGGCCAGCGCGCCGTCCGCGCCGTCCGGGACCTGCTCGCACCACTCGGTGAGCAGGCTGCGGTGCCAGCGGTACGCGGCGGGGGCGGGATGGCGGGCGGCGAGCCGCTTGCCGTGCTTCTTGAGCGTGGCCGTTCCGGCGGCGTCCGGTCCCGCGGCGAGGTGCGCCGCGACGAGCGCGGCCTCGTCGACCGGCAGCGCGTGCGCCTCCTCCGCGGCGCGGGCCTTGTCGAAGAAGGCGGCGGCGAAGCGGGCGCTGCCCGCGGCGGCCAGGATCCGCGCGCACTCCTCGTAGAACGGCGGCAGCAGCTCGGGCGCGTGCGTCTCCAGGTCGTCGCCGGTACGGGTGAGCGTGGTGCGCGCGAGGCCCGGCTTTCGGGCGGCCAGGCCGCGCGCGGCCCGCAGGTCGGTGTGCGCGGCCAGGATGCGGGCGCGGTGCGCCGGGTACCGGTGCAGGGCGGTCGCGAGGAAGCCGAGCGGGCCCGCGTGCACGGTGCCGACGCCGGTCTCGGCCACCGGGGCCAGGTCGTGCAGCGACTTCTCGGCCTTGTCGCCGTCGACGGCCGCGCGCCGGACGAGTTCGACGACCGGCTCGTCCAGGACGGAGTGCTCGTAGCGGACGGCGACGCACGTGTCCTCGCCGGAGCCGGCGGGCGTGCCCGGCAGCACCGCCCCGGCGCGCAGCAGCACGTCGCGCGTCGGGGCTGTGCTGCCGGAGGGCGCCACGGTGCCGGGCTCGCCTTGGTGGGCGTCGCAGTAGCGGGAGTACGCCTCGGCCGCCTCCACCACCGGCTCCGTCTCGTCCACGGTGCGGCCCGCGTACAGAGCCATGAGCGTGCGCACGCCCTCGGACCAGGCGATGTCGCCGATCTCCCTGCCGCCCGCGGCGAAGCTCAGCCACGCCAGGTAGGCCGGGCTCATCGGCCCGCTCCAGTCCAGGTCGATCTCGAGGCCGAGCGGCTCGGGCGCGTGCACGGTGAACCGCGCCGTGTTCCCCTTGATGCGCCCGCCCAGCTCGTGCACGCGGCGCTCGAACGCGGCGCCGCTCTCGTACCGGGCGTCCAGGTAGCCGAAGGTGTCGACCACGCCGAACGTCCGGTCCATGCTCGCGGGACGCGTCCACACCTCGCGGCGTACCTGCTCGACAACCTGCGTGAGGTTCCGTCCCCGCCAGACGGGCAGCTCGTCGCCGAGCAGCAGCGGGTGCGGGATCGCGAAGGCGTCCGCGCCCGTCCACGCGCCCGCGCGCAGGAGCGCGCAGCGGCCGAGGTCGGGCGCGCCGTCGACGATCGGGGCGATGACCAGGTCGGTGAGCGTCTCGCGCCACACCGGGTCGTCCCACACGGCCGCGAACACCGCGGCCGGGACGGGCAGCGACCCCACCATCCAGGACTCGACCCGGTCGTGCACCGACCGCGCGTGCTCGCCGAGCCGGTCGCAGAGGGCGGCGAGCCGGAGCGCGGCCGGGTCCTTCCTGACGTTGGCGGGCACCTTGGCCAGCACGCGGCCCGCGGCCGTCCGGCAGGCGAGCACCGGCCGCCGCGTCCCCTCGACGGTGAGCTCGTGGCCCGTCGCGATCCCGATCCATCCCATGGCACACCATTCTTGATCATCCCTGGGACATTCGACGGGAAACGGATGATTCACCCGCGCGGTGGGCTCTGCGGTCCGCCCTGGTGACGGTGCCGGCCGGCCTGCCCCTCAGGTGAGGCGGTCGACGATGGTCTTCGCCACCTCCTGCGCGTGCTCGGCCAGGTAGAAGTGGCCGCCGGTGAAGGCGACCAGCTCGAACCCGCCGGTCGTGTGCCCGGCCCAGGCCCGTGCGTCGTCCTCGCTGACCCGGGGGTCGGCGTCCCCCACGAGGGCGGTGATCGGGCAGCCGAGGAGCTCGCCCGGCCGCCACGCGTACGCCTCGATCGCCCGGTAGTCGGCACGCAGCGCGGGCAGGATCATCTGCACCACGTCCGGGTCGTCGAACAGGCGGGCGTCGGTGCCGCTGAGCGAGCGGAGCTCGGCCAGCAGCGACTCGTCGTCCTGCCCGCCGGGGACCTCCCGTCGCCGCCTGCTCGGTGCCCGCCGTCCGGAGGCGAACAGCCGTGCCACCTCCACGCCGCCGGCCTGGAGCCGCAGAGACGTCTCGTAGCCGACGCTCGCCCCCATGCTGTGCCCGAACAGCGCGACCGGCCTGCCCGCCGCCGCGGCCGTCAGCACGGCGGTGACCTGGTCGGCGAGTGCGTGGACGTCCTCCAGAGCCTGCTCCCTGCGGCGTTCCTGGCGGCCGGGGTACTGGACCGCGACCACGTCGAGAGCCGGAGCCAGCAGGGCCGACAGGCCGTGGAAGTAGGTCGCCGAGCCGCCCGCGTGCGGGAGCAGGGCCAGCAGCGGGCCCGCGCCGGGCCCCGGGTGGAACCGGCGCAGCCAGAGGTCCAGGTCGAGCGCGGTCATCGGGCCACCACCGGAAGGGAGGCGAGGCCGCGGATGACCATGCCTTCGGTGTGCCGCGGGCCGGGGTCGGCGATGGTGAGGTCCAGCTCCGCCAGCCGCCCGATCACCACCTGGACGGCGAGGCGGGCCAGCGGCGCGCCGAGGCAGAAGTGAATGCCGTGCCCGAAGCCCAGGTGGCGCACCGGCGCCCGGCGAGCCAGGTCCAGCCGGTCCGGCTCGTCGTACACGGCCGGGTCTCGGTTGGCCGCGCCCAGCACCAGCAGCATCGACTCACCTTGCCGGATCGGCGTGTCACCGATCACCGTGTCGCTGAGTGCCGTCCGCGAGATCACCTGCGCGGGCGCGTCATATCTGATCAGCTCCTCCACGGCGGCCCCGATCTGGCCGGGGTTCGCGCGCAGCCAGGCGAGTTGCCCGGGCTCGCGCAGCAGCGCGAGCATGCCGTTGCCGATCAGGTGCACGGTCAGCGCGTACCCCGCCGAGACCAGCAACGTGCAGGTGGTCACCAGCTCGGTCTCGGTGAGCCTGTCGCCCTCCTGCTCGGCCGCGACCAGCTTGCTGACCAGGTCGTCGGCGGGTTCCGCGCGGCGCTGCGCGGCCAGCTCCGTGAAGTACTGGTTGAACTGCTCCCGCGCGCCCTGCCGCTGCGCGACCTGGGCCCTGGTGAGCGCGAAGTCGGGGTCGAGGCCCCGCCCGATCGCCGCCGACCAGCCGCGGAAGCGGTCCATGTTCTCCTCCGGCACCCCCATGAGGTCGCCGAGCAGCAGCGCCGGAAGAGGATGGGCGATGGCGTCCATCAGGTCGAAGGAGGATCCGGCCGAGGCCACCAGCCGGTCGGCGAGCTCGACGGCGCGCGGGCGCAGCCGCTCGACGACGCGGGCGGTGAACGCCCCGCTCACCAGGGAACGCAGCCGAGTGTGGTCGGGCGGGTCCATGAAGATGAACTGGCGCACCGGCCTGCCCTCGGCGTCGCGGCCGAAGTGCTCGGCCACCGACTGGCCGTCTCCCCAGCCGACGAGCGGGTCCCGCAGCGCGTCCGAGGCCTCCCGGTGGCCCATGACGACGACCATGCCGCCCGGCGTTCGCATGACCGGGCCGTTCTCGGCGATCCGCCGGTAGATGGGGTACGGGTCCTCGCGGAACTCCGGATCGAACGGGTTGAACGGCAGCATCCTGCTGATGGCGTACTGGCCGGGGTCGGCCGGGATCGTGGGCGGCGGCTGCTCCGGCAGTTCGGGCGCTTCGACCGGGGTGAGGGCGCCGTAGGTGACCGGCAGGCGCAGGATCACCGTGTGCTTGTTGCTGCGGGCCCACCGCACCGGACCGGCCGTGCTCAGCTCGCCCACCCGGTCCAGCAGGGCTTCCAGGACCAGCCGCAGCTCCAGCCGGCCCAGCCGCTCCCCCATGCAGCCGTGGGTGCCGAACCCGAACGCCAGGTGGGGATTGTGCTCGCGGCGGATGTCGAAGGTGTGCGGGTCGGCGAAGACCTCCTCGTCCCGGTTGGCGGAGGCCCACCAGAACGTCACCTTCTGCCCGGCCCTGATCTGCATGCCGCCCACCTCCACGTCGCGGGTGGCGGTGCGCCGGTTGTACGGCGTCGGCGACGACCAGCGCAGCATCTCCTCGACCGCGCCCGGGATCAGCGAACGGTCCTCGCGCAGCGCCTTCCACTGGTCGGGGTGTTCGGCCAGGGCCAGCAGGCCGTGGGCGATGGCGTTGCGCGGCGGTTCGGAGCCCGCGCCGAGGATCAGGTTGAAGAACACCTCTCGCTCGTAGCTCGACAGCGGCCGCTCCCCCTCGGGCAGTTCGCCCGTGGCGACCAGGGAGAGCAGGCCAGGGCCCGGGTCGGCGGCGAGCGCCTTGAGGGCGCCGCTGCCGTACTGGTAGAGCGCGAGCCGCGACATCTGGGAGCGTTCGGTGTCCTCGCCGACCTCGCGGTCGTCGAAGCCCATGCTCACGTCGGCCCACGCGTGCAGGGCGGGCCAGTCACGACGTGGCACGCCGAGGACCAGCAGCGCCGTCCTGATGGCGAACGGCCCGGCGATGTCCACCATCAGGTCGCCCCTGCCGTCCGCCACCGCCCCGGCGACCAGGTTCGCGGCGACGGCGCGCAGCTCCGGCTCCAGCGTGGCGACCGTCTCGCCGTCGACGGAGGGGCTGACCAGGTCTCTGAGCGCCTGATGCCGGGGGTCGTCCATCATGTTCAGCATGGTCCCCGCGTGGACGCCGGGCGCCAGGTCGTCGATGTGGGTGCCGCCGCCGGCCCGGCCGCCCCCGCCCTGGGAGGAGAACGCCGGGTCGGCCGCCGCGGCACGGATGTCCGCGTAGCGGCTCAGCACCCAGAAACCCTCACCGTCAGCGGTCGTGCCCGGCGGGTGGAAGAAGACCGGCGCCTGCTTGCGCAGGCGGGTGAAGACGTGATGAGGGAACCCGTCGCCGAACCGGCTCTGGTCGGAGAGGTCGAACCCGTCGAGTACAGGGGGAAGCTCTTGCTGTTCGGTCATGACTGTCCCTTCACGTGGTGCGAGGCGCCAGCCGCTCCAGAGCGGTGGCGGCGTGCGGCAGTACGATGGCGGGGCCGCTCGCGCCGACGAAGCCGTCCGGGCGGAGCAGCACGAACGCGTCGGCGCCGCCCGCCCGGTGGCGGTGGACGACCAGTTCGGGCAGCCGGGCGGCCAGCGCCGCCCCCTGGCTGCCTGCCAGGCCGCCGTCCGGCCCGGTGGTGACGAGCTGGAAACGGTCGCCGGCGTCGGGTTCGAGCGGCCACTTCGGCCGGCGGGTGCCCGGCCGGGGCAGCCCCCGCGGCACCTTGCCCGCGGCCGGGAACAGGGTGTCCGGGTAGGTGATCAGCCAGCCCGACAGCAGCGGCGGCATCCGGCGGCCGAGCACGCCGGTGCGGTGCATGAGGGTCATGGCCAGGTCGCGGATCCGGTGCGCGACCGGGCTGAGCACCGCCTGCCTGGCCATCCGGCCGGTGGCCTGCACGGTCTGCTCGGCGGCGGCGCGGCGCTCGACGTCGTAGCTGTCCAGGATGTGCGGCGCGTACCTGCCGTCGAGGACGCCGGCCAGCTTCCACGCCAGGTTCCGCACGTCGGCGAACCCCAGGTTGAGCCCCTGCCCGCCGACCACGGAGTGGACGTGTGCCGCGTCGCCGGCCAGGAAGCAGCGGCCGGCCCGCAGTGGCGAGGCGATGCGCTCGTGGCTGGTGAACAGCGTGTTCATGGTCAGGTCGGTGAGCCGCAGGCCGCCCGGCCCGCGCTCGTCCAGCAGGCGCTGCCCCGTCTCATCGGTGAGCTCGGTGCCCTCGGGTACCGCGCCCGAGATCCGCACCCGGCCGCCGGGCAGCGGAGCCACGAGCACCACCCCGGCACGGCCGAGGTAGTAGTTCACCGCTTGCGCGTCGTAGTCGCCCTCCATCCGGCCTTCCGCGAGGAGGAAGGTGATCGGCAGGGGCGCGCCGGTGAAGTCCGCGCCGATCAGGTCCCGGACTGTGCTGCGGAAGCCGTCGGCCGCGATCAGCCACTCCGCCTCCAGCGTCACCTCCCGGCCGTCCACTTCCCGGGCGGTGACGGTGACCGAGTCCTGATCCTGTGTCAGGCCCACCACCCGCAGGCCACGCCGTACGTCGCCGCCGAGCCTGCGCAGCTCGTCCTGCAGCAGCTCGGTGGTGTCCTGCTGCGGCAGGATGAGCGGCGCCATGGTGGGGGCGAGCGGCAGCCTGAGCGTGGCGCCGCCGACGTGGTAGCTCAGCGCGCCGACCCCCACGCCGCGCTTGCGGGCCTCCTCCAGGATGCCGAGGTCGCGGTAGACCTCCAGGGACGGCGGCCACAGCAGGATGGCGCGGGATCCGGTGCCGGGTTCCGGCGCCGCGTCCACGATGTCCGCGGCGACGCCGCGGCGGCGCAGTTCGCACGCCGCCATCAGTCCGACTGGCCCGGCCCCGACGATCAGGACTTTGACGCGTTGGTTCATCGGTCGTGCTCCTTCAGGATCTGCTCCAGGTGCTGGGCGAGCCGGCGAGGTGTGGGGTGTTCGAAGACGAGGTCGGCGGGCAGGGCGTGGTCCACGGTCCGGCCGAGGGCGTTGCGCAGTTGCAGGCCGGTCAGCGAGTCGAAGCCGATGTCGGTGAAGCGGCTGTCGGCGTCGATGTCGGCGGGATCGTCGTGGCCGAGGACGGACGCGGCGTGGCCGCAGACCAGCGTGATCAGGTTCTCCTGGTCGAGGGGGCCGGCCAGCGCGGGCATGCCGTCCGGGACGGCGGAGCCGCGCGGCCTGGCCTCGTCCAGATCGGCGATCAAGGGACGGTGGCGGTCCCCGGCGTAGGCGGAGGCGAACCGGGGCCAGTCGAGATCGACGATGGCGGCGGTGCCGCCGGTGCCGCCGGCGCCGCCGGCGCCGGGGGCGGACATGGAGCCGGCGGTGGCGGCGGTGCCCGCGGCGGATACCGTGGCGGCGGTGCCCGCGGCGGACAGTTCGCGCCGCAGCGCCTGCAAGGCGGGGCCGGGGCGCATCCTCGACACCCCCTGGCTCTCCAGGCGCGCGCCCAGCTCGCCGTTGTCGCGTTCGAGCCAGGGCCCCCAGGCCACCACCGTGGCGGGACGGCCGCGGGCGCGCCGATGCCGGGCCAGCGCCTCGATCTCCGCGCCCGCCGCGGCGTACGCCGCCTGGCCGACGCCGCCGAACGTGGCCGCGATCGTGGAGAACAGCACCAGGTCCGTCTCCGTGGCCTCGCTCAGCGCCCTGGCCTCGACGGCGTTGGCGACCAGGACGCGTTCCAGCCGGTCGAGAGTGAGCCCGGCCAGGGTGCTCTCCTCCAGGTGGTCGGCCGCGTGCACCACCAGGGACGGCCGGTGCTCGGCGACCAGCCGGGCGGGCGCGGCCGGGTCCGACGGGTCGGCGACGGCGACGGTGATCCGCTCGCCCAGGTCCGCGACCGGTTCGTCGGCGACCAGGATGACGTGGTCGGCACCGGATTCGGCCAGCCAGGCGGCGAGGTGCGGCCCGTAGGGGCCGGAGCCGCCGTTGACGAGGACGGTTCCGGCGGCCTGCCACTCCGGCGCCGCGTACGGCGCGCGGCTCAGGCGGGGGACGAGCAGCGTACCGCCGCGCACCACCACCTGGTCCTCACCTCCGGGAGGCTGCGCGAGCGCGCGGGCGAAGGCGACGCGCGCCCGCTCGTCCAGCCGTTCCGGCACATCGACGAGGCCGCCCCACAGCTCGGGCCGCTCCAGGGCGAGACTCCGGCCCAGGCCCCAGATCCGGGCGCGCGCCGGCTCCCCGGCACCGCTGCCGGGAGCGGTGCCGGCGGGGGCGCCGGTGTCGGTGATGGCGTTCTGGGTGACGAGCCACAGGGGGCCGCTGTGGAGGCCGCCGGGCTGGGCGAGCGCCAGCGTGGCGGCCAGGCCCCGGCTCAGCGCGGGATGGTCCGGATGCGCGGACTCGTCCAGGCCCAGCAGCGACACCACTCCCGCGTACGCCCCGCGCCGCGCCCGGCTGCTCGTCTCGACCTCGGCGCCGTGCTCGGTCAGAGCGGCGACGACGTCCTCGACCAGCCCGTGCCGCTCGTGGGCCGCGGGGACGAGCACCTGCCAGGTGCCCGACAGCACCGGCGTCGCAGCCGCCGCGGGCATCGGCCGCCAGTCCAGCCGGTACCGCCACGAGTCGCCCCCGTGGGCGGCGGGTCTGCGGGGGGTGAGCCAGAAGCGCCGCCGCTGGAAGGCGTACGTCGGCAGGTCGACCGGCGGGGCGGGAGTCAGGATGGCCCGCCAGTCCACCCGTGCCCCGTGGGCGTGGGCCTCGCCGAGCGCCGTCAGGAACCGGCGGAGGTCTCCCGAGTCGCGGCGCAGCGTGCCGATCGCGGCGGCGGGTGCGCCGGCCGCCTCCGCCGTCGCCGCCACACCCGCCGCCAGCACGGGGTGCGGCCCGGGCTCCACGAAGAGGGTGGCGCCGTCGGCGAGCAGGGCCCGGACCGTGTCGGCGAACCGGACGCGCTCGCGCAGGTTCCGGCCCCAGTAGGCGGCGCCGAGTTCGCGGCCGTCGAGCGGCCCGCCCGTGACGGAGGAGTAGAACGGGATCCGCGCCGTCCCGGGTGTCAGCCCGGCGAGTTCGGCGACCAGCCGGTCCCGGGCCGGCTCCACGTACGGGGAGTGGGCCGCGTAGCCGACCTCGACGCGGCTCGCCCGCACCCCGTCGGCCTCGCACTGGGCCAGCACCTCCGCCAGCGGCCCCGCCTCCCCTGCCACCGTCGTGTAGCGCGGCCCGGTGTCGGCGGCGACCGTCACCCGATCGCCCCAGCGCCGCTCGACCTCGTCGGCGGGCAGCGCGACCGCCAGCAGCCCGCCCGCGCCGCCGGCCTCGGCCATCAGCCGGGCGCGCAGCGCGACCACGCGGGCGCCGTCGTCCAGGGACAGCGCGCCGGCGACGGTCGCGGCGGCGATCTCTCCCTGCGAGTGTCCTGCCACGGCGTCGGGGGTCACGCCCGCCGCCCGCCACAGCTCGGCGAGCGCCACCATCGTCCCCCACAGCGCCGGCTGGGCCACGTCGTCGCGGCGCAGGTCGGGGGCGTTCGAGCCGCCGTCGAGCACCTCGGTCAGCGACCAGCCGACGTACGGTGCCAGCGCGTCGGCGCAACGGCCGACCGCCTCGGCGAACACCGGAGAGGACCTCAGCAGCCGCCTGCCCATCCCCGCCCATTGCCCGCCCTGCCCGGAGAAGACGAACGCGACCTGCGCTCCCGGGCGTGCCGTTCCCCGCACGAGCCCGGGGGCCGACTGCCCGGCGGCCAGCGCGTCGAGGCCCCGGGCGAAGTCGGCGGCCTCGGCGCCGACAATCACCGCACGGTGGTCGAGCGTGGCCCGCGTGGTCGCCAGCGACCAGGCGACCCGGTGAACGCGGGAGGGCTCGCCGTGCTCCGCGTCCGTGGCGTAGGGGCGCAGGCGGGCGGCCTGGGCGCGGAGTGCGGCTTCGGATCTGGCCGACAGCAGCCACGCGGCCGCTGCTCCCCCGGTGATCCCCATCGCGGGCAGGCGCTCCGTCCGAGGCTCCGTGCGGGGCTCCGTCCGGGGCTCCGTCCGGGGCTCCGTCCGGGGCTCCGGCGGTGGCGCGGCTTCCAGGATGACGTGGGCGTTGGTGCCGCTCACGCCGAACGCCGAGACGCCCGCCCGTCGCGGCTGCCCCGTGTCGGGCCACGGCTGGGCCTCGGTGAGCAGCGCGACGCGCCCGCGGGACCAGTCGACCCGGGATGTCGGCTCGTCCACGTGCAGGGTGGCGGGCAGCACGCCGTGCCGCATCGCCTCGACCATCTTGATCACCCCGGCCACTCCGGCGGCGGCCGCGGCGTGCCCCAGGTTGGACTTGATCGACCCCAGCCACAGCGGCCGGTCCCGGTCCTGGCCGTAGGTCGCGAGCAGCGCCTGCGCCTCGATCGGGTCGCCGAGCACGGTCGCCGTGCCGTGGGCCTCGACGGCGTCGACCTGGGAGGGCGTCAGCCCGGCTGAGGCGAGCGCGGCGCGGATCACCCGCTCCTGCGCCAGGCCGCTCGGCGCGGTGAGGCCGTTGGAGGCGCCGTCCTGGTTCAGCGCGCTGCCCCGGATCACGGCGAGGATCTCGTGCCCGTTGCGTCGGGCGTCGGAGAGCCGTTCGAGCAGCAGCAGGCCGACCCCCTCGGCCCAGCCCGTGCCGTCGGCGGAGGCGGCGAAGGATCGGCAGCGGCCGTCCGGCGACAGCCCGCGCTGCCTGCTGAACTCCACGAACCCCGAGGGAGTGGACAACACCGACACGCCGCCCGCCACGGCCAGCGAGCACTCCTCCTGCCGCAACGACTGCGCGGCGAGGTGTAACGCCACCAGCGAGGAGGAGCAGGCGGTGTCGACGGTGAGCGCGGGCCCCTCCCATCCCAGGCTGTACGCCAGCCGGCCCGACAGCACGCTCGCGGCCACACCGGTCAGCAGGAATCCCTCCAGCCCGTCGGGGACGGGGTCGAGCAGCGCGGCGTAGTCCTGGTTGTTGGTGCCGACGAACACCCCGGTCCGGCTGCCGCGCGTCGACTCCGGATCGAGGCGGGCGCGTTCGAGCAGTTCCCAGGACGTCTCCAGCAGCAGCCGCTGCTGCGGGTCCATGACCAGGGCCTCGCGCGGGGAGATCCCGAAGAAGGCCGCGTCGAAGCCGCCCGCGTCGTCGAGGAACCCGCCCCGCAGGACGTACGTGGTGCCGGGATGGTCGGGATCGGGGTGGTACAGGGACTCGAGGTCCCAGCCCCGGTCGGCGGGGAACGGCCCGATCGCGTCCGCCTGCCCGGCCACGAGCTGCCACAGGTCCTCCGGCGTGCGCACGCCTCCGGGGTAGCGGCAGCTCGCCGCGATGATCGCGATCGGCTCGCGGTGCCGTTCCTCGGCCTCACGGAGCCTGCGGCGGGTCTCGTGCAGCTCCAGCGTGGCCCTTCTGAGGTAGTCACGCAGCTTGTCTTCGGTCGACTCTCCGGTCGGCGCGGCGCCAGCGGTCACCGATTCTCACCCTTCCAGCTCGGCGTCGAGGAAGTCGAACAGTTCGTCGTCGCTGGCCACGCGCAGCCGTTCGGCCACGGCCTCCCCCGGCAGGGCGGGCGGCTCGTGCCGGGCGGTCAGTTCGCCGAGCAACGCCTGCAACCGGGCGGCGGCCCGCTCCGCCGCGGGGTCGCCCGGCGGGATCGCGGCCATCGCCGCGGCCATGCCCGCCAGCGCGTCGTCCAGGGACGGGCGGGCGGCCTCGTCCAGGCGAGCGCCCAGGTGTGCCGCCAGGTCCTCGGCGGTCGGGTGGTCGAAGACGAGGGTGGGGGGCAGGTCCAGCCCGGTGGCGGCGCCGAGCCGGTTGCGCAGGTTCACGGCGGCGAGGGAGTCGAGGCCCAGCTCGCGCAGCTGGCGGCCGGGTTCGACCGCGTCCGCGCCGTCGTGGCCGAGCACGGCCGCGATCTCGCCGCGTACGGCCCGCAGCAGCCGGCGGCGGCGTTCGGCGTCGGTGAGCCCGGCGAGGCTGCGCGGCAGCTCGGCGTTCCCGGCGTCGGCGAGCCGGCTGTCGGCGGCGGCGCGCAGGAGGCCGGCCACCTCGGGCAGGTCCTCCACGAACGGCCGTCGCCGAAGCGCGGTGAAGGCGGGCACGAACCGTTCCCAGTCCACGTCGGCCAGCACGAGAGCCGGGCGGTCCTCCTCCAGCGCCTGGCCGAGCGCGACCAGCGCGAGGTCCGGCGGCATCGGCGGCACGCCGCGGCGGCGCAGTTGCTCGCGGCGTTCGGCCTCGGCCGCCGGATCGCCGAGATCGACCTCGGCCCACAGGCCCCACGCCACGGCGGTGGCGGGCAGGCCGCGGGCGCGGCGGTGCTCGGCCAGCGCGTCCAGGTGGGCGTTGGCGGCGGCGTAGGCGGCCTGCCCGGCGCTGCCCCACACTCCGGCGATCGAGGAGAACAGCACGAAGGCGTCCAGCTCGTGGCCGGCGAGCAGTTCGTGCAGATGGGTGGCGCCGAGCGCCTTGGCGCCGAGCACCGCGTCCAGCTCGGCCGGGGAGGTGCCTGCCAGCGGGGCCGCGTTCAGCGTGCCCGCCGTGTGGAAGACCGCGGTCGGCGGATGCTCGGCGAGCAGGGCGGCCAGCGCGGCGCGATCGGTGAGGTCGCAGTCGGCGACGGTCACCCGGGTGCCGCCGAAGGCGCCGGCGTCGAGGTCACCGGTTCCCGGGCGTTCGGGGACGAGCACCAGGTGCTCGGCGCCCAGGCCGGCGAGCCAGCGGGCCACGTGGGCGCCGAAGCCGCCCGTCCCGCCGGTGACGAGGACGGTGCCGCGAGCGCGGAAGCCCGGTCCGGGCGCCGGGACCGGCAGCCTGGCCAGGCGGCGGGCCAGCAGGCCGCTGGGCCGCACGGCGAGCTGGTCCTCGCCGCCCGTGCCCGCGAGGGCGCGCGCCAGGTGGGTGGCGGCGCGGGCGTCGAGGGTGGCGGGCAGGTCGACCAGGCCGCCCCACAGCCGCGGGAGTTCCAGCGCCACGGTACGTCCCAGCCCCCACACCTGTGCCTGGCCCGGCTCGCCCGGACCGTCGGACGCGCCGGTGCGCACGCCGCCGCGCGTCACCAGCCACAGCGGGACGCCGGCGCCGTCCAGCTCGTGAACCAGCGCCACCGTGGCGGCGAGGCCGGCGGAGACGGCGGGGTGGCCGGGCACGGGCACGTCGTCGAGCGCGAGCAGCGACACCACTCCGGCGAGCCCGGCGGGCAGGGTGAACCGCGGGCCGTGGGTGACGGTCACCACCTCGGCCCCCGCCTCGGCCAGGGCGGCGGCGCAGAACGCGGCGCTCTCGCCCGCGGCGGGCGTCTCGGGGACGACCAGGAGCCAGGTGCCGGACAGCCCGGACGCCTCGGGTGCGACGGGCGTCCACGTGACCTCGTAGCGCCAGGACGCCGTCGCGTTCCGCTCGCCACGGCGGGCGTGCCAGGCGGTCAGCGCGGGCAGCACCGCGTCCAGCGGGCCCGGGTCGTCCACGCCGAGTGTCCGGGCGACCTGGCCGGCGTCCGCGCTCGCCACCGCCTGCCAGAAGGCCGTCTCCGCCGGATCGGCCCCGGCGGTCGCCTGCTCGGGCTCGGGCTCCAGCCAGTACCGCCGGCCCTGGAACGCGTACGTGGGCAGCTCCGCCCTGGTGACCGGTCGGCCGTCGTAGGCGGCCCGCCAGTCGACGGCCACGCCGCCGGCGTACGCCTCGCCCAGCGCGGTCAGGAAGCGGTCCAGGCCGCCGTCGTCACGTCGCAGCGTCGCCGCCACGGTGAGGGCGAGCCCTGCCTGCTCTCCGCTCTCCTGGATGCCCGCGGCCAGCACGGGATGCGGGCCGACCTCCAGGAACGTCCGGTGCCCTCGGCCGAGCAGCGCGCCGGTGGCCTCGGCGAACAGGACGGGCTGTCTGAGGTTGCGGTACCAGTACTCCGCGTCCAGCGGCTCGTCCTCGACCCACTGTGCCGTCACCGTGGACAGGAACGGCACGGCGGGCGGGCGGGGCGCGATCCCGGCCAGCGCCGCGCGCAGGTCGTCGCGGATCGGCTCGACCCCTGGCGAGTGGGAGGCGTAGTCGACGGGCAGCCGCCGGGCGCGGATCCCCTCGGCCTCGCATCGGGTGATCAGGGCGTCGAGAGCCGCGTCCGCGCCCGCGACCACTACCGACGACGGGGAGTTCACTGCGGCCACGGTGAGCCCGGTGCCGTCGAGGGCGAGCCGGTCCGGCGGCGCCTGTACCGACGCCATCCCGCCCGTGCCCGCGAGGGCGCGCAGCGCGCGGCTGCGCAACGCGACCACCCGCGCGCCGTCGTCCAGCGAGAGGGCGCCCGCCACGCAGGCGGCGGCGATCTCCCCTTGCGAGTGGCCGACGACGGCGGCGGGCCGCACGCCGTACGCGCGCCACAGCTCGGCCAGGGCGACCATCATGGACCAGAGCGCGGGCTGGACCACGTCCACGCGCTCCAGGTCGCCCTTCCCGCGCAGCACGTCCTCGAGGGAGAGGTCGAGGTAGGGGGCGAGCGCCTGGGCGCACTCGGCGATCCGCGCGGCGAACACCGGCGAGGAGTCGAGCAGCGCCGCACCCATGCCGAGCCACTGCGGTCCCTGGCCGGGGAAGACGAACACCGCCTCGGTCCCTGCGCGGGCGGATCCCCGGACGACTCCGGCCGCGGGCTCGCCTGCCGCGAGCGCGCCGAGCCCTCGGGTGAAGGCGGCCACGTCGGCGCCCACCAGCACCGCGCGCTGTTCGAGGCCGGCTCGGGTGGTGGCGAGGGCCAGTCCGAGGCCGGCGAGATCCGGCTGCGGGTCGCGCTCCAAGCGGGTCAGCAGGCGGCGGGCCTGCTCGCGCAGCGCGGGCTCGGTCGCCGCCGACACCACCCACGGCAGCGGCTGAGCTTCGCGGCTCGCCCGAGACTCGGGTTCGGGTTCGGGTTGGCGGCTCGCCGGGGGCTCGAGCCCGGGTTCGCGGCTCGCCGGAGGCTCGAGCCCGGGTTCGCGGCTCGCCGGGGGGTCGGGTTCGGCGGAGACCGCTTCGAGGATGACGTGCGCGTTGGTGCCGCTGATCCCGAACGACGACACCGCGGCCCGCCTGGGCCGCCCGTTCGCCGGCCAGGACCGCTGCTCGGTCAGCAGCGACACCGCCCCGGACGACCAGTCCACGTGCGGTGTCGGCTCGTCGACGTGCAAGGTCCGCGGCAGCGTGCCGTGCCGCATGGCCTGCACCATCTTGATGACGCCGGCGACCCCTGCCGCCGCCTGGGTGTGGCCGATGTTGGACTTGACCGACCCCAGCCACAGCGGCCGGTCGCGGTCGTGGCCGTACGTGGCGATCAGCGCCTGGGCCTCGATGGGGTCGCCGAGCGCGGTGCCGGTGCCGTGCGCCTCGACGGCGTCCACGTCGCCGGGGGCCAGGCGCGCGTCGGCGAGCGCGCGCTGGATGACCCGCTGCTGCGAGGGGCCGTTCGGGGCGGTGAGCCCGTTGGAGGCTCCGTCCTGGTTGACGGCGCTGCCGCGCAGCACGGCCAGCACGCGGTGGCCGTTACGGCGGGCGTCGGACAGCCGCTCCAGCAGCACCAGGCCCACGCCCTCCGCCCAGCCCGTGCCGTCGGCGGAGGCGGCGAACGACTTGCACCGGCCGTCCGGCGCCAGCCCGCGCTGGCGGCTGAACTCCACGAAGGTCCCCGGCGTCGCCATCACCGTGACGCCGCCCGCCAGCGCCATCGAGCACTCGCCGCGCCGCAGCGCCTGTGCCGCCAGGTGCATCGCCACCAGCGACGACGAACACGCCGTGTCCACCGTGACGGCCGGGCCCTCCAGCCCGAAGGCGTAGGCGAGGCGGCCGGAGACGACGCTGCCGGCCGTACCGGTGCCGACGTAGCCCTCCAGGTCGGTGGGGACGGACGGCAGCAGCGTGACGTAGTCGTGGTACATCACGCCGACGAAGACGCCGGTGTCGCTGCCGGACATCGAGGTGGGGTCAAGGCCCGCGCGCTCGAACGTCTCCCAGCCGCCCTCCAGCAGCAGCCGCTGCTGCGGATCCATCGCCAGCGCCTCGCGGGGGCCGATGCCGAACAGGTCGGCGTCGAAGCGGTCGGCGTCGTACAGGAAACCGCCCTCACGGGTGTAGCTGGTGCCGGGCCGGTCCGGGTCGGGGTCGTACAGGGTGGACAGGTTCCAGCCCCGGTCGGTGGGGAACGGCGAGATCGCGTCGCCGCCGGCCGTCACCAGGTCCCACAGGTCCTCCGGCGAGCGCACGCCGCCCGGGTAGCGGCAGGCCATCGCCACGATCGCGATCGGCTCGTCCGCGCTCGGCCGGTCCACGACGACAGGGGCGGGCGTGGCCGGCGTGTCCATGATCTCCCGCAGCAGGAATCCGGCCAGCGCCGCGGGCGTCGGATGGTCGAAGACCAGGGTGGCGGGCAGGCGGACGCCGGTGCCGGCGGCGAGGGCGTTGCGCAGCTCGACGGCGGTGAGCGAGTCCAGGCCCAGCTCGGCGAAGGTCGCGGCGGGCGGCACGGCCTCCGGGCCGCGATGTCCCAGAACCGCCGCGACCTCGGTCCGCACCGCTTCCAGGGCGGCTCGCTCCCGTTCCTGGCCGGACAGCCCGGCCAGGCGGCGCGCCAGTTGCGGGCCTCCGGCCTCCGCGGGGCGCCGGCGGGTGCGGACCAGGCCGCGCAGCAGGTGCGGCGGCTCGCCGGAGCGCGCGATCGCCGCGAGGTCCAGGCGCGCGGGCACCAGGACGGCGTGGTCGTACCGGCCGGCCGTGTCGAACAGGGCCAGCCCCGCCCCGGGCGTCAGCGCGGCGGTCCCCGGCCTGGCGGTGGCCGCCATTCCGGCCTCCACGTCCCACAGGCCCCAGGCGAGCGAGGTCGCCGGAAGCCCGCGGGCCCGGCGGCGCTGCGCGAGCGCGTCCAGCACGGCGTTGGCGGCGGCGTAGTTGGCCTGGCCAGGCGTCCCGAACGCGGCGGCGGCCGACGAGAACAGCACGAACGCGGCCAGACCGTGGGTGAGCTCGTGCAGGTGCAGCGCCGCGTCCGCCTTCGGGCGGAGCACGGCGGCGAGCCGGTCGGGCGTGAGGGACTCCAGCACGCCGTCGTCGAGCACTCCGGCCGCGTGCACCACAGCCGTCAGCGGGTGCTCGGGATCGACGGTGCCGAGCAGGGCGGCGACCTGGTCCCGGTGCGCCAGGTCGCACGCCACGAACTCGACGCGCGCTCCCAGCCTCTGCAACTCGGCCCGCAGTCCGGGGGCCGAGGGAGCGTCCGCGCCGCTGCGGCTGGCCAGCAGCAGCCTGCGCACGCCGCGCTCGGACACCAGGTGCCGGGCGAGCAGCCCGCCCAGCGCCCCTGTCGCGCCGGTGATCAGGACCGTCCCTTCCGGGCCGTACGCTTCCGGGTCGTACGCCGCGGGAGGTTCGTCCCCTGGCCTCGCGCGGGCCAGGCGCGGTACCAGCATCGTGCCGCCGCGCAGCACCAGTTGCGGTTCGCCGGTGGCGAGCGCCCGGCGCAGGCCGTCGCGGGACTGCGCCGTCTCGTCGAGGTCGACGAGCACGAACCGGCCCGGGTGCTCGGACTGCGCGGAGCGGATCAGGCCCCATGCCGCCGCGCCGGCCAGGTCGGTGACGTCCTCCCCCGGTCGTGGCGCCATGGCTCCCCGGGTCAGGAGGACGAGGCGGGCGCCCGGGAGCCGGTCGTGGGCCAGCCAGGCACGTGCCAGGTCCAGCGCGCGCTCGGCCGTCCTGTGCACGGCGGCCACCTCGTCGTCCGGCCGCCCGGCGTGTGCCGCGGTGATCGGGGCCAGCACGTACTGCGGCGCCTGCGCGCCGGTGGGCAGGGCGGCCAGGTCGGGGTGACACGGTGCGGCGATCCCCTCGTACGGCTCGCCGAGAACGGCGATGCCGGCCTGGGGCACGGCGTCGGGTGCCTGGATCTCGGCCCAGTCCACGGTGTACATGTCCGCGTCCGGCCGCTCGGCCGGGAGCGGGCGGAAGGTGATCGCGTCCACGTCGGCGACCGTGCGGCCGGCGGCGTCGGTCAGGGTCAGGGCCAGCGAGTCGGGGGCGAGCGGCGTCAGGCGGGCTCGCGCCGCCGTCACGCCGGGTACGTGCACGCGGATGCCCGTCATGACGAACGGGATCCGCGCCGCGACCGTGGCGGCGAGCACACCGAGCCCGGCCGCGTGCAGCGCCGCGTCGAGCAGCGCCGGGTGGAGGGTGTAGCGGTCGGCGCCCGCCTGCAGCGGCTCGGGCAGCGCGACGTCGGCGTACACGCGGTCACCGTGCCGCCAGGCGGCTCGCAGGCCCTGGAAGGCCGGGCCGTACTCCAGCCCGGCGGCGGACATGGCGGTGTACAGCGCGTCGAGGTCGGCGGGGTCGCCCTCGGGAGGACCGCCCGCCGGATCGGGCTCCGTGCCGTCCTCGGGTGGCGGGGTGCCGGCACCGGCGGTGAGCGTGGCCGTGGCGTGGCGGGTCCAGGGCTGGTCGGGGCCGGGGCGGGCGTGGATGGTGAGCCGGTGCCCGTCGGCGTCCACCCAGATCTGGAGGGTGACCTCGCCGCCTTCCGGGATGACCAGCGGAGTCTCGAGGGAGAGTTCGCCGACCTGGTCTTGGCCGGCGTGGGCGGCGGCGTGCAGGGCCAGGTCGGCGAAGACGGCGGCGGGGATCACGAGTGCGCCCGCCACGACGTGGTCGGCCAGCCACGGGTGGGACCGCGTGGACAGCCGGCCGGTGACGACGGTCCCGCCTTCCTGGGCGAGGGAGACGGTGGCGCCGAGCAGGGGGTGCCCGGCCGGGGTGAGGCCGAGGCCTGTGGCGTCCGTACCGGAGGTGGGATCCAGCCAGTAGCGGCTGCGCTGGAACGGATACGTGGGCAGGTCGACCAGGCTGCCGGTGAGCATGGCGCGCCAGTCGACCTGCGCTCCGCGCGTGTGGGCGGTCGCCAGGGCGGTGAGCAGTGCGCGCGGCTCGTCCTTGTCCCTTCTCAGCAGCGGGACGACGTCGCGGTCGGGGGCCATCGCGGTCAGCGTGGCGTCCGGGCCGATCTCCAACAGCACCGGCACCTCGCCCAGCCACTCCAGCGCCTGAGCGAACCGGACCGGCTCCCGCACCTGCCGCACCCAATACCCGGCAGTGGCGATCTCCGCAGTCGGCTCCCCGGCCAACGTGGACACGATCGGAATCGACGGCGCATGAAACGTCAACCCCCGCGCCACCTC
>NZ_JBFALF010000028.1:0-137325 GCF_040656115.1 Nonomuraea sp. NPDC050202 | reverse complement strand
AATCCGGCCGAACCCCCCACGACTCCACCAACCGGAACAACGCCACCTGCACCGCGAACAACCCCGGCTGCGCGAACAACGTCCGATCCAAAGCCACCGCATCAGCCGCGATCACCTCACGCAACGACGGCTCCAACCGCCCGCACACCTCATCAAAAGCAGCAGCGAACACCGGAAACCGCTCACACAGCTCCAGGCCCATGCCCAGCCGCTGCGACCCCTGACCCGAGAACAGGAACGCCACCTTGCCGGGGCTGACGGGTTGCGAGGTGTCCTCGGTGATCCGGGCCAGTTCGGCCGCGAGTTCGTCGCGGTCCTGCGCGATCACGACCGCCCGGTGCTCGAACACCGGCCGCACGCTCCTGGTGTAGGCGACGTCCAGCGGCTCGTGCCCGGTCTTCAGCAGCGTCCGGGCCTGGGCGCGCAGCGCTTCGCCGGTCCTGGCCGACAGCACGACCGGCATGACGGGCATGACGGGCATGACGGGCATGTCCGCGCCGCCGGCGGCGCCGTGCTCGGGGTACTCCTCCAGGATCGCGTGCGCGTTGGTGCCGCTCAGCCCGAACGACGACACGCCCGCCCGGCGCGGCTCCTCGCCGCGCGGCCACGCCGCAGGCTCGGCGAGCAGGGCCAGTCCGCCCGCGTTCCAGTCCACGTGGGGTGTCGGCTCGTCGACATGCAGCGTCCGCGGCAGCGTGCCGTGCCGCATGGCCTGCACCATCTTGATGACGCCGGCCACGCCGGACGCGGCGAGCGTGTGCCCGATGTTCGACTTCACCGACCCCAGCCACAACGGCCGCTCCCGGCCCTGGCCGTACGTGGCGAGCAGGGCACGGGCCTCGATCGGGTCGCCGAGCGCGGTGCCGGTGCCGTGCGCCTCCACGACGTCCACCTGGCCGGGTGACAGCCCCGCCCCGGTGAGCGCCTGCTGGATCACCCGCTGCTGCGCGAGGGTGTTCGGCGCGGTCAGGCCGTTGGAGGCGCCGTCCTGGTTGATGGCGCTGGACCGGACCAGGGCGAGCACCCGGTGGCCGTGGCGCAGGGCGTCGCTGAGCCGTTCGAGCACCACGATGCCCACGCCTTCGGCCATGCCCATGCCGTCGGCCCCGGCCGAGAACGCCTTGCAGCGGCCGTCTGCCGCCAGCACCCGCTGCCCGCCCAGCTCCACGAGCGGGCCCGGCGACGACAGCACGGTGGCGCCGCCGGCCAGGGCGAGCTCGCAGTCGCCGGCGCGCAGCGCGCGCACGGCCAGGTGCAGCGCGACCAGCGAGGTCGAGCAGGCGGTGTCGACGGTGACCGCCGGGCCTTCCAGCCCCAGCGTGTACGCGATGCGCCCCGACGCCACACTCGGCACGACACCGGTCACCACGTGACCCTTGACGTTCGGCGGCGCCTGGTGGAACAGCGGGCCGTACTCCTGGTAGTTGATGCCGACGTACACGCCGGTGTGGCTGCCGCGCAGGGCCTGCGGGTCGAGCCCGGCGTGCTCCAGGGCCTCCCACGACTTCTCCAGCAACAACCGCTGCTGCGGATCCATCACCAGCGCCTCACGCGGCGAGATCCCGAAGAAGTCGGCGTCGAAGCCGGCCACCTCGCTCATGAAACCGCCGCGCCTGACGTACGTGGTGCCGGGCCGGCCGGGGTCGGGGTCGTACAGCGCGGCCAGGTTCCAGCCGCGGTCGCCCGGCAGCTCGGAGGTGGCGTCCCGGCCGGCCGCGACCAGTTCCCACAGCTCGTCCGGCGTGTTCGCCTCGCCCGGGTAGCGGCAGGCCATGCCGACGATCGCGATCGGCTCCCGATCGCGGTCCTCGTTCTCCTTGAGCCGCCGGCGCGTGGCCCGCAGCTCGATGGTGACCTTCTTGAGGTATTCGCGAAGCTTTTCGTCTTCCGACATGCGAAACGCCGTCCTTGGTCCGCCGGGCCGTTCAGGAATTGCCGAACTCGCGATCGATGAGGTCGAAGATCTCCGTGTCCGTCGCAGATTCGAGGTCGTCGTCGAGGGAGGCGTAGCCGGCCACGTCCTCGGTGGCGCCGCCGCCGAGGACGGCCGCCAGCGCGGCCAGGCGGCTGCGGACCAGCGCGCGGTCCGGGCCGTCGGCCGGCATCGCCGCGACGGCGGCCTCCAGCCGGTCCAGGTCGGCGAGCACGGTGGGCCGCCCTTCCAGCTCCCCACACAGATGGCGGACGAGCGCGGCCGGGCTGGGATGGTCGAAGACCAGGGTGACCGGCAGCTTCATGCCCGTCGCCGCGCCCAGCCGGTTGCGCAGCTCCACCGCGCTCAGCGAGCCGAGGCCGAGGTCCTTGAAGGGCCGATCGGCGTCCACCGTGTCCGGCGTCGCGTGGCCGAGAACGGCGGCGACGTGCTCGGTGACGAGCGCCAGCACCTCGGCCTCCCGCTCGGCCGGCGGCAGCCCGGCCAGCCGGTCCGCCCACGGCTGCCCGGCGGAGGGCCCGGCGGACGGCCCGTCCTGGGTGTCGCCGTCGCCGCGCGCCTCCTCGATCGCGGCGAGCAGCGGGCGGGACCTGGCGGAGGCGAACACCGGCGCGAAGACCGCCCAGTCCACGTTGGCCACCGTCACGCACGTCTCGTCCGCCGCGAGGATCTGACCGAGGGCGGTGAGCGCCAGCTCGGGCGGCAGGGTCGGCAGCCCCTGGCGGCGCAGGTGCGTCTCGTCCACCTCGTCGGGCATGCGCTCGCTGGCCCACACGCCCCAGGCGATCGACGTGGTGGCCCGGCCGCGTGCCCGCCGGTGCTCGGCGAAGGCGTCGAGGTAGGCGTTGCCGACCGCGTACGAGGCGTGGTCACCGCTCCCCCACACCCCGGCCACCGAGGAGAAGCAGATGAAGTGGTCGAGCTGCCCGGGGTCGAGGAGCTCGTCCAGATGCCGGGCGCCGCGGATCTTGGCTGCCGCCACGGCGCCGAGTTCGGCGGCCGTGACGCCGGCGAGCGGAGCCAGCCGGGTGGCGGTGGCGGCGTGCACCACCGTCCGCACGGTCTGCCCGTCGGTCTCGAGCCGGGCCAGCAGGCCGGCCAGCGCGTCCCGGTCGGCGACGTCGCAGGCCACGGCGCTGGCGCGGGTGCCCAGCTCGGTCAGCTCGGCCACCAGCTCCGCCGCCCCGGGGGCGTCGGGGCCCCGGCGGCTCACCAGGACGACGTGCTCGGCGCCTTGTCCGGCCAGCCAGCGGGCCACGTACGGGGCGATGGAGCCGGTGCCGCCGATGAGCAGCGCCGTACCGCGCAGCCGGAGCTCGCCCGCCGGGCCGCCGCCCGCGAGCGGGGCGCGCACGAGCCGCCGCACGTACACGCCCGAGGGCCGCACCGCGGCCTGGTCCTCCTCGCCGAGCCCGGCCAGGACGGCGCAGACCCGCGCGTACGCGGCCTCGTCGGGGTGCTCCGGCAGATCGATCAGGCCGCCCCAGATCTCCGGGTGCTCCAGCGCCGCCACCCGGCCCAGGCCCCAGACGGCCGCCTGCGCGGGGTTGCGCACGGTGTCGTCCGGCCCCGCGGCGACGGCTCCGCTGGTGAGCGACCACAACGCGGCCCTGCTGCCGGCCGCCGCCATGCTCTGGACCAGCTCCAGCGTGGCCACCGTACCGCCGGGCACGCCGTCCCGCCCGGCCCGCTCGTCGAGGCCGAGCAGCGACAGCACACCCGAGGGCCGTGCCGCCAGCGCCGCGGTGAGGGTGCTCCGGTCGGAGAAGGGCAGCGTCCGCGGTGACGCGCCGGCTCTCTTCAACGCCTGGACGGTCGCCTCCACCGTCGCGTCGCCGAGGTGGCTGCCCGGCACGACGACCAGCCAGGTGCCGGACAGCGCGGCGGGCGCCGCTTCGGCGTGCAGCCAGGTGACGCGGTATCGCCAGGTGTCCAGGACGGAGCGGGCGTGGTGGCGGTTGCGCCAGTTCGCGAGCGCTGGCAGGACGGAGCTGAGCGGCGGGTCGCCGGCCAGGTGGAGCTTGCGGGTGAGACCGTCGAGGTCTCCGACGTCTACCGCCTGCCACAGCTCGGCGTCCGCCGGATCGTGGTGGGTGGGCTCCAGCCAGTAGCGCCGGCGTTGGAAGGGGTAGGTGGGCACGTCTGCCGGGGTCGCGCCGGTGGCCGGCCAGGTGACGGGGACGCCCTGGACGAACGCCTGCCCGGCCGACAGCCAGAACCGGTCGAGCCCGCCGTCGTCGCGGCGCAGGGTCTCCACCACGGGCGCGTCGTCGATGTGCATGGCCAGCACCGGATGCGGGCTCACCTCGACGAACGTGCCCAGCCCCGCGCTCCTGGCGGCGTTGACCGCGTCCAGGAACCGCACGGGTTCGCGCAGGTTCGCATACCAGTAGTCGCCGTTCAGGCCGGTGGTGTCGATCGGCCCGCCGGTCACCGAGGAGAACCATGCCATCTCGCAGGCCCGTGGCCGGACTTCCAGGGCCCGGATCTCGGTCTCGACCTCCTCCACCGCCGCGCTGTGGGAGGCGTAGTCGACCGCGATCCGGCGCGCCCAGTGTCCTTCCGCTTCGCACCACGCCACGAAGCCCTCGACGGCCTCGGCCGGGCCGGACACCACGGTCGCGGCCGGGCCGTTCACCGCGGCGACCGACAGCCCCGCGAACCTGGCGAGGTGTTCCTCCACCCAGCCGGCCGGCTGCGACACCGACGCCATCGCGCCCCGGCCCGCCAGGCGCCCCAGCGCCCGGCTGCGCAGCGCCACCACCCGGGCGCCGTCCCGCACGGACAGCGCGCCGCTGACCACCGCGGCCGCGATCTCCCCCTGCGAGTGGCCGATCACGCCCGCCGGCACCACGCCCGCCGAGCGCCACAGCTCGGCCAGCGCCACCATCACGGCCCACAGCACCGGCTGGACCACCTCGGCCTGCTCCGGGATCACGTCGGACCGCAGCACCGCCTCGACGTCGAGGTCGCCGAACTCGCGCAGCGCCGCGGCGCATTCACGCAGCCGCCCCGCGAACGCCGGGGCCGTGTCCAGCAGTTGCGCCCCCATGTGCGTCCATTGCGACCCCTGGCCGGGGAAGACGAACACCACCCGGCCGTCGCCCCCGGCCACACCTCGCACCACCTGCGCCGACTCCCGGCCTTCCGCCAGAGCCGTCAGGCCCTCGACGCCGCCGACCACGACGGCCCGGTGCTCGAACACCGAGCGGCGAGCCAGCGCCGCCGCCACCCTGGCCGGGCCCTGCGCCTCCACCACGGGCGCCAGCCCCGCCGCCAGCTCCCGCAGCGCCGAGTCGTCACGCGCCGACAGCACCAGCGGCACGACCCCCGGCTCACCCTCAGCGGGAGCCTCCTCCAGCACGGGCGGCTCTTCCAGGATCACGTGCGCGTTGGTGCCACTGATCCCGAACGACGACACCCCCGCCCGCCGCGGCCGATCCATCGCAGGCCACGGCTGCTGCTCAGTGAGCAACGCCACCGCACCCGACGACCAATCCACATGCGACGACGGCTCATCAACGTGCAAGGTCCGCGGCAACACGCCGTGCCGCATCGCCTCCACCATCTTGATCACACCCGCGACACCCGCAGCCGCCTGCGCATGCCCGATGTTGGACTTCACCGACCCCAGCCACAACGGCCGCTCCCGGCCCTGACCATAAGTCGCAAGCAACGCCTGCGCCTCGATCGGATCACCAAGCGCCGTCCCCGTCCCATGCGCCTCCACCACATCCACATCACCAGCCGCAAGACGCGCATCCGCCAACGCCTGACCAATCACCCTCTGCTGCGAAGGACCATTCGGCGCCGTCAACCCGTTCGAGGCGCCATCCTGATTGACCGCACTCCCCCGCACCACCGCCAGCACCCGATGCCCCCGACGCCTCGCCTCCGACAGACGCTCCAGCACCACAACCCCGACACCCTCCGACCAGCCCGTCCCATCCGCGCCCTCCGCGAACGACTTGCACCGGCCATCAGGCGCCAAGCCGCGCTGACGACTGAACTCCACGAACACCCCAGGCGACGACATCACCGTCACCCCACCCGCCAGCGCCAGCGAACACTCACCACGCCGCAACGCCTGCCCCGCCAGATGCAACGCCACCAACGACGACGAACACGCCGTGTCGATCGTCACCGCCGGCCCCTCCAGCCCGAACGTGTACGCCACCCGACCCGACAACACGCTCGCCGCACCACCGGTCAGCAGATACCCGTCCGCGCCGGTGTCGGCCTGGTCGGTGCGGGGTCCGTAGTCCTGGTGCATGGCGCCGACGAACACTCCCGCGTCCTTGCCTCGCAGGGACGCCACGTCGATCCCGGCCCGCTCGAACGCCTCCCACGACGCCTCCAGCAACAACCGCTGCTGCGGATCCATCGCCAGCGCCTCACGCGGCGAGATCCCGAAGAAGTCGGCGTCGAAATCGCCGGCGTCGCTGAGGAATCCGCCGAACCGGGTGTCGGACGCCCGGCCGGATCCGGCGTCGAACAGCGCGGCCAGATCCCAGCCCCGGTCGGCGGGGAAACCGCCGATCACCTCGCCCTCGGAGGCCACGAGCCGCCACAGGTCCTGGGGCGAGGAGATCCCGCCCGGATACCGGCAGGCCATGCCCACGATCACGATCGGATCGTCGTCGGAGTGCTCCTCCCGTACGGGCACGGCCGGTGCCGCGGCGGGGTCGTCCGCTACCTCCTCGCGCAGCCGCCGCGCGAGCGCCTCCGGGCTGGGGTGGTCGAACACCACGGTGGTGGGAAGCTCGACGCCGGTGACGCTGTTGAGCGTGTTGCGCAGCCGGACGGCCAGCAGGGAGTCGAAGCCGAGCTCCTTGAAGGCCCGTCGCGGCTCGACGGCTTCCACGCCGGCGTGCCCGAGGACGGTGGCGACCTGCTCGCGTACCAGGTCGAGCAGCACCCGGTCCCAGTCGGCCGCCGGTATCCCGGCCAGCCTCTGCCGCAACGATCCGCCCGCATCGCCGGAGGTCCGGCGTCTGCCCGTACGGGGTGCCAGCTCGCGCAGCATCGACGGCACCGGGGCCGTGGCCCTGCGGGCGTCCAGGTGAGCGGGCACCAGCAACGCGTCCGGCGGGGCGGCGAGGGCGGCGTCGAGCAATGCCAGGCCATCCCGCGTCGGCATGAAGGCGACCCCCACCTCGCGCCACCAGCCGAGGTCGGCGGCCCGCAGTCCCCCGGTCAGGGCGCTGCGCTGCTCCCACAGCCCCCAGGCCAGGGAGATCGCGGGCAGCCCGAGCGAGCGGCGGTGCGCGGCGAGCGCGTCGAGATAGGCGTTGGCCGCCGCGTAGTTGGCCTGGCCGGGCGCGCCCAGCACGCCCGACAGCGACGAGAACAGGACGAACGCCGAAAGGTCGAGCTCTCGTGTCAGCTCGTGGAGGTGCCGGGCGGCCAGCGCCTTCGGCTGCAGCACCCGGTCGATCCTGTTGGGCCGCAGCGCCTCCACCACTCCGTCGTCCAGCACGGCGGCGGCATGGACGATCCCGCGCAGCGGCCGGTCGACCGGCACCCCGGCCAGCAGGGCCGCCAGCGCGTCCCGGTCCGCCACGTCGCAGGCGGCCACCGTCACCTCCGCGCCCGCCGCCTCCAGCTCGGCGACCAGCTCGCCCGCCCCGGGCGCGTCCGCGCCGCGCCGGCCGGTCAGGAGCAGGTGGCGAACGCCGTACCGGGTGACGAGGTGGCGGGCCACCTGTCCGCCCAGGGTCCCGGTGCCGCCGGTGATGAGCACCGTCCCGTCCGGGCCGAACGCCGCGATCTCCGAGACACCGGGCCCCTCCGGGCCGGACGTCGCGGTCGGGGACGCGCCGGTGCCGTCCGCGGGGGCCAGGCGCGGCGCGCGGAGCCGGCCGCCGCGCAGGGCGAGCTGGGGTTCGCCCGAGGCCACGGCGAGGGACGCCGTCTGTTCGAGGTTCTCGGTGTCGTCCACGTCGAGCAGCACGAACCGGCCGGGATGCTCGCTCTGCGCCGAACGGACCAGCCCCCAGACCGGCGCCTGGCGGGGATCGATCCGCTCGTCCTCATGGCCCGTCGCCACGGCCTGGCGGGTCACCACGACCAGGGGCGCGTTCCCGTCCTCGGCCAGCCACTGCTGGATCCGCTCCAGCGCCCACCGCGCCGCGCTGCTGGGGTCGTCCGGGCCGTCGGGGCACACCGCCGTGGCCGGACGTGACGCCGTGCCAGAGATGCCGGCGACCTCGGGCCAGCCGACGCGGTACAGCGAGTCGGGCCGCGCCGTCCTGAACCGGCGGCGCGAGGCGGTCCGCATCGCCAGGGCGTCCACGGACACGACCGGCCGCCCCTGGTCGTCGGCCGCGTCCAGGCGGATGGCGCCGTCGCGGCCGGGCCGGAGCCGTACCCGCAAGGCGGAGGCGCCGGTCCCGTGCACGCGCACGCCGGTCCAGGAGAACGGCAGCGGGATCTCGTCCGGTCCGGCGGCCGGGACCAGCTCGCCCAGCCCGATGGCGTGCAGGGTCCCGTCCAGCAGCGCCGGATGCACGGCGAAGCCGCGCACCTCCGTCTCCTCCGGCAGGACCACCTCGGCGTACACGTCGTCCCCGCGCCGCCAGGCCGCCCGCACGTTCTGGAAGGCCGGTCCGTAGTCGTACCCCTGCACGGCGAGCCGGTCGTAGAGATCCTCCACGTCCAGCGGCCGCGCCCCCGGCGGTGGCCAGGCGCCCGGCGTCTCGGCGACGCCCGCGCCGGCTCCGCCGGAGCCGGCCACCACGCCGGTGGCGTGGCGCGTCCACGGGGCGCCGTCCCCGGCGTCCTCGGGCCGTGAGTGGATGGCCACGGTACGGCGTCCCGTCCCGTCCTCGGGCCCCGCGACGAGCTGGAGCCGGACGCCGCCCCGCTCGGGCAGCGTCAGCGGCGTGTGCAGGGTGAGCTCCTCGACCTGGTCGCCGGCCTGGAGCGCGAGGTCCACGAACGCCGTCCCCGGCAGCAGCGCCCCGCCCCACACCGCGTGGTCGGCCAGCCAGGGGTGGCTCTCGGACGAGATCCGCCCCGTCCAGGTGAGCCCGCCGTCGGCGGTCTCCAGGACGGCGCCGAGAAGCGGGTGGCCGGCGGAGCTCAGGCCGAGCTGCCGGACGTCGGTCCGCGACGGCTGTGCCGCCAGCCAGTAGCGCCGGCGTTGGAACGGGTAGGTCGGCACCTCGGCCGGCACCTGGCCCGTAGGCGGCCAGTCGACGGGCACCCCGTGGACGAACGCCTCACCCGCTGACAGCAGGAACCGGTCGAGCCCGCCCTCGTCGCGACGGAGCGTCTCCACCACGGGCGCTCCCTCGATGTGCATCCCCAGCACCGGATGCGGGCTCACCTCGATGAAGGCACCCACGCCTGCCGCGCGCGCCGCCCCCACCGCGTCGGTGAACCGCACCCGCTGCCGCAGGTTCTCGTACCAGTAGTCGCCGTCCAGGCCTGTGGTGTCGAGCAGGGTGCCGGTCACGGAGGAGAAGAACGACACCTCCGAGCGGCGCGGCCGCACCGTCAGCCCCCGGATCTCGTTCTCGACCCCCTCCACCGCCGCGCTGTGGGAGGCGTAGTCCACCGCGATCCGGCGCGCCCACACCCCCTCGTCCGCACACAACCCCACAAAACGCTCAACGCCCTCGATCGGGCCCGAAACCACCGTCGCCGCCGGGCCGTTCACCGCGGCGACCGACACCCCCGCGAAAGCGGCGAGCCGCTCCTCCACCCAGCCGACCGGCTGCGACACCGACGCCATCGCGCCGCGCCCCGCAAGCCGCGCCAGCGCGCGGCTGCGCAACGCGACCACCCGCGCGCCGTCCTCCACAGACAGCGCACCGCACGCCACAGCGGCCGCGATCTCCCCCTGCGAGTGCCCCACCACACCCGCCGGCCTCACCCCGACCGAACCCCACAACTCGGCCAGCGCCACCATCACCGCCCACAGCACCGGCTGGACCACCTCGGCCCGCTCCGGCACCACCCCCGACCGCAACACCCCCTCCACATCGACATCGCCGAACTGCCTCAAGGCCGCGGCGCACTCGCGCAGCCGTCCCGCGAACACCGGCGCCGCGTCCAGCAGCCCGACGCCCATTCCCGCCCACTGCGAGCCCTGACCGGGAAAGACGAAGACCACACGCCCGTCACCCCCCGCCACGCCCCGCACCGCACCCGGCGACTCACCGCCCTCGGCCAGGGCCCGCATCCCGGCGGCACCGTCCACCACGACGGCCCGGTGCTCGAACACCGAGCGGCGAGCCAGCGCCGCCGCCACCCTGGCCGGGCCCTGCGCCTCCACCACGGGTGCCAGCCCCGCCGCCAGCTCCCGCAGCGCCGAGTCGTCACGCGCCGACAGCACCAGCGGCACGACCCCGGGCTCACCCTGAGCAGGGGCCTCCTCCAGCGCCGGTGCCTCTTCGAGGATCACGTGCGCGTTGGTGCCGCTGATCCCGAACGACGACACCCCCGCCCGCCTGGGCCGATCGCCCGCAGGCCACGGCTGCTGCTCGGTCAGCAACGCCACCGCACCCGACGACCAATCCACATGCGACGACGGCTCATCCACATGCAGAGTCCGCGGCAACACGCCGTGCCGCATCGCCTCCACCATCTTGATCACACCCGCGACACCCGCAGCCGCCTGCGCATGCCCGATGTTCGACTTCACCGACCCCAGCCACAACGGCCGCTCCCGGCCCTGACCATAGGTCGCAAGCAACGCCTGCGCCTCGATCGGATCACCGAGCGCCGTCCCCGTCCCGTGCGCCTCCACCACATCCACATCACCGGCCGACAACCCAGCCCCCGCCAGCGCCTGAGCGATCACCCGCTCCTGCGAAGGCCCGTTCGGCGCCGTCAACCCGTTCGAGGCGCCGTCCTGATTGACCGCGCTGCCCCGCACCACCGCCAGCACCCGATGCCCGTGACGCCTGGCCTCCGACAGGCGTTCCAGCACCACAACCCCGACACCCTCCGACCAGCCCGTACCATCCGCGCCTTCCGCGAACGACTTGCACCGGCCATCGGGCGCCAGGCCGCGCTGACGGCTGAACTCCACGAACATCCCGGGGTTCGCCATGACGGTGACGCCTCCCGCCAGCGCCAGCGTGCACTCGCCCGCCCGCAGCGCCTGCGCCGCCAGGTGCAGCGCCACCAGCGACGACGAGCACGCCGTGTCGATCGTGACGGCGGGCCCCTCCAGCCCGAACGTGTACGCCACGCGGCCCGACGCGACGCTCGGCGTCGTGCCTGTCAGCATGTGCCCCTCGAACCCCTCCGGCGCGGCGTGCAGAGGAGCGGCGTAGTCCTGCGGGACGGCGCCGAAGAAGACGCCTGTGGGGGTGGCGCGCAACGCGTGGGGATCCATCCCGGCCCGTTCCAGCGCCTCCCACGACGTCTCCAGCAGCAACCGCTGCTGCGGATCCATGGCCAGCGCCTCACGCGGCGAGATCCCGAAGAAGCCGGCGTCGAACTCCCCCGCGTCGTACAGGAACCCGCCCTCCCGCACGGAGGAACGCCCAGCGCGCTCCGGGTCGGGGTCGAACAACGCCCCCAGGTCCCAGCCCCGGTCGGCCGGAAACTCTCCGATCGCATCCCCGCCGGAGGCGACCAGCTCCCACAGGTCCTCCGGCGAGCGCACGCCGCCCGGGTACCGGCACGCCATCCCCACGATCGCGATCGGCTCGTGGTCGCGCTCCTCGGCCTCCCGCAGCCGCCGGCGGGTCTCGTGCAGTTCGACGGTCACCCGCCGCAGGTACTCCACCAGCTGGTCGTTGTCCGTCATCCGGCTGCCCCCCGAGTTCGTCCCGCCGTGCGTCATCCGAGTTCCCCGTCGATGAAGCTGAGAAGTTCGTCCACCGAAGCCGTTCGCAGCCGGCCGGCGACCTCGTCCTTCGGTGGTCTCTCGGCCGGTGCCGCCATCTGCCGGGACAGTGCGGCCAGCCGGTCGGCGAGCTCCGCGCGCCTGGCCGGGTCGGCGGGGGGCTCGTCGAGCGCCTCGGCCAGCCGGTCGAGCATCGTGCTCAGCGGGTCGGGCGGCCGTAGCTCCGCGCGCAGGTGCTCGGCCAGGAGTGCGGGCGTGGGGTGGTTGAACATCACGGCGATCGGCAACCGCAGCCCGGTGGCGGCGGCGAGCCGGCTGCTCAGCTCGACGATCAGCGGCGAGTCGAACCCGAGGTCCGTGAACGTCGGCGTCATGTCCACCGCGTCCGGGTCGTGGTGCCCGAGCAGGGCCGCCACCTGCGCCCGCACCAGTTCGGCGGGATCCGCGGTGGCCTCCTCGGCGATCGGCGCGGCTTCGTCCCGCTTCTTCGCGGGCGGCTCCACGACGCGCTCACGGGTGTCCAGCCAGTGCCGTTGCCGCTGGAACGCGTAGGTGGGCAGGTCGACCACCCGGGCGTCGGTGCCGGCGAAGCACCGGTCCCAGGCGACCGCGGCCCCGGCGGTGTACGCCTCGGAGAGCGAGGTGAGGAACCGGTCCAGCCCGCCCTCGTCCCGGCGCAGCGTTCCCAGTGCCGCCGCCTCCGGTACGGTGTCCCGCACCCCTCCGGTGAGGACCGGGTTCGGGCTCACCTCGACGAAGATCCCGCAGTCGATCGTCCGTACGGCCTCGGCGAAGCGGACCTGGTGGCGAAGGTTCCGGTACCAGTACTCGGCGGTCAGCTCCGCACCGGCCAGCGGGCCGCCCGTGACCGTCGAGTGGAACGGCACCCGGCCGGCGGCGGGACGGGTCGGGGCGAGCGCGTCGAGCATCTCCGCGTGGATGACCTCGACCTGGTGGGAGTGCGAGGCGTAGTCGATCGCCACCCGGCGGGCGCGCACCCCGTCGGCGTCGTACCGCTCCTGCAGAGCCGTCAGGGCGTCGAGGTCGCCGGACACCACGGTGGAGCCGGGCCCGTTCACGGCGGCGATGGTCAGGCCGTCGGGCAGGTGCTTGTCGACCTCCTCGGCCGGGAGCACGATCGAGAGCATGCCGCCGCGGTGGGCGAGCCTCATCAGCAGGCGGCTGCGCAGCGCGACGATGCGTGCGGCGTCGGGCAGGGTGAGCGCGCCCGCGACGTGGGCGGCGGCGACCTCTCCCTGGCTGTGCCCGACGACCGCCGACGGCCGCACCCCGTAGGACTCCCACAGGGCGGCGAGCGACACCATCACCGCGAACAGCGCGGGCTGCACGAGGTCGGAGTGCTGCAAGGTGGCGGGGTCGTCGAGGATGTCCAGCAGCGGCCGGTCCAGGTAGGGCGCGAAGGCGTCGGCGCACGCGTTCATGTGTTCGCGGAAGACCGGTGAGCTCTCCAGGAGCGGCACCGCCATGCCGGTCCACTGCGATCCCTGCCCGGGGAAGACGAAGGCGACCCCGTCCCGGGGTCCGGCGGCGCCTTCCACGAGGCCGGGGGCGGGCCGTCCGGTGGCGAGGGCGTCGAGTCCGCGCTCGAACCCGGCGCGGTCGGTGGACAGGAGCACGGCCCGGTGCTCGAAGGCGGTGCGTGTCGTGGCCAGGGAGAGGCCGAGGTCGAGGTTGCGAGCGGGGTGCTCGCGCAGCCGGCCGAGCAGCCGCCGGGCCTGGTCGCGGAGTGCTTGCCGGTTCCGCCCTGACAGCGGCCACGGGATCGGCAGGGACGGTGGGTCTTCGCCGGGGTGGGGATCCGGCGGCGCGGGGTGGGGGGCGGGCGGTTCGGCGAGTACGAGATGACAGTTCGTGCCGCCCATCCCGAACGAGCTCACTCCCGCGATCAGCGGGCGGTCCGGCTCCGGCCAGGGCCCCGTCTCCGTCTGGACGCGTAATCCCAGCTCGTCCAGCGGAATGCGCGGGCTGGGACGCTCGAAGTGGAGGCTGGGAACGAGCTGCCTGTTGCTGATGCACAGGATCGTCTTGATCAGGGCGGCGATCCCGGCGGCCCCTTCGAGATGCCCGATGGCTGTCTTGACCGATCCGACCCGTAACGCGGCGGGATCACCCCGGCGGAAGACCGTCCCCAACGCCATGGCCTCGATGGGGTCGCCCACGAAGGTTCCGGTGCCGTGTAACTCGACGTGCTGCACCTCGTCGGCCCGGATCCCCGCCGAGGCGTGTGCCCGCCGGATGACGTCCTGCTGCGCCTCCTGGTCGGGGCTGGTGAGCGTGTCGCCACCGCCGTCGTTGTTGACCGCGCCGCCGAGGATCACCCCGTGGATCCGGTCACCGTCGGCGAGTGCCGCCTCGAGCGGTTTGAGCACGACCACCCCGCCGCCCTCGCCGCGCGCGTATCCGTCGGCGCCGGCGTCGAACGTCGCGGAGCGGCCGCTGGGCGACAGCCCGCCGAACGCCGCCGAGACGGCCGCGCTGCCCGGATCGAGCACCAGGTTCGCCCCGCCCACCAGGGCAACGTCACATTCGCCGCGTAACAGGCTCTCGACCGCGAGATGGACGGCGACGAGCGACGACGACTGCCCGGTGTCCACGACGAGGCTGGGGCCCCGTAATCGGAGGATGTAGGAGATCTGGTTCGCGAGCAGCGCGCGGTGCAGGCCGCTCATCTCGTACGGCGACCTGGCCCCTGCCGCGTACCGCTGGGCGAGGGCGGCGTAGTCGTCCCACATCGCCCCGACGAAGACGCCGGTGCGGCTGCCGCGGAACCGTTCGGGCACCACCCGGGCGTCCTCCAGCGCTTCCCAGCTCAGCTCGAGGAGCAGCCGCTGGCGCGGGTCCATGGTCGCGGCCTGCCTGGCCGGGATGCCGAAGAAGTCCGCGTCGAACCGGTCGACGTGCTCCAGCCAGCCGCCTCGCCGCGTGTACGCCGGCGCGGCCGCGAAGCCCGGCTCGGCGTCCCACCGTTCGGGGGGCATGTCCGCCACAGCGTCCACGCCCTCGCGTAACAGCGTCCAGAACGCCGCCACGTCCGCCGCTTCCGGAAGCCGGCAGGCCATGCCGACGACCGCCACCTTGCCCTGTCCCCCGTCACCAGTCACCAGAGAGTGGTCCCCCTCAAGGCAGTGAATTCGAGCGACATGTCCCCGATGGGGCACACCGTCGGCCCCCATCCTAAGCAAGACCATTCTCCGCGCCGCAACTGGTTTCGGCGATCACTGTCGACTTCGATGTGAGATCTGCAACTGCCCGCGCATGAAGCGCGCCCGCGACGAGCGAGGTAGACTCCGCGCTTTTCCCTTCAGCGCCCGCGCTGTTCCACCGTCCCGCGCCACCCACGATGACCTGCTGAAACGGCCTCACGGTTACTCACTGACAGGCGGCGATCACACCTCCGGGCGAGGACGGCCCTCTTCTCACTTCGCCATCCGCCCGCCGTGATCGGCATACCCGGTCGGAACCGGCCGGGCGCCGGCGACCCCGCGAGTCAGGAAACCGTGACGCCGGTGACCAGCAGCCCGCCGGCGGCGAGCCAGCGGCCCGTGAACGCCCGGAGTGCGACGTCGCCGACGCGCGGTCCCGGCACGAGCAGCCGCGCGTAGAACGTGCCGCCGGGATCGATGTCGACGAGGGCGTCCTCGAACTCGAGCCCGCGTCGCGCCACCGGGTACCACGCCTTGTAGACGCTCTCCTTGGCGCTGAACAGCAGGCGGTCCCACGGCTGGGCGTCGCCGAGGCGGGCCAGCATCTCGCGCTCCCGGGGCAGGGAGATCGCCTCCAGGACGCCGTCAGGAAGCGGCCGGCACGGTTCGGCGTCGATGCCGACGCTCAGCACGTCCGCGGACACGGCCGCCGCCCGGTATCCGGCACAGTGGGTGATCGACCCCACGACGCCGGGCGGCCAGACGGGGGCGCCGCGCTCGTCCGCCAGGACGGGAGCGGGCGGGAAGCCGAGCCGGGCGAGGGCGGCGCGGGCACAGTGCCGTCCCGTGGTGAACTCGTCGCGTCGCTTGTCCACGGCGTTGGCGACGAGTGCCGCCTCCTCGCCGAGCAGCACGGCGCCGGGCACGTCGCCGAAGGACTCGACGCAGACGACCCGTTCCGGCAGGACCTCATCGATCATGGGCAGGCCGGATCTCGTTCACGCGCAGGGCTTTGGTACGGCACATCCGTGCGGCCGGCCGGCCCCCCGCGAGCGCCGGAGCACCCGGCGTGGCCGGCGGGCGCTGCTGCGTCCATCGCCGACGCGCGCACCCCGATCAGGGCCCCTTCTCCGGGAGGATCCGTACCTCGGCGCTGGGCACGGCCGCCCACCACCGGTCGTGGCGGCGGTAGACATCGGGCTCACGGCCGGCCAGCAACGCCAGGAGCGCCTGCGCCTCGCCGGCCAGTTCCTCCCACGTCCGGCTGGGCAGCGGGTGGAACGCGGTGGCCTCGATCCCTCCCTCGACCGGCCGCCACACGCCGGCGACCGCACCGTCGACCAGCAGCGTCGGCAGGACGTCGCCGTTGGACCGGGTGACGAGCTTGCGATAGTCGGGTGGGATGACGCGGCTGCGGTCGGCATAGGCCAGCAGGATGTTGTCCCACATGGGCAGCAGCCGTGGCGGGGCCGGTGTGTCGGCTGCCGGGCGCGGCGCGCCGGGCAGGTCGAACAGCTCCGTGCCGTCCGGCCCGGTCAACCGTTCGAGCGCTCCGGCCAGGGCGTCCATCGCGCCGCGGGCCCTGGAGCGCGACACCAGGGCGAACTGGGCGACATCGGCCACCGATGCCGGCCCGAACCCCTCCAGGTAACGCAGCACCAGCGTCTTCAGGGCCTGGTCGGCCGCCGTTCCCAGCGTCGGTGCGATTCCCGCCGCGACGTAGGCCGGCCGCGCGCCGAACGACCAGGGCCGGCCGGTAACGGCATGCAGCAGCGGCGCGTAGGACCGCAGCGCCCACCACACCCCTTTCGGTGGCACGCCGAGCCGCGCTTGGATCCAGGTCTGGATCTCCGCCGCGGTCCTGGGCCGGTCCGCGAAGGCCAGGAGCTCGCCGACCAACGCGTCAGCGTCCGCCGCGGTGAGGCCGCTGCCGGTGAAGCGCCGATCGCCGAGCCTGGCGGCGCGTAACGAGGGCTGCATCGCCTCGTGAAAGGGCGGGTAGTCCTCGGCGTGGACCGCGTGCAGCGTGATCCGCAGGAGCGTCGCCTTGACGACCTTACGGTCGGCGAAGGCCGCGTCCAGGTCCGCCGGCTCGAACCCCGCGAGCCGGTTCCACAGGGCCAGGTACGGCGAGGCGGCGTGCTGCGCCTGCAGGGCGACCACGCGGCGCACCCCTTCGGCGACATCCAGCGCCTGCCGTTGCAGGAGCAGTTGGCGGGTGAGCGTGGCCCGGTTGAGCTCCCGCGCGGTGAGCCGCATCCGTCAGCTCCTCTCAACCGGCGGCGTCGGGGCGTCGGTCGTGGTCCGGGACCGTGCGTCTGGTCGGCATAGGTCGATCATTGTAATGTCACCGCTCGTCCGAGATCTCCGGGTGCACGACATGCACGCACGCACGGGCCCGGGAAGCCATGGGAGAGGACCGGCACTTCGTCCAGCGCCTGCTCGGCGAGGTGAAGCCCGGGCGGGCCGCTGATCGTCTACAGAGTGGCGCCGACCATGACGGACAGGTCGATGAGGCGGTTGGAGTAGCCCCACTCGTTGTCGTACCAGCCGACGACCTTGACCTGCGAGCCGAGCACCCGGGTGAGCTGGGCGTCGAAGACGCAGGAGGCGGGGTCGGTGACGATGTCGCTGCTGACGATGGGCGCCTCGGTGTAGGACAGCAGGCCGTTGTACGGACCCGCCGCGGCCGCGGCGTACGCGTCCTTGACCTCCTGCACGGTGGTCGGGCGGCGGGTGGTGACGGTCAGGTCGGTGACCGAGCCGGTCGGGACGGGGACCCGCAGGGCGAAGGCGTCGAGCCGCCCCTGGAGCTCGGGCAGGACCAGGCCGATGGCCTTGGCCGCGCCGCTGGAGGTCGGGACGATGTTGAGCGCCGCGGCGCGAGCGCGGCGCAGGTCCTTGTGCGGCGCGTCCTGGAGGTTCTGGTCCTGGGTGTAGGCGTGAACGGTGGTCATCATGCCGGAGTCGATGCCGACCGCGTCGTGCAGCACCTTCGCCAGCACTCCGAGGCAGTTGGTGGTGCACGAGGCGTTGGAGATGATGGTGTGGCGTTCCGGGTCGTAGGCGTCGTCGTTCACGCCGAGCACGATGGTGACGTCCTCGCCGCTGGCCGGGGCGGCGATGATGACCTTCTTCGCGCCGCCGTCCACGTGCGCGCGCGCCTTGGCCGCGCTGGTGAAGATGCCGGTGGACTCGATGACCACGTCCACCCCCAGATCCCCCCACGGCAGGTCGGCCGGGTCGCGCTCGGCCAGCACCTTGACCGTGGTGTCCCCGGCACGGATCGCGCCGGGCTCGGCGACGACCTCGCCGGGGAACCGGCCCAGGATCGAGTCGTAGGCCAGCAGGTGGGCCATGGTCGCCACGTCGCCGAGGTCGTTGACCGCGACGATCTCCAGGTCGGCGCCCCGGGCCGCCGCCGCGCGGAAGACGTTGCGGCCGATCCGCCCGAAGCCGTTGATGCCAACACGAACAGTCATGGGTGTCTCTCCTCTTCAACCGGCCTACATCATAAGCATCTTATATAAATCCTCAATATATAATCAGGGCGTGAACGACGACATCTCCGACGACGACCTGGACGTCAACGCCTTCACCGCGGCGATCGAGAACTTCAACCGCTTCTACATCCGCCTCCCCATGCTGGAGAAGCTGTCGTTCACGACGCTGTCGGTGCTGGACACTCTGGCCTTCAGCGGCAGCCCGATGCGGCTGACCGACCTGACCAGGACCGAGCAGGTCAGCCAGCCCGCCATCACCCAGCTGGTCACCCGGCTGGAGCGCGACGGGCTGGTGGAGCGCCGCCCCGACCCGAGCGACGGACGCGCCGTCCTCGTCCACATCACCGAGGCCGGCCGCCGGATCGGCCGCTCCCGCCACGCTGACCGGACACGCCATCTGGCCCCGTTGATCGCCCAGCTGACCGGCGAGCAACGGCGGGCGATCGCCCACGCGCTGCCCGCCCTCGCCCGGCTCGCGGAGCTCGGGCGCGCCCAGCGGCCCGGCTGAGCCCTGGCACCACTCCGGAGAATCCCGGCTCAAGCCTGACGCGGGGAGATCAGAGCTGCCGGTAGTAGAAGACGACCGGCACCGCCGTGCACCCGAGCTTCTCGTACAGAGCCCTGGCGGGCGCGTGGAAGGGGTCGCCTCCGGTGCCGATCTCGACCACTTCCGCCCCGAGGGCTCGCATGCCCGCGAAGGCGTGCTCGCACAGCGCCGCGCCCGTGCCATGCCGGCGGTGGCCGGCCGCGACGGCGAGGTGCGAGATGACGCCGTTCCCGCGCGCCGTGTCGACGCTCCAGGCCACGTAACCGGCGATGGCGTGGCCCGCCTCCGCGACCGAGACGTGCTTGTGCGCGGCCGGGTCGTGCAGCCCGGCGACCTGCTCGCGGTAGTCGTCGCGCCAGGCGCCGTGCTGGTTGGCGAAGATGACGTCGCCGACCAGGGGACGGAAGTGATCCTCGTAGAACGGCCCGAACGTCTCGATGGTCAGATCCACGAGTCGGGCGAGGTCGTGCTGAACGAACGAGCGAATACGCATGGACGTGCGCCTTTCAGGCTGAGAGCTGATACCCGAGGGGCAAGGGGGCATCGGTCGGCCTGCTCACGGCAGTCGTGTGCGGTGAGCCGGCCCTCAGCTACGGGTACGCCAGGCGGCGAAGCACTCCATGACCCGCTACCTTAGCGCCTTCGCGCCGTTGGCCCCATGGCTTTTCGGACCGCGGGCGCGGAAGAAGGAGTCCGTTTCCCGGTGCCGGGTGGACGGGGCGGCCCTCCGCCGCATCGGTGAAGGCGCGGCGTCTCTCGACGACCGCGCCCTCACCCTGTGCCGGATGCCGGCCGGTTCACTCACACGGCCGACGGGTTCAGTCCAGCCAGCGGCCGACCCCGCGCACGGTGACTTCAAGCAGTTCCGCCGGATTCTCCGGATCGGGATAGTAGATGATCATCGTGGTGCCGGCCGGCAACAGCAGCTTGACGGCCTGGATGCACCCTGCCACAGCCTGCCGCTGCTGGTCAGGCCCGGTGCCGCTGATCGGGACCGCGTCGCACACCCCGCCCCGGTTGTTCATGACGAGCCGTAGCGTGGAGTCACGGAGCGCCACCTCCCGCGTGGCGACGCGATAGGCGAGCTGCGTCTCGAGGTGCCAGGCAGGAGGCGCGATGGGCAGGCCGAACTCCTGCCTGTACAGCAGGCCGAGGCGGTGTTCGAGGGCCGCCAGGTCGTCGTGCAGCCCGCTCTCGACGGTATAGCCCGCCCACTTCTCCAGGTCGCTGGACGGCGGCAGACTCGCGATCGGCAGTCCGCTAGCGTCGAGCACCCGTCCGGACTCGTCGACGATGTAGCCCTGGTTGTTCAGCCGCTTGATGGACTCGCTCACGTCCTTGAGCTGAAGCGCGGCGTCCTCGAACGGGCAGTGCCCGCCTTCCTGCAGGCATCCGATCGGAAGAGTGCGCAGCAGCGACGTCGCCAGATCGGACTCGTGGATCGCCGAGAGGATGGTGCGATCGGACAGGTGCTCGCGCAGGTACATCGTCCCCCAGACCGAGTTGTACTCGGCGAATCGCAGTTCCTCGGGGACGAGCGACTCCACGAAGGTCCCCTTCCACTCGCTCGAGTACTTGTTCCAGTCGGGATCCTCGGACAGGTCCAGGGCCCCGGTGATGCAGTCCGAGAACGCCTTGCTCCCGCGTGCGGCGGCCTTCCCCGCGGCGTTCTTGCAATCGTTGATCAACGACAGCTGGGAGGCGCCGTTGAGCAGGTCCAGCCCGGTCAGGGCCATGTACTCCTCGGCGAGACGGTGGGTCTCGGTCTCCCGGTCGGAGATCCCTCTTGCCGCGAAGTAGAACAGCGGGCTCAGGACGACGGACATGCAGGCGTCCTGAGCCTTGCCGACGAACTGCTTCTTGCAGTGCTCGATCCGCTCTTCGGCGTAGCCGTCCGGGTCGTGGAGCGGCCCCTTGGGGTCGTTGAGGATCTTCTCGACGTAGGCGTTGCAGTCGTGGTACCCGGGCAGGCCGTTCTCGGGCCCCGACTTGCAGTGTCCGTACCACTCGCCCTTGAGCTCGCGGAGGCGCTGCTCGGCCTGTTCCCGATAGTCATCGAACACTTCGGCGGCGATGCGAGCCGCTTCGGACGCGCTCTTGCCGGCCGCGAGCTGCGCGGCGTACGCGGTGTCGTAGGCGGCGAAGGCGCTGGCCGCGTCCTGTGCCGCCGAGACAGCCGAGGCGCGGGCCCAGCGGGCCGAGAGGGACGCCTTCCTGGCCGACTGCTGAGCCTGCTGGGCCGCGGCGGCGGCGGTGCGGACGGCCTCCGCGGCCCGTTCGGCGGACGCGGCGGCGTCGCGTGCGTGGGCGACGGCCTCGGTCGCGAACGTCCGCGCCTGCTCGGCCGCTCTGCCGGCGTCGTTCGCGTACCCGATGGCCTCCTCCGCCGAACCGCGGGCCTGTGCCGCCGCGGCCTGCGCGGTGCGCGCGAAGTCGACGGCGCGCTGCGCGATCTGCGAGGTCTCGATCATCAAGGACGTGGCGATGTAGTTGTGCGTCGCGGTCGCGTGGTCGCGCTCGGCCGCACGGTGCCGCTCCACCTCCAGGAAGTCGGCCTGCATCGCCGTCGTGCCGGCGAGAGCGACCTGGGCGCCGTTCCGCACCTCGGTGCCGTGAGACTCGTCGCCGGCGATCGCGCCGACCTTCGACCGGACGTCCATCGTGTACGCGGTGTTGTGCTTCACCTCCAGGAACTCCTCGAGGGCGTCCGGATCGTCCGAGCGCAGGGCGATGTTCGCCGCCTCCTCGGTCTGCGCGTGGCCGGCGCCGCGGGCCTCAGCGAGGATCCGGCCGATCTGCTCCCGCTGTTCGGCGGCTCGCTCGGGGTAGTCCGGGTCGTCGAGGAAGGCGATGACGTCGGGCCACCCGCCGTCGAGGGCGTCCTGGGCGGCGGCTCTCATGGCCGGGGTGCCGGTGACCATGAGACCGGTCAGGGTCGTGCGGTCGTCCTGCTCTTCCGCGGCTGCGAGCCCGCTCCTGACGAACTCGACGGCAAGAACGTCGTCGTCCTCGCCGAGCGCAGCCATGGCCGCCGAACTGGTCCACGTGCCGGGCACCGTCGCGAAGTATCGAGCCACCTCGCGCGCCTTGCGGGCCGCCGGCGCGGCCTCGGTCTGCGGGTTGGCCGCCTCGGCGATCAGCGCATCGATCTCGGGCGTGTGATAGCGGCCGATCGGCACTCCGAAGCCGCGGGCGTCCCCCAGCCGGGCCTGGGCGGCTTCCTGACTGATGTGCCGGGCGAACGACAACTCGAGCTCCAGCTCGTGCCTGAGCCGTTCGGCGTCCGCCGCACGTGCCGCCTTGTACACGATCTGGGCCGTCTCGGCTGCCTTCAACGCGTCCTCCGCCGCGCGGTAGGCGTTGTCCGCGTGCTGCGTCGCCAGCTCGGCCGCGTTGACGGCGCTGCCCGCGTGCTTGGCCGCGCTCGCCGCGGCGCTCGCTGCCTGCTCCGCATAGGACACCGCACGCGTCGCGGCATCTCGCGCCTTGCCGGCTGCGTCCTTGGCGATGTCCGCGTGGCGCACCGTCTCCGCGGTGGCGCGCTTCGCCCGTTCCGCGCTTGCGCCCGCACGTGCCGCCGCCGCGAACGCGGCCCGGGCCTCGGCGCTGGCCTCCCCCGCGTAACGGCCGGCGGCCTCGGCCGCGCGTCCGGCCGCCTCGGTGTTCGCCCGCGCCGAATCGGCGGCGGCGACCGCGGCGTACGCCTGCTGGGTCACGGCGGTGATCTGATCGATGGGCGAGAGCCAGGCGGAGATCTGCGGGCCGATCTGCTGCATGACCCGGTTGTGGTTCTCCGCCGTGGCAGCGGCCTTCGCGTCCAGCTCCGCAGCCGCCGCTGCCGCCCACGCCTCGTCGGACTTCGTGTGCGCCCGCGCCGCCGCGGTCGCCGCACGTCCGGCGGCCCCGGCTGCCGCGCGCGCGGCCTCCGCGGCTGCCCGCGCGGCTTGTACGGCGACGCTGGAGGCAGCCGCGGCGCGGTCGGCGGCCTCGGCCGCACGCCGGGCCTGGCGCCTGGCCTCCGCCGACTCCTGCCCGGCCTGCGCGGCGAGGCGTTCGGCCTCCTGGGCGTCGTTCTTGGCCGCCGCGGCCTCGGCCTTCGCCCGCTCGGCCTGTGCGACTGCGGAGACCGTCTCGAACGCCGCGCGGCGGGTCGCCTCCGTGGCACTCGCCCGGAGATCGTTCAAGGTCTGGTTCTCGTTGTCCCGGGCCTGGGCCACGCCCCAGTCGATCTGGACGAATCGCTCCTGCATCTCCAGGCTGCCGTCCTGAAGCGCCCGGTTCGCCGCATCCTGCACCTGCGGGCCGCCTTCGGCCATCGCCCGGTTGACGACCGCGCGAAGGTCCAGCTTGTACGGCAGCCGCCAGCCCGACTCGATGAACTGCCCCAGAGCCGCACGCGACCCGTTGCGCAGCACCGCGTTCGCGGCAGCCTTGACCTCCGGCCCGCCGGCCGCCTTCATCTCGTTCACGCTGGCGCGCAGGTCGATCTCCCGCGCGGTCTCCCAGCCACCGTCGAGGAACTTCACCACGGCACCGGAGTCGTCCGAGACCAGGGCGGCGTTGGCAGCGGCAGCCACCTCGGGCCCTCCGTGGGCCTTGATGCGGCCGACCTGTTCACGATCGTCCTGCGCCACGAGCCGGGGCAGCTCGGCCAGCAGAGCGCAGATCGCCGCCTTGTCCCCGAGCAGAGCCTTCTCCGCGGCCGGGCGCACGTTCACGCCGCCCGTGACCCACGCTTCCAGAACCATCTGACGTTCGCACACCGGCGCGGCGGGCGGGTCCGCCACCGCGGCCTCGGTGATCGGGCTGCCCATGAGAAGCAACGCGAGCACGGTGCCGATGACCCCTGCCGTCCGCCAAGGGGTCCTGCCGCGTAACGCTCGAATCGTATTCACGTCCACCATTTCCGTCGATGCGGTCAAGGCATGGGCTGAACGGCCGGCCGGAGGTCCCGTGCCGGCCGGCCGTTCAGTTCTCAGCTGACGACCCGCAGTTCCAGGAGGGTCTCTTGGCAGTTGTCGGGATAGTCCTGGTGGCTCTCGTCACAGGTGGTATCCGTGCGTCCGAACTGTTCGCTCTCGTCCCGCTCGACGCGCTTGGTGCGCTCCGCTCCGGAAGACACGTTCACGACTGTCGCGTCCACGTCATGGCCGGCCCCCGGCGAGCGGCTGTCTCCCTGAACCTCGTAGACGTTCGGGATCCGCAGCTTCACCCATCCTTCGGAGCCGAGGACCTTGAAGCAGACCGCCGTCACGCCGAGATGCGGCTCGCCGATCTCGGTCTGGCCGTTCAGCAAGCCCGGGAACACCTTGATCACGCCGACCCCGTTCTCGGGGGACGCGGTGCACGAGACCCAGATGATCCCGCCGTTTCCGGAGATCAGCTCGAAGTTGCGCGCCTCGGCCTCGTCCGTACCCCAGTCGTCCTGGCCGGAGGTGCCCGCGAACGCGTGCGGGAAGTTCACGGGATAGGCGAACCTCTCCACGATGGAGTCCGGGCCGATGGCGGGCGACACGGTGACCGGCACCACCCGTACAGGCGGAAGCGCCCGTCCCGCGAAATAGGTGATCTGGTCGCCTGGCCGGTAGAGGAACAGGTGGCTCTGCCCGCCCGTGCTCCGGTAGTCGAAGGCGATCATGCGGTCCTTCGCCATCTCCAGGTCATAGCCGCCGATGCCGGTCGAGCTGTGGAACACCGCCGTGAACGAATTGCCCGCGCCGTGTTGCAGGATCCAGGCCGTCTGCCCGCCCGGACGGTAGAGCAGCAGATGATCCAGCTTCCCCGAATGCTCGTAGTCGAAGGCGATGATCTGGTCCTCGGCGCTCTTCAGGTCATAGCCGCCGATGCCGGCCGAGCTGTGGAACACGGCCTTGAACGTGTTGCCCGCGCCGTGCTCGAGAACCCAGGCGGTCTGCCCGCCCGGGCGGTAGAGCACCAGGTGATCCGGCTTGCCCGAACTCGTGTAGTCGAAGGCGATGACGCGGTCGCGGGCGTCCTTCAGGTTGTAGCCGCCGATCCCACCGTCGGCGGAGGCGTAGACCGGCGTGAACGTGGCGCCACCGCTGTGCTGGAGAATGTGGGCCATCCCGGTCCCCGGCCGGTACAGCAGCAGATGATCCAGCTTCCCCGAATGCTCGTAGTCGAAGGCGATGATCTGGTCCTCGGCGCTCTTCAGGTCATAGCCGCCGATGCCGGTCGAGCTGTGGAACACGGCCTTGAACGTGTTGCCCGCGCCGTGCTCGAGAATCCAGGCCGTGTGCCCGCCCGGACGGTAGAGCAGCAGATGATCGAGCTTCCCCGAACCCGTGTAGTCGAAGGCGATGATGCGGTCCCGGCCGTCCTTCAGGTCGTAGCCGCCGATACCCGTGGTCGAGGAGTAGACCGGAGCATGGGTACCGTCCGCGTTCCGCTTGACGATGAAGACGATCTGCGAGCCCGGACGGTAGAGCACCAGGTGATCCAGCTTTCCCGAATGCTCGTAGTCGAACGCCACCACCTGATCACGGTTGTCATCCAGGTCATAACCGCCGATCCCGTTCAGGCTGGATCCGTACCGGGTGAAGGACGTGGTGGGCTCGACCGCGACCGTACGGACCCAGCTCGCCAGGTCGTCCACCCGCACCGCGTCCCCGCCGCGCGTCCCGTCGCCGGCCGCGCCGAGGCAGCCGCCCTGCCCCGCGCCGGAGCTGAGCCCGACGAGCTCCGCGCGGCTCCCGTTCGTGCGGAGCACCGGCGCGCCCGCGTCACCCTGACAGGCGCTCACGTCGCTGCCGTCCGCCCCCGTCCAGTCGAACGAGCCGGCGGCCACGGCCCCGGCCACGACCGGCGCGGCATGCAGCCGGTAGGGCGCCCACTGCTCAGCGGTCCGGCCAAAGCCGGCGACCTGCAGCGCGTCTCCCGCGGCAGGAACGGTGGAGCCGAGCGCGACAGGCGTGATGCCGACGGCCCGCAAGGACAGCTTGACCAGCACGACATCCCGGTCGCGGTGCGGGTGGATCCACTCCACGGGCAGCACCCGCCCGCCCGACCCGGACAGGTCCGTCCTGCCGACCGTCACCGTCGTCGCGGTCTTCGGCGCCCCGCTCGTGACGGACTGCCCCTGAGAGGCGAAACAACTGGTGGCGGTGAGCACCCACTGCGGGCTGACCAGGGCTCCGGTGCAGCCGTGAGTCTCGCCCACGCTCACCTTCGCCACGAAGCCCCAGGTGCCGTCGGCCACCGGGCTTCCGCCCCTTACCGCCTGGGCCGGCGTCGCTCCTGCCCAGAGCACTGCTGAGGAGACGACCATCAATAACGAGAGAATGGTGAGGTGTAATGACCGGATGATTCGGTGGAGGTTCACGGCACGATTGTGAAGATCACGCCTTCTGCGAACCAGGGCGTCGCCCGGGCATGAGGCGGACATCTGCTCAGCGGACTTGCCTGCTCGGGCCTTCGCTTCCTTGAGAGCACCGGGGCCCAGGGCGCATGACGACCGTCGGCGCGCCGGAGGAGACGGGGTGGTCACGCCGATGCCGGGCGATGAATGGACGTTGCCGCCTTCTCCGCCCGGCTGGGATGACGGGCCCCGGGATCAGCGTTCGCTTCATCCGTGACCGCCGGCCGCATCACCAGCTGAACGCCCTCGCCACCTTCCAGGCCAACGGCTTCCGAGCCGCCGCGGTCACCGCCACTGGGGCGATCGCCGGCGCAGTGGCGCCGCCGCCTTCCTATCGCGCCAAGCACATCGACGTCGACTTCGTCCATCCCTTCGGGTTCCTCACCGTCGACCGCCGGAGCCGCCTGATCCTGACTGCCGGTTGGGTCGCCGAGCCCGAAACCTGGGATCCGGAAGCCGACGACAGCCCCTGGATCTGAACGAGAACACAGGGAACCCCCGCGCCCGCACTTGACCTCCACGGCGGATCGGAGGTCCGCGACCCGCCGCACGCTCCAACCCGAGCAGGCGACCGGCCGGAGCGGAGCGGAGGCGGCCTACCCGACCCGCGGCGGCCTCGATCAGCGTGCCGGGCGCGGGCGGCATCACCGCAGGCGAGGTGGCCGACCGCGCGGTATGTGACGACGACCCGTTCGATGACGGCGCACGGGTGGTGGAGACCTGGGTCGCCGGGAAAGCGTGCATCGAGTCCCCCGCCGATCCTGTTTGCGGGACGGCCCCAGTGAAGAGGATCATGGTGGCTCGCGCCCCGGAGTAGTGGCGAGGAGGCCGCACACCTCGCCCAGGTCCGGAGCCCGGAGTTCGCCCGTCGCCGGTCCAGGAGGTTTGCGCGTGTTCGTCGACGCTGCGCGCCGGGCCGTCCCTGCCCGCCTTCCGAGCCGTCTCGAGCCGATCGGCCGATGACGCGCCCCTCCTGCAAGCAAGATCACGGCAGGTTCCAAGTCAGCGGCAAGCCGCGTCGCCGATGCTGCTGTGCGGACGTCCATGGTCTTCGGCGAAGGGAGCAGGCGGCCAGGAGAAGACACGCGCCCCGCCGCACCCGCCGGCCACGCGACGGTGAACCGCCCGCACGACCTCGCGCGCCCGGCGAAGACCTCGCCCGGGCCCGCCTGCCGTCCCCGGGAGCGGGCCCCTTCGAGATCGCCCACCCGGGCACGTTCGACCTTTGCTGGAAAGAGGACACATGACTACAACTGTGACGGGCGCGAACCGCCCTCTCACGAACTCGCCCGGCCGCCTCCACGAGGCCCTGGAGGCGCAGTGCCGGCGGACGCCCGATCGTGTCGCCGTCGTCGCGGGCACGAGCAGGCTGACCTACGCCGAGCTCGACCGCAGGGCCAACGGGATCGCCGACGCCCTGGCCGCGCGGGGTGTCGGGCGCGGCGACCTGGCCGGGATCTGCATGGACCGCGACGAGTGGCTGGTGCCCGCGCTGATCGGGGTGCTGAAGGCGGGGGCGGCCTACGTGCCGCTGGACCCGGCCTACCCGGCGGAGCGCTTACGCTTCATGGCCGAGGACGCCGCCGTGAGCGCGGTGGTCACCTCGGCGGCGCGGCGCGATACCGCGTCGCTGACCGGCGCCGGCACCGTGCTCGTCGACGACGTGACGCCCGCCGCGCGCGGGCCCGAGGTGCCCGGCGAGCCGGGCGACGCCGCGTACGTCATCTACACCTCCGGCTCCACCGGCCGCCCCAAGGGCGTGGTCGTGGAGCACCGCAACGCCCTGAACCTGGTGCGCTGGGAGGCGTCCGCCTACACCGCCGAGGAGCTGAGCGGCATGCTGGCCGGCTCCTCCATCTGCTTCGACGCCTCGATCACGCAGATCTTCACGCCGCTGTCCGCCGGCGGAACCGTGATCATGGCGGACAACGTGCTGGCGCTGCCGACGCTGCCGGCCCGCGACGAGGTGCGCACGGTCTTCGGCGTCCCGTCCGCGCTGTCGGTGCTGCTGCGCGAGCCGCTGCCGGACGGCGTGCGCATGGTGCTGTCCGGCGGCGAGCGGCTGACCTCCGCCCTGGTCGCGCGCATGTACGCCAACCCGGGCGTGCGCCGCGTGCTCAACATGTACGGCCCCACCGAGTGCACCACCGGCTCCACCATGTTCGAGGTGAGCCGCGACTACCAGGGCGACCCGCCGCTGGGCGCGCCGATGGCGGGCGCGCTGCTCAGCGTGCGCGACGCCTCCGGCAGGCCGGTCGCGGACGGAGAGGTGGGCGAGTTGTGGATCGGCGGCCCCGGCGTGACGCGCGGGTACCTGGGCCACGAGTCGCAGGCGTTCCGCACCGAGCCGGACGGCACCCGCGTCTACCGCAGCGGCGACCTGGTCCGGTGGGTGGACGGCGAGCTGCGTTACGTGGGCCGCGCCGACGACCAGGTCAAGATCCGCGGCTACCGGGTGGAGCTGGGCGAGGTCGAGTCGGCGCTGGACCGCCATCCCGCGGTGCGCCGCGCCGTCGTGCTGGCGCACACCGACGACGACGGCATCGCCTACCTCGTCGCGCACGCGGCCGCCTCCGGCGTGACCGAGCCCGAGCTGCGCGACTGGCTGCGTGACCGCCTGCCCGACCACCTGGTCCCGGCCAGGATCGGCGTAACGGGTGACCTGCCGATCGGCCCCACCGGCAAGGTGGACCGCGCGGCCCTGCCCAAGCTGGGCGCCGCCCGGACGGGAAGCGCGGTGCCGGTCGCGCCGCGGACGGACGACGAGCGCCAGGTGGCCGAGGTGATCGCGGACGTGCTGGGCCTGCCGGAGGTGGGCGTGCACGACCGGTTCGCCGACCTGGGCGGGCACTCGCTGGCCGCCGCCCGGGTGGTGACCGAGCTGTCACGGCGGCTCGGGCACACCGTGCCCCTGGCGGCGTTCCTGACCGAGCCGACCGCAGCCGGGCTGGCGGCGCGCCTGCGTGAGCCGGGATCGGCGCCGGTGCGGCGGACCGGCCGGGCCCGGCACCCGCTCACCGCCACGCAACGCGAGTTCTGGACGTTGCGCCGGCTTCACCCGCACAGCCCGGTCACCACCGTGTCGGTCCGGCTACGCGTGCGCGGCCTGAGCGGGAGCGCGCCGCTGCGCCCGGCGCTGGACGCGGTCTTACGCCGGCACGAGGCCCTGCGCAGTACCGTCTCCGTCGGCGAGGACGGCGTCCCGTACGCCGTCGTGCACCCGCCCGTCGCCGTCCCCCTGGTGGAGCACCCGGCGGGCGCGGACCCGGTGAAGGTGGCCCAGGCCGCGGCGGAGTACGTGTTCGACGTGACGAACGAGGTGCCGCTGCTCCGCGCGAGCCTGTGCCCCGTCGGGGACGACGTGGCCGAGCTGGTGCTCGTGACGGACCACCTCGCCTTCGACGGCGGTTCGGTCGGCGTGCTGGTGGACGAGCTGGCCGCCGAGCTGGCGGGTGAGCCCGTTCCCGAGCCGGCGGTGCAGCTCGGCGACGTGGCGGTGCGAGAGCAGGAGGACCGGCCCGACCTCGCGCGGCTGCGGGAGTTCTGGCGCGGCGAGCTGGCGGGGGTGCCGGTGGCGGGGCCGCCGCCCGGCGACCTGACGACGTGCCGGGTGACCAGGCCGCTGCCCGAGGAGTTCACGGACGGCGTGGCCGCGCTGGCCCGCGCGTGCGGCGCGACCCCGTTCGCGGTGTACCTGGCCGCTCTCGCCCTGGCCTCCGGGGAGCCGGACACGCTGGTCGGCGTGGTCGCGGCGCGGCGCGCCAGGCCGGAGCTGGCCCGGGTCGTCGGGCCGCTGATCGACACGGTGCCGGTGCGGCTGCGGCCGGACGCCGCGCCGACCTTCCGCGACCTGGTCAAGCAGGCCGGGGAGGCCACCACGCGGGCACTGGTCCACCAGGAGGTCCCGCCCGCCGACCTGCCCCGCGCCCCGGTGCTGCTGGCGATGCAGCACGCCGAGGTGCCGGTGCGCGCCGGCTGCCTCGAACTGCTGACCGAGGTCGGCTCGGGCGCGGCGGTGCACGAGTTCAGCGTGCTCGTCAACCGCACGGCCGCCGGGGCCGAGCTGCACCTGGAGTACGCGGTCGCGCTGCTCGGCCGGGAGGCGGCGGGGGCGTACCTGGACCGGCTGCTGTGGCTGCTGCGGCGCGCGCTGGCCGAGCCGGACCTGGCGATCGCGGCGTTCGAGCCGGTCACCCCGGACGAACGCGCCGCGTTGCTGGCCCGCGCGGCCGGGCCGCGGCTGCCGGACGACCTGCCGCCTGTGCCGCTGGCGCTCGCGGCGCACAAGACAGGCACGACGGGGACGGCGAGCACGGCGGGCACGGCGGTGGTCGGCCCGGACGGCGCCGCGCTGAGCCACGCCGAGCTGAACGAGCGCGCCGACCGGATCGCGGCCGGGCTGCTGGAGCACGGGGTGTCGCGGGGCGACGTGGTCGGCGTCCGCGTGCCGCGGGACCGGATGTTGCCGGCGGTGCTGCTGGGTGTGTGGCGGGCGGGGGCGGCGTACCTGCCGCTGGACCCGGAACACCCGGCCGAGCGGCTGCGCCTGCTGGCCGGGGACGCGGGCGCCCGCGTGGTGCTCACACGCGGCGAAACGCCACTCCAAGCAGCGCCGGCCCCCGACGCGGACGAGCCGGTGACGCTCCACGCGGACGAGCCGGTGACGCTCGACGCGGATCGGCTCGCGGCAGGCCCGCGCGCGGACCTGCCGGAGGTACGCTCCGAGGACCTGGCGTACGTCACCTACACCTCCGGCTCCACCGGCGCCCCCAAGGGGGTCGAGGTCACCCACGGCGGCCTGGCCGCCCTCGTGGCCGGGATGATCTCGGCGCTCCGCCTCGGCCCGGCCGACGTGCAGCCCGCGGTCGCGCCGCTGAGCTTCGACGCCTCCGCCTCCGAGCTGTGGAGCGTCCTGGCCGCCGGCGGCACGTCGGTGGTGGTGGACCGTGCCACGGCCACCGACGGGCACGCGCTGGCGGAGCTGATCACCACGAGCGGGGCCACGGTGATCGACCTGGTGCCGACCGCGTACCGGATGCTGATCGCGGCCGGCTGGGCGGGCGGCCCGGCGCTGCGCGCCGTCGCCGGCGGGGAGGCGCTGGACCCGGCGCTGGCCGAGCAGATCCTGCTCCGCGTGGGCGAGTTGTGGAACGCCTACGGGCCCACCGAGACCACCGTCACCTCGACGCTGCACCGGGTGCGCGCGCACGAGGGCGACCGCGTGCCGATCGGGTGCCCGCTGCCGGGCGAGCGGGCGTACGTGGTCGACGCGCGGCTGCGGCTGCTGCCGCCGGGCGCGGTCGGCGAGCTGCTGCTGGGCGGCGCCGGGGTGGCCCGCGGCTACCGGGGCCGGCCGGACCTGACCGCGGCCGCCTTCGTGGCCGACCCCTTCACGCCGGGCGGCCGGTGCTACCGCACCGGTGACCTGGCGCGGTGGCGGCCGGACGGGACGCTGGAGTTCCACGGCCGCCGCGACCACCAGGTGAAGGTCCGCGGGTACCGGATCGAGCTGGGCGAGATCGAGGCCGTACTGCGCGAGATCGCCGAAGCCGCCGCGGTGACCGTGGCGGGGGCGGACGCGCACGCCCACCTGGTCGGCTACGTCGCGCCGGAGACGGCGGACCTGGCCGCGATCGAGCGGCACGCCCGGTCCCGGCTGCCCGGCCACCTGGTGCCGCGCCGCTGGGTCGCCCTACCGGCCCTGCCCACGCTGCCCAGCGGCAAGCTCGACCGTGACGCGCTGCCCGAGCCGGACACCGGACCGGACCTGGTGCGGGTCGCGCCGGCCACCGACGCCGAGCGCCTGGTGGCCGCCGTCTGGGCCGAGGTGCTCGAACGGCCCGAGGTCTGGGCCGGCGACGACTTCTTCGCCCTCGGGGGAGCCTCGTTCGCCGCGACCAGGGTGGCCGGCCGCCTCCGCGAGATGTTGCAGGTCGCCGTGCCCGTGCGGTTGCTGTTCGACCGCCCGGTGCTCGCCGACTTCGCCGCCGCGCTGGAGGAGCTGCTGGCCGCCGACCTGATGGAGGGGATCGAGGGATGACCGAGGTACGTGAGGACCGGATCGCCGAACTCGTCCGGTCCAGGCTCGCCGCCGCCCTGAAGCAGAACGACGAGGCCGCCGCCCCCGGCATCCCGGCGACGTCGGCCGCGGACATGCCGCTGTCGCCGGCGCAGGAGCGGCTGTGGTTCCTGGCCCAGCTCGAGCCGGACACGCCCGCCTACAACGTGCCGCTGACGCTGCGGCTGCGCGGCCCGGTGGACGTCGCCGCCCTCACCGGCGCGGTGGCGGACCTGGCGGAGCGGCACTGGATCCTGCGCGGCGTCATCGGGGAGGGACGCGTGCGGCCCGTCGCCGCCGTGCCGGTGCCCGTGGTGGACCTGGTGGAGGCAGACCCGGCGGAGCTGGAGCGGGAGCTGGCCGGGCACGCCTGGCGGCCGTTCCGGCTGGACGCCGAGCCGCCCCTGCGGGCCACGGTGTTCCGGCTCGGCGACGACGAGTGCGTGCTCGCGCTCACCCTGCACCACATCGCCACCGACGCCTGGTCCGAACGCGTGCTGCTGGACGATCTCGCCCGCCTGTACGCCGCCCGCCTCGGCCTGGAGCCGCCCCCCGCTCCCCCGGCCCTGCAGTACGCGGACGTGGCCGCGTGGGAGGCCGGGCGGCCGGACGCTGACCTCGACTGGTGGGCCGGGCACCTGGCGGGCCTGCCGCCGGTGCTCGACCTGCCGCTCGCCCGCCCGCGCCCGCCCGTGCCCACGTGGGAGGGGGCGGCGGTCGCGGTGGAGGTGCCCGAGCGGCTGTCGGCGAAGGTGCGCGCGGTGGCGGGGACGTCGCCGTTCATGGTGTTCCTGGCCGGGCTGCAGGCGTTGCTGAGCCGCCTGTCCGGCGTCGACGACATCGCCGTCGGAGTGCCGCACGCGGGCCGCCACCACCCCGACGCCGAGCGGGTCGTCGGCTGTTTCATCAACACCCTGGTGGTGCGCGGCGACACCTCGGGCGACCCGACCGGCGCGGAGCTGCTGGCGCGGACGCGCGCGGCGGCGCTGGACGCGTTCGCGCACGCCGGCACGCCGTTCGAGCGGGTGGTGGAGCGCCTGCAGCCGGAGCGGAACCTCGCGGTCACGCCGCTGTTCCAGGTGATGCTCAACGTCTACGACACCGGCGCGCCGGTGTCGCTGCCCGGGCTGGAGGTCGTGGCCGGGTCGCCGCCCGCGCCGACCGCCAAGTTCGACCTGAACCTGGAGCTCGGCGACGACGGCACCCGGTTCTCGGGCGAGCTGCGTTACCGCACGGACCTGTTCGACGAGGCCACCGTGCGGCGGCTCGCCGGCTGGTACCTGGAGCTGCTGGACGGCATGCTCACCGACCCGGACGCGCCGGTGCGGCTGCCGGCCGGCGACGACCTGCGCGGCCCGGGCGCGGACCTGCCCGTGGACGTGCCGCTGCACACGCTGGTCGAGCGGGTGACCGACGCCCGCCCGGACGCGGTCGCGGTCGGCTCGCTCAGCTACGCGGAGCTGGACCGCCGCGCCAACCAGGTGGCCCACTGGCTGCTGGCGAGCGGGGTGCGGCCGGAGGAGCCGGTCGGCGTGCTGCTGGAGCGGCGGCCCGAGCTGGTGGTCGCCATGCTCGGCGTGCTCAAGGCGGGCGCGGCCTACCTGCCGCTCGACCCGGTCTACCCGGAGCGGCGCAACCGGGCGGTGGTGGCCGACGCCGGAGCGCGGATCGTGCTCACGGACGCCGAGCTCGCCGCCGCGGCGGGGGCGTCCGGCGAACGCCCCGGCGTGGCCGTGCGGCCGGAGCACCTGGCGTACGTGATCTACACGTCGGGCTCGACCGGGCGGCCGAAGGGCGTCGCGGTCGAGCACCGGCACATCACGCACTACCTCGGCGCGGTGGCCGAGGTCATACCCGCGGGGATGACCTCGTTCGCGCTGGTCTCCACCGCCGCCGCCGACCTGGGCATGACGAACGTGTGGTGCGCGCTGGCCACCGGCGCCACCCTCCATCTGATCGATCACGAGACGGCCACCGACCCGGCCGCGTTCGCCGCCCATCTGGCGGCGCACCCGGTGGACGCGATCAAGATGGTGCCCAGCCAGCTCGAGCTCCTCGGCACGGCCGCGTTACCCGGGAAGCTGCTGATCCTGGCCGGTGAGGCGGTGCCGGCGGACCTGGTGGCGCGGGTCCGGCAGGCCCGGCCGGACCTGGAGGTGCAGATCCACTACGGCCCCACGGAGACCACGGTGTCGGTGCTGGCCTGCGACGCGGGCGATGCTCTGGCCGAACTGGGCCCGGGCCGGGCCCCGCTGGGCCGGCCGCTGGCCGACGTGGTGTGCCGGGTGGCCGACCCCTCCGGGCGGGCGCTGCCGCCCGGCGTGCCCGGGGAGCTGTGGATCGGCGGGCCCAGCGTGGCCCGCGGCTACCTGGGCCGCCCCGGCCTCACCGCGGAGCGCTTCACGGGCGGCTGGTACCGCACCGGCGACCGGGTCCGGGTGACCGGGGACGGGCTGATCGAGTTCCTGGGGCGGATCGACGACCAGGTGAAGGTGCGCGGCTTCCGCGTCGAGCCGGGCGAGGTGGCCGCGGCGTTACGGGCCCTGCCGCAGGTCGCGGAGGCGTACGTACAGCCGGTCGGCGCCGGTCTGGAGCGGCGTGTGGCCGCCTGGGTGACGCCGGCGGCCGGGGACGTGACGGTGGACGTGGCCCAGGTGCGGGCGGCGCTGCGCGAGCGGCTGCCCGACTACATGGTGCCGGCCGCGATCGGCGTGCTGGAGGCGTTGCCGCTCACGCCGAACGGCAAGGTGGACCGGGCGGCGCTGCCCGAGCCCGAGGCTGGACCCGCGGTGCGGGTGCCGCTGGGAACTCCCGGGGAGCGCCTGGTGGGCGAGGTCTGGGCCGACGTGCTCGGGCTCGCGGAGGTGTGGGCGGACGACGACTTCTTCGCCCTCGGCGGGCACTCGTTCGCGGCGACCAGGGTGGCCGGGCGGCTGCGGGAGCGGCTGGGCGCGGCGGTGCCGGTGCGGCTGCTGTTCGAGCACCCGGTGCTGGCCGACCTGGCCGCCGCGCTCCCCCGCCCGGCCGCCGCCGCGCGCGTGCGGCGCGCGCCGGCGGACGGGCCGGTGCCGCTGTCCGGGGTGCAGGCCAGGCTCTGGTTCCTGGCGCAGCTCGAACCGGGCAGCAGCGCCTACAACGTGCCGGTGGCGCTGCGGCTGCGCGGCCCGCTGCGGGCGGAGGCGCTGCTGGGCGCGGTGCGTGACCTGGCCGAGCGGCACCACGTGCTGCGCGGCGTGGTCGACGACTCCGGCCCCGAGCCGGTGATGGTGGTACGGGACGCCGGTGAGGTGCCCGTGTCCACCGCGCGCGTGGCCCGGCCGCAGGTCGAGGACGTGCTGGCCGCGCACCTGGCGACGCCGTTCGCGCTGGACCGCGAGCCGCCGATGCGGGCGGTGCTGCTCGCCGTGGACGACGGCGGCGTGGAAGGTGAGCGGGAGCACGTGCTCTCGCTCACCTTCCACCACATCGCCACCGACGCGTGGACGCGGGGGCTGCTGCTGTCGGAGCTGTCCGGCCTGTACGCCGCCCGCCTCGGCCTGCGCCCGCCGCTCGACCCGCCGCCGGCGCAGTACGCCGAGGTGTCGCCGGTCCCCGACCCCGCCGACCTGGACTGGTGGGCCGGGCACCTGGACGGCCTGCCGCCGGTGCTCGACCTGCCCACGGACCGGCCGCGCCCCGCGGTGCCCGACCCGGGCGGGGCCGCGCTCGACCTGGAGCTGCCGGCCGGGCTGAGCGAGCGGGTCAGGGAGGTGGCCGCCGCCTACCGGTCCACGCCGTTCATCGTGCTGCTGGCCGGGCTGCAGGCGCTGCTGGCCCGGCTGTCGGCGAGCGCGGACATCGCGGTCGGCGTGCCCGTCTCCGGCCGCGACCACCCGGACACCGAAGGCGTGGTGGGCTGCTTCCTCAACACCGTGGTCGTGCGGACCGACGTGGGCGGCGACCCGACCGGGCGCGACCTGCTGGCCCGCGCGCGGGAGTCCGCGCTGGGCGCGCTCGCGCACGCGGGCACGCCGTTCGACCGGGTGGTGGACCGGCTTCGGCCGGAGCGGAACCTGGCGGCCACACCGCTGTTCCAGGTGATGCTCAACTACATCCCCGGCGTGGCCGGGCCGGAGTTGCCCGGCCTGGAGGCGTCCGAGATCCACCTTCCGGAGCTGACCACCAAGTTCGACCTGAGCTGGCACGTCGTCGACGAGGGGCCGGGCGCGCCGCTGCGCGGCGGGCTCGCCTACCGGACCGACCTGTTCGAGCCGGGCACCGCGGCCAGGCTGACCCGCTGGTACGCGGCCCTGCTCGACGGGCTGCTCGCCGACCTGGACACGCCGGTGGGCGCGGTGCCGCTGGAGCCGGTGACCGGCCCGGCCGTGGCCGGCGGGCCGCCACCCGAGCCGCCCGCCGGGGCGGTGCACCACCTGATCGAGCGCTGGGTGGACGAGACTCCCGGCGCGCGGGCCGTGGTGGGCGCCGACCGCGCCCTGACCTACGCGGAGCTGGAGGCGGCCGCGAACCGGATCGCGCACTGGCTGCTGGAGGCCGGGGTGGGCGCCGACGAGCCGGTCGGCGTGCTGCTGGAGCCGGGCGCGGATCTGGCGTGCGCGTTGTTCGGCATCCAGAAGTCGGGCGGCGGCTACCTGCCGATGGACCCGGCGTACCCGGCGGCACGGATCGCCGCGATGCTGGATGCCGCCGGGGTGCGGGCCGTGGTGACGGTGAGCGAGTTCGCGTCCCTGATCGGGGACGGCAGGCGGGTGCTGGCGCTCGACCGGCCGCCGTCCCTGCCGGACACCCGCCCCGAGGTCGACGTGCGGCCCGGGCACCTGCACCACGTGATCTTCACGTCGGGGTCCACCGGCACGCCCAAGGCGGTGGCCGCCGAGCACGGCGGCGTCCTGAACTACCTGGGCGGCATGCTGCCGCGCATCGGCGTGCCCGGCGGGTCGTTCGCGGTGGTCTCCACGCCCGCCGCCGACTTCGGCCTGACCTGCGTGTTCGGCGCGCTGACCACGGGCGGGACGGTGCACCTGGTGCCGCGCGAGACCGCGATGGACCCGGCCGCGTTCGCCGGTTACCTGGCCGAGCACCGGGTGGACGTCGTCAAGTGCGTGCCGAGCCACCTGGAGCTGCTCGCCTCGGGCGGCGACCTGGCGGCCGTGCTGCCGCGCGAGCTGCTGATCCTGGCGGGCGAGGCGTGCCCGTGGGACCTGGTGGAGCGGGCCCGGGCCGCCCGGCCGGGGCTCAGGATCCAGAGCCACTACGGCCACACCGAGTCCACGATGATCTGCCTGGTGTGCGACACCGAGGAGATCCCCGCCGACCGGCGGACCGGCATCGTGCCGCTGGGCCGTCCGCTGCCCGGCGTGTACGGGCACCTGGTGGACGCCGCCCTGCGGCCGGTGCCGCCCGGCGTGCCCGGCGAGCTGGTGGTCGGCGGCCCCGGGGTCACCCGCGGCTACATCGGCCGGCCCGAGCTGACCGCCGAGCGGTTCGTCCCCGACCCGCTGACCGGGCAGGGACGCTGCTACCGCAGCGGCGACCTGCTGCGCGTCACCTCCGACGGGCGGATCGAGTTCCGCGGCCGGGTGGACGACCAGGTCAAGGTGCGCGGCTACCGCGTGGAGCTGGGCGAGGTCACGACCGCGCTGCGGGCGCTGCCCCAGGTCGCCGAGGCCGTGGTGCTGCCCGTCGGCGAGGGGAAGGCCAGGCAGCTCGCCGCGTGGGTGACGCCCGCGACCGTGGAGGCCGCGATCGTGCGCTCGGCGCTGCGTGAGCGGCTGCCCGACTACATGGTGCCGACGCATGTCGTGCCCCTCGACCGGCTCCCCCTCAACCCGAACGGGAAGATCGACCGCGCCGCCCTGCCCGAGCCGGTGGCGGAGCAGGCCGCGTACGCGCCGCCCGCGACGCCGAACGAGGAGCTGGTCGCCGGGGCCTTCGCCCGGGTGCTCGGCGTGGAGCGGGTGGGGGCGGGCGACGACTTCTTCGCCCTCGGCGGCGACTCGTTCGCCGCGGTGCGCGCGGTCAAGGAGATCGGCCGCGGGCTGCGGGTGATCGACCTGTTCACCCGGCCCGCCGTGGCCGAGCTGGCCGCGTTCCTGGGCCGCGAGGACGGCGGCGGGCTGCTGCACCGCCTGGGCGGCGGCCGGGCCAGCGAGTTCACGCTGGTGTGCGTGCCGTACGGCGGCGGGTCGGCGGCGGTGTACCAGCCGCTGGCCCGGGCGCTGGGCGACCGGGTGGAGGTGCTCTCGGCCGAGCTGCCCGGTCACGACCCCGCCCGCCCGGACGAGCCGCCGCTGCCGCTGGAGGAGCTGGTGGACGTGCTGGCCGCCGAGGTGGCCGCGACCGCGTCGGGCCCGGTCGCGATCTACGGCCACTGCGTGGGCTCCGCGCCCGCCGTCGCGCTGGCGCGCCGGCTGGAGGCGGACGGCGTGCCCGTGCTGGGCGTGATCGCCGCCGCGAGCTTCCCGGCGGCCCGGCTGCCCGGGCTGGTCAGGCGGCTGTTCGGCGGCGACCGCTGGGTGTCCGACCGGATGTTCCGCGACGCGTTGCGTGCCTCCGGCGGGCTGCTCGACGACATGGACGAGGCCGCCAAGCGCACCGCCGTGCGCGCCATGCGGCATGACGCCCACCAGGCGCAGGAGTGGTTCGGCCGCGAGCTGGCCGGCGAGGGGGCGCCGCTGCGCGCCCCGGTCCTGAGCCTGGTCGGGGAACGCGACCGCGCCACCGAGCTGCACGAGGAGCGCTACACCGAGTGGGCGGCGTTCGCCCAACGGGTGGAGCGGGCCGTGCTGCCCAGGGCCGGCCACTACTTCCTGCGCCACCAGGCGGAGCCGCTGGCCGCCCTGGTGCTGGAGCACCTGACCCGCTGGGCGGCCGGAACGCTGCCCGATCCGGTGCGCCCGCCCGAACGCGTCGGGTTGCGGCCCTTCTACACGGTGGCGGCCGGGCAGATCGTCTCGGCGCTGGGCACGGCGCTGAGCTCGTTCGCGCTCGGCGTGTGGGCCTACCAGCGCAGCGGCGAGATCCTGGATCTGGCGCTCGTCACGATGCTGGCGCAGATCCCGGCCGTGCTGCTCACCCCGCTGGGCGGCGCGCTGGCCGACCGGGTGGACCGGCGCAAGATCATGCTGGCCTGCGACGCGCTGTCCGGGCTGGCCATGGTGGCGCTGGTGCTGCTGCTGACCACCGGGCGGCTGGCGTTCTGGAACGTCTGCCTCATCGTGGGGGTGACCTCGGTCGTGTCGGCGTTCCAGCAGCCCGCGTGGCTGGCGGCGATCGCGCAGCTGGTGCCGAAACCGTACCTGCCGCAGGCCAACGCGCTGGCGAACGTGGGCTTCGGGGCGGGCAACGTGGTCGCGCCGCTCGCGGGCGGCGCGCTGATCGGCCTGTTCGGGTTGTCGGCGGTGGTGGCCGTGGACGTGGCCACGTTCGCGGTCGGCGTGCTGACGCTGCTGCTGGTGCGCTTCCCCGACCGGCTGTTCCACCGGCGCGAGGAGACGTTCACGGCGGCGCTCACCGGCGGGTGGCGGTTCCTGCGCAGGCGGCGGCCGCTGCTGGTGATGGCGCTCTACTTCGCGGTGGTGAACTTCTGCACCGCGCTGATGTGGGTGCTCGTCACCCCGGTCGTGCTGGCCATCGGCACCTCGGCGGACCTGGGCGCGGTGACCGCGATCGGCGGCGTCGGCGCGGCCGTGGGCACCGGCGTGGTGCTGGTGTGGGGCGGCACCCGGCGGCGGGCCACCGGGATGATCGGCTTCGTGGTCGGGTCCGGGCTCGGCGTGGTGCTGATGGGCGTGTGGCCGGTCGTGTGGCTGGTCGCGGCCGGGTTGTTCGTCCGGCTGGCGTGCATGAGCATCGGCAACGCGCACTGGCTGTCGATCATCCAGGTCAAGGTGGGGCCGGAGCTGCAGGGGCGGGTGCTGGCGGTGAACATCATGATCGCCACGGCCATGCAGCCGCTCGGCTTCCTCGCCGCCGGGCCGCTGGCGGAGTGGGCCGGACGGTTCGCCGGCGGGCCCGGCGGGGGCGCGGGGGCGGTGCTGCTCGCCAGCGGCGTGTTCCTGGTGGTGTGGGGGCTGCTGGGGCTGTGGCACCGGCCGCTGCATCACCTGGAGGACCTCGTTCCCGACGCCGCGCCGCCGTCGGAGGCCGCGGCCGACCTGGACGCCATCCAGGAGAGGGTGCTGAGCGCATGAACGCGGAAGGCGCGGCATCCACGAGCCCGGAAGACGCGGCACGCACGAACCCGGAAGACGCGGCACGCACGAGGCTCGTCACCGCGGCCGACATCCGGGCGGCCGGTGACCGCATCGCGCCGTACGTGCGGCGCACGCCGCTGCTGCGGCTGCCCGGCGAACGGGTCTGGGTCAAGCCGGAGAACCGGCAGCCCACCCGCTCGTTCAAGGTGCGCGGCGCGGTCAACGCCGTGGGCCGGCTGGCCGGGCGCGGCGTCCGGCACGTGATCGCGCAGTCGTCGGGCAACCACGCCCAGGCCATCGCCTACGCCGCCGCCGAACAGGGGGTGCGGGCGACCGTCGTCCTGCCGGACACGGCGCCGGAGCTGAAGGTGCGCGCCGCGCGCCGGCTCGGCGCCGAGGTGGTGATCGTGCCGCCCGCCCTGCGGGAGGAGGCATGCCTGGCGCTGGCCGACCGGTTCGGCGCGACGGTGGTCGGCTCCGACGCGTTCGACGTCATCGCCGGGCACGGCAGCGCCGGGACCGAGATCTGCCTGGACCTGCCGGACGCGGGGGCCGTCCTGGTGCCCGTCTGCAACGGCGGCCTGCTGGCCGGGATCGCGGTGGCGGTCAAGGCTGCCGACCCGGCGATCCGGGTGATCGGCGTCGAGCCCGAGCTGGCCGCCGACGGGGCGGCCAGCTTCCGGTCGGGCACGCGGACGGCGTGGCCGGTGGAGCTGACCTACCGCACGCGAGCCGACGGGCTGCGCGCGCCGGTGCTGGGCGCGCTGGCGTGGGAGCACATCCATCGGTACGTGGACGACATGGTGACCGTGACCGAGGACGCCATCGACGCCGCCGCCGGCCTGCTCTGGCGGGAGCTGGGGGAACGCGCCGAACCCAGCGGCGCGGTGGCCACGGCCGCCTACCTCACCCACCAGGCGCACCTGCCGCCGGGGCCCGTAGTCGCGCTCCTCTCCGGCGGCAACGTCGCGATCGGCACGGAGACCAGGGAGGAGCCGCTGGTGCGGAGCACGTGATCTCTTCACCGTAGCCCTGGGACCCCACAGGTCTGGTCCCAGGGCCGGTGCACGGCTCGATGGTCATTCGGGGAAGTGGGGGGTCGCCCGCCGACCGGCCGGAGCAGGCCGGCCAGCCCGGCCCGTACCGCGTCAGAAGCAGCCACGATGGCGCTGACGTGTGGCCTGACGGGGTCCGTGCCGATCTGCGTGAAGTGCGTCCAGCACCCGCACCGGCACGCCGGTCACTCCGCAGACTATGTCGCGAGGGAGTCGAGGCGCTTGCGTCCCTTGTCCGTCAGCGACGCCAGGTGTACTCCTACGCCGAAGCTGGTGAAGCCCAACCTGGCCGCTTTCGTGAACTCTTCGACCACCAAGTCTGACGGGAACTCCTTGACCAGGACGTCGTAGGCTGCGAACCCGTGGTCCCGGACGGCGGCGAGGATCATGTCCGTGTTCAGCTCGGGGTGTTCCACGATCTCCTCCAGCAGGTCGCCTTGCCCTACACGATCCCACCGTCTGCCGAGACCTGCCATCCTCAACGGCCTGCTCGGTATCCAGTTCGCCCGCCGCCGGCATCCGGCCGATCCTTGCCGTTCGGTCCTGGACCCTGACGACGCCGCCGGGTGCGTTCGGCGCGTGGGGGGCGGTGTCGTGGCCGAGCGTGGTGGCCCGGCCGGCGAGGAGGCGGAGTTCGTCTTCGGAATCAGTTGCAGGCGGGGCGTCATAGGTGACCAGGGTGCCGCCGCCGGCGGTCAGGAGCCGGGGCGGACGAGGTCGACGCGCAGGATCCGATCGTCGCCGGGGCGGGCGGCGGTGCCGCCCCACGTTGCTCCGTCGGTGTTGGAGGTCGTGATCCACAGGGAGCCGTCGGGTGCCGGCTCCACCGTGCGGATCCGTCCGTACCGCTGGACGAAGTAGGCGACGGGGTCGCCGTCCGCCCGGGGGCCGTTGACGGGCAGGCGCCAGAGCCGCTGTCCGCCGAGCGCGCCCATCCAGACGGCCCCGCCCGCGACGGCGATGCCGGACGGCGAGGCGTCGTCGGGATGGACGGTGAAGATCGGGCGTTCGCCGTGCGAGCCGTCGCGGCCTTCGGATTCGGGCCATCCGTAGTCGCGTCCCGGGCGCAGGACGTTCAGCTCGTCCCAGGTACGGTGGCCGAGTTCGGATGCGTAGGCGGTGCCGTCGGGCCCGAACGCGATGCCCTGCACGTTGCGGTGGCCGCTGGAGTAGACGGCGGTTCCCGAGGGGTTGTCCGGCGGTACGGATCCGTCGGGGCGGATACGCAGGATCTTGCCGTTCAGTGACGCGTCGTCGGCCGCGTTCCCGGGCGAGAAGGCGTCGCCGGTGCCTATCCAGAGGTTGCCGTCCGGCCCGAAGCGCAGACGCCCGCCGTGATGGCGGTCGGCGGTTTCGATGCCATCGAGCACCACCCGGTCCTGGCGCAGGGAACGCAGGCCGGGAGCCAGGCGCAGCGCCACGACGCGGTTGGTGGGCGAGGCCGACACGTACGCGTAGACGGTGTGGTCCCTGTCGAAAGTCGGTGAGACGGCAAGTCCGAGCAGGCCGCCTTCGGCGCTCACTTCGACTCCGGGCACCGTGCCGATCGGCTCGGGATCGCCGCCCTGCCGGATGCGCAGGATCCGTGCCGACGACCGCTCGGACACCAGGGCGGAGCCGTCAGGCAGGAACGTCAGGCCCCACGGCATGGCCAGGCCGCGAGCGATCTCGGTGACCTGTCCGGGGACCAGGCCACGCGTGAGGTCCTGCGTCGCGCGGGGCGCGGCTGTCGCGCGGGGCTCCGGTGCCGCGCATCCCGGTAGCGCGACCATGACGCAGAGGAGAGCGGCGACGGCGCTGAGGCGATGGCCGGTGCGGGAGATGAGAAGCATGGCTGATCCGTCCTTTGTGTCGTTCGGGCGCGCCGGGCGGGGAACGGCCTGGCGCCCCCGCTCGTGCTGCCACGTGGCGAACCGGTGCTGCAGCCGCTGGCAGGCGAAGGCGCCGAGGGCGCTGCCGGCGATCAGGGTGAGCAGCCCGGGAGCGCGTGCTCGGGTTCCGCGGCGGAGAAGGCGACCGGGCCCACGAACCGGGCGAGCATGTTGTCGAGTGCGGGGTCAGGCGGCTGCGCCGTTGGCGAAGACGGTCTGACCGTTGACCCAGCGGCCGGGGCCGGCCAGGAAGGCGACGACCTCCGCGATGTCCTGCGGGGTGCCGAGCCGGTTCATCGGGCTGAGGCCGGCGATCCGGTCGATGTCCTGCTGTGACTTGCCGTCGAAGAACAGCTCCGTGGCCGTCGGACCCGGCGCCACCGCGTTGACCGTGATGTCGCGCCCGCCCAGTTCCTTGGCGAGGATCGGGACGAGGGCCTCCACCGCCCCCTTGCTCGCGGCATACGCGCCGTAGGCCGGCAGGTGCAGGCGGGTGACGCTGGTGGAGAAGGCGACGATGGCGCCACCCGGCCGAATCCGGCGCGCGGCCTCCCTGGCCATGACGAACGTGCCCCGCACGTTGACGCGCAGCTGCCGGTCGAGCTCGGCCAGGTCCAGGTCGCGGACCGGCCGCAGCGCCATCACACCGGCCGCGTTGACCACGACGTCGACGGGGCCGAGGCGCTGCTCGACGGTGTCGAACGCGGCGGCGACCTCGACCTCGTCGGCCACGTCGGCCCGCAGCGCGATCCCGCGGGCGCCGGCCGCCTCGATCTCGCCGACGGCGACGTCCGCCTCCTTGGCGTCGGACGCGTACACGACGGCGACATCCTGGCCCGCGGCGGCCAGCCGGGAGGCGACGGCGCGGCCGATCCCCCGCGAGCCTCCGGTGACGATGGCGATGCGCGATGCGGTACCCATGAAGGCCTCCTCGTTCAACTGCTAACGCATAGAAGTTAACATCGATACCACACCGCTAACAAGAGAAAGCTAGCGATAATGTTAGCGATAAGAGCATCCCCCTGTTAGCATCGATACATGACCAGCGCGAACGACACGCGGGAAGCGATCCTCGGCGTCGCAGCGGACCTGCTGACACGTGAGGGAACGGACGCGGTCTCGACCAGGGCGGTCTGCCAGGCCGCCGGAGTCCAGGCACCGATCCTGTACCGGCTGTTCGGTGACAAGCAGGGTCTGCTGGACGCCGTAGCCGGCCGAGGGCTCATGTCCTACCTCGCCGAGAAGCGGGGCATGACGCCCAGCGGCGACCCCGTGGAGGACCTGCGGCGCGGCTGGGACCTGCACATCGGCTTCGGCCTCGCCGAGCCCGCTCTGTACGCACTGATCTACGGCAGCCCGCGGCCGGGCGCCGGAGCCGACGCGGCGAAGCAGGCCGCGGAGATCCTCGCCGGGCTGGTGCACCGTGTCGCCCTGGCCGGCCGGCTCCGCGTGCCGGAGGAGCGGGCGGCGCGCGCGATCCACGCGGCCGGCCGTGGCACCACGCTGGCGCTGATCGCCGCACCGGAGGCGGAACGCGACATGGACGCCGCCCGGATCGTCCGTGAGGCGGTCATCGCCGCGATCACCGATCCCGCCCCGAACGGCTCCAGGCGTGCCGGGGACGACGTCGTGGCCGGCGCCATCACCCTGAAGGCCGCCCTCGCGGACCTGACGGTCCTCAGCGCTGCCGAAGGACGGCTACTGGGTGACTGGCTCGACCGGATCATCGACGGATGACGCGCCGCACACCCGGCTCCGCCCCCTCGAACCCGCCCCGCGCGGTCAGGCGCGCGAGCTTCCCGTCGTCAGCGAAGGCAGAGGGGGTTGACGACGACACTGGCGCCCCATGTACCAGGGGAGGCTTCGACGGGATGCGGGACGCGGCCGATCTGCATCGCCTGCGGCGCACCTCCGTCACCCACCTCGTTGAGGGCGGTTCCGATCTGTTATTCGTCCGGCACCAGGTCGGGCACTCAACTGCGTCGACAACCGCACCACCGGCCGCGCCCCGAACCGTCCGGGGCAGGGAGGCACACCGTGACCAGACGCCTGAACTTCCACTGGCGCCTTCGACAGATCATGGCCGCCCACGAGATATGGAAGACGACCGACCTGATCCCGCTGCTGCGCGAGCGCGGTGTGAGTCTGTCTCCGGCCCAGGTCTACCGGCTGGTCGCCAACAAACCCGAACGCCTGTCGTTGCGCACGCTCATCGCACTCTGCGACATCTTCGACTGCACCCCGGCCAACCTGATCGAGCCGTACGCCGAAACGACCGCCCACAAGATGACCGGAGATCAGTCCGCGGTGACCCTCACTCACGGCATCCGCCCGGAACGAGCCCGCGTCTTGGACGACGAACCGTGAGCCGCCCGCGGTCACCGTGACCACGCCCGGCACCGCCGTCAAGGCATGAGACCCCGGCTCAACGCCGACTTGCCTGATCGGCCGCCCCCTGCGCGCCCCGGCCGGGGCACGGACGGTGCAGCGGGCTCGCAACCTGGTGATGGATCCGGGCGACCGCCTCGCCGGGCAGCGATTCGTGCTCCACGCTCGGGCCCCGCAACTCAGCCCGCCCAGCGCGTGACCGACCTCAACGACCTACGATCCGTCCGGGCCGTACCCGCTCGCGGCAGCGCCGGACGTGCGGGCCTTGGCGTACTCGGCCGCTCCGCCGGCGAAGTCGTAGAGGACCACCTGCTCGTCGCCCTCCACCCAGGCGTCGTGTCCTGGCGGGCAGACGAAGATCTCTCCCGGGCCGATCTCGGCCTCGGTGCCGTCGTTCATCCGGATGCGCAGCCGGCCCTGGACCACGAACCCGTTGTGGTGGACCTCGCACGAGTCCGTGCCGGCGATGGGCTTGACCGACTCCGACCAGCGCCAGCCGGGCTCGAACGTGGCCACGCCGAAACTCAGCCCGGACAGGTTGCACACCTCCAGGTGCCCCCTGGGAAAGTCGCGGCGCTCGTCGGGCTTGTCGATGCTCTTGACCTCGATCATGACGTCCCCCTCCGTCAGATCCAGTCTTCCACCGGGTATACCTCCTTGCAAGGCGTCTACCTGCGCAAATACCCCCAACGCCGGGCTGCCTTCGTGTATCGGGCAGGTGTCAGGAGATGTGGAAGAACAACAAACCGGGGCAACGGTGACGTGGGCGGGGCGCTGGTGATCCACCCTCCGGCTACTCTGATCCCCGATGCATCACAAACAACACGGCAGGCGCGCGCTCTCCCTGGTGCTGGCTGTGGTGGCGCTGGTAGCGGGCTGCTCCTCCTCCCAGCAGCCCTCGTCCTCCCAGCAGCCCTCCTCTTCCCCGGCCGGTCAGCCGGCGCCGAAGGCGAGCGACCTGGCGGGCCCGGTACGGACCACGCCGCTGCTGCACTGGACGGGCTCCTGGAAGGCTCCGTTCAAAGGCCCGGCGGCCGACGAGCCGTTCCCGCCGGACACCCAGATCACCGCCGACCTGCGCGCTCTGGGCAACGGCGACGTCTTCGGCACCATCACGATCGACGGCGCCACCGCAGACGTCCTGGTCCTGGATGACAAGACCCAGTTCGTCAGGGCGGACGCCGACTATTGGCGCGCGGTGCCGCACATCCCGGTGCCCGAACGCGACCTGGCCGGCACGTGGGTGGCCGAGCAGGACCACCTGCTGTACGGACTCGACCTGCCCCGGCTGGCCCCCCAGCGGGTGGCCGAGGACCTGGCCGGGATCGCGACGCCGGCCACCACCGGCACCGCCGCTCCCCCGATGCCGGTGGTGCCGGCCGATCAGGACCAGCCGAGCAACCCGCCGATCGCCTACCCGCCGCCCGACGGCGTGCCCGCCGGCGCGCCGCATCTGGACCTCGTCCGGATGCACCCGTCCGCGGCGGGCGCGGTCCGCAACGGCGCGTACTGGTTCTCCCCTGACGCCCCGCACCGGCTGGTCGGCTACTCCGGCGTCGATCTGCTGACCGCCTACGAGCCGTCCGAGGGGGCGGCGGCCCGGCTGACCGTGCGCGCCGGCACCGCCGAGGAGGCGAAGGACGCCTACGCGGACCTGGCCGCACACCTTCGCGGCATCCCGCGCACGGTCACTGTCAACGCCCTCGTCCACCTCGACGAGGAGCTGTCGAAGGTGACCCCGTGCGCCCCGGGCGTGTGCGGCCCCGTCGCCGTGGGCGTGCGCCTGCGCAACAACTTCGACGACCTCACCATCAGCGAGAAGATCACCATCACCCTGTACGGCTCGGGGTCGTTCGTGCCGGAGCGGATCAAGGACAAGGTCGGCACGTGCCGGATCTCCGTGGAGCGCGTCGCCCCCGGCAAGTCGGTACGCGAGCGGTGCACCGTCAACGACCCGCGCATCCTGCGTATGCAGGCCAAGGAGAAGTACGTCTGGTTCCGCGCCGAGGCCGACGCAGCCGTCACCGCGGTCACCCGGCCGAGCGGGGCGGAGAAGCTGGCGCGCGAGCTGCCGTAGACGAGGAATCGGCGGGTGCCGACAAGAGGGAAGCGGCGCGCCGGGATCATCAACGGCCGGCCGGTGTCCATGTCTCCGGGCACGGCGCGGATCCCTGAGTCGTGGGCCAAGCGGCCGACCGTCTCACGACGGTTGCACGTTTCGGACCCTGGAGAAGCGAGCCGGTCTCCGGCTGGGATACGTCACGTGTACCGAAGATGTTCTGTGCCTATACCGCCCTACGGCACCGTGGCAGCCGGTCACTCAGTTGACCGTGCCGGGCTCCACAGGATGCGACGACACCGGAGATGGGAAGGTTCATGCGCAAAGGACAACGGCTCGGGTGGCTCATGGCGTCGGCGATACTCGCTTCGGGGATGGTGGTCGGAGGCGGCGGGATGCCGACCGCCAGCGCCGACACGGTCAAGCCCTACCTCTACTGGTCGGAGGACAGGGGTCACTGTGGTGGCGTGTGGACGAACTACCTCGGGACGCGGACCTACAACCCGAACACGCACAGCGTCAAGCGGCTGAAGAGGACTGAGTCGAACTCGAGCAGCATGACGAAGATCTACAACCAGAACGGTGTAAGTAAGGCCAAGGTGTACGACGTTTGCACGAACGGACGCATCGTCCGCAAGTTCAATCCGACGGTTTACAAGCACCGGAGCATCAAGGTGAGCTACGTCTGTTACGCCGGTCGCTGCCGGGTCACCAGCACCCTCTACGGTAGCTGGCTGAGCGGGACCGGCCGCCCGATGTAGCGACTCATCCGCCCTCTCGCCGCCGCGGATCAGCGGACGATGCGGGGGCGGATGGCGTTGGCGCGGTCCACCAGGTCGGTGCGCTGTTCCCGGTGGCGGCGAGCCGGGCCAGGGTGAGGAGGGGAAGCCCACCCGGGACATCGCGCAGGACCTACGGGCGAGTGAGCGGTCGGCCGGTCGCCGGCGCGCGGCAGGGCGGCAGGGCGGCATCGAGTCACGGCGCTCGAAGGGACGAACCTGGGCACCCCGTCCGGGGTGAACGCGCCGGTTGGCGCTGGAAGTCGTACGAGAGTTACGAGCCGACCTACCTTGGTCAAGGTGAGGCCAAAGAGCCCAAAAATTAGTTCGTTCCACGAATTTTGTTGCTGCGGCCCAGCGAATAGGCGCGTTGACGGCCGGCTCGGGCCAGCGGCGGCACTGGCGCGCTGCACGTTCCCGGTGAATGCGGTGTATGCAGATTCCGCTCGCGAGTACGGCATGAACGAGCTGGGCACGGCACCCGACCTGGCCAAGTCGAGCCTGACCCGCCTGGTGGATCGCAGCGAGCGCCACGACCTGGTGCAACGCGAACCCGCCCCCCAGGACTCCGGTGCGGCGCGGGTGGCGTTCACCGGGCGGGGCGGCGAGCTGACCGGCGACTTCCACGCCGGAGACCTGCCGCACCATCGAGGAACTGGCCTCGGCGGAGCGCGGCACGCTCGCCGCCCTGCTCGGCCGCGTCGCGGCGGACAACGAGGTTCCCGCCGCCTCATGGAACCGCGGCCCACGCACTGAACCTGAGAAGGAGTTGCAGTTCGTCCCACGAACTAATATGGTTCGTGACACGAACTCAACCCCTTTTTGTGTTGGAGTGAATGATGAGTCGTACAGTTGTGGTCATCGGCGGCGGTTACGGTGGTTCTGCAGTCGCCAAGGCCCTGGACGCAGAGGCCGAGGTCGTCCTCATCGACCCCCGGGACGCGTTCATCAACTCTGCCGGCTCGCTGCGGGCGCTGACCCAGCCCGACTGGGCGAGCAACATGTTCTTCCCCTACGACCAATGGCTCACCCGCGGCACTGTGGTGCGCGACCGCGCGGCCTCGGTGGATCCCGGTGGCGTCACCCTGGCCTCAGGCCGGCGGGTCGAGGCCGACTACCTGGTCCTGGCCACCGGCTCCAGCTACGCCTACCCCGCCAAGCCCACCTCGGACTCCATGGCGGAGGTCCTGGAGGACCTGCGCCGGACCCACAAGGAACTGGCGGGCTCCGATCGGGTGCTGATTCTCGGCGCCGGGCCGGTCGGGTTGGAGCTGGCTGGGGAGATCAAGGAGACCTGGCCGCACAAGCGTGTGACCATCGTCGACCCGGCCGAGGAGCTGCTGCCGGCCTTCCCTGCGGAGATGCGCGAGGAGCTGCGCCGTCAGCTCGGCGAACTCGACATCGACTTGCGGCTGAGCACCGGCCTGAGCACGCCCCCTGCCACCGAGCCCGGCCAGGCCGGCACGTTCACCGTCACCGCGACCGGCGGCGACGAGATCACCGCCGACATCTGGTTCCGCGCGCATGGTGTACGGACCAACAGCGACTATCTCGCGGGCGGCGAGCTGACCACGCGCACGCCCCAGGGGCAGGTGCCCGTCACCGACACCCTCAACGTGCGCGGCCACGAGCACGTCTACGCCATCGGCGACATCACCGACGTCGCCGAGGCCAAGATGGCCGGGTACGCGATGCAGCACGCGGAGGTGGTGGCCCAGAACATTCTCGCCCAGCTGCGCGGCGAGCAGCCGACGGCCACCTACCGGCCGCTGCCGCATCCCATGATCCTGCTGCCCCTCGGCCCGCACGGCGGCGTCGGCCAGCTGCCCACCCCCGACGGCCCCGCCGTCGTCTCCGCTGAGACGGTCTCGGCCTACAAGGGGGCCGACCTGTTCACCGGCCGCTTCACCGAGCAGTTCGGAGCGGCCTGACATGGACTACGTCCGATTGGGCCGCAGCGGGCTCTCGGTGTCCCGGCTCGTCCTGGGCACGATGAACTTCGGAACGGAGACGTCCGAAGCCGACAGCCACGCGATCATGGACCGGGCGCACGAGCACGGCATCAACTTCTTCGACACCGCCGACGTGTACGGAGAAGGCCGCACCGAGCAGATCATCGGACGGTGGTTCGCCGCAGGAGGCAACAGGCGCGACAAGACCGTCCTGGCCACCAAGCTCTACCTCCCGACGGGCGAGTGGCCCAACGACAGCCGCCTGTCCGCGCTGCACATCAGGCGCGCGTGCGACGCCTCGCTCCAGCGGCTGGGCACCGACCACATCGACGTGTACCAGATGCACCACATAGACCGGAACACGCCGTGGGAGGAGATCTGGGAGGCCTTCAGCGTCCTGCGCCGGCAGGGCAAGGTGCTCTACTTCGGCTCGTCCAACTTCGCCGGCTGGCACCTGGCGCAGGTGCAGGAGGCAGCACGCGGGCGGCACATGCTCGGCCTGGTCGCCGAGCAGTCCATCTACAACCTGATGAACCGCTGGGCCGAGCTGGAGGTGCTGCCCGCGGCGCGGCACTACGGGCTGGGCATGATCCCGTGGTCGCCCCTGCACGGCGGAGTACTCGGCGGCGTCCTGCGCAAACAGAGGGAGGGTGGCGCCTCCCGCGGCGACTCCGGGCGATCAGCCCACACCCTGGCCAAGCACCGGGAAACGATCGAGGCCTACGAGAAGATGTGTGCCGGCATCGGCGAGGACCCCGCCGACGTCGGGCTGGCCTGGCTGCTCGCGCAGGACGGCGTGACCGGGCCGATCATCGGGCCGCGCACGGTCGGCCAGCTCGACGGCTCGCTCCGCGCGCTGGCGATCACCTTGGACGAGGGGACGCTGGCCAGGCTGGACGAGCTGTTCCCGCCGCCCGGCCCGAACGGCTCCAAGCCCGCGCCGGAAGCCTACGCCTGGTGAGAACTTCCCTTCGCCTCGCAAGGCAGAACGTTGTCCGCCCATGGCGTCACCTTCGGTTCCGGCATCGACGACATGATCGAGCTGCGGATCGTGGCCGGCATGGGCGCGGGCGGGCTGTGGGATCGCATCGCCACCACGGGAGTGCCGGGCTGACGCCCGGCGAGGCCGTGAACGCCTCAGCCGAGGCGGTGGGCCCGGTCGAGCAGATATCGCTGCTCGATCTGGTTGCCGGTCAGGGAGGCCGCCTCACGGTACAGTCGCGCCGCGCCGGCCGCGTCGCCGGTCAGCTGCAGCAGGTGCGCACGCACCGCGCGTTCGCGTTGCCGGATCAGCGGGTCCTGGTCGAGGTGGAAGCGGCGGTTGAGGTCGTCGAGCAGGGCCAGCCCTCGGGCGGGCCCGTAGGCCTTGGCCACCGCCACCACCCGGCTCAGCCGTACCGGCGGGGTGGGGGTGAGCCGTTCGAGCCACAGGTAGAGCGCCGCGATCTGCGGCCAGTCGGTCTGCTCCGGTGACGTGGCAGCGGCATGCACGGCTGCGATCGCGGCCTGCAACTGGTAGGGGCCTACCTCGCGGCGGCTCCAGACGCTGTCGATCAGCTCGGTGCCCTCGCGAATGAGGTCGGCGTTCCAGCGCGCCCGGTCCTGTTCGTCCAGGGGCACCAGCTCGTCGTGGCCGCCGGTGCGGGCGGGGCGGCGTGCCTCGGTGAGCAGCATCAGCGCGAGCAGGCCGGTGACCTCGGGGTCGGCGGGCGAGGCGTGGTGCAGCATGCGGGTCAGCCGGATGGCCTCGCCGGTCAGGTCGACGCGGGCGAGCTGGGCGCCGGTGGAGGCCGTGTAACCCTCGTTGAAGATCAGATAGAGCACCTGGGTCACGGCGGCCATCCGGCTGTCCCGGTCGGTGTCGGTCGGCGGGGTGAAGCGGGCGCCGGCGCGGGCCAGCTGCTGCTTGGCGCGGCTGATCCGGGTGCCCATGGTGTTCTCGGTGGTGCCGTAGGCGTGCGCGATCTCGGCGGTGCTCAGGCCGCCGACCGCGCGCAGCGTGAGCGCCACCTGGGAGGTGGCGCTCAACGCGGGGTGGCAGCAGAGCAGCAGCAGGGCGAGGCTGTCGTCGGTCTCCTGCGCGGGGCCCGTGCGCCGGGCCGGTTCCTGCATGGCCAGTTCGGCGGCGCCGGCCTCCTGCTCGCGCCGGCGCCTGGCCTGGTCGGCGCGGAGCAGGTCGACCATCCGCCGATAGCCGATGCGGATCAGCCAGCTACGCGGGTTCTCCGGCACGCCGTCGGCCGGCCAGACCCGGCTCGCGGCGAGCAGCGCCTCCTGCACCGCGTCCTCGGCGACGTCGAAACGGCCGAAGCGGCGTACCAGCGCGCCGAGCACCTGTGGCGCTTCGGTGCGCAGCAGGTGCTCGATGTCGGCGTTCATGCTGCGTGTGCCTTTCCCACTGTCATGCCGGTCCCACTGTCATGCCGGTCCCACTGTCATGCCGGTCCCACTGTCATGCCGGTCCCACTGTCATGCCGGCCATCCGCTCGCGCCGGACGTCGTCTGGCGTGGTCGTCACGCCGTGAAGTCCTCGCCCATGATCGGCCGGATCTCGATCGGCTCACCCAGCACCTCGACGATCCGCGAGACGATCTCCACGGCTCGCTCCTGGCTCGCCACGTCGATCACGGCGAAGCTGGCCAGGACCTCCTTCAGTTCGGCGAACGGCCCGTCGGTCGCCACCACGCCCTCTCCGGACCTGCGCACTGTGGTGCTGACCGCCGGATGGCCGAGGCCCTCGCTGGTGACGAACTCGCCGGTGGAGATCAATTCCTGCTCGAACTTCTGGTACACGGCGAAGGCTGCCAGAGCCTCCTCGGATGCGGTGTCAGCGGTCGCGGCGTCCCAGGCGGCGGCCGGGGTGTAGCTGAGCAGCAGGTACTTCATGGGTGATCCTTCTGTCGAACGTGCGGGCAAGCGTACGCGAGGTCAAGCGGAGCGGCGCAGGGACAGGGCCAGGATGGTCGTCCAGGTGAAGGCGACCAGGCCGTTGACGGCGATCTGGATGCTCATGTGCTCCGGCGACATGGGGAGCAGCTGGCCATGACTTCCTCCTTGATGGGGTCCTGCCGCTACCTCGTGACCGGCCCGCTCCTCTCGACATGACTGCGATGTGACCTGAATCACACTTCTGGGATGTCGAGGCTCGCAGGTGGCCTCCGAGGTACCGGCGAGCACTCACCACACCCGCAAGGAGAACGAAATGACCGAGATGCCGGAGATCAACGAGCCGACCGCCGCCCTGAAGGCCCTGGACCGCCTGGTCGGCACCTGGGCGGTCACCGGCGGCGCCGAAGGGACCGTACGGTATGAGTGGATGCCCGGCGGCTTCTTCCTGCTCCAGCACGTCGAACTCACCCAGTTCGGCCAGCCCGTCACCGGCCTGGAAGTGATCGGCAACCTGCGCCCGTTCGGCGAGCCGACCGGCACGGACGTGGTGTCACGCTTCTACGACTCGACCGGCAACACCCTCGACTACGTGTACGAGCTGACCGGCGACAAGCTGACCATCTGGGGCGGCGCGAAGGGGAGCCCCGCCTACTACGAAGGCACGTTCAGCGCTGACGGCACCACCGTCACCGGCGCCTGGGTCTACCCGGGCGGAGGGGGATACGAATCCAGCATGACTCGAATCTGACGTTGGCTCACATCGTCGGCCCGACAGGTCAGTGCGTGCCGGTCGGGAGGCGATCACACAGCGCGGGACATGGGGCGTGCGAGAGCACGAATGTCCCGGACGCGGGCGTGCCGGGCAGCGGGGATCGTGTCCCGGCCGCCCGGCACCTCACCTCGCGCCCATCAGGCGAAGGCGCGTACCTCCAGCAACCCGACCGATGCCTGGCCGCTTTGCAGCACGAACCGCAGACGCGTGGTGTTCACGGCGGTGAACGTGACCGTGTTGTAGGCCCCGGCCGCCGTCGCATAGTGGCTCGCGCCCGCCACGTCGGCGTAGGCGCTGCCGTTCCAGTACTGGATCCGCCACGACGCCGGCACGCGCACGCCGCCCCCGTCGTCGAAGAAGTACGCCTCCGCCGACTTGATCGTCTGCGGCGACGCCCAGGTCAGCTCGGCCCACTGGGTCCCGGTCTCTGGCCAGGTGCCCCAGCGCGGGCTGGGCACGGCGCCGTCGTTGATGGCCGCCACGCTCTCCCAGGGCGAGGTGTACGAGGCCGACGGCGTGGCGCTCGACGCCAGGTTCACCGGCCCAGGATCGCCGCCACCGCCGAAGGCGAGGTCCTCGTCGCTGAAGATCGGGTGCGGCGGGTTGACGTCCGCCTCACCGCCGCCACCGTCGCAGCGCCGGTCGGGGTTGAACATCAGGTACGTCCCCGACGAGCAAGCCGTCGCCGGCTCGGCGTCCCCGCCGATCACGACGCTCCCGCTGAGGTTGGCCCCGCCCTGCACCAGGGCGTTGTTCTTGACCACGGCGTTCCCGGTCACGGTGGCGCCGCTGTTGACCCAGGCGAGGTCCTCGATGCGGGCGTTGCCGCTGACGGTGCTGTTGCCGTACACGGCGGCGCGGGGGCCGACGTAGGCCGTGGCGGCGACGTTGGCACGGCTGTCCACCCAGCCGCCGCCGTTGGAGTGCCACCGCCCGCCGCCCGGCGCGGGTGGCTTGACGTGGCCCGGCTCGTGGCCCCAGGGCGTGGCGCCCTGGAGGCGGAACTGGTACGGGTAGCGGTGGTTGCGCGGGTATCCGTCGAGGAAGGCGTACTTGTGCACGGTCCCCGGCGCGCCCACGACCACGAGGTAGACGTCCCTCTCGCCGGGCTGGGTCTGGAAGGTCACCTCGCCGTTGGCGGAGTTGTGCAGGGGGCCGTACCGGGGGACGCCGTTCCTGACGGCGACGAACCCGTACGACCAGCCCGACTGCGCCGCCGCGTTGACGTGGCCCCTGAACCGCATCCGGATGAGGGCGCCGTCGCTGCTCGGCACGAGACGGATCTTGTTGTACCCGTAGTCGGACGGCGCCAGCGCGTCGGAGATGCGGAAGTGTCCCGCCGCGGCGTTGACCGGCTCCACCGCCACTCCGTTGTAGGCGGTGATGAAGGGGTACAGGCGGTTGATGAACGGCATGAAGTCGTTCCGGTTGGCGTAGTCCCAGGTGACGTTGCGCTGGGCGTACTCGCCCATGCGGCGGTTGAGCTCTGCCTGGTCGATGCCGGCGATGCGGCGGTAGACCTCGAGCGGGTGCTCGGTGTTCCTGGCCTCGTTCCAGATGCGGTTGAACATGGCCAGGCCGTCGCGTTCCTTGATGTACTGCAGCAGCATCCAGGCCCCGTAGTGGTGCCGGCTGCTGCTGTAGGCCAGGTTCTCGGTGCGGATGAACCTGGTCAGGTCGCCGGCTGCCGTCGTCGGGTAGACCTGCATGGCCATGAACTCGGCGCTGGCCTCCCAGAACGTGCCGGCGCTGGGGTGGGTGAAGCCGTACCCGGAGCGGCCGAGGAAGGTGTAGTTCTGGAAGACGTGGGCCAGCTCGTGCGCCAGCCCCCACGACCCGGGCAGCGCCGCCGCCGGGGCGATGTTGATCACGCCGACCCTGCCGTCGGTGGACCCGCCGGTGGCCCACGCGTCGAGCGGGGCGTTCGACCAGGTCCTGGTGACGATGACGATGATCTTGTGCTGGGCCAGCAGCCCCGTCTCCGGCGTGAACTTCATGGTGTTCACGTAGAAGGAGTAGAGGTTCTCGAGCTGGCTGAGCATGTTGTCGGGATCGAACCGGTACGGTTCCGGCGCGCTCGTCGGGTTCGTCCCCGACCGGTCGCCCCAGAGCAGGATGAAGTTGGCCGACTCCTTGGTGCGCGAGCTGACCCACGGCACCTCGCCCGTGCTCTGCCAGCGCGCGGGGATGTAGATCGTCTTGGCCGCCGCCGACGCCTGCGCGGGCGCCGTGAGCAGGGCCAGGACCAGGCAGAGGAGCGCCGCGACTCTAGACGCCATACCGGCTCCTCAGATGGCGCCACCAGTCACGGAACATCCACGCGTCGAACTCCGTGATCTGGGACGCGCTGCCGGCCTTCATGAGGAAGCCGCCCACGCCGGTGGGGGTCCAGTCGTAGAAGTCGTCCAGGCCGAAGGAGTGGCCGATCTCGTGCAGCAGGATGTGCACGTTGTCGGTGTTGAGGTTCGACATGAAATACTCGCTGCCGATCCGCTGGCCCCAGTCGCCGCCGGCGCCGCCGCCGAATCCGCTGGTCAGCCAGAGCGACATGTCGTAGTGGTGCGACGCGCCGCCCGGGCAGTTGGGGTAGTTGCCGCTCTGGTTGAAGAAGCGGCCGCAGGGTTCGGCGCACTGGGGCGCGTTCTCGCGGATGTCGTTGACGTAGATGTCGACGGAGTTGTCGCTCCACTGGAGCTGGGCGCGGTCGCGTACGGCCCAGCCGACGACCTTGAGCGGCACGGTGCTGTACGGCCAGCCGTTGTGGCCGGCCATGACGTCCATCCACTTCTTGAACTGGCGGGTGAGCTGGGCGTGGATCTGGTCACGCTGGGCTGCGGTCACGGTCGCGCTGGTGTCCCAGCGGACGCAGTAGTTGATCGAGCCGCGGTTGGCCATGATCTGGTCCCAGCCGTAATTGCGGAACCCGTACAGGTTGGGGTAGGTGCTCTCGACGTGCTGCCACACCTCGTTGAGCGGGGTGACGAGGTTCGCGGGCGGGTTCCAACCGGTCTGCGGGGCGCCCTCGCCGATGGCCCTGACCTCGAGCAGGCCCACCGAGCCCTGGCCACTCTGCATCAGCACGCGCAGCCGGGTGGTGGAGACGGCGGCGAAGGTGACGGTGTTGTAGGTGTTGGTCGCGGTCGCGTACGTGCCGGGGATGTCGGCGTACGCGCTGCCGGTCCAGCGCTGCAGCCGCCACGAGGCCGGTACGCGCACACCGCCGTTGTCGTCGAAGAAGTAGACCTGTGCCGAGGTGAGCGTCTGCGCCTGCGACCAGGTCAGCAGCGCCCACTGCTCACCGGTGTTGGGCCAGGTGCCCCAGCGGCGGTTGACGGTGTCGTTCGAGCTCGGCGGGTCGATGCCGTCGTTGATGGCGGCCACGTTCTCCCACGGCGAGGTGTAGGACGCGGACGGGCTCGCCGAGGGGGCCAGGTTGACCGGGGCGGCCGACGCGGGCGCGGCGGGGATGAGGAACGTGCCCGCTGCCACGAGCCCGGCCAGAATCACGGACCTTAATCGTCTCACTGCGGTGTCTCCTTGTTAGCGTTAACACCTCGAACCCTCTAAGTGCTATGTCACACACTTGTGGTGGGGAGAGTGTTGGGGCGGCGACAGGCTTTGTCAAGGCCCGTACCGCCACCGTCAGAAGATCTTGTCAGTGAGCTGTGCGCCGCCGCCCGCGTTCGGTGAAAGTTACACGCGATCAGTCTGCTCGGGCTGACGCCCTGGACCGGAGGGACGACGCCGCTGCCAGACCAGAAGCGGATCGTGCGCGCCTGCAGCCCCGTACGCCGCGACGGGGCGCGGACCAATTCACCGAGTTGCCAGTGCCCGGGCCGGGTCGCGGGCAGATGCGGATGAGGCCGTAAGTGTCAGGGGTTCGGCAGGATCTCCACATACCCCTCGCTGCCGTTCACCCGGATGCGTTGCCCGTCCTCGATGCGCTCGGTGGCGCTCTCCACTCCGACGACGGCGGGCAGGCCGTACTCGCGGGCCACCACGGCGCCGTGCGTCATCACGCCGCCCACCTCCATCACGATCCCCTTGACGGAGACGAACAGCGGGGACCAGCTCGGGTCGGTGAAGACCGTCACGAGGATGTCCCCCTCTTCCACGTCGGCCTCGGCCATGCTGCGGATGACCCGGGCGCGGCCCTCCACGATGCCCGCCGACACGGCGATGCCGGCCATCGCCCCCTCCGGGAGAGTACCGGCGTCGTACTCGCCGGGAATGACCTCACCCTCGGAGGTGATCACGCGTGGCGGGGTGAGTCTCCGGTACGCCTCGTGCGCCTCTCTTCGCTGGATGATGACCGAGTAGTCGAGCTCGCCGGTGTTGACCGCCTGCCTGAACTCCTCGATGGACAGGAAGTACACGTCCTCGGCGTCCTTGATGACGCCCCGGCCGACGAGCTTGGCGGCCTCTGCCATGAGCGCCCGCTTGTAGAGCTCGTAGCGCAGGAGCAGGGAGTGCTTGGAATATTCGCGGTAGCCGATGAAGTGGCGGATCAGGCTCATCTTCCTGGCCGCCTTCCTGGCCTTGCCGGCGCCGCCGGGGAGTTCCCTGAGGCGGGCGAGGAGGTCGTTCATGCTGCGTTCGGCCTCGGCTCGCCCCTGCTCCGCCTTGCGGCGGCGCTCGCCGGGCGGGAAGTTCCTGATGTTGCCGAGGAGGAGCGGGACGAGCAGGGCCGGGTCCTCGCTCCACCTGGTCCGGGTGATGTCGATGTCGCCGGCGCAGTGCATGCCGTACTTGCGCAGGTAGTCCTGGATGGCGTCCCGTACGGCCTCGCCGCCGTCGAACGCGGCGAGACCGGTGAAGAAGGTGTCGCCCTCGGCGGTCTCCAGGTAGCGCATGACCGCTGGGTGCTCGCGGATGACGTCGGCGACGTCCAGCAGGTCGAGCCCCATGGCGGCCACCACGTTGTGGTCGGCGGACTGGGCGATGGCGTCGGCGGCGTTCTTGACGCCCAGCCAGGCCTCCATGTGCTTGTTGACCCAGTTGACCGCCTGGATGCCGACGAACGCCGCCGCCACGCTGCGCGGATCGAAGGTGAGCTCGGCCAGCACGGCGTGGTCGTCGATGATGTACTGGAACAGTTCGTCGCCCGACTTGCCCGCGAGGCCCCGCCTGCACCGCTCCACCGTCTTCTCGGTGTAGGCGATCAGGTCGGGCACGACGCCGGGGTCGTTCTCGCGGGAGAGCTTGAGGTACTGGCGGGCGATCGGCAGCGGGCCGCCCTCACCGAAGTCCAGCATCGAGGTCTTGCCGTGCGCCAGCGAGGCCACGAAGTCCTTGCGCTTCAGCACGGTCCGCAGGGCGTTGGCCATCAGCACGTCCACCTGGCCGAGGCTCTTGAGCGTGGCGGGCCTGGCCCAGAACGAGGTCAGCTCGGACGAGACGTCCTTGTAGAAGCGGTTGCCCGCCACGACGCCGGCCGTGCGCCCCAGCTTGTCGTGCAGCAGGGCGAAGAACGACAGGCCGAGAGGGGCGAAGGCGTCGGTCATCATCTGCCGGTGCCCGTAGGAGACGTACACGTGGTTCTTGCCGTCGTTCGACGGCGGCACGGGATAGAGGGTGGTGATGGGACGGCTCTGCAGCACGTAGAAGGTGCCGTCGCACAGGGCCCACTCGATGTCCTGCGGCTTGCCGAAATGCGCCTCGATTCGCCGTCCCAGCTTGTCGAGCCGCAGGATCTGGCTGTCGGTGAGTGTCTGGGCGTGCTGCCGGGCGGCCTCGATCGGCTGCTCCATGGTGCCGCCGGACGGGGAGGCCCGCAGTTCCTTCGTCTGCGTGGCGATCTTCTTCTCGATGATCTGCCCGGCCCTGACCCGGTAGTTGTCGGCGTTGACGAGCCCGGAGACGAACGCCTCTCCCAGGCCGTACCCGGCGTCGATCGAGACCACCGTGCGGTTGGCGGAGACCGGGTCGGCGGTGAACATGATGCCGGCCGCTTCCGGGAAGACCATCTGCTGGACGACGACCGACAGCCGGACGGCTCGGTGATCGAAGCCGTTCTGGATGCGGTAGGCCACCGCGCGGTCGGTGAACAGTGACGCCCAGCATCGCCGCACGCTGTCGATCAGCGCCGTGGTGCCCTTGACGTTGAGGTAGGTGTCCTGCTGGCCGGCGAAGGAACTGGACGGCAGGTCCTCGGCGGTGGCGCTGGAGCGTACCGCGCAGGGCACGCCCTCATCGCCCGTCTCCTGCAGGTGCCGGATGATGTCGCGCCGGAGCTCCTCGGGCACGGCCAGGTCCTCGATGGTGGCCCGCAGGCGCGCGCAGGCGGCGGCGATCCCCGGCCGGTCATCGGCCCGCAGCCCGGCCAGCCCGTCGACCAGCGCGCCGACCGCCGCATCCCGTTCCACGACCTCCCGGTAGGCGTCGGTGGTGACACAGAACCCGTACGGCACGCGGACCCCGCTGATCGCGGACAGCTCGCCGAGGTTGGCGCCCTTGCCTCCGACCAGGGCAAGCTGCGCCCTGTCGATGTCATGGAACCCGAGTACGAAGGCACTCATGGCTGATTCCCGTCTCTCATGGGGTGGATGACCTGCCTGGAACTCGGCAGCGGCGACTTCACCGCACCCGTCGTGCGAGCCCACTGCGCGCGGAGACCGTTCACGGAACGTCGCCTCCTCGGCGGATTACAATACAGTACAGGTCTGCATCGAAATCTTCACCCTGGAGGGCGTCATGCGTGCGGTGGAGTTCCGCGCCGGTCAGTGGCGTGATGGCTTGATGTACAGCAGGCTGCGGGACGATCCCCCTCCGAAACAGCCTTGCCCGCCGGATGGTGCGGCGCCGTCATGACCGCGCGGCGATGGTCGCCGATCCGGCGGTCCTCGGGGTGAGCCGGCTGCTCAACATGCTCGAACCGGACGAGACCGCCGGCGCTGCAAGACCGGTTCGTCGCAGAGGCCGACCGCCTCACTCCGGACAATCCGACCGACGTCCGAAGCGTCGCGGCACCTCATGTCGGCCCGTTCGACCGGCCTGAACTGGTGGAGATCTTCGCCGAACTCGCCGGCCGCTGACCCGGCACGGCCTGGCCCGGGCAGGTCGCGTTCCAGTGGTGGAGGATCAAGGGCGAGGGCATCATCGCGGTCGAGAGCACCGCCCCCCGTCTGCGTTCACGGTCGGCCGTCCTGGGGCAGCGTGCGCCTGCACGTGAGGGCGACGGCGAGGCCCGCCGCCAGGGCGGCGGTTACCAGGAGGAAGGCCGGGCCGCCGCCGTACCGGTCGCCGAGCGGGCCGGCGAGCGCGGCTCCGACGGCGCTGCCGATCTGCCCGAGGGTGGTCAGCCAGCCGTACAGCTCGCTGCTGCGCGGCCCGGCGATCACGGCGGCGAGCTGGTCGCTGGTGGCCAGCCAGGGCGCGAGCGCGATGCCGAACAGGGTGATCGCTACGGCCATCGTCGCGACCGTGGCCGGCAGGGCCAGCGGCAGCGAGGTCGCGGCGAGCGTGCCGAGGAGCCAGAGGTAGCGATCACGGTAGGCGCCGCGTGGTCCGCGTACCGCCAGGGCCAGGCCGCCGGCGAGGCTGCCGGCCGACCAGAGCGCCACCAGCAGCCCGGCCTGGTGGGAGGCGCCGGCGTGGGCGGCGAAGGCGGGCAGGAGCACCCACATCGCCCCCATGCAGACCCAGTAGGCGAGGTAGGCGCCGCCGAGGGTGCGCACGGCGGGCAGGGCCGCGAGGGGCGGCCCTGCCCGGCGGGACGGGCGCGGAAGAGGCGGTGTGAACGCGATGCCGGCGCCGAGGGTGGCGGCGCCTGCCAGTGCGCTGGCGACGAGCGCGGCGGCCGGACCGGCGAGCGTGGCCCAGCCGGTCACCCATAAGGGCGAGGCGATGTAGACCGTCTCGTTGGCGACGGCGTTGACGGCGTAGGCCCTGCCGGGATCGCCGTTGGCGACGAGGTGCGGGAGCATCGAGCGCAGGCTGCTGGAGATCGGCGGCGTGCACAGCCCGCACAGCGCCGCCGCGCCCATGACCGGCAGCAGGCCATGACTGGCCGCGAGCGCGAGCTCGGTGACGAGGAAGAGCGCGCCGGAGGCTGTCAGAACGCGCCGGTCGCCGTACCGCGCCAGCGCGCGGGACCACCACGGCGCCGACAGCGCCATGCCCGTCGCCGCCGCCCCACCGGCGAGGCCGGCGCCGGTGAAGCCACCCGCCTGCTGGGCGGCCACCAAGGCGATGAGCAGGGGCCGCATCGCCACGGGCAGCTGTGCGGCGTTGTAGCAGACAATCAACCCTGAGAGGCGTACATTCATCAGTAATGAATGTACGAGAAGAGCATGCCGCAAACCTGCTCGGCGCATCCGCCCTGTTCGTGACGGGAATCATCCGCGAAGCGGTGACCGGAGCGGTCGGCTCGGGTGGCGCGCTGGGAGAGGCACTGATCGCCATCAAGGACCAGCCGGGCCGCACGGCGGACTGGCTGGGCGGCGTGTTGGGGATCTCCCAGCCGGGCACCGCCCATCTGGTCCGCCGGTTGACCGAGCAGGGCTGGGTCGAGCGCAGCAGCCGGGGCCGCGCGCGCCCGCTGCGGCTCACGCCCGAGGGAGAGCGCGTGGCGGCAGCGGCGCTGGCGGCCCGGCAGAGCGCCCTGCAGCGGCTGATCGAGCGGCTTACCGACGAGCAGCGTGAGCACCTGGTGCCGATCGCGGCGGCGCTGCTCGGGCCGGAGGCACGCAGCGAGCGGCTGGTGGCCACGCTGTGCCGGCTGTGCGACCGGGCCAGCTGCCCGCAGTGCCCCGTCTACGAGGAGTGGCGGCAACGCGCTACGTAACCGCCGGCCGCCTCCTTCCGGCGTGCACGCCATCCACTCCCCCGGCTCCCCGAGCCGACGGCAGACCGCCGACCCGGGATGGTCATGCCGTGCATGCGATGCTTGCCGGAGAAGGACGGCCGGTCGGCGGCGGGCGGCTCAGTTCCGATGCGTGGGCGGTTCTGGGCGTTCGTTGGTCCAGCCGATCGCCTGGTACGAGGTGGAGAGACGCAGCTCCGCCTGCCGCCCGTTCGCGAGCTTGGTGGTGTTCGTCCTCACCTCGGCAAGAAGCAGGCCGGTGCCGGGATCGACCACGAGCTGAACCTTGGAGAACACGCCCGGCTCTATCTCCTCCTGATAGCTGAGCACCTGCCCGGGCCGGCCCAGCGGATCTGTCATCTCCTCCTCGGCCCGGATGCCGGGCAGAGACGCAAGGACCCGGTACGCGGATGCACGAGTCTCGGGCGAGGCGGGCAGGGTGCTGATGATGTCCACACAGTTCCGGATCAAGATGTACGCCCTCGCCTCCTCCACGTCCATCCCGGATCCGGCCAGCTCCAGCCGGCCGATGCGCTCTTCCAGGTAGCTCCGGAGCGTCTCGGGCTCGCCCGGGATCGCGGGCATCTCCTTCCAGGTCAACGACTTGCCTGCCAGGTCACCGACCGTCTTCCAGTGAAGCCGTTCGCCGGTTCGCTCACCTGCCGCCGCCTCCAGCGGCCTGGACGGGACGGAGAACAGGTTCTCCGTCTTCATGTCCTTGGGGTACCGCCAGGTGGTAGGCGCCCCCGCGGCCCGCCAGGCCGCCTCGTCCCGCGGTGTCGCGGGCTTGACGCCGAGATCCTGCCGCATGCGCCAGCTCGGCAGATCCGGCCGCTTCGCCAGCCAGACCTCTGCAGAGCGTCTTCCCTCGAGCACATAGCTGCGCGTGGGGTCGGTCAACATCCACTGGTTGATGGTCGCGGTGCGCCAGTAGTCTCCGCTCGCAGGGGCCTTCTCCACGGCGACGGCAGCAGCGAGCAGGATCTGCTGGGCAGTCGGTTCGGCTGTCACGGACACCGACGTACTGGGCTGAGGCGCGATGGAGATCGTGCTGTCAGACAGCATCGCGGGGGCGATGACCGCTACCGCGGCGGCGGCCGCGGCCACGCCGAGCAGAGCGCGGCCGGGAGAGAGCAGGAGCCGTCGCCGGGCCGGAACGCGCTCCAGCGAGACGACCTGCATCAGCAGCGCGTCCGCCCCCGCGGTGGACGCCCGGCCGGCCAGGTCCTCATCCAGCACTCGCGCCCGGTCCTTGAAGAGCTGGTCGCTGTTCACCTTGACTCCTTCTCGACGAGCGGCCGTGACGCGAGACCAGCGGCCGACGGGCGGGTCTTCTCCAGGGCCTTGGCGAAGCGCTTGCGGGCCCGGTGCAGGCGGATCCGGGCGGCATTGCGGGAGCAGTTCAGCACTGTGGCGATCTCGCCGGGATCGAGCCCCTCCCAGAGGGTCAGGGCCAGCAGTTCACGATCGCTGTCGGCGAGCATGTCCATGGCTTCCTCCACGCCGTCCCGATCATGGTGTGGGGAGGGGGCGGTGTAAAGGTGTTCGATCTCGGCTGTGAGTTCGGTGTGCCGGGTGAGCCTGCGCCGCTCGCTGCGGCGGTGGTTGGCCAGCACTCGCCGGGCCACGCCGTACAGCCAGAGCTTGCCGGCCTCACCCTCAGGGAGCTCGCTCATCCGCCGCCAGGCGATCATATAGGTCTCGGCCACGACGTCGGCGGCGTCCTCGGGTGAGGAGCACCGCCGCACGGCGTAGCCGAGGATCTGTTCATAGGTGCGCCGGTACACCACCTCGAACCGGGACCGGTCGTCTTGTTCACTCACGCGTCATCCTCGTCAGGCCTTCCGAACGCTGCGGGCTTTCACTTCCTACGTGTCCGCGGCCGACGGCAGAATTTCAGGCCAGGCAGGAACGACTGAACCGATCGGAGCGGCCCCGCGAACCGGCCGCGTGCGAAAACGCGGACCTGCGGATCAGGCCCGCCGCCACAGGAGCTCTGGAGGTGTCGCCGAACGAGGGACAGCTGCTCCTCGCATGCCGGCGCGAAGGTCGTGGGCCGCGGCCCCTTCCTTCTCACCCATGATGGAGGCCGGTTGGGGTCGCATCGTCACGATGTCGAGTGTCTCCGCCGTGGGGGACGCCGCCCGGGGTGGACCACGCCAGCACCGCACGGGGCGACATCCGGATCGCCGAGGCCAAGGGCGGCACGAGTCGTGCTCTCCCCCACCGGCTTCGGCGACATCACCGCCCGCAGCCTCCGATGAGGCAGGCCGGCCAAGGGGATACCTGCTCGGCCATGGGGTGCGTGGTCGTTGATCAGGTCTGGTAGCGGCTCCAGCGCATCCTCGAACGCGGAGATCAAGGGGTGGACGCGAGTACGGCGTGCCGGGCCGGAACCCGGCACACCACTGGTCGCGCCCGTCCCTTCTACTGCTTGCGGGTGCTGTAGGAGCGCGCGCCGGTCCCGGCCAGCGCGCCGCCCTCGACGATGAGGTACTCCTCGCGGATCGGCGTGCCGTCCAGCCACGCCTCCAGGATCTCGCGGGTGCCGGCGGCGTAGCGGGCCTGGGCGGACAGCGAGGAGCCGGAGATGTGCGGGGTCATGCCGTGGTGCGGCATGGTGCGCCAGGGGTGGTCGGCCGACGCGGGCTGGGGGTACCAGACGTCGCCGGCGTATCCGGCGAGCTGCCCGCTCTCCAGCGCTCGGACGATCGCGTCGCGGTCGGCGATCTTGGCGCGGGCGGTGTTGATCAGGTACGCGCCTCGCTTCATCGTGGCGATCAGCTCGTCACCGAACAGGCCCTCGGTCTGCGGGTGCAGCGGGGCGTTGATGGTCACCACGTCGCAGAACGGGACCATGGCGGCGGCGTCGGGGTGGAAGGTGAGCCCGAGCTCCTCCTCGACCTCGTGCGGCAGGCGGTGCCGGTCGGTGTAGTGCAGGTGCACGTCGAACGGCTTGAGGCGGCGCAGCACGGCCGTGCCGATCCGGCCGGCGGCCACGGTGCCGACGTGCATGCCCTCCAGGTCGTAAGAGCGGGCGACGCAGTCGGCGATGTTCCAGCCGCCCTCCAGCACCGTCCGGTGGGCGGGCAGGTAGTCGCGTACGAGAGAAAGGATCATCATCACCACGTGCTCGGCGACGCTGATGCTGTTGCAGTAGGTGACCTCGGCGACGGTGACGCCGCGGGCGATGGCGGCGTCGAGGTCGACGTGGTCGGAGCCGATGCCGGCGGTGACGGCCAGCTTCAGCTTGGGGGCGCGGGCGATGCGCTCGGCGGTCAGGTACGCGGGCCAGAACGGCTGCGAGATGACCACGTCCGCGTCGGCCAGCTCGCGGTCGAACTCCGAGCCGTCGCCGTCCTTGTCGGAGGTGACCACCAGCGTGTGACCGCGCTCCTCCAGGAAACGGCGCAGCCCCAGCTCGCCGGAGACGCTGCCGAGCAGGTGACCCGGGGTGAAGTCGACGGCCTTCGGGCTGGGCAGCGTCTGGCCGCCCGGGTAGCCGGCCAGCTCAGGCAGGCCGTCGCGGGCGTAGCCGGCCGGATGGCCGTCGATCGGGTCGTCGTAGAGAACGCACAACACTTTGGCCATGGTTTCTGCTCCTTGCCTGTCGGGGTGATCTCACTGTCCGACGAGGTGTCTTCGCAGGTCAAAGCGTTTGTGTCTATCGGGTGATAGGCGCCGTCTATGCCAGGTGGTCGTGGGCGAGCCGGTCGAACACCTCGCGCAGATCGAGGTCCCGGGCGATGTCCAGCACCGCCCTGGCCATCACCGACTCGGGGCCCGTACCGGACACCACCAGGCCGACGCGGGGTTCGCGCGCGGGCCGCTCCAGCCGGACGACGCGCATGCCTTCCGGCACACCGAACATGTGCAGCCAGGCGTGCGCGATCACGCTGGACCAGCGGTGCGTGGCCACGTGCGCGAACAGGGCGGAGACGGTGTCGGTCTCGATCGCCGGGACGGCCACCGCGCCGGCCTGGCGGAAGTTGGCGTCCAGGATGCGGCGGTTGCGCATCTCGGGGGCGAGCAGGCACAGCGGCAGCGCGGCGACCTCGGCCCAGCGCGCGACCCGCCGGTCGGCCAGCTCGCCGTCGGACGGGGTGAGCAGCAGGTAGCGCTCCTCGTACAGCGGGCTGGTGCGCACCTCGCCGAAATCCTCCTCCTCGTCGTCGAGGTACGTCATCGCCATGTCGATCTCGAAGTCCGCCAGTCGCCGCGCGATCTCCCGGGACGACAGCGAGGTGAGCAGCACCCGTACGTGCGGATAGCGCTCGCAGAACGGCGTGGTCAGCAACGAGGCGGCGGTCAGCGCGGTCGGGATCGCCCCCATGCGCAGGGTCCCTGACAGCCCTTCTCGCATCCGGGACAGGTCCTGGCGCAGCCCGTCGGCGTCGGCGAGGATGCGGTGCGCCCACAGCACCACCCGCTCGCCCTCGGGCGTCAGCCCGGCGAAACGTTGCCCGCGCCGCACCAGCGGCACGTCGAGCTCGCGTTCCAGCTTGCGGATGGCCGCGGACAGCGACGGCTGGGAGACGTGGCAGGCCGCGGCGGCGCGGGCGAAATGCCGCTCCCTGGCCAGAGCGACGAGGTACTCCAACTGGCGCAACAGCACGTCACAGGATGTCGCGTATGCACCTCTTCCGTCCACCCTCCGAGAGCCCGGCGAGCGGCTCCGCTTCCCTGCCCTGGTCGCGCAGGAGCACCGCGCCGACATGCGCGATGCTCCCCTGGGCGTCGTTCCGCTGAGGTCGACAGGCCGGGAGGCCGGCGCCGGCTGTATGCGCGGGCCCCGCTCGCGTGCACCGCTTGCGGGAGCAGCGCGAAGGCGGCCGTCCTACCCGCACCGCGAATCACCGTGGTCGCCCCTTACCTCCGGGGGTCGATGTGGATCTTCGGCCCCGGCCCGGCATGGGCCGGGCGCTGCCCTGCCAGGATGCCTGCGGTCTCAGCGAGGCCGACGGTGGCCGCGACCAGCGGGCGGGCGTCGACCGAGCCGTCGGCGTAGGCGGCGATGGCTCCGGCCAGGCCCGCGGAGCCACCGAGGATGCCGATCGCGGCGACGTCCTTGAGCACCAGGTCGCGGGTGTCGAGCGTGGAGGGGGTGCCGGCCAGGCCGATGTACACCACGCGTCCGGCGGGTTCGACGAGGTCGAGCGCGAGGGCGGGCAGCTCGGGAGCGTTGGAGGCGTCGACGACGGCGTGCCACGGCAGGCGCGGCAGGGTGGCCCAGGTCCAGGCGTGGCCGAAGCCGAGGCGCCTGGCCAGGCCCAACCTGGGCTCGTCCTGGCCCATCAGATGGACCTCGGCTCCGGCGGCCCTCGCGAAGAGCGCTGTCAGCAGGCCGATCGTGCCCGTGCCCAGCACCAGCAGGCGCCCGCCCGAGGCGAGCCCGGTGCCACGGGCCGCCCGCAGGGCGTTGCCGCCGGGCTCGACCAGCGCGCCCAGCGTGGAGTCCACCGTGTGCGGCAGAGCATGCAGTGCCGTCACCTGGACGGCGAGTTGCTCGGCGAGCGCTCCCGGGCGGCCGCGGCTGATGCCGATCTCGACCATGTCGCCGCAGACGTGGTGACGGCCCGAGCGGCAGCGGTCGCAGTTCCGGCAGCTGAGCATGGTGTCGCCAGTGACGCGGCGGCCCAGCCATTCCTCCGGGACACCGTCGCCGAGTGCGGTGACGCGGCCGCACCACTCGTGGCCGGGCCGCAGCGGATACCACGAACGGCCCGTGCGCAGGTAGCTCATCTCGCCGGTGAACAGCTCCACGTCGGTGCCGCACACGCCGACGCGCTCGACGTCCACCACGACCTCGCCGGGCGCGGCGGTCGGCGGTTCGACCTCCTGAACCTCGGCCTTGCCGGGGCCGGTCAGGACCAGTGCGCGCATCTACCGGGCCCCGGTGACGTGCTGGCGCTGGGCGCCGCGGCCGTCGATGCCGAGCTCCATCACGTCGCCGGGCTGGAGCCAGGCGCCGCGCGGGATGCGCACGTCGTCGTACGGGCCGACGAGCGTGTTCGGCGACTTGGTGAACAGGATCGGCTCGTCCGGCACCGCCGGCACGCGATCGGACCCGCCGAGCCTGGACTCGTCGATCAGTTCGGCCATGTTCCGAAGGTTAGACCACCATTCCAGAAAACGGAAGTTGCCCTCATGAGGAGTTCCGCCGCGGCCGCCCATGGTCTAATCTTCCCCCAAGGTTTCAGTAGTCGAATTAAAGTTCCATTTATTGGAAGATTGGTGGGCTCATGGCGCGGAGCCGGAGCGCTCAGTGGTACGCGGGCAGCGACCGCAACGCCTACATCCATCGCGCGTGGATGCGGCGCGGGCTGCCGTCCGGCGCCTTCGACGGCCGGCCGCACATCGCGATCGCGAACACCGCCTCCGACCTCACTCCCTGCAACATGCATCTCGACGAGGTAGCCGAGCACGTCAAGCGCGGTGTGTGGGAGGCGGGCGGCGTCCCGCTGAACCTGCCGGTGGTCTCTCTCGGCGAGACGAACGTCCGCCCCACCGCGATGCTCTGGCGCAACCTGGCCGCGATGGCCATCGAGGAGATGCTGCGGGCCAATCCGATCGACGGCGTGGTCCTGCTCGGCGGCTGCGACAAGACCGTTCCCGCGCTGCTCATGGCCGCCGCCTCGGTCGATCTGCCCGCGGTCGTCGTTCCGGGTGGGCCGATGATCACCGGAACCTTCCGCGGCGCCGCGCTCGGCTGCGGGACCGACGTGTGGAAACTGAGCGAGGAAGTGCGCGCCGGGACGCTGAGCGCGGCCGAGTTCCTGCGCTCGGAGTCGTCGATGATCCGCAGCAAGGGCCACTGCAACACGATGGGCACCGCCTCCACCATGGGCCTGCTCGCCGAAGTGCTCGGCATGACCCTGCCCGGCCTGGCCGGCACCCCCGCCCCCGACAGCCGCCTGCTCGAAGGCGCCCACGAGACCGGCCGCCTGATCATCGAGATGATCTCCAGCGAGCGTCGCCCCTCGACCGTCATGACGCGCGGCTCGTTCCTCAACGCCATCATCGCCCTGGCCGCGCTCGGCGGCTCCACCAACGCCGTCCTGCACCTGCTGGCCATCGCCGGGCGGCTCGGCGTCGAGCTTACCCAGGACGACTTCGACCGCACCGGCTCCGGCGTCCCCTTGCTGGTGGACCTGCAGCCCGCCGGCCGCCACCTGATGGACGACCTCTACCGGGCCGGCGGCCTGCACGCCGTCCTCAACGAGATCGGCGACCTGCTCGACCCCACCGCAATCACCGTCACCGGCCGCCCCTTGGCCGATCACCTCGCCGACGCGAAAATCCACGATCGTGAGGTCATCCGGCCCCGGGACGAGCCTCTCCAGGACGACGCCGGGATCGCGATCCTGTACGGCAACCTCGCCCCCGACGGTGCCGTGATCAAACCCGCTGCCGCCTCGCCCCACCTGCTCCGGCATCGCGGGCCCGCCGTCGTGTTCGACTCCGTCGAGGACCTGCACGCTCGCCTCGACGACCCAGACCTGGAGGTCACCGCCGACTCGGTGCTGATCCTGCGTGGCTGCGGCCCCAAGGGCTACCCCGGCATGCCTGAGGTGTCCAACCTGCCGCTGCCGCCCAAGCTGCTCGCCCAGGGCGTGCGCGACATGGTGCGCATCTGCGACGGGCGGATGAGCGGCACCGCCTACGGCACCGTCGTCCTGCACGTCGCCCCCGAAGCCGCAGCGGGCGGACCCCTCGGGCTGGTGCGCACCGGCGACCTGGTGATCCTGGACGTCGAGAACCGCCGCCTCGACGTCGACCTCCCTGCCGAAGAACTTGCCGCCCGCCGGCCGTCCCCGGAGATGACCGAAGCGTTCGCCCGTCCCTCCCGCGGCTGGCAGCGCCTCTACGTCGAGACCGTGCAGCAGGCCGACACCGGCGCCGACCTCGACTTCCTCATCGGCTCCAGCGGCGACCACGTGCCGCGCGAATCCCACTGAAAGGACCCCTCATGCGCACCGCGCTCATCACCGGCGGCGTCAGCGGCCTGGGCAAGGCCGCCGCCATCCGCCTCGAAGCAGACGGCGTCAGGGTGATCACTCTGGACGTGGCCGACGGCGCCGACGTGGTCGTGGACGTCACCGACGCCGCCGCCGTCCAGGCCGCCGCCGAACAGGTGGGTCCGGTGGACATCCTGGTCAACTCCGCCGGGATCGTCGGCCCGAACGCCCCGCTGTGGGAGATCCCGCTGGATGGCTGGCGGCGCACCTTCGACGTCAACGTGGACGGCACCTTCCACACCTGCCGCGCGTTCGTGCCCGGCATGCGCGAACGCGGCTGGGGCCGCATCGTCAACCTCGCCAGCATGGCCGGAAAGGACGGCAACCCGAACATGGCGCCGTACTCCGCCTCCAAGGCCGCCGTCATCGCGCTCACCAAATCTCTCGGCAAGGAGCTGGCGACCAGCGGCGTGCTGGTCAACGCCATCACCCCCGCCGTGATCGAGACCCCGATGAACGCCGAGACCGGGCCCGAAGCCCTCGCCCACATCACCAGCCTCATCCCCATGCGCCGCGTCGGGAAGGCGGAAGAAGTGGCCGAGCTCATTGCTTGGCTGGCCTCCGACAAGGTCAGCTTCTCCACCGGCGCCGTCTACGACATCAGCGGCGGACGCGCCACCTACTGACGGCCGCGCCGCGGACCTCGACGCGTGTTTCGCAGCGAATCGATGCCGCCTCCGCGCAAGTTCCAGCGTGCCGGTCGGGTGGCCGGCCAGGACCACCTGGGCGGGTCTCGGCGGCCGAGGCCAGTGCGGAGGCCATGTCGTCGATCGCCTGCTGCCGCCGCGCCGTCGCGAGGCCGGTGACCAGGTCGGCCCGGTGAGCGGACTCCTGCGGCGAAGACCTCACCGCCGTCGCCGGAGACGGCCGGCCCCTCGCTGCCGGGCACCTCCACCATGGCCGTCATCGTGCCGGTGCGCAGGTCCACCACCGACACGTACGGCGCCTCCTTGTTGCTGGCGTAGCCGACGTTGCCGTCCGGGCTGATGACGAACCAGTGCGGCCCCTTGGCCCCGGTGCCGATACGGCCGATGGGCTCCAAAGATGACGACTATCCGGCAACACGTGATTCGCATTTCAGGGTTCTGCTGGTGGTCGAGCCCCCGAGCACCCATTTGCGGCCGCTGCGGCCGGCATACCGGCGTTACATTCTCGGAACACGACCCGGATATCCCGGCCGTGTACCGCCGGATGCTTGGCTTTCCGCAAAAACCCCGATCCAAGGGAGTCACATGATGATGGTCATCCGTCGGCCAGGTCTGCGCCGCACCGGAGTGGTCGGCCTCGCGGTCGCGACGGCGGCGATCGGTGCGGTCACCCTGGCCGGACCGGCGCACGCGGACTATTTCGTCGGGATGTTCCCGACGAAGGCCGCCTGCGAGCGGGAGCGGCCCAAGTACAAGTCGTCGTGGACCACGCCGAGGCCGTGCTACTTCTACACGGCCAACCCTCCGGCTCGCGGTTCTTGGGGGTTCTCCGTGGATGAGCGGTACTGAGCCACGCTCCCGGCTCATTGCGTCCCTTCGCGGTCGCGAAGGGACGCTGCGGGTCACAGCCGGATCAGGTCGGCGACCTGCTCGGGCAGGCCGGGTGACGTCATGACATGGCCCATCCCGGGCACGACGTGCAGTACCGCGCCCGGAATCGCGGCAGCCAGGGCCTCGCCGTGACCGAGCGGATAGATGGGATCCTGGTCGCCGTGCACGATCGAGGTCGGCGCGGTGATCGACGACAGCGGGGCGAGCAGGTCAGGGGCGTCCATCCACGCGGCCCGATGATGGTTGGCCGCGGCCGCCGGGTCGGTGGCCCGCGACAGCGCCAGCTCCAGCATCGCCCGGGCAGCCGGCTCGTCGAACGGCCGAACCGGCCCGTTGAAGACCCGGAACAAGGCCACGTCGGACTCCACACCCGGCGGCAGCCCGGCGGCCAGATGCTCGAGAAACGCCGGCGAAGGCGGCGGCAGATCATCCGGGTCGGCCGGCTCCCCGGCCCGCGCCCGTGCCCACGCCGGGCTCGGATCATGACCCATCGGCGAGCTGGACATCACCGTCAACGACCGGACCCGGTCCGGCGCGTGCACCCCCAGCCACTGCGCGATCATGCCGCCCAGGGAGGTCCCAGCCACATGAGCGGAGCCCAGCTCATAACCGTCCAGCACGGCCAGGCAGTCACGAGCCATGTCCCCGATCGTGTACGGATGAGCCTCGAAGTCGACAACGCTGGACCGGCCGGTATCCCGATGATCGAACCGGATCACCTGAACCCCACGCCCGACAAGCCGGCCGACCAGCGCATCAGGGCAGCTGACACCCTGAGCAGCCGACCCCATGACCATCAGAACGGCGGGAAGCCCAGGATCCCCGATCCGCTCCGTCCAAATCCGCAGCGGCCCGGAGGGCACGAATCGCTCGTGCGCATTCAACATGGAGGCACGGTAGCGGCTACCTGCTGCCGAACGCCGACATTTACCCATGGCCCGGCCGAGAACCGCGCGCCGCAACCGACAGAACTGCTACTGCGCTACATCGCCGTAATGACCCGCACGTGCCGGCGGACGGTGGCGCCGAGCCGGGCGCCGGCACATGCTTACCTGACTACGAACAGCCCAGCGGCCAAGGGGTTCCGTGAAAAGGATCCAGGAACCCTGGGCAGGTGCCGGCGACGGTGTTGCGGCCCGCGTTCCCGCTTGCCGGCCAGCGTGCGCGGTAGGTGGAGATGTCCGACGGCGCCGTCCCGGACAGTGCCGCCTGTCGGGCCTGCAGCCGCTCGGCCTCCAGCATGCCGCCTGCCGGCCGAAGAATCGGTACGACCGGGACAACGTCTTCACCTTCAATCACAACATCCCGCCTGCAGATGATTCGACACAGAAAAGGGGGAACTTCTGCAGGTGTTTTGTGCCCGGCATAATTACCCTGACGCACTCGTAGATCGACGTCGCGTCGACCGGCCATGCGAAAGAATCTTCTTGTCGGTATGTGAATGATGTTGTACTCTCCATTAAAGATCAAATCGAATCGATCGATTGTGATGGAGTGGCCGTGGCAGTTCATGAGCCCCCGCAGCGCAAACGCCGGTTATCTCGACGCTTCTTCACCCGGGCCGTGGGCGCCAGCGCCCTGGCCGCCGCCACGTCCGTCGCCACTCAGGCACGACCCGCCTCGGCGCAGGCCATCTGCGAATACCTTTGCTGCCAATTGCTCTACTGCCCGACATTCCCTTACAGCACCTGCTCGAACAACGCGACCTACATCTGGGGCTGCTACTCGGGAGCGTCCTTCTGCCGATGCTGCGAGGCCCCCGGCAGGGCCTCCATCAGCTGCTATCCCTGAGCAACGGACGGACGACCCGGAGGCCCGAAATGTCGATCACCCCGACAAACCACGGCTACGCGTACATCTTCGAGAACGAGGGCGCGGTGAACGTGGCGGTCTGTTCCCGCATCGAGAACGAGAAGCCCGTCGGCGTCATCGCCATTCATTTCCGCACCAAACAGATCAAGGTCGATTCGACCATTCAACTGATCGGGGACAAGGGCGGCCGCTACTCGACCGCGCCCGTCGCCGTCTACGGGGAGGACCAGGTGATCCACCTCCGCATGGTGACCGCGGCCGAGGGGCTGACCGCGGCCGGGCTCCCGTCGTAGCCGGCCATGGGCGTACTGCCCGTCATCCTCAGCGCACTGCTCGCAGCGACCCTGCTCACCTCGGGGGCCGGCAAGATGGTCAGCCCGCGCGGCCTGGCCGCTGCCCTCGGTGAGCTGACCGGCTCGCGGCAGCCGCCCGTCGTCCTGATCAGAGCGGTCGCCGCCATGGAGATCGCTCTGGCGGCGCTGGCGGTATTCGCCCAGGAGCACCCGCTGACCTTGCTGGCCGCTGCCCTGCTGGGAGCCGGGTTCGCGCTGGTGGGGGTCGTGGGGCGGCTGCGGGCGAGTTCGCTGCCCTGCGGCTGCTTCGGCCGGAGCGGCTCCCGGTCGTTCGGCGGCTGGAACGTGCTGGCCGGCGCCGCGGTCCTGGCCTGGGCACTGGTGCCGGCGCTGCGCGAGACCGAGCACGACCAGGCCGTCCAGCTGCTCGCCCTGAACGTGGCGGTGGCCGTCCCCGTCTGGGCGAACCGGCGATACCTGACCGTCTTCGTCAGAGGAACCATCGCGCGCGAACGGACCGAAACATGATCACAGCACTGATTGTCACCCTGCTCGCGCTGCTCACCCTGGCGGTCGTGATCCTGTTCGCGATGTTGGGTGAGCTCAACGCGCGGGTCGCCCAGGCGCCTGTGGGCCAGGCGGGCCGCCCCGAGTCCGTCCAGCCGTTGCCGGAGGCAAAGCTCGGCGCGACGGTCATCGATTTCCCGGACGGGCTCGCCCGGCCGCCTGGTGTGCTCCTGGTGTTCAGCACGACCTGCGGGGCGTGCCAGGAGCTGGCTCCGAAGGCGCGGGGCTTCTTCGCCTCGGCGGGAGTGGACCTGGTCGGCATCGTGGTGTCGTGCGCGTCGGCCGAGTCGGGCCGGGAGTTCGTGGCGCGCTACGGGCTGGCCGACCTGCCCGGCTACGTGGACGTCTCGGGCCGGTTCAGCATGGCGGCGCTCGGCGTCGGCATGAGCCCGGCGGCGGTGGCGCTCTCGCCCGAGGGGGTCGTGCGGTCCGCTGTGGTGTTCAGCTCCTTCAACGCCCTGTCGAGCTGGATCGGCTCCCTCGGCGACACTTTCGACGCCGCGGACGGCGTGAGCGTCCTGCCGGGCAAGGATCTCGTCTGATGAACGTTCCCGTGATCGTGGCCCTGGCTTCGGCCGGCTTCGTCCTGCAGTACTGGAGCCCTTGAGGCCGTTCGATGGTCGGCGTCGCCGGTCCATTGTCCAGGCGGTCGCCTGGCGCAGCACGCCGCTTCATCGCGGGCTACTCCCTGGGGCTCGTGGCGGGCGGAGCGGTCATCGCCCTGCTGGCGGCCGTCGTCGCCGAAGCTCTGGGGAGCGCGCTCCCGCTCCGGTGGCGCGAGGTGGCGGCAGGCGCTCTGCTGCTCGGCGTGGGGGTTGCCGACGTCCTGAACCGCACCCCGCACGTGATGCGGCAGGTGCCCCAGGACTACGCGCGGGCGCTCGAACCCGGCTGGCGCGGCCTGCTCTGGGGGGTCGACCTCGGCCTGCTGTTCACCACGCAGAAGACCACGTCGCTCATCTGGGGCGCCCTGGTCGCCACCGTGCTGCTCAACCCCGCGGCGGCGCCGGTCTTCCTGGTCGGGATGGTGGTCGCGTCGGTGGTGGGGACGGCGATCGGGACGGCGCTCAACCACGTTCCCGGCCGGGCGTTCATGGGTGGCGAGCGCGTGTTCATCCGTACTGTTCGGGTTCTGAGTGGAGTAGTGCTGATATGCCTGGGTTTGCTCCAGATCGTGTAGTGGCCGGAGCCGCCTCGCGGTGCACCCCGGATCCGGACGGCGGCGTCGTCGTGGTGACCAGGTTCGACTGCGGCGGGCTGTGGCGGCTGCTCGCGTTCCGCATCGCGCACGCCTGGATCTCGGCGCGCATCACGCCGCGGCTCGAAGGGCTCGTCCTCATCGCCACCCGTACGGACGTCGCTGCACGGCGGGTGCTGAGCGTCAGCCTCTTCCACAACCTCGACCAGGTCTACCAGATGGGCACCATCCCGGCGCACATCAAGGCCGCCCGCGTCACCCGCCGGTTCGGCGTGCGGACCCGCGGCGCCATCTTCGCCAACGTCGGGGACTGGCGGACGGTGCTGTTCGACGCGATGGCAGGGGAGCCGGTCATCGACTGACGTACTCCAGGTCGATGGAGTCCGTATGGGAGCTCCACGCCAGGTCCAGGCGCCAGCAGCCGGGGCTGGGCAGGTCGACGGACGAGGGCCCGGGGCCGCCCTGGACGGTGATCCGCGTCGGCGTGCCGGTGCCGTTCAGCCGGGCCTCGATCCGCAACGGGTCGGAAGGAACCAGCGGCGCTTTCGAACGCCACAGGATTTTGTTGCCCCGGTCCGGTTTCGGCGGGCTGTAGAGCGGATAACCGAAGAGGACGGCGACCATGTCGCCGCGCCTGCTGGCGGCGTAGTGTATTTCCGCGCCGGGCGTGAAACCGGTTCGTGCCCAAGAAGGTGGCTCGTCCTTGACGACCTGGAACTTGCACGGCCTCGTCGTGGCGGGATTTCCGGACGCCTGATGTGGCCGGCCCTGGGCGGGAGTGGCCTCATTCGTGCAGGCGGCTGACACCAGCAGAATTGCAGCCACCATGACGTGGCGCGACCATATCAAGCCGGCCTCCAAAAGCGAGACGGAAAACGAAGTCACACCTAACGTACTCGTGCCGGGCAGGCCGGGGAATCGGCTCCACCAGAACCTGGGCACCCTCGGCACCTAGGTTCAGCCCGGCACCGAAGCCGTCGCCGCCACGCTCTCCGAGCCCGGCCCCGGCCACCGAGACCACTGCCCCGGCCCGGGTGCTCTGCCGGCGCGCCAGTAGCTTCACCGTCTTTCCGCGAGGAAAGGCCCACGGCAACCCCCTCATGACTTCTCCACCCCATGAACGGGACGACTGGCCACGCCTCCTAAGTATGACGAGATTCGCACTGCGAAAGGCACTGAACGCCCTTCAGCAGGCCCTACAGGCGCAGCGACAAGCCCACCTATTGCGAGCATCAGCACCTGTGCTAGATCGCCTCAAGGTTCCCTTTAGCTTGCGCCGGAAGGCTGCAACTTGGCCGACGCAGGAGGGGCCAGTTCGGTCGGAGCCGTCTGCTCGGCGGCTTACACCGGGCTACGGGGATGAAGGAGTAGGCGGTTGCGGAGGCTATTGCTCATCGACAAGGACGTCCGGCTCGCCGTGGCGCTGAGCAGTGCGCTGCGGCGGGTCGGGTACCAGGTGCGGCACGTCCAGACCGCGGCCGCCGCTTCCATGGATTCCGGGTGGGATCTGGTCGTCATGGACCCGCACGCGGATGGTGACGGTTTTGGCGTGTGCCGAGAGCTGCGCAGATCGAGCACGGTCGGAATCGTGATGCTGTCGGCCCACTGCACCGAGGAGGACCGGGTCAGGGCCTTGCGCAGTGGTGCCGACGACTACGTCACCAAGCCGTTCAGCTTCGCCGAGCTTCATGCCCGCCTGGAGGCCGTGCTGCGCCGGATCCGCCAGGCCACGCCGGAGATTCTTGACGTGGGACCGTTACGAGTCGACATCGGCCGGCACCAGGCGTCCGTGGGCGCCGCCCCGGTGGAACTGACCCGCAAGGAATTCGAGGTGCTGGCCATCCTGGCACGCAGGCCCGGAACGGTGGTCAAGCGGGAGGAGTTCGTCTCAGAGGTCTGGCCGACGCTGAATGGCAACGGCTCACGCACGTTGGACGTTCACATCGCCACGCTTCGCGCGAAGATCAAGGATGCCGTGCGGGTGGAGGTGGTCAGGGGTGTCGGCTATCGGATGGTTGCCCCGAATCAGGACGAGACGGAACCGGAGTCCTGCTGGCGTTTGGTGGTGATCTCTCCACGGTTCGCGGACGCGGTGCTTGGAGCGGCAGGCCTGATCCACCGGTACGCCGGCACGGTCGCTGTTGTCACGGTGTGCGGAGGGATGCCCGAAGAGCAGATGCCGCCGACGGACCGGGACCGGCTGTGCGGGTTCACCAGCGCTGCGGAGGCGGCTCGGGTACGAGCCGGTGAGGATGTCGCGGCATGCGCCATCCTGAATGCCGACACGATCCACCTGCCTCACCTGGAGGATCCTCGCGCAGGTGATGAGCTTGACACTCTGCGTGAGTTCCTCGCCGGCTTACCTCCCGCAACGGCGGTGATCGCACCGGCCGGCATGACAGATGATCCCGGCTGCCACCGGGTGCGTGACGCTACGTGGCAGATCCTGCGCTCAGCCCGGGAGCGCAAGATCGGTTTCTATGCGGACGCGCCGGCCTCTACCGGCCGGTCCAGGCCGGTTCCGTTACGGCAGGCGTTGCCGGCCCATGCGGCGGCGGCAGGAGCTGAGCAGCGACTCCGGCTGGACGGGAGCGAGTGGCGCACCAAACGACGCGCCGTGTGCTCCTATGCGTCCCAGCTCGGGTTGCTCGCCGGCCGGATGCCTCGCATGCTGGCACACCCCGGTCCGCTGCAGCGTGAATCGATCTGGTGGATCGGAGGCCCTCATGAACTGGCCTAGTACGCAGCCTGCGGTGACCTCGATCAGGTACGCCGGCGGACGCAGAATCCGGCTGCCCTGGCCCTCCCTCCCGAAGGGTCCGTCCGATGAGAGGGGAATCGCCACGCTCGGCCGGAACCTGCTTGGCTGCGCGCCGAATAGAACCCATTTCCGGCTGCTCACCGGCTTTGGTGACACCACGCAACGGAGGGGCACGACACATCTGGTCCGGGCGGTTCCGTCCGGCGGCGCCTATTATCCCAGCGAGCTGTACGTGAGCTGGCCTGGCTCGGCGGACTTGCCGGCCGGGCTGTATCACTACGATGCCGTCCACCACGAGCTGGTGGAAGTGGCCGGCGCAGCGCCCTTGCCCGGCGGGAAACCCAGCTACCTGCTTGCGTGCCGGGTATGGAAGAACTCGGCGAAGTACGGGCCCGTGGGCTACCGGCTGGGTTGCCTGGACCTCGGTGCGCTCACCGGCCAGCTACTCGCCTTGGACGCCGCCGGCGACACGGTGAACTTCTTCTTCGACCAGGATGCGATCGACAGCGCTCTCGGCTTGGACTCCACGGTGCTCTCTGTGTACGCCATCCTTTCCGAGCCGCCCGATGGACGTGACTGGACCCGATGGATGGAGAACCGTGCGTGGGCAAGGCCCTGCCCGGCCGATCGCCTCCACGCCGATCAAGAGCTAGCCCGCCTCGCGGATCCGAAGGTACGGGAACTGCATCAGCTGGCGGGAATCGCCGAGCACTCCGGCCCCCTCCCGCCGGCCCAGAACGCTGTGCCTACGCAGGCGGCCGTCGCCCTGCCCGATGCGCCCCCGGTCGACGTGCTGGCCGAGGCATTTCACCGGCGCTCGGCAACCGCCTTCGTCCCTTGTCCCATCCGGCCGGACCAACTCGCCGCGGTGCTGGCACAGGCGGCCGCGGACATCCCGACGGATGTCATGGCCGCGACCGGTGAGGAGGCGGCACTCTCGCTCTACTGCGTGGTGAACAGAGTGACCGGGCTCGAGCCTGGCGCCTATCGCTACGATCCAGCGACGCACATTCTGATGCCTTGCGCCACCGTGGACGCGCCTGAGCGGCTTGCTGCGGCCATGTATGACCCGACGGAGCTCACGCCGATCGGCGCGGTTCACGTGTTCGTGGCAGGGCCGTTGGAAGGCGAGGCCAGATCGGTCGGGCCTCGCTGGTACCGAGTGCTCCACCTCCTGGCGGGTGTGATCGTCCAGCGCCTCTGCCTGGCCGCGCATCCCGTCGGGCTCGGGGCGAGGCCGATCCTGGGCTTCGACGCCCCCGCCGTGGATGCCCTTCTGGCCATGCCGTCCGACCACAACTCGTTGGTGCAAGTCGTGCTCGGTACGGCCGGAACCGGCTCCGGATTCTTGGAGCTGGAGCTCTGGTGACCGAGCCGAGCATGCCGACCGGAACCCCCCCTTCCAGGAGAACCTCATGACGAATCCGAGACCACGGCTGCGCGACGACTGCTGGTACGTGCCTGTGGAGGACGGGCTCTACCTGCGTACGCATACACACAGCCTGCGGTTGCAGGGCGGCGGTCTTCACTCGCTGCTGGAACGCCTTGCGCCACTCCTGGACGGCACGCGGAGCGTCGCCGAGCTCGTGGCCGGGCTACCACCGCGACCGGCCCAAGTGGTGACACAACTGACGCAGGAACTGCTCCGCCATGGGCTGGCCCGCGACGCGGCCACCGAGCTGCCTCATGAGCTGGAGCCATGGGAAGTGCGCCGCTACGCGAAGGAGATCGCGTTCGCCGAGGGCATGGGCGGCTCGGGAGCCCATCGATTCGAGCGCTTCCGCCTCGGCAAGGTTCTCCTCGTCGGCGCCGGCGGCACGATGACCGCCCTGGTCCGGAGCATCCTTCGGATCGGGGTGCGACACCCCGCCGTCTGGACCACCTCAGAGGTCCCCACCGAGACGGATCTCTACCAGACCATCCTTGCCGAACGCCGGGAGGACGATCCCGCCCAGCAGTTGACGATGGTGTCGGAGCCGGATCCCGGCTCCGACCTGCATAGGTTCGAGGCGGAGTTCGCTGGTTACGATGCCATCCTCCATTGCAGCGACAGGCCGATGCTGGGCAGAGCAGCGATCATCGCCCGGGCGGCCCGGTCCGCCGGCATCCCGTCGTTGCACGCTCTGCCGATCGCGGGCGCAGCCTGGGTCGGGCCGTCCGGGCCTGATACCGCGGGCGGCTGCATGGAATGCGCCGTACGCCGCGCCCGGGGTGCCGTATCCCGCGATCATGCTGAATGGGCGGCGCTGGACCTCTCTGACCGGCCGGACGCGGCCGAGCCCTATCTGTCGGGACCGCTGATCGGCATGGTCGCCGCCACGCTCGCGATGGGCTATTTCCGGCTCGTCGTTGACACCGAGGAGACCGCCGCCCGGATCACAGTGATCGATCTGGCGACCGCAACCGCGCAGGAGCATCGGCTGTATCCGCATCCGTCCTGCCGAGCCTGTGCGCCCCCCGAGCTGCCGCCGGTGGCGGACCGGATATCTCACCTGTCGGTTCGCCCCGCTGTGACGGCGGAAGTGCTCTTCCGGCGCGCAGCGGACCTGCTGGACCGGCGGTTCGGACCCCTGATCGAGGTGGGCGAGGCTGATCGAACGCAGGTTCCGCTCGCCGCAGTGGCTGCGACGGTGGCTGATCCGGCTGCCCTGGCGTCTGGACCGCTGGTCGCCATCGCGGTCGCCCCGGATCGGGCCCGTGCACGTCAGCGCGCTCTGCTCGGGGGACTCGAACTCGCTGCGCGCTGTGAACCGCCGGCGTGCGACGAACCGATGGAGGTCGCCGGCGGGTTCACCTGGAACGAGGCGGTCGGGCGGGCCTTACTGCGATGCCACGGACGGCGGCCGCTGGGTGACTGGCTGCCTTTGGACGCCGGCACCGCCGTACCGATGGAGCGGCCCGAGGAGAAGGGCTGGCGAAGGATCGAGCCGGATGAACCTGATACCGCGACCCGAAATCTCCTGAATTCCGCCGAGCTGCTGGGGACTCCGCTGGAGGTGTGGCTGCGTGCTGGACCGATAGCGGAGATCGCGGTACGGGCCGTGAACGGAGAACACCTGGTTCGCGGTTGCGCGTTGACGGTGTCCGCCGCGCTGGAAGCCGGGGTAGAAGGCGCCATCGCTGCGATCGTCGGCCATCCGATCTCCGAGGTGGCGATCCCGCAGGACCTGGGTGACGACGAGTGGGACAGACGCCTGGAACCCCTGCTGCGGCGCCTGGCGGAGGGTGGCCGCCAGGTTCTGGTGACACCCGTCGACAGATGCCAGGAGATCAATGACGTGCTGCCGTTCCTGGCGGCGGTCGCAGTCGTCCCCGGTCCGAGGAGAGCTCGATGACTGCAGGTCAGCCGCCGGCCGCTCGATGCAACGGCCCCCTGGCCCAGGCCATCGGAGCCGCCACGCTCGGCGAGCCGCTCGAGACCGTTGTCGCGGACGAACCCGGCGACGGCCTCACCGCGGAGGACATCGCTTCAGCCGCCCGCCGCGGCCGGCCGGTGCTCGTGGTCCGCGCCGCTCTTGGACAGGTCACGATCGGCCCGCTCGTCACGCCGGGAGAACCAGGGTGCGACACCTGCCGCGGGCGTCGCGAGGAGACCGCTCTTGCCGCCGCGCCCGAAGGGCAGCGCGACCTGTGTGAGGCAGTGTCGTCCGGCGCGATCCGCCTGACCCCGCCGCCGTTGACCGCTTCGACGCTGGAGGCCATCGCCGCCCTTGTCGCCGGGGAATGCGCCGCGCTGCGTGACGGCGCCACGCCGCGTACCTCTCAGGCAGTGCTGGAGTTGGACACCCGTACCCTTGCGGTACGGCGGCGCCGCTTCCTGCCGGATCCCCTGTGCCCGGACTGCGGCAACCTTCCCGACAACACGCCCGCGGACGGGACGCTGGTCCTTCCGCCCTCCCCCAAGCCGTCACGGACTTCCTACCGGGTTCGCGATCTGGTCGCCGAACATGAACAGCTCCTGGACGTCTATGTCGACTCCAGGTACGGGCTGATCCCGAGAGTGCCGTCCGGCGAGGCCGGGCCCTTGGCGGTGGCACAAGCGGTCGCCGGCCGTCCGGGGTTCCCTTCCGCGGCCGACGGATACGGGAGAACATCGAGCCACACCGCCAGCGCGGTGGTCGCGATAGCGGAAGCGCTGGAGAGGATGGGGGGACTGAACCCGCGCTCCCGCAAGGTCAGTGTCCGCGCTTCGTTCGACGAACTCGGCCCGGAGCGAGCCCTGGACCCTGTGCGGCTGGGACTGCCGGACCGGCCGGTGGCGGACCCGTGCACGCCGGATTTCGCCTACCGGTCCGACCTGCGACTGGGCTGGGTCTACGCCTACTCCTTCGCGCGTGGAGGGCCCCTGTTGGTGCCTGCGAGCGTCGCCTATTACGGCGAAGGGTGCGAGCACATCGTGTTCGAATGCTCCAACGGTTGTGCGCTCGGGGGAAGCTTGGCAGAGGCCATCCTGCACGGCGTCTTCGAGGTCGCCGAGCGAGACGCCTTCCTGATCACCTGGTACGCCCGTCTTCCACTGCCCAGGGTCGATCCTCGTACCTCGGCCGATCCCGTCAACCGACTGCTGGTGAACCAGATAGAAAGCGACAGCGGGTGCCGGCTGCACGTCTTCGACGCCACGATGCCGGAAGGTCTGCCCGCCATGATGGTGGCGCTGGTCGACGAGGAAGACCGGCCAGGCGTGCCAAAGGCGTACTTCAGCGCGGGCGCGCATCTGGACCCGGAGCAGGCGCTGCGCGGTGGGTTGTCGGAACTGGCGAGCACCTACCGGGCGGCCGCGGAGGAACTGCGTAGAGACCCTGAACGTGCGGAGAAGATGGCGGCTGATCCCGAGTTGGTCCGGACGATGGAGGACCACGCGATCGCCTACGCCTCACCCCTGGCGTGGCCGCGTCTCGAGTTCCTGTTCACGGGCTCGGGCATGCGGCACATGGCAGAGGCCTTCCCGCTCGATGCCCGGCACAGGCCTGCCGACGATCTACGCACTGACCTTGACCAGGTAGTGGACCGTTACCTGGCAGAAGGACTCGATGTGCTGGTGGTGGATCAGACGTCAAGCGAGCATCGTGCCGCTGACCTCCACTGCGTCAAGGTCATCATTCCCGGAACGCTGCCGATGACCTTCGGCCACCGTCACCGGCGCGCCAACGGGCTGCCACGGTTGCGGACGGCTCCGGTACGGCTCGGCTACCGGAGCCAGCCGTTGCCCGAAGCCGAAATCAATGCCTACCCGCACCCTTTCCCCTGAGTGTTAAGCCAACGATAACCACAGTGGATCAGCGAAAGCGTAGTTCGTACGGTCATTTCATGATTCGTGGCCTTCGTCGGTCACGAACAGTCGGGAATGGAGAAGAGATCATGACCATGGCGACCACCGTGCTCGACGTGTCGGACCTTGCTCTGGACGTCATCCGGGTGATCGAGGCACCCACCGCCCTGGAGGCGAACGACATGGCTCAGGCCGGAAGAGGCGGCGGCTGCGGCGGCTGCCAGACCACATGCTGCGGGTGCGGCTGCATCGTCAGCTGCCGGTGCCGCTCGTGAGGTAGGGCACGAAGGCCGCCGGGCGCGAGCCGCACAAGATGCGGCTCGCGCCCGGCTACCACCCGAGGCATCCGGCGATAGGAGAACCAACGATGGCGGCACCGGACGGCAACGACATCGAACTCAGCGTGATCATCCCAACCCACCGCGACCCCGAATGTCTTGAACTCGTGCTCCGCTCCCTCACCCGCCAGACCCTGGCGCCCGAGCGGTTCGAGGTGATCGTGGTTCGGGACGGCGACCATCCAGGATATGAGACCGTCGTGGAGGCAGGCAAACCGCTGGACCTGCAGCTGATCACGCTGCCTGAGCGGCGAGGCCGGTCCGCGGTCCGCAACCACGGCATCGCGCGTGCCCGCGGCCGGGTCATGCTGTTCCTGGACGCCGATTCCCACGCCTCACCGGAACTTCTCCAGCGTCATCTTGGCCATCACTCGGACGGCCCCCGGGTCGTGGTAGGCCGACGGTTGGAGATGGGTCCTCCGCAATTGCACGCCATCCTGCGCAGCGAGACGTCTGTGGACGATGTCGTGGACCCGCTCTGCGACGACACGCGCTTTCCCGGCGGCGACTCCCAGATCCCGATGGCGCTCCGGGTGCCTTGGATGATCGCCTGGGCCGCCAACGTGTCGGTCCCCCGAGCCCTGGTGGTGGCGGTCGACGGATTCGACGAGGCGTTCGGCACCACGTGGGGGTGGGAGGATCCTGAACTTTTCTACCGGATTTACGTGGAGCTGGACAGGGATGCGGAGGCTTTCACCTATGATCATGCGGCCCTCTGTCATCATTTGCCGCACTATCGGCGGCTAGGTGATTGGTACAGGGACTATGCGGACAACCTGTCCCGGGTTCAGCGCAAGCATCCGCACCTGGAATGGGAACTCACCGGATGGGGACCGGCCGCCGAAACCGCGCGCCTGCTCGGCCATTACCGAAAGGTGGTCACGCGGATCGCGGAGTCCGGTGCCGGCCGGACCGCGCCTGTGCTGCCCTGGATCAGCACCAGGCTCGAAGCCCTTGGCGCGACACGCGTGGTGTGGATGGGGAGCGGCACGGAGAACCTGCCGACCGGAGAGGGGACGGTGACGTTCGACTTCAGCCGTCCGCCATCAGCAACCAACTTCCATCTTCTCGGCGTCGCCATGCCGCTGGAGGACGCCGGCTTCGACGCGGTGGTGAACGTGGATGTCTGGCAGCATCTTGGCCGGCCGGAGTTCTACCACCTCGTGGACGAGTCTGTCCGGGTGGCGGGGACCTTGTTCCTGGTCATCGCCGATGCGCAGCCGGACGGCCGTGAGGCCGCCATGGAGAAGCTGGTCTTCCTCGCCCGCGGACTCGGCAACCACTTCCACACCGAACTGCTGGCTGGGGATGACGAACCGGGGCCCATGGCGCTGCGACTCCAGCCGGCAGTCGAGACGGCCGCCGGTGAAGCCGGATGGCGCTGATCGAGGCGCACGGCCTGACCAAGGTGTTCCGCCTCGCGGACAAATCTCCTGGCCTCACTGGTTCCCTGCGCCACCTGATCCGGCCGCGTTACCAGGAACATGCCGCGGTCAGGGACGTGGATCTGCGAATCGAGGCCGGCGAAGCGGTCGCCTACGTCGGGCCGAACGGGGCCGGGAAGTCGACGACCGTGAAGCTCCTCAGCGGCATCGTCGTTCCCACAGCGGGTGAGGTGCTGGTGGCCGGATGCGTACCACACCGGCAGCGGCGCGCCAACGCGCGCAGGATAGGGGTGCTCTTCGGACAGCGTTCGCAGTTGTGGTGGGACTTACCGGTTCGCGACTCCCTGGAGCTGCTGCGAGACATCTACGGCGTGCCTGAGCGGCTCTACCGCGCCCAGCTCGACAAATTCGATGCCTCATTCGCCCTCGGGGAACTCCTGCCGGTGATGGCACGCAAGCTCTCTCTCGGGCAGCGGATGCGCGCCGATCTCGCCGCGGCGTTGCTGCACGATCCGGCTGTGCTCTACCTGGACGAACCGACGATCGGTCTGGACATCACCGCGAAGGACCAGGTGCGCACCATGCTGAGGCGCCTGTGTGAGCAGGGTACGACCATCCTGCTCACCACCCACGACCTCGCCGACATCGAGGACTTGTGCCAGCGGATCGTCATCATCGATGCGGGCTCGATCGTCTTCGACGGGCCCATCGCCACGATCAAGGACTTGCTGGCCACGGACAGGACCGTTCATTTCGCACTCGCCGGCGCGGCGCCACCTGACCTCGTACGGTCGCTGCCGGGCGTCAGGGCGAGCCAAGGCGGCTCATCCCGCCACTTGTCGGTCACCTTCGACCGGCTGACGTTCACGGCCGGTCAGGTGACCAAGGCGGTGGCCGCGCAGGCGGACATCGTCGACATGTGGATCGACGAGCCCAGGATCGAGGACGTCGTACGCAGGATCTACGCACGCGATTACGAACTCCGATGAAGGGGTACGTGAGCCTCGCGCGCAACTCATGGAGATCGCTGCGCGTCTATCGGATGAACTTCCTGCTCATCCTGCTCGGAACCGTCGTGCAGGCAGTTGCGATGCTGGCGGTCTGGCAGGCGTTGCTGAGCGAGGCAAGCCCCTCCCGGCTCGCGGGTTTCACCTGGCATGAGATGAAGGGATACCTGTTGGTGGCATTCGCCGCCAACGCCTTGGTCTCGGGGTACACCGACCTGCTGCTGGCAGGCCGGGTGCTCTCCGGCATGGTCGCGCTCGACCTGACCAAGCCGGTGGACTTCCAGCTGGCGCGCTGGGCCGAGACCCTCGGTTTCCTGGGCGTGGAACTCCTGGCGGTCGGTTCCATCGGCGTGATGATGATCTCCGTGGTCGCCCCGGTGCCCCTGCCGACCGGCTGGCAGGGGCTGCTGTTCGTGGCCAGCCTGTGCGCGGTGGTGCCGCTCAAGTTCGGCATCGTCTATCTGACCGGCGTCGCCTGCTTCTGGACGCAGAACTACCAGGGTGTCAGCTGGGCCCGGGCAGGGATCGCCGGGGTTCTGTCCGGATCGCTGATACCTGTCGAGCTCTATCCGGCCTGGTTGCAATCTCTGTGCCAGATGTCCCCCTTTCCGAGCATGGTCTCCACACCCGCACTGATTTTCGTCGGCCGGGTCAGGGATGGGGAGGCGGCTCTCCTGTTCTGCTGGCAGGTCGTCTGGATCGCCGCCTTGTGGCTCATCGGACGGGTGGCCTGGTCACGGGGGCTGCGGCAGATCACGGTTCATGGGGGATGAGATGAGGTCGACGCGCCGGCTGCTGTGGCTGTACAGGCGATGTTTGGGGGTGCACCTGCGAGCCGTCCTCGAGTACAGGACTGACGCGATCTTGCTGGCCGCCGCGGCCGTCCTCACCCAGCTTGCCGGTTTGATCTTTCTGCTCACCGTGTTCTCGCACCTTCCCGTGCTGGCCGGATGGAAGCAATGGGAGGTCGTCTGCGTCTATGCCATGGTGATCAGCGCCGAAGGTGTCTGTTCCCTGTTGTTCGAGGGAACATGGCACTTGGCTTCGATGATCAACGGTGGTGAGCTCGACTACTTGCTGGTGCGGCCGATGCCTGTCGTCCTTCAGGTGATGAGTTCCGCCGTGGGGATGAACGGGCTCGGTAACCTCACGATGGGCGTTGTCCTGCTGAGTGCCGGCCTGGCCCATGTGGACACCAACTGGACAGGTCTTACGGTCATATGGGCGCTGATCCTCTTCGTGAGCGCCATTCTGGTCAGGCTGGGCATCAATCTGGCTGCCGGCGCAGCCTCCTTCTGGCTGTTGAGCCCATCGAGCGCCTTGGCCTATGCGACGCAGGCGCTCGGTGACCTTGCCCGCTATCCGATCAGCGTCTACGGACCCGACCTGCGCATCGTCTTGACGATCGTGCCGGTCGCATTCGTGGGGTTCTTTCCAGCCGCTCACCTTTTCGACCGAGGGCCGCACGGATGGCTGGGCGCGCTGACGCCGGTGGTGGCGATGGCCTGCTTGCTGATCGGCGGGCTGGCGTTCAGGGCAGGCGTGAGACGGTACGAGAGCACCGGGCACTGATCCTGTGAGCGAACCTGCCCGGTGAGCCGGACATACCGCCGCCATACCCGCGCTCGCTAACCTCGCCCTTGCTCCCCGAAGTCGTCGGGATAGCAAAGGGGAAACGCGGATGGAGTTCGTCATTCTGGGTGGTGTCGAAGCCCGGGTAGGGGGCAGACGCGTCGACCTCCACGCCAGGCAGCGGGGCGTGCTGGCGATTCTTCTCGTGGAGGCCGGCCGGAGGGTGACGGTGGACGATCTGGTCGACCGTCTCTGGGACGGTGCACCCCCACGAGCCTCCCGGGAGACCATCTACACCTATCTCTCCCGTTTACGTCACCTGTTGGGCGGTGTCCCCATCGTCCGTACAGGTGGCGGGTATGTGCTCGACATCGAGCCGACAGCGGTGGACATGCACCGGTTTCAGCACCTGGTGTCCGAGGCCAGAGCTGCGGACGACGCGGGGGCGTCCATCGGGCTGTGGAACCGGGCGCTGGCGCTGTGGCGCGGCGAGCCTTTCAAGGACCTGGATCTGCCGTGGCTGAACGGGGTCAGAGACACACTCGTCAACCAGCACCTGTCCGCGTTCCTCGATCGCAACGACCTGTGGCTGCGCCGCGGCGACCATGATCGTCTCCTGCCCGAGCTGGCGACCGCGGCAGCCGCACACCCGCTGAACGAACGGCTGGCCGGGCAGTTGATGCTGGCTCTCTACCGGTCCGGTCGGCAGGCAGATGCCCTTGCGCACTACACCCGATTACGCCAACGACTGGTCGAACAGCTCGGGTGCGATCCCAGCCCTGCTCTGCAGCACCTGCATCGCCGCCTGCTCGGCGCCGACAGCAGCCTTGCGCCGCCGGACGAGGCGATGTCGCCGCAGATGCTGTCGTCGGGCACGCACGTAGTGCCGGCGAACCTGCCCCTTGACCCGCCCGGATTCGTGGGTCGTCGCAACGAAATGGACCTGCTGGACCGGCTGCTCGCTGTACAGGCTCCGGTTGTCGCAGTGTCCGGCTCTGGCGGGGTGGGAAAGACGACGCTTGCCGTCCACTGGGCGCATCAGAATCGCGACGCTTTCCCCGATGGGCAGCTCTACCTGGACCTGCGTGGTTTCGATCCGGCGAGTCCGGCGCTCGATCCGTCGCAAGCCCTTCAGGCCCTGCTCGAGCTGCTGGGTGTTCCGGCCGAGCGGATCCCGACGAGCGTGGAGGCCCGGATGGGCCATTACCGTAGCAGGCTGGCCGGCAAGCGAGTGCTGGTGCTGCTGGACAACGCCCGCGACGCTGCTCAGGTGCGGCCGCTGTTGCCGAGCCGGTCAGGCAGCATGGCAGTGGTGACCAGCCGCAGCACCCTGACCGGATTGATCGTCGCCGAGGGAGCCCGGCCCGTGTCGCTGGATGTGCTCGATGAGGATGAGGCGCGCCAATTGCTGGCCGCCCGGCTCGGTGCCGAACGCCTTTCGAGCGAACCGAGGGCCGTGACGGAGATCCTGGCTGCCTGCGCGGGGCTGCCGTTGGCGTTGGCCATCGCGGCCGCCCGAGCCGCCACAAGTCCTGGGTTCCCCCTGCTCGCGATCGCCCGCGACCTGGCTGACACCCCGCGGCAGCTGGACACCCTGGCGACTCAGGACCTCACGACGGACATCCGCGCGGTCTTCTCCGCGTCCTACCAGGCGTTGCGCCCGCAGACAGCGCGACTGTTCCGAATCTTGGGACTGTGCCCAGGGCCGGACATCAGCCTGGACGCCGCAGCCTGCATGGCGGCAATGCCCGTGGAGCGCGTCGCCCGATTGTGCGCAGAATTGGCCGAAGCGCGGCTGCTCGCCGAGTCCGTACCGGGCCGGTACACCTTGCCTTACCTTGCCCGCTCCTATGCCGGTGAGCTGGCGCGGAGCGTGGATTCCGAGCCGGAGCTCCACGCAGTGAGAGCACGGATGATCGGCTACTACACCAGTATCGAGCACGGTGCCGCACCGCAGCATTCGGTGATGGCGGTCATCGGCACCGGATCAGCAACGCACCCGTTTCGCTGCGGTCAGTGATGACGGAGACGTGTGACCGCAGCGCACGCAGGAAGTACTCCAGGTCTCGATCGTCTGCGGCCGGGTCACCGTCGATCTCGATCCGGCGGTCGCCGGGTTGGGCCGTGCGGATGAGCAACAGCTCATCAGCGATCCGTAGGGCCTCGCTCACATGGGCGCAGAAGTCCTGCCAGTGGAGCAGACGCCAAAGATCCACATTGATGACGAGGTCGAAGGCCCGTTCGGGGTAACCCGTGGATAGACCGAGCACATGCTCATTCGACCGTGATGGCGGAGCGCCGTGGTCCACCGTGATCGTGCCTGATGGCAACGGAAGGTCGGCGGTCCCCAGCCCGGCGTACAGGACACGCGGGGTCGGCCAGGTGGACAGCAATTCTTCCACGCGGCGCCAGGTGGACTCGTCGGTGCGACCAGCCCCGGAGGCAGTGAATTGAGCCACTCGCTGCCGGTAGAGGCGGATCTGGTAGGCGGATATATCGGGCAGGTCGACACTCGGTTCAACCTCGAAATGAGCATGTTTCCGGCGAAAGTAGGGCTCGTTCCCCAGGAATTGGCCGATTTCCGAGCCCCGGTTGCGATAGTGCGGCAGATGGTACGCGACCATCGACTCGTCGTAGACGAAGGCATCTGGTAGACGGCCCATGCGCACATAGACGCGGTAGAACAGGTCGATGTCCTCCAGCCCCCACTGGAGACCGAACTGCTCGTCGAAACCTCCCACCGAGGTCACGAGCGCCCGCGGCACGGAGACGTTCGTGTACGCGTACAGCCAGGGGGTCTCCATGGCCAGCCGCACAGCCTCAGCCGGCAACCCGGCGGGGAACCTCATGTCGAAGCAGTGCCGGCCGCGTTCTTCCGCCGAGATCGCCTCGCCACGCATCAGTCGTCCAGCGAACCCCAGCGAGGTGATCTCGAGCCGAGAGCCCAGCGCCGCCCGTGGGCCGGGCGCGTCCTTGTGGAAGCGCCAGTGGCTTTCCAGCAGGCCAGGCTCTGCATAGCAGTCGCCGTCGAGGAAGAGCAGGACGTTGCCGTGAGCCAGGTTCACTGCATGGTTCCGGGTTGCGCTGCGACCCGCGCGGCCGGGAAGTGTCTCGAAGCGGAATCCGAGCTCCAAGGCCCTTTCGGCGGCCGCCTCGTAGGACACCTCACTGGGATCCTCCACCACCACGACCTCGAACGCTTCCTCGGGCAAGGTCTGGCGAGCGAGCGACTCCAAGACCGGTTCCAGGCAATGGGCCTGACGGTGCGTGGGGATCACAACGCTGAGATCGGGCCCGGGCCTCTGTCTCCCGTTCTGCATCACTTCGCCCACTCCTCGCATGCCGCCTCCTCGCGCCGTACGATGCGAGGCTGACCAACGCGGCTTGGGCAAGCCTTGGGCAAACCTAAACACCCTGGTCGGAGGGGTACGGCCGACATGGCCCGGGCGAGGGGACCGCCGATATCCTCGGGCGGCATGTTCTCCATCCACCGCCACCACAGACTTGTGGAACGCCTCACGCGGGCGCATGAGCCAGTAGCGCAAGCGGGACCGTTCACACTTCACTGGCTCAATCCGCCAGGAGGTGCCGATCGTGACATCGAGCCCGAATTGATGGTGGTCCACGATCTTCACCTGTCAGAGATCGACAACAATGTCGGCAAACACATTCGGCACTCGCTGATCCCGATGTTGGCCAGCACGCGGCATAGGTTCGGGATGGATCTGCCTGTGTGGGGCGTCTGGGAAAAGGAACCCCACGCGCTCTTCAACCAACTCATGACGATCACGCTCTACTCCGTGCACGCCGACCCTTACACCTGCTCGCGCTGGTTCTACCGGAACACCCTGAAGGCCCTGCGTGAGCCGCCCGGCGATATCGATCCGACGGACTTCATCCAACCGTTCAGCGTGATTTATCGACGAGTGCGCGAACTGCGGCTTGGAGAATCGCTACTGGATGCCGGAACGTGTCACGGATTCCTGCCGCTGCTGCTCAGCGCAGATCTGCCTGCCACCGGTCATCCAAGCCCCCAACTGGTCGGTCTGGACATCGAGGAATTCTTCATCCAGGCGGCGAGGAAGTACGCCGAGGACCAGGGCATTTCGGGCGCAGATTTCCTGGCGGCTGACCTGTTCGACCCGCGAGTCGAATTCCTGCCTCGCTTCGATACCGTTACCGCCATTCACCTGCTTGAACATCTCGACAGCGACACAGCCGCTCGCGCCCTCGACGTGCTGTGGAAGCGCACAGCACAACGGCTGATCATCAATGTCCCCATCGAGGAGACTCCTGACCCGTACTTCGGCCATTGCCAACGCTTCGATGTGGGCCGCCTGGCTGACATGGGCGAACGGTTGGGTGGCCACAGCACCACCTTCGAAGACCACGGTGCATGGTTGGTCGTGGACCGTTGACCTCTGTCGGTGAAGGTCCACTGACGCACGACAAGGAGGAACCGAGCCCCCTGGGCAGACCCGGCGCCCGGGCGAATGGCGTGCGAGCTATCCCGATCCGGGCTCGGGCATGCTCGCGAGAACCTTGGCCAGGGCCTCGGCGATGTGAGCGGCGCCGGCGGGGTCGTCCATGAGCATGGCCTGGCGGACCCAGAGCACGTCGCGAGCCGCCGCCTCCGCCGACGGGCAGGGCTCCGTGCGGGCGCCCGCCTCGGTCAGGGCGGGCATCGTGCCGAGCGGCGGATAGCCGCCGTCGAGGGGGACCCCTTCTGCGGCCATGGCCGCCAGCAGGAACGGCCGGTCGAAGGGGACGTGGACGCGCAGCATGAGCAGGTGGCGCGAGTCGCGCGTGGTGCCGGGCGGTTGCGGGACCACGCTCGCCCATGCCGCGGGCAGCTCGCGGGCGACGGCGGCGGCGAAGGTGTTCCTGCGGTCGATCTCGTCGTCGAGCCGGTCCAGCCAGGGCAGCAGCAGGGCGGCCTGGATCTCGGTCAGGCGCAGGTTCCAGCCGACGCGCGGATGGCCGTACCAGGCGCCGTCCAGGGTGCGGCCGACGTTGCAGACCGACCAGACGGCCTCGTGGACCTCGCCGTCGCGGCAGACGATGAGGCCGCCCTCCCCCGCCGTCATCGCCTTGCTGGACTGGAAGCTGTAGACCCCGGCGTCGCCCAGCCCGCCGACGGGGCGGTCGCGGTAGGTGGCGCCGTGCGCCTGGGCCGCGTCCTCGACGACGGCCAGGCCGTGCCGCGCCGCGATGGCGTTCAGGGGGTCCATGTCGGCCGGGCTCCCCGCGAGGTGCACCGGCACGAGCGCGGCGGTGCGGGGGGTGATTGCCGCTTGCACCGCGGGTGCGGACAGGTGGAGGTCGGTGGCGTCGACGTCCACGACAACCGGTGTGGCGCCGGCGAGCAGGACCGCCGTGGCGGTGGCGACGAACGTGTACGCCGGCACGATCACCTCGTCACCGGGCCCGACGCCGAGCCCGCGCAGCGCGGCGAACAGGCCGAGCGTGGCGTTTCCGACGGCGACGCCGTGCTCGACGCCGGAGCGGCGGGCGAACGCGGCGACCAGGTCGGAGCAGGCCCGGCCGCCCTGTGTGGCGCCCCACCGGCCGCTGTCCAGCACGGCGGTGACGAGCGCGCGCTGGGCGTCGTCCATCGGGGGCGGCCACGACGGCCAGGGGTCGGTGCGAACGGGGGTGCCGCCGTCGATGGCCAGGGTCATGGATGATGTCCTTCCGCGGGACCGCGGTCGGTGGCGAGCGTCATGGGCAAGGTCCTTCCAGCGGTGCGGAACGGGCCGCGCCCAGGATGCGGGCGAGGTTGCCGCCCTGGACGAGCGCACGGTCGGCGTCGTCGAGCGGGGCCAGGGCGACGCGGCCGAAGCCGATCCGCAGGTCGAGGAAGCAGGCGTCGGAGCCGTAGACGACACGATCGGCGCCGACCGCCTCCGCCAGCCGGGCGATCCATCGCCCGGTCATCTTGGACCCGCAGATCTCCAGGTACAGGCTCGGATGGTCGCGGACGAGCTCGGCGGCGCGGGCGAAGCCGTACGGCCAGAGTCCCGCGTGCCCGAGCAGCAGCGGAACCCCGGGGTGCCGGCGCGCCACGGTGACGAACCGCTCCGGATCGCTCCAGGGCGAGTCCGTCTGGCCGTGGGCGAGCACGGGCAGGCCCAGCTCCCAGACGGGGTCGTAGCGGCGGTCGTCGAGGGCGCACTGGTGCACGTCCGGGTGGATCTTGACCCCCCAGACGCCTTTCTCGACGAGCCGGTTGCGCTGGTGCGGGTTGTACACCTGCCACACCCCGAACCTGCCGGGGTGCCGCTCGGCGGCGGCGAAGGCGAGCCGGTTGCCCTCCTCGGCGCTGGGGCCGACGGCGAGCAGGTGGCTGATGCCGATGGCGTCGATGCCGAGGCGGTCCATGAGGGCGACCATGCCGCCGGCCGACGGGTCGGGGATGAGGAAGTCGGGCCACGGGCCGAGGTGCCCGTGCGCGTCGAGGATCACAGCAGGCCGCCTCCCGACGCGATCAGGGCGATGTCGGCCTCCGGCAGGTCGAGGTGGTCGAGCAGGAAGCGGGGGCCGCAGTCGTCCATGATGGGGGCGCCGGTGCCGAACACCAGCCGTCCGGCCCCGAAGTGCCCGGCGAGCCATTCGACCCCGCGCTGGGTGTTGACGGTGCCGATCTCCAGCCACAGGTTCGGGATGGCCGCCATGAGCTCGCCGATGGCGCGCAGCCGCCGGTAGCCGGGGTTGAGCAGCAGGATGCGCTGCCCGGGCAGCTCCCGCGCGAGGGTGAGGAGCTGCCCGGGGGAGGTCTCGTCGAGGTCGATGGCCGCCGTGACGTCGAGCTCCGCGAGCCGGCACAGGGCGGTCGGCCCGGTCAGTTCGAAGCGGTGCCGGGCCGGGCAGAGCCTGACCATGGGCACGTCCCAGTCGGGCGCGGGCTCGAACGGGTCGGGCAGCAGCACCGGCACCGGGACGAGCCGGGGGTCGTCGAGAGCGAGCAGCGCCTCGTTCCCGGCGCGGGCGTCGGAGTAGACGCTGAGGGTGTGGGTCACGTAGGCGCGGTCGATGCCCAGCCGTTCCATGTCCGGCCGCGGGTCCTGCGGCAGGTCGTCGAAGGGTACGGGGCCGATCAGCCGGTGGGCGTCCACGACGAGGGGCGGCATCAGGTCTGCGGCGGGGTGACGGTGAGCAGCGGGCAGCGCGGATCGAGGTCGATCCTGGCCAGGTGCCGGCCGCTCATGGCCCACGCCTTCCAGGAGCCGGGTTCGAAGTGGAGCTGCGGGTTGGTGTACCAGTCGTCTCCCAGGCCGGTGGCCAGGTGCGTGGCCTCGGCTCCGAGCTCGTAGACGTTCCCGCCGCCGAAGAACGTGCTGACGAACACCCGGCCGCGTTGCGTGGTCAGCTCGCCGTACCCGGACAGGGTGCCCTGGTGCTTGACGGTCCTGGTGGCCAGGTCGAGGGCGATCCAGGCGCCGGAGTTGCGCTTGTAGACGCCGTAGAGGAGCCCGTCGTGCACCTTGACGTCCTGGAAGGTGCGGTGGCCCGCGACCGGGTCCACCTGCCACAGCACCGTGCGGGTGCGCAGGTCGAAGGCCGCGACGGACGCCGAGGTGTGCACCGGCGGGGTGCCGCCGCCGCCGAGCACGTCGCCGCCCAGGTACACGACGCCCTTGCGGGCGTCCAGCGACAGGCTCATCAGGCTCTGGCCGGGGATGACGCCCTTGTGGACGTCGATCCGGCCGGTGTCGGGGTCCACGATCGACAGGGCGCCCTCCAGCTCGGCGCCGAGCGGGGCGGAGGCGACCAGCAGCTTGTCGCGCACCGGGTCGTACTCGAGGTCCCAGGGGCGCTGCTGGCCGTGCCCCAGGGAGCCGAGGCTGCGGACCTCGTCGGTGCGCAGGTCGATGGAGATGATCTTTCCGCTGGGGTAGATGGCGGCGTAGATCTTGTTGCCGCGGCGCACGAGGTCCTTGGGCTCTCCGGGGACGCGGAAGCGGCGCTGCTCGCCGGTACGCAGGTCGCGCACGTCCATGAAGAAGTGACCGCCCACGTAGACGGCTCGGCCGGGCACCAGCAGCATGCTCTGGGGCCGTTCGGCGCCGGCCGGCAGGCCCGCCTCGATCAGGTCGGTGAACTGCGACTGCCCCGAGCTCAGGTCCAGCGACCACATGCCGCCGCTGCCGGAGAAGCCGACCAGCGTGCCGTCGCCGGTCAGCGCGAGCCGCCTGGTCTCGTCGTCCGGCGACGGCGCGTCGGCGATCCTGGTGGGCGCGCTGTCGCCGGTGCGGTAGCGGTGGACGGCGCCGTCGGGGCGCGAGGTGGCGTAGACGGTGCCGTCGGCGGCCACGACCAGGGCGTCGAAGCTGTTCCCGCCGAGCGGGACGCGCCGGGCGTCGGTGCCGTCCTTGCGCACGTCGATGAGGGTCTGGCCGCTCGTCGCGAGGATCCGGTCGCCGTGCTCGGCGACCACTCCGATGCCCGTCGTGCCCTGGGCCAGCTCGGTGACGGCGCCGCTCGCGCGGTTGATCGCGACGAGCTTGCCCTTGTCGAGCAGGCCCGCGTAGACGTTCTCGGCGTCGGCGGCGAGCGCCCTGACGTACCGCTCGCCGGGGGCCAGCACGCCGAAGTCGCGCACGGCGCCGGTGGCGGGGACGTACTGCTTGACCCGGCCGTCGGGGTAGGTGCCGGCGAAGACGGTGCCGTCGGGGGCGGCGGTCAGCGCCCAGATGTAGCCGCCGTTCCTGCCGAAGGAGGCCAGGTGCGCGACCTCGCCGGTGGCCGGGTCGAAGCGGTAGAGGTCGGGGACGGGGTAGGTGCCGACGTAGATCTTGCCGCCCGCCACGGTGGTGGCCCAGCCGCCTTCCGGCTCCCCGGTGGCGGGGCCGTCGGGCAGGCGCACGCTCCTGACGACCTTGCGGCTGCTCAGGTCGATCTCGGCCAGTACGGGCGGCTTCTGGCCGCGCGTGACGACGTAGGCCTTGCCCTCGTGGACCGTGGCGCCCACGATGGCGCCGGTCATCGACGCCGGCCCGAACGTCTCCACCCGCGGCCCGGCGCACGCAGGCGCCTTCGGCGGTGTGGCCGCCCGGGCCGGGAGCACCGGCAGTAACAGGCCCGCGGCCAGGGCCGCGAGGACTGCGAGGGGTTTCCGCGGCATGGCCGCACCTCCACGAGAGCATGTTGCCCAATTTTGGCCCAGACCGTAATGTGCGGAGCTGAATAAGTCAATGGAGGCGGTTGTGACGGCGTTCGACGCGAGCAGGCTGATCGGTGACCTCGAGGTGAGCTTGGATGTGGATGTCCTGGTCGGCGCCTATCCCGACCGCGACGGCCCGCCGGGCACGCCCCGGGCGGTGCTGGGCACGCTGGCCGCGCACCGCATCCGGGCGGGCGCGGTCGCGTCCTTGCGTGCCGCCCTGTTCGACGTGCGCAGCGGGAACGACGAGGTCCTGGCGCTGGAGCCGCCGGCGGTCCCGGTCGGGACCGTGGACCTGCGCGACCCCATCGGCGCCGTACGGGAGCTCGACCGGCTGGCCGGGCTGGGTGTCAGGGCCGTCAGGCTCTTCCCCGACGAGCAGGGGGTGGAGGCGGGCTTCCCCTCGGTCCGCCACGTGGCCAGGAAGTCCGCGGAGCTCGGGCTCGTGGTGCTGACCGGCGGTGACGTACGGCGCTTCTGGCAGCCGTTCTCCGGCCTGGACGCCACGGTGGTCTTTCTCGACACGCACTTCTACCACCTGGGCGACTTCCTCGTCGTGGCGGCCGACGAGCCGGGCTTCCACACCTCGACCCGCCTGCTGAACTCGCCCGACGCGCTGGAGACCGTACCGGCCGACCGGCTCCTGTACGGCTCCCGCACCCCCCACTACGAGCCGGTCGTCCCCCTGCTGCGCCTGGCGACCAGCGGGCTGAAGCCGGAGGAGATCGCCGCCGTGGCGGGCGGCAACGCGAGGAGGCTGCTCGGATGATCATCGACGTGCACGCGCACTGGGGCCCGTGGTTCTTCACCATGGACGTGGCCGGCGCCAATCTGAGCGCCATGGACCGGTTCGGCATCGACCTGTCGATCGTCTCGGCCACCGAGGCGGTGATCTACGACGCCCCCGCCGGCAACCGGGCCCTGGCCTCCTGGCTGGAGGGCCAGGACCGCCACCTCGGCTACGTCACCGTCAATCCCCGCAGGCAGGCGGACGCCGAGCGGGACCTGCGGGCGTACCTGCCCACCGGCAGGTTCGTCGGGGTCAAGATCCACACCGACTACACCCGCTCCCCCGTCTCCTCGCCCCAGACGCGTGAGGCGCTGGCCATGGTCGCGGAGGCGGGCGTGCCCGCGCTCGTGCACACGTGGGGCGCCACGGTGCTGGACCTGGCGCAGGCCTGCCTGGACACGCCCGGCCTGCGGGTCATCGCCGGGCACATGGGCGCCGACGGCCACGCCCACGCCATCGAGGCGGCCGGCGCCTGCGACCGCCTCTACCTCGAACCGTGCTACTCGCACGCCCCCGCCGGCCGCATCGCGCAGGTGGCGGCGGCGGTGGACCGCACGCGGCTGCTCTTCGGCACCGACTCGACCCTCATCGACCCGGCCTCGGCGTTCGGCGCGGTGGCGGCGGCGGGCCTGGACGCGGAGACGGCCGAGCTGGTCGCGTGGCGGAACGCCGCACGGCTCTTCGATCTGGACATTACGGCCTAGTCCGTTATACCGTGCGGCCACCCTCACAAGGAGTGACCAGCGAATGATCCCCCGCCGCCGTTTCCTCCAAGCCGCAGCCGCCTCCGCAGCCGCCTCCGCGGCCGCCGTCACCCTCCCTGCCGCTCCCGCGCAGGCCGCCACCCGTGAGCCGAAGGGCACGATCACCGACCTGGGCCCGGCCAGCGTGGCCAGCCCCCTGGGCAACGCCGAGTTCGTCGGCGACGTACTCTACCTCGGCTCGCGCGGCCTGGCGCCGAACGTGGTGGGCGCCTGGGACCTGGCCCAGGACCGGGTCACGGCGCACTTCGACATCCCCACCGGCGTGGGCATCTGGGCGATGTGCAAGGTGGGCACCGACGTCTACGTCGGCACCCACAGCCGCTCCGACCTCTACAAGATCGACACGCTCACCGGCAGGACGACCCTGCTGGCCCAGTACCCCGACCCCTACATCTGGACCATGGCCGCCTCCCCCGACGGCAAGGTGTACCTGGGCACGTCGCAACCCGGCCGCGTGCTGGAGTACGACCCCGCCACCGGCGCCACCCGCGACCTGGGCCAGCCCGCTCCCGGCGAGGCGTACGTCCGCAGCATCCAGGCCGACGACACCCACGTCTACGCCGGCGTCGGCGCCAACGCCCACCTGATCGCGATCGACCGGCGGACCGGCGACAAGCGCGAACTGCTGCCGGCCGAGGTGGCCGACCGCGACTGGGTGTCGAGCATGGCGATCAGCGACACGCACGTGGCGGGCGGCATGAACTCGCTGGCGGAGCTGCTCGTGGTGGACAAGGCGGACCCGGCCGCCTACAAGGTGGTCAAGGCCACCGCCCCGGGGGAGAAGTACGTCGTCTCGGTGCTGATCCACGACGGCTGGGTCTACTTCGCCGGCCGCCCCTCCGGGACCTTCTATCGCTACGAGATCGCGACCGGCGCGTACGAGGTGCTCGGCGTGCCGTTCCCGGAGGCGCAGACCGTCCGCATCCTGGAGCACGGCGGCCGCGTCTACGGCGTCCAGGAGCCGGGCATCTTCGTCTACGACCCCGCCACCGGCGACCTGGCCTACGTCAGCCACGTGCAGAAGGGGTTCCGGGCGGCCCCCGAGGAGCCCATGTCCGTGCACTGCGACGGCGAGCGGGTCTACGTGGGCGGCAAGGGCGGCTGCGACCTGCACGACCTGGCCACGGGCCAGGTCACCCGGCTGCCCATCCCCGGCGAGCCGAAGACCATCATGACGGCGGGGACGACCACCTACCTCGGGGTCTACACCCAGGCCGCCCTCTACTCCCACCGCGCGGGCGATCCGGAGGCCAAGCTGCTCCTGCGCACCGGCCACAACCAGGACCGGCCGAAGGACCTCGTCCACGACAGGCTGACCGGCCTGATCGTGATGTCCACCCAGCCGGAGCCGGGGCACCAGAACGGCGCGCTCGACGTCTACGACCCGAGGACCGGCCGGGTGGACACCTACCGCCCGGTCGTCGAACGCCAGACGGTGTTCTCGCTGGCCGCCCGGCTGGGCACCGTCTACCTGGGCACCAGCACGCAGGAGGGCCTCGGATCGCCGCCGGTGACGTCCACGGCCCGGCTGGCGGCCTTCGACCTGCGTACTCGCGAGGTGAGGTGGGAGGTCGAGCCGGTGGCCGGCGCGAAGGCCGTCACCAGCCTCAAGCACGGCGCGCTCGCCCTGTACGGGATCACCGACGCGGGCGTGCTGTTCGAGTACGACCCGCTCCGGCGCAAGGTCACGCGCACCCTGAAGGTGTGCGACCGGGGCGGCGACCTGGTGCTCGCCGGCAGGCACGCCTACACCGGCGACGAGGACGCGATCTACGAGATCGACCTGGTCAGGCTCACCTCGCGCAAGCTGGTGGAGGGGCTGGCGAGCGACTGGTTCGGCGGCGGCTCCCGGCTCAACATCGACCCGTCCCGCAAGGCGCTCTACGCGCTCAAGGGGCGCAACCTGATCCGGGTGGCCCTCTGAGCTACCAGGCCAGCACCTTGGCACGCTCGCCGTCAGGAAGCGCGGGACCGTACGGGTCGTGGGCGCGGTCCTCGGGGATGAGCCCCTCCGCGGCGGCGAGCCAGGACATGCGCTGGACGTAGCCCTCCATGGGAGCGGTGAACGTGGCCGCCGCCAGCCGGTCCAGGCGCGCGGCGGCCTTCTCGAAAGCGCGCAGGTCCTCGCCCTCGTACGCGCGCAGCACCGCCGCCGTCGTCCCCACCGACGCGGCCGCGATGCCCACGAGCGCCGCCTGCGCGCCCCACAGCAGCGAGGCGGCGAACATGCGGTCCTCCCCCGTGATCGCCAGCCTGCCGGCCTCGCGGGTCAGGGCGATCGTCTCCTGGCACGCCATCGCGTCCGACAGCAGCGCCGTCTTCAGGCCGGCGACACCGGGCAGGCTCAGGATCCGGCGCAGCGTGGCGGGCGGGCACGGGTTCGTGTAGAGGTCGAAGGCGATCATCGGCAGCCCGGCGGCCGACCACACGGCCTCGTGCAGCGCCACCCGGTCCCCCGGCTCGGGGAACACCAGCACCCCGTCGGCCCCCAGTTCGGCCGCCATCCGGGCGTCCGCGACCGCGCCGGCCTCGCCGCCGTCCCGCGTGCCACCGATGCCGACGATGACGGGGACGCCCGCGCGGCGGGCGCGGGCGATCACGCCGGCCCGGACCCGCGCGGGCAGGAACGGCCCGCGCCCGGTGTGCGCGAGGACGGCCAGGGCGTCGGCGCCCGAGGCGGCCAGCCGCCGGAAGTACGTCTCCGCGACGTCGAGATCCACCTCTCCGGCCCTGGTCATCGGCGTCAGCGCGGCGGCGGCCAGGCTCCCGCGCAGGCGGTCGCGCAGCCCGGCGGCCCGTGCGTCGATCGGCGTGCTCATCCTCGCTCCCCTCACCGGACGTTCCGGGCGACAAGCGTAGGCCGTCCCGATCAGCCGGTCACTTCAGGCCCGTCATCGCGATGCTGTTGACCAGGTAGCGCTGCAGCAGGAAGAAGACGACCAGGCACGGCACCGCCGACACGGCCGCGGAGGACATCAGCAGCGACCACTGCATCTCCTCCGTCTTCAGCACGGTGAGCCCGACCGTCAGCGTCCGTGTGGCGTCGCTCTGCGAGATCACCAGGGGCCACAGGAAGTCGTTCCAGTGCCACAGGAAGACGAACACGCCGAGGGTGGCCAGGATCGGCTTGGTCAGCGGCACCACGATCGTCCAGTAGACGCGCAGCTCGGAGGCCCCGTCGACCTTGGCGGCGTCGAACAGCTCGTCGGGCAGCCCCAGGATGAACTGGCGCATCAGGAAGACCGCCTGGGAGTTGGCCAGCGTCGGCACGATCAGGCCCCAGAAGGTGTCGGCGCCGTCGAGGTCGGAGACGAGCACGTACAGCGGGATGAGCGTGGCCTGGAACGGCACCATCATGGTGGCCAGGAACGTCCACAACATGGTGTCGCGCCCGGGGAAGCGTTTCTTGGCGAACGCGTAGCCGGCCATCGACGCGGTGAGCAGGATGATCACCACGGAGACGCCCGAGTAGATCAGCGAGTTGAGCGTCCACTCGGCGAACCCCGACGCCCTCAGGACCTGCATGACGTTGTCGAGGGTGAGCGAGCCGGGCCACTGCGCCGGCACGGTCGGCTCACCGCGGGGCGACAGCGCCACGACGACCATGGCGGCGAACGGGCCGAGCGTCAGCAGCGACATGACCGCGAGCAGCGTGTAGAGCGGCCACCGCCGGCCGTGGCGGCGAGGCCTGGTGGCCTGCCGGTCGCGGACGGCGGCGGGGCGCGTGGCCGTCATCGTCATGTGTTCTCCTTGCCGATGAACCGGCGCTGGATCAGCGAGACGACCAGCACGATGGCGAACAGCACCATCCCCCAGGTGGCCGCGTAGCCGAACTCCCAGAACCTGAAGCCGCGTTCGAAGATGCCGTAGATGAGGGTGTAGCTGGCCTTGGCGGGCCCGCCGCCGGTCATCACGTAGATCGTGTCGAAGACCTGGAACGAGGAGATGGTCTCGATCACCAGCACGAAGAAGATCGCCGGCTTCAGCAGGGGCAGGGTGATGCCGCGGAAGCGCTGCCACGGGCCGGCCCCGTCGACCTTGGCCGCCTCCAGGTAGGAGCCGGGGATGGCCTTCAGCCCCGCCAGCAGGATCAGCATCGAGTAGCCGAAGCCCTTCCAGCAGGAGACGACGGCCAGGGCGGGCAGCACCAGCTCCGCCCGCTCCATGAAGCCGACGGGCCCCAGGTCCAGCTTGGCGAGCAGCCCGTTGATCAGGCCGTCGAACTCGTAGATCCAGCGCCAGATGAGGCCGGCGAACACGAAGCTGGTCACGTACGGCAGGAAGAGGATGCCGCGGAACAGCCCGCGCAGGAAGACGATCGAGTTGAGCAGCAGGGCGGTGGCCAGCGAGACGGCCATGACGAGCGGCACGTAGATGACGGTGTAGACCAGCGTGGCCTGCAGGCTGGACCAGAAGTTCGGGTCGTTCACGAGCCGGGTGTAGTTGTCGACGCCGACGAAGCTCCACTCGCCGCCGATGTTCCAGTTCGTCAGGCTCATGCCCGCCGCCCCGAGCGTGGGGAAGATCCTGAAGATCAGGAACAGCACGAGCATCGGGAGCACGAACAGCAGCCCCGTGATCGGGTCGCGCAGGCGATCACGCACCGGACCTCACACCCTTCCGAGCAGGCGGGCCGCCCCCGAAGCGGCCCGGGATCGTGTCAGCCACCGCTGGCCAGCAGGTCGTTGCCCTCCTTGGCGGCGGCGTCGAGGGCCGTCTTGGCGTCCTCCTTGCCGATCAGCGCCGCCTGGACGTGGGCCGCGACCATCGCCATGACCTGGCGGGCCTTGGGGTGGGTGTCGCCGGGGAAGGCGTACTGCAGCGACTTGGCGAACTCCTTGGACGTGGCCGACTGGTCGGGGATCGTCACGTCCGTACGCGCGGAGAAGAAGCCGGACTCCTTGGCCAGCGGGCCGGCGACCTCGGGTGAGGCGATGTAGGCGGCGAGCTTCCTGGCCGCGTCCTTGTTCTCGGAGTGCTTGGCCAGGACCAGGCCGCCGGGGATGCCGAACGCGACCCGCTTGGTGCCTTCCAGCGGCAGGCCGATGCCGACGTTCTCCGCGCCGATGGCGGCGCCGAGCTGGTCGGCGTTGAGCGCCGTGGCGGCGTGGTACATCGCGCTCCTGCCGGCGGCCAGCGCGCCGCCCTCGATGTCGTTGCCCTTGCTGGCGGCGTTCTCCGGCAGACCGCCGAGCGCCTTGAGGTCGAGCAGGAGCTGCAGGCTGGCGATGCCCTCCTGGCTGTTGACGGTCACGCTCTTGCCGTCGGGGGAGAACACCGAGCCGCCGTTGGCCCACAGGATCGGGTAGAAGCTCTGGTTGAGCGAGACCTCCGGCTTGCCGGGGTAGTCGAGCACCGCGACCTTCTTGGCGGCCAGCTTGGGTGCGGCCTCCTTCAGCTCGGCCAGCGTCTCGGGCACCTTGGAGACTCCCGCGTCGGCGAAGAGCTTCTTGTTGTAGATGGGGGCGGTGATCGTCTGGTAGACGGGCACGCCGTAGAGCTTGCCGTTCACGGTCAGCGCGGTGAGGGCGTTGGGCAGGTAGCCGCTCTTGTCGGCCGCGATCACGTCGTCCACGGGCTCCAGGGTGCCCTGCTCGGCGTACTGGGGGATCTGGTCCGGGCCGAGCACGACCAGGTCGAAACCCTTCCTGGAGGCCAGCGCCGTGGTGATCTTCTCCTGGCGGCCGTCCCAGGGCTGCTGGTCGATCGTGACGTCGATCGCCGGGTTCTTGGCCTCGAAGTCCTTCTCGACCTTGTCCCAGAAGGCCTTGTTCTTGGCCTGGTCCGAGATGACGGGGTACATCCAGAGAGTCACCGCGCTCTTGTCCGAGCCCGAGCCACCGGAACCGCACCCGCCGATCACGACGCTGAGGGCGACCGCGATGCCTGCTGCCGCTATGTTTCTCATCGGCGGCGTTCCTTTCCTGAATACCGGTCCTGACCGAAACCTAGTGACCGGGGATGGTCCGGTCAATGCCTGAGACATGAACGTGACTACGACCGGCCGGGGTAGCTCGCGATCGCCTCGGCGACGGCCTTGACGTGCTCCGACGTGTAGTGCTCGTTCCAGTCGACGACGAGCAGGGTGGTGGCGACCAGCCGTTCGGCCTCCGGGCAGGGGGCGGGGCGGTAGCCCTCCAGGGGGTAGCGGGAGGAGCCGTAGACGGGCCCGTCCCAGAGGGGAGCCCGGTTGAGGGGTTCCTTCAGGTAACCGGCCCGTGCCGGAATTCCGGCCGCGTTCAGGTGCTCGGCCAGCTCGGGGGCGTCGCCGCGGGGCAGGAAGAGCGGGAACAGCCACCACGCGTGCCCGTCCGGCCGCGGCAGCCCGAGATCTCCGCCGATCTCGCGCAGGGCGTCGACGAGCAGGCCGGCGGTGCGGCGCCTGGACTCGACGACCCCGGGCAGCTTCGCGAGCTGGGCGCGGGCCACCGCCGCCTGCAGCTCGGTCATCCGGTAGTTCAGGCCCAGGCTCTCGTGCGAACGCCCCGCCGCCCGGTCCCACCCCTTGTCCGCGAACAGCCGCATGCGCCTGGCCAGCTCGTCGTCGTCGGTGACGGCCAGCCCGCCGTCACCGCACGTGATGTGCTTCCACTGCTGCAGGCTCAGGGTGCCGACGTGACCGGCCGTGCCCGCGTACCGGCCGCCGGGCAACTCGGTCAGCCACGCCTGCGCGCAGTCCTCGATGAGCGTGAGGCCGTGCCGGTCGGCCAGCCGGCGCAGCTCGCCGGCCCTGGCGGGCGCGCCGAACAGGTGCACCGCCATGATGGCGCGCGTGCGCGGCCCGATGAGCGCGGCCACGGCGTCCGGATCGAGGTTTCCGTCGGACGGGTCCACGTCGGCGAAGACAGGAACCGCGTTCTGCGCCAAGATGGGGGCCACGGTCCCGAAGTCCGTGATCGGCGTCGTGATGATCTCGTCACCGGGGTCCGGCGCCGCCGCCACGACCGACAGGTGGAGGGCCGCGGTGCCGGACGCGCACGCGATCGCGTGGCGGGAGCCGTACAGCTCCGCCACCTCGCGTTCGAGCGCCCGCGCCTCGGTCCCCCACACGGAGTTGAGCATGCCGGAGCGGATGACGCGGTCCAGCGCGGCCACCTCCTCGTCGCCGAGGGTGCGGCCCGCGGGCTCGGCCATGTTGGGAAAGTGCAGGGTCACCGGATAGCCTTTCGGTCTAGACCGTAAGTAAGGGGAAGGAGACGCGGGTGGGTTTCGTCATCGGAGTCGTCGGCCCGCACGATCTGGTCGACGACGTCGCGGCCACCTGCGAGGAGCAACCCGGGGTGAGCGCGCTGCGGCTCGACTACGACCACGAGTCGCAGGCGCCCGCCATCGTCGAGGCGCACGCGAGCTCGGTCGAGGGCTGGCTGTTCACCGGCATCGTGCCGTACATGCTGGCGCGCGGCGCCGACGTGCTCACCCGGCCCGCCGTGTTCGTCGACTACTCGGGCGCGACGCTGCTGAGCGCCCTGGTACGGCTCCAGCACGAGGGTCAGGACATCACCCGGCTGTCCATCGACACCATCTCGCCCGCCGACGTCACCGCCACGTTCGACGAGGCCGGGCTGCCCACCGGCGAGCTGCGCACGCTCGGCTACCGCCCGGAGACGACGTCCAAGAAGATCATCGCCTTCCACCGCCGCTCCCCCGACCACCCCGTCATCACCTGCCTCAGCTCCGTGCACGAGGCGTTGCGCGATGAGATGCAGGTGCTGCGGCTGGCGCCGTCCGAGCACTCCGTGCGCACGGCGCTGCGCCAGCTGCTGCTCACCGCAGAGGGGCAGGCTCAGGAGGACGCGCAGATCGCGCTCGGCCTGGTGGAGGTGGACAGCGACGAGGGCCTGCTGCGCGAGGCCGGCGCGCTGGCCGGCACGCTGGCCGGGTTCCGCGGGGGCAAGCACCTGCTGGTGACCACCCGCGGGCCGCTCTACGAGGCCACGGGCGGCTTCACGGGGCTGCCCATGCTGGCGCGGCTGGCCAATCACAGCAGCGTGGCGCGGGTGGGTTTCGGCCTCGGGCGCAGCGCCGCCGAGGCCGAGAGCCTGTCCCGCCGCGCCCTGGCCAGGGCCAGGCGGATCGGGAACGTGGCCGCCGTGCTGTCCCTGCGCGCCGACACCGACATCGTGCTGGAGTCGGTGATCAGCGCGCCCGCCGGCGGGCAGAACCTGCCGCTGCTCGCGCGCCGCGTGGGGCTGTCGGTGCCGACGCTGGAGAAGCTGCTGGAGGCCCGCGACGCGGCCGGCGGCGAGGCGCTGACCACCCGCGAGATCGCCGAGCGGCTCGCCGTCCAGCAGCGCACCGCCCGGCGCATGCTGCACCGGCTGGAGCTGGCCGGGCTGGCCGAACGCACCGGCAACCTGACCAGCGGATCCAGCGGCCGTCCGCTCACTCTCTACCGCCTGACCCTGTAGCCTCCGCCGGACCCGTCGCTCAGGCCAGCCATCGGTCCAGCCCCTGGGCGACGAAGTCGTCGTCGCGCAGCCACGGGTAGGCGGCCCAGACGCGGTCGATCTCGGCGAGCTGCCCCGGCGACAGGTCCTCCTCCGGGTCCAGGCACCAGCGGCCCGCCAGCAGCCCCTGGCGGCGCAGCACCTCGTGGATGCCCGGGATGCAGCCGTGGAAGCCGTTCGCCGAGTCGAAGATGGCCGCGTTGGCGTCGGTGAGGTGACCGTCCAGGCCGAGCAGCCGGCGTACGGCGGCGTCGTCGCCCGAACGCGCCCGCGTGGCCTCCTCCAGCAGCTCCACCGCCCGCCGGACCCAGACCGCCCACTGCCCGAGCAGGCCGCCCACGAACTCGACGTCCACCTGCCGCCCGTCCACGACCACCCGGTGGGAGGTGATGAGGTCGGCGAGGATGTGGTCGTCGTTGCCCGTGTAGAGCGCCACCTCCCCCGCCCGGCCCGCCCGCACGACGCCGTGCAGCACGTCGAGGGTGCGGTACCGGTCGAAGGGCGCGACCTTGACGCCCACGACGGACTCGATGCCCGCCAGCCGCGTCCAGAAGTCGCGCGACAGGGGCCGCCCGCCGACCGCGGGCTGCAGGTAGAAGCCGATCACGGGCAGCACCTCGCCCACGGCCCTGGCCCGCTCGATCAGCCCGTCCTCGTCGAACTCCCGGTACGGGCTCAGCAACACCATGTGGTAGCCGAGCGACCGGGCCAGCTCCGCCTCGGCCACCGCCTGGTCGGTGGGCCCGGTCACGCCGGCGACCAGCACCACCTCGCGCTCGAACTCCTTCGCCGTTCCTGCGGCCAGTTCGAGCACGGGCGCGAGCAGGCCGGTGCCGTGGATGGCGAACTGCGTGGTGTGCACGCCCACCGCCAGCCCGCCCGCGCCGGCCTCGACGTAGTAGCGCGTCAGGGCGCGCTGGCGGCGCTCGTCCAGCCTCCTGTCCGCGGTCAGGGCCAGCGGATGCGCCGGGATCACCAGGCCGCGCCTGAACAGGTCGCGTACGGACTCCTGTGCCTGTGGAGCCTGCGCCTCTGAAGCCGTGCCGAGCACGTGAGGTCCCCCTTCGCCGTGTGAGATGAGCACGCCCGCCTGCCTGGTACGCGGCGGGCACGTGCGTCAGAAACGCCCGTCGCGGCGTTCGAACTTGGTGGGCTTGCCCAGCAGCGGCCCGCCGTCGGCGACCCAGCGCGCCGTGTGCTCGATCAGCTCGGCGGGGGTCAGCTCGGGGTAGCCGAACAGGCGGTGGCAGCGGGAGGCGTTCGACAGCAGCGCCATCGGCGCCTCCTCGCCGGTGAACACCGGCTCCTTGCCCAGCGCCTCGCCGAGCGCCGACGCCGCCTGCCGCACCGAGATCAGCTCGGGGCCGGTGACGTTGAGCACGAACGGCGGCACGCCGGCGTGCAGCAGCGACCGCAGCGTCACCTCGTTGGCGTAGCCCTGCCAGACCACGTTCACCTGGCCCGTGGTCAGGTCGACGGGCTCCCCGGCGAGCACCTTCTGGGCGAGGTCGACCAGCACGCCGTAGCGCAGCTCGACCGCGTAGTTGAGGCGCAGCAGCGCCGTGGGGGTGCGGTTCTTCCCGGCGAAGTGCGTCAGCACGCGCTCCCTGCCCAGGCAGCTCATCGCGTAGTCGCCGACGGGCCCGGTGGGCGAGCTCTCGGTGCTGCCGCCGCCGGTGACGGGGACGAGGGGATAGACGTTCCCGGTGGACAGCGCGGCGATCCTGCTCCCCGCGAACCGGTCGGCGACGCGGCCCGGCAGGTAGGTGTTGGTGAACCAGGCGGCGTGCTCCTGGCCGCTGCTCGTGCCGAACTTGGCTCCGACCAGGAACACCACGTTCGGCGCGTCCGGCAGCTCGTGCAGGGCCCGCTCGTCGGCTACGTCGGCCGTGACCACCGTGGCGCCCTCGTCCTGGAGCGCCCGGGCCAGGCCCGGCTCGGAGAAGCGGGACACCGCGATGATCCGCCTGTCTCCGCCGGTGGCCCTCAGGGCCAGGCGTACGAGGCTCGGGCCGAGCTTGCCGCCGGCGCCCAGGATCATGATGTCGCCGTCGAGCTTGCCCAGATCGTCGACGAGCCCGGGGCTCGGCCGCGCGAGCCGCTCCTCGAGTTCCGCTGTCGTCCGCACGCGGTCTCCTCCGTCCATGATTTACGGTCCAGACCGTAACTTGGCGAAGCTCCGGCTGTCAACGGGAGGGGCGGCCGGGGCATGGGTGAACGCCGGACGCCGCTCGTCCAGGAGCACGCGCCCAGGCGTCAGACCCTCAGTCGTTCAGAAGTCCTCGCGCGCGCGGACCAGCACGTCGAGAACGGCCCTGGTCTCCGCCCACGGCACGGGACTCGGCGCGCCGCCCACCATCGCGAGGAACGCCTCGATCGTCCCCTCGTACCCGAGACCGCGGACCACGTCGTCCCCGCCCTCGATCACGATCGTCTCGCTGCCGTCGCGCGTGTGCAGCGTGACGCTGTAGGACTCCGACTCTGACACGCCGAGGACTTCGACGGTGCCGGTGATGCCGTCGTCCCAGCGCAGCGCCATCACCCCGGTGTCCTCCGAGCGGAGCGTCGCGTAGTGCCGCCTCGCCCCCGCCGCGCCCACCAGCCGTACCTCGGGCCCGAGCAGCGCCACCAGCAGCTCCACCCCGTGGATGCCCATGGTGACCATCGTGCCGCCGCCCTCCCCCGGCGTGTCCTGCCAGGCGTTGTAGCCGGTCGCCCACATGCCCACGTCGTGCCGCACGGTGGCCCGCACCGCCAGCACCCGGTCACGATCGATCCGGGCCCCCGCGAACGCGGGCGCGAACCGCAGCACCGAACTGGACAGCACGCGGTCGTGGATCGGCAACCGGTCGAGCTGCTCCAGCTGCGCCCGGCTGGCGGCGGCGGGCTTGTTCACGAAGCAGGGCAGCCCGGTCTCCAGCACCTCGGCCAGCGCCTGCGGGACCTGCGGGTTGGGCACGGTCAGCACCACCCCGTCGAGCCGGCCCGCCAGCACCTCCGCCAGGCTGCCCGCCACCTTGGCCTGCGGGTGCTCGGCGGTGAACCGGCCGAGCCGCTCTGGATCCTGCTCCCACACCACGAGTTCGGCATGGCGGGACAGGGTGCGGGCGTCGGTGTAGGGGTGGCTGGTGGCGAGCCCAGCGAGTGCGATGCGCACGGTTCGACCTTCCATGTCCGGTAACGGCTGCGGAAAGCGTAGCCATCCCCTGGCTTGTCATCGCCCCGCCCCGCTCATCGCTTCAGCGAGGAGCCTCACCACCACCCGGGTTCTCGGCGGACGTGTCCGGTGGTCGCAGGCCGTCCGGCGTTGCCCTCGGCCTTCCTTGATCGGAACTTCCCCATACCGATTCGAGGTCCCCTTGATGGACGGCTGGGAGGCTGCGCACGATCCGGCCGCTCGTCCTGGAGCCGGGAATCGACCCGTGAGGAGTTCCATGCGTAAGCACGTGCGCACAATACTGGTCAGCGCGTTGGCCGCCGCCGGGCTCTTGGTGCCGGCGAACACCGCGTCCGCCGCGACGGCCTGCACCTACCTGGGCAACCTCCCGGACCAGAACGGCGACGACTACGCCTCGATCGTGGGCGCGAGCGCCAGCGGTGAGTACGCCGTAGGCGCCAGCGAAAACAACGGCCGCTTCTTATGGCGAAACGGCCAGACAGTGGCGAACTGGCCGACCATGGACGGCAACAAGCGGGACACCCCGCAGGACGTCAACAGCAGCGGCACGGTGATCGGCAGCCTCACCCCGTGGGGAGGACCGTCAGAGCCGTACGTCTGGCGGCCGGGCTCGGGATCCAAGGTGCGACTGGCCAAGGTGTCCGGCTCCAGCTACACAGAGGAGATCGCGATCAACGACAAGGGGGACGTCGTCGGCCTGGCCAGCCTCAGCTCCGGGAACTCCGTGGTGGTGTGGCCGGGGACCAACTACTCGACGTACCGCGTCGTCGGGCAGGGCCGGCCGGTGAGCATCGACAAGGACGGCCGCATCCTGCTCACGTCGAAGAAGATGTTGTACCCGGACGGCACCCTGCATGACCTGCAGACGCCGGCCGGAGTCAGCAGCTTCTCCATCACGGAGAGCGACAACAGCGGCCGGCCGGTGGGATACGGCACGGCCGCTGCGGGTGGCGAGGTCTCCATCGTGTGGAACAGCGACGGCTCGGTGCTGCACACTCGCCCGGACGCGCGTCCGGTGGCGGCGAACACGGTCGGTGACACCGTCGGCCTGGTCAAGCGAACGAGCACCACCGGTTATGATTCGGGGTTCTGGGGAGCCTCCGGGGCGCCGGTGATCTTCCCGTATCCGGATCCGCTCGCCTGGCCGGGCGACATCTATCTCGGCGACAACAACATCGTCCACGCGCTGTGGGTCACGGACGACTACCAGAACACCTACTGGGCTCGGTGGAGCTGCAGCTGACGCCGGACGCTCGGATGCCGGTCAGGCCGTTCGCGGTTTCGTCAGGGACGGCCTGACCGGCGACGGATGCGATCACTATGCTGATGGCCAGGAGAACGATCGCGGCGATGAAGCCGCTCGCCGCGTTGCCGGTCAGCTCCTTCATCCAGGCGAGCGCATGGGTGGCGACGAACCCGCCCAGAGAGAGCGCCATCAGCCGGCAGTTGCGCCTGCTGGAGGAACATCTCGGTGCCGAGCTGTTCAGCCGCGGGCCCAAGGGCATGGCGCTCACCTCCGCAGGGGAGCTGCTGCTCGGGTTCGCCGACGAGCAACTGACGACGGCCGAACGGCTGCACGCGAAGCTGGGCTCGGGCCGTCACAAGACCAGTGGCCAGGTCACCGTGGCGACGGTCGAGGCGCCGCTCAGCAGCTTCATCCCGCAGGCGCTGGCCGAGGTCGCCGCCACCCATCCGGACATCGTGGTCAACGTCCTGGCGGCCGGGTCCAACGACGTGGCGGCCCTCGTCGCCGAGAACCGGGCCGATCTGGGCCTGGTCTTCGGCCCGGTTCCCCGCTCTGATGTGACGGAGCTGGTGACCCGGCCCTCGCCGCTGTTCGTCATGGTCGCCCCCGATCATCCGCTGTCGGCCCGGCCGCGATGCGACCTGACCGATCTCCTCGGCGTACGGCTCGCGCTCCCGGACAAGGCCTTCGGCATCCGCCAGGAGGTCGAGCGAGCCGCCGCCGAACACCGCGTCCGCCCCGAACTGGACGCGGGTCTGCTCGCCGCTGTCGCCGTCGACGACCGGCGGCTGACGAGCACCCGGATCACTTTGATCAGCAGGCTGACAGCAAGTGGTTCCCCGGTGCTGACAGTGGTGGGCGACGCCTTGGCGGTCGCGATGCACGGGTCGCCGCGGGGACCGAGACCCCGCCCGGGTCCTGCAGCCCGCCGACCGCCACCGGTGGGCCTTGTCGTCATGCGTCCGGCTCTGCGCGGAACTCGCGGACGCATGTGCCCGTGGCGTGCCAGGCGAGCCTCATGGCCGTGCTGGCATCAGGAGGAGTCGCGTTCCCGTCGCCGGGCCGCCGCGGCCACGTTCACCGGCATCCGGCCGAAAATCAGGCCGTGGAAGGGCGCGATCGCCCACCAGTACAGGTGGCCGAGCAGCCCATGCGGGTGGAAGATCGCCCGCTGCGTGTAGACCGTACGGCCGCCGGAGCGAGTGACACCGAGCTCCAGCCAGGCCAGGCCGGGCAGCCGCATCTCGGCCCGCAGCCGCAGCAACTCGCCCGGGACCACCTCCTCCACCCGCCAGAAGTCGATCGAGTCGCCCACCCGCAGCCGGGCCGGATCGCGCCGGCCGCGCCGCAGGCCCACGCCGCCGACGAGCCGGTCGGCCAGCCCGCGTAGCTGCCAGGCGACCGGCAGGGAGTACCAGCCGTTGCGGCCGCCGATGCTCTCGATGACCTGCCACAGCGCCTGCGGGCTCGCGGGTACGGCCAGGCGCCGGTCGTCCACGAAGAGGCTGCCGCCCGCCCAGTCGGGGTCGGTGGGCAGCGGATCGCTCGGCGCGCCCGGTGTGGACGCCGAGGACCACCGGGTGGCGACGTCGGCCTCCTTGATCTTCATGAGCGCCAGGGCCACGGCCCGGCGGAACCCGACCAGCCCGCCCTCGGGGTCGGGCACGTGGCGCGCGATGTCGTGCTCGCCGCACACCGCCTCGTTGCGCAGCGACTCCACCAGCGGACGCGCGATGCTCGCCGGGACCGGCGTGACCAGCCCCACCCACAGACTCGACAGCCGGGGGCTGAGCAGCGGCACCGGGATGATCACTCGGGACGGCAGCCCAGCCACGGCGGCGTAGCCCTGCATCATGTCGGCGTAGGTCAGGACATCCGGGCCGCCGATGTCGAACCCCCGGTTCACCGTTCCCGGCACCTGCGCCCAGGCGACCAGGTAGCGCAGCACGTCCCGCACCGCGATGGGCTGGGTACGGCTGCGCACCCAGCGCGGCGTCGTCATGACCGGCAACCGCTCGGTCAGGTGGCGCAGCATCTCGAACGAGGCGGACCCCGACCCGATGATCACCGCGGCGCGCAGCACCACCGCCGGCACAGCTCCGCGCAGGAAGATCTCCCCCACCTCGGCCCGCGACCGCAGATGCGGCGAGAGCCGCTCATCCCCAGCGGGACCGCCCAGATAGACGATCCGCCGTACCCTCGCCTCGGCCGCCGCCGCCGCGAACATGCGCGCCGCCAGACGGTCCCGCTCGGCGAACCGGCCGCTCGCGCCCATCGTGTGGATCAGGTAGTACGCGACGTCCACCCCGGCCAGCGCCCGGCGCGTCCGCTCCAGGTCGGTGGCGTCGGCCTCGGCGACCTCCGTGCGCGCAGCCCAGGGCAGGTCGCGCAACTTCCCGGCCGAACGCACCATGCAGCGAACGTCGTGGCCGGCGGAGAGCAGCTCGGGGACCAGCCGCCCGCCGATGTAGCCGGTCGCCCCCGTGACCAGGCACAATGGCATGGCTCTTGACGTTCCCGCTCCCGCGCGGGTCATGCCTGGCCGGCGTGCGGCCGGCCGGGGCCATCGAGTTCCTCGACGGAGACCCGGCATCGGACCGGAGCTCCGGCATGCGAGAAAGGGCCGGGCTAATCGCCGTCATAGACGCGTAGATGTGAGCCGGTTCGCGGGTCGGTGATGTAGCGCCTCTTGGCATTCTTGGCTATCTTCTGCCGCACCGCCTCCGCCAGATCCACGTTCGTCATGGTCGCCAGGCCCAAGGTGTAGATCAGGACGTCAGCGAGCTCTTCGGACAGGCTGTCGCTCTTCGTGCGCCATGCTTCGAATGCCTCCGCCAGCTCGCCTTGTATGTAACAGAACTCGGTCGGCACGTCGCTCTTGTCGAAGCCTTTGGCGACCTTGTTCTCCCAGACGAGCTTCTGCGCCTCTTCGATGTTCACCGATGTTTTCCTCCACAACAGTGCCTAGGGTAGATGCGGATCATTGCATGCGGGTGGTCCGCGCGCCTCCCTCCGAAGTGGCCTCGGCCTTGTCCTGCCGGACCCTCCAGCTCGCCTGCAAGCGCTGATAGACCCCGCAGCGGACCACCAGGTCCGCGTGCCTGCCGATATCGACGACTCGCCCGTTGTCCACCACCACGACGAGCTCGGCCGCCTCGGCGGTCGACAAGCGGTGGGCGATGACGATCAGCGTCCTGGACCGTGCGACGTGATCCATCGCCTGCCGCAGTCTCGTCTCCAGCACGGGGTCGACCGAGGAAGTGGCCTCGTCCAGCACGAGCAGATCGGGGTTGGAGAGGTAGGCGCGGGCCAGGGAGACCAGTTGTCGTTCACCGGCTGAGAGGTTCTCCCCCCGGGGACCGACCGGTGTGTCGAGACCGTGCGGAAGTCCCCGGACCCACTCTCCGAGTGCCAGCTCATCCAGGACGCGCCACAGGTCTCCGGTCGTCACCCGCGGACGTCCCCATGCGATGTTCGTGCCGAGTGCGTCGTCGAAGAGGAACCCGTCCTGAGGCACCAGGGTGACCCGTTCGCGGACGTCCGCCAGGGCGACCTCGCGCAGGTCCACGTCGTTCAGCAGGATCCGGCCGGCGGCCGGGTCGATCACCCGGCTCATCAGCTTCCCCATGGTCGACTTGCCTGAGCCGGTCTCGCCCACGACCGCCACCTTGCTCCCCGCCGGGAGCGTCAGGTTGACGTCCCACAGCACGGTGGGGCTGTCCGGATAGGCGTACGAGACGTTGTCGAACCTCACTTCGACAGGACCGGGCGGCAGCGGCTTCCCCCGGGGCCCCGGGTCGTCGACATAGGCGGGAGCCTCGAGGACGGCGACCACCCGCCGCCACCCGGAAACGGCGTTCTGCAGCTCGTTCAGCCTCTCCGTGCCGGTCTGGAGCGGCACCGTGAACAGCTGCACGAGGAAGACGAAGGCGAAGATCTCACCCACGGTCATGCCGTTGTCCATCCCCCACCAGCTGCCCACGGTGACCACGAGCACCACCACCAGGCCCGACAGGAGAACGCCCGGGGCGAAGCTGGTGGCACTGACCATGAGGGCCCGGGTCGCCTCTTCCTGGTGGCGCCGCACGATGGCGTCCAGCTTGGCCAGGGCGAGCCGGCCTGCTCCGTACATCCGGATCGTGGCGACGCCGTTGACCGATTCCAAGATCGCAGACATCAGCTCGGCGACGCGCCGGCGCACCGCGCCGTAGGCCCCGGCCGCGCGCCGCTGCAGCGCCGGCATCGACAGGAACAGCGGCGCGAAGCACAACCAGACGAGAAGGGTGAGCTGCCAGGAGTAGACGAGCATCAGCGCGGTGGCCACGGTCATCTGGCTGATCGAGAGCACCAGGAGGAGACCGCCGGTCTGAAGGAACGCCGACATGGTGTCGACGTCCGTCGTGACCCGGGACACCTGCGCCCCGCGGCGTTCAGAATCCTCGCTGAGCATGGGCAGGCCGTGCGTACGGCGGAAGGCCGCGGTGCGAAGGTTCGCCAGCCCCGATTCCGCGGCGCTCAGCATGCGGAAGTTCATCAGGCAGGCCGCGACCCCGGTCAGGCAGATCGCCAGCGCGGCGAGCCCGGCCATCTCCATCACATAGTCCAGCCGTGGCCCGGAATCGCTCCGCAGCCCGGTGTCGATGGTCTGCTGCACCACGTACGGAACCACCACCCGGCCTGCCGCCGCCACGACACCCAGCGCCAGGGTCGCGCCCAGCCCGCGCACGATGCCCGGGTAGACCGCCAGAGCCTGCCGAAGAGCCGCGAATGCACCCCCGCGTGCTTCGGGTTGTCTCTCGGGCGCCCTCATGACTGTCCGTCCCGGGCCGCGCTCCGGGCATAAGCACTCACCAGCCGCCGGTACGAGGCACTGCGCGCGAGGACCTCGGCGTGGCCTCCCCGATCGTGAACGGAGCCGGACTCGAGGTGGACGATCTCGTCCGCGACCAGGATGGCCGCCATCCTGTTACTGATCAGCACAAGTGAGGTGTCCTGGAACGCTTCGCATACCCGATGGAGGATCTCCCCCTCGACATGAGGGTCGACGGCCGAGGTGGCGTCGTCCAGCACCAGGAGGCGAGGAGAGCGGATCACTGCTCGGGCCAGGCCCAGTCGCTGACGTTGGCCACCCGACAGGATGGCGCCCTGCTCGCCCACCGGCGTATCGAGCCCCGAGGGGAGGCCGGACACGAAGTCGGCAAGGCGGACGACTTCCAGGGCCTCCCACACCGCGCCGTCGCTCAGATCCGCCCCGAACAACACGTTGTTACGAACCGTGTCGTCCAGGACGAAGGTCTCCTGTGTGACGAGGAGGGCGCAGTCGGCCAGTGCCCGCTGGCTGAGCTCCCGCACGTCGACGCCGTCGAACAGCACGCTGCCTTCCGTGGGGTCGGTGAGCCGTACGAGCAAGGAGGCGAAGGTCGACTTGCCGGAGCCGGTGGAGCCGACGACCGCGACCGTCCGGCCGCCTGGTATCTCCAGGTTGACGTCCCGCAGCACGGGCGGGGCAGATCCGTCGGCGTCCGGGTACCGGTAGCCGACCGCCCGCAGGGAGATCGCCACGCCGCCGGAGCCGTCCGCTCGCCTGTCGCCGTACCCCATCGCGTCGTCGTCATGGAGCACCGCGCTCAGCCGCTCCCATCCGGCCGCCGCCCGGATGAGCTCTCCCAGGACCGGCCCGAGTGACCGCACCGGGAGGGCCAACATACCGATCAGATAGGCCACTTCGACCACGTCACCGACGTCGGCGTCCCCACCGGCGACGCGGACGGCTCCCACGGCCAGCGCTGCCAGGACGCAGAGGGGCGCCAGGCCTTCGATGACCGTGTCGAAGAGGACGCGCGCCCGTCCGACGGTGATGCTGGCGTCTCGGAGCGTGCCGACGCTGCGCTGGAACCGCTCCGCTTCGAAGTCCTCGAGACCGAGGCTCTTGACGACGTGCGAGCCCGCGAAACTCTCCTGCGCGACGGACGCGACCTCGCCGCGCAACGCCTGGACGCGAGCGGCGAGCGGGGCGGCGCGTCGCTGGTAGCCCCAGTTCAGGACGACGAGGGCGGGCAGCAGGGCCAGGCCGATCGCGCCGAGTTGCAGGTCCGCCGCGAGCAGCGCCGCCCCGCCCGTGACGATCATCGCCAGGACGCTCACCCCCATCGGAAGGGGCGCGAAAACCTGCCAGGTCGCCTCGATGTCCGACGTGGCCACGGCGAGCAGCTGCCCGGCTGGACGGCGATGGTGCCAGGAGGGCGGCATGTCCAGGTACTTGCGGATCAGCAGGCGCCGATACCGCGCCTGGAGCCGGTGCATCACCTTGCCCGCGACAGCACGACGTGCCAGCACCCCGCCGGCCGTCACAACGGCGATGCCGCACAACACACCGGCCCACCGCGCGAGTTCGGCTCCGTCGAGGTGCCCGGCCGCGAACGCGGGCATCAGGACCTCGTGCGTGAGCCGGCCGAGTACCCAGCCCGATGCCGCCATGCCGACGCCGTAGGCGATTCCGCCCAGCACCGCGACACTGAAGAGGCGAGGTTCGAGGCGCATCCCGATCCACACCACGTGGAAGCCGTTCCCGAGGCGGCTCGCCTTGCTGCTGAAAGGAACAGACAAACCCATCATTCCTGCCCGTGGTCGCTGTCGAACGGCAGAGTCGCCTTCTTGGCCAGGGTTCCTCGGTCTCCTGGCGCGCATCCAGCGATCAATCCGCGCTGGGCGTCGTACAGATCCGGGACGGTGCCGCCGCCCGGACCGGGCGGCTCGTAGACGGCGGCAAGGTCGCCCTCGAAGTCGGATTCCGGTTCGCCGTCCGCGTGCAGACCGGAGATCTCCGCGGTCGTGCTGTACGGGGCGCTTCTGTCGATGCGAATCCCCTTGGCGTGGCCGTTCGTCACGGAGATGTTCCAGTGCACGAATCTGGCCCCGTACCTCGGGCCGGCGTCGCGGCTGCCGCTCATCCAGCCGTCGTTGTGTATCTCGATCCGGGTCCGGACGTTGGCGAACGGCAGGCCCCGGTGGCTGTCGAAGGCGCCGGCCTGCATGCGGCCGCGCCGCCAGACGTTCCCGCTGGACAGGCCCTCGACGTTGATCCCGTGATGGAACCTGCACTCCTCGTCCGACTCGCCGGCACGAGTGATGCGGAAGTCGGAGAAGAGGTTGTCGTGAGACTGCTCACGGCAGACGTAGGAATGGTGACGGTTCGCCCCGACGATCTGCGTGTCCGAGACGGTGACGCCTTTGCTGGAGACCAGCAGCAGACCGTTCTCGCCGCCCTTGATGACGATGTCACGGCACCAGCAGTCCCAGGCGCATTGGAAGGCGATTCCGTTGAACCCCCTGTCGCGCAGGTGTTCCGTCATCCGGGCAGCGGGCAGCTCCATGGTCAAGCCCTCGACCCCCGCTTCGCAGATCGGATCTTCGGCGGCCACCAGCCGCACCTTCCACCCGGTGTCGACGTCCAGCGGAAGCGGCTGCCGGAGCAGGACCCGGTCCCCTTCGACGCGATCGATGCGCACGGGCCAGGCATAGGGGAGATAGGACAGGAGCTTCCGCATCCGGTGCCATGGATAGGACTCTGCTCCCGCTATGTCACCGCACATGTGGCGCAGCAACGCGAAGGTCCCGCCGTCGTCCCAGAGCATGATCGCGCGTTGTCCGGCGTGCAGTGCGCCGGAAGAGTCGACAGTGACGGTGAAGTCGCCGCGCCGGGCGGGCACCGTCACCGAGCCGAGCAGCTCGGGGAACTCCTCGACCCGGTCCAGCCACCCCTCGCGCGGCCAGGAGCCGCGACGGATGTTGTCGAGGATCCTGTCGAGCCGGGGTGACGAACAGACCCACACCAGGCCACCCGACCAACTCCACGCCGACTTCTCGCCGCCGAATCGGCTACCGCTGACACCGACCAGCTCTTCGAGTGGAGTCCGGCAGACCAGCGTGGTCCTCCCGCTACCGGCACCCTTAACGACCACGTTGCTGTGCGAGACCCGGATGAGGTCGTCGACCACGTACCTGCCCTCCGGGATGTGGACGACGCCGCCCCCGGACGCGCCCACCGAGGTGATGGCACGATTGATGGCGTCCGCACTGTCGTGGCGGCCCTCGGCCGAGGCGCCGAAGTCGAGCACGTTGACGCCCGCTACGAGGTCGGGTGGAGTGGCACCGAGCCGGTATCCCGCCGACGCGATGTAGGGGATGGTGGGATGCGTCAGCGGCTGCCGCTCGTAGGCCTGCCAGACATTCACGTACGCCCCGCTCGGGAACGGGTTCCGACGATGTCCTGGGCGATCTCGAAGGCCCCCCTGGGCTGCGTCCCGGACACCGGGGCGCCCGCCGGGGACAGCAACAGCTTCGCCAGGGATGCGCTGATCTGGCCGGCATCCGCGCTGGACACGGCCACACTGTCGTGGACGTCCAGCTCGGAGAGACGCGCATGCTGATCGTCCCGCAGGCGCTCCCCGGGCACCGCGACGGCACGGACCCCGGAGAGTTTGAGCTCTTGAACGGTGTTGTAGCCGCCTTGCGAGACGACGGCATCCGTGCCCTCGTACGGGGAGTACTCAGGGCCGAGGTAGGACTGCACACGGACCTTCACATGAGGCGCAGGAGGCACCCGAACCGTTCCCCGGAAGTACGGTCCGGTGATCACGGACAGCGTCGCGCGCAGATCCTGCGCCGCACACGCGTGGAGCACTCCGGACACCGCGGCGTCGATGAACGCCTCGGCGTCCGCATGCCCTCCACCACCAGCCATGACCACGACCTTGATGCCGTCGTCATCGCTGCCCCAGATCGGCTTCTCGCCCCTTCTGCGGCGCACCACGTCGGCTACCCCCAGCAGCCGGATGCCATGCCGGTGATCCGTCTCGCCGGCCTTGCCCAGGACGTAGACGACGTCGACGTCAGGCGCCCGGTCAGCGATGAAACGCGCCGGATCGGACTGGTCCTTGCGCGCCCGATAGATGTAGCCCTGGAAAAGCCCCTGGACCACGCCGAGTTCGTAGAGCTCCGCGTGTATCGCCACATCGTGCAGGATGACATCGTGCGGCTCCATGACCTCCTGGATGACCGCCTTGCGGATCGCGGCCTTCTTGAGCTCGGCCTCCGGTGAGTCGGCCGCGGACCTCTCCGGGATCACGATCTGGTCGAATCCGTAGTCGGAGATGAGGCGATGCTCGTGACTGACGAAGAAGGCGGAATCCACGCCCAGGTCACGCAGCACCGAGTGGACGGCGACGAGCCTGGAAGCGTGCCCCATGCCCCGGTGGTTCACTGCGAAGGAAAGGACTCTGCCGCGCATGACTACCTTTCAACGGCGGGCGGGCCCGCCAAGTCGTCCGATGGACTCGTTCACCGGCTGCCGTCGATCGCCGGGCCCCCGGCAGGTGAATCACCACTGCCGTTGTGGCAGGACGCCGTCCAGCTGCTGCAGGAACTCGTCCACCTGTGTCTCGACGTCGAAATCCCGGGCCCGGCGCAGGGCGTTCTTGGCCGCGTTCCGGTACTTGCCAGGATCGGCGTAGCTGAGAATCTCCCGCACCCAGACCTCTGGGTCTCTGGTGGTGAGTACCGTGCCGGCATCGCCGACCACCTCTGGCAGCGCTCCGCGATCGCTGGAGATGACAGGTATGCCGTTCATCATGGCTTCGACCGCGACTCGCCCGAAAGCCTCCTCCCACTGAGAAGGCATCAGGAACAGGCGAGTGGCGGCGTAGACGGAACCCATCCTGTCGAACGGCCCGCACACCGTCACGTTGTCGAGGTCCAGGTCGGCGTACTGGATCTTGCCGACCTTCCAGCCGCGCACCGCGAGGAACAGATGATCCGGCATCCGCTCGGCGATACTGCGGAACAGTTCGCCGCCTTTCTCTGCGACCGGATTCACCATCGTGATGTATCGCGCCTTCTCCTGCGGTTCTTCCTCGACGCAGTGCTCGGGGGAGATCAGCGGATGCAGGATCAGAGACTCTCTGCTCCAGGTGTCCTGTACGTATCCGGCGGTCGCCTGGGAATTGGCGACGATCACATCCGTACTTCGCGGATCCCATTCCAGGCCGATCCGGCGCGGAAACCAGGCCGACGGGATTCTCCGGAGCGAGGCGAACCTTTCCACCAGCGGAAACCATCGGCTCTGACTGAAGATCGCCTCGGCCTTGAGGTCGTCGTCGATGGCGCAGAGAACTGCCGCCAGGTCTTCTTCGCGTGTGTAGTGGAAGTCCAGACCTGACTTCCAGTCCTCGGTCACCGAGTCTCTGAGCGCCACATCCGTGACCACTTTGATGGTCCAGCCCCGCCGGCGCAGTGCGAGCAGCAACGCCCGTGCGCTGATGTCCCCACCGCTTGGACCCGGTCCGAACTGCGAGGACACGAATATTATCCGCAAGCCTTGCTCACCGTATCTCTCTCATAGGCGTCACTCCGCCGCCGCCGCCGGCCGGTGCGGTGCACCGACGTCCGGCCGCCCGCCGGCTCAACGGGTCGTCGCCTCGTGCTGATCTCCGGACCATCTGTTCAGGCTCTCCAGCGACAGCCGGCAGGTTCGCTGCTGGAACATGGACTCGGTGTTGACCGGCGGGATCGAGGGCTCCTCGAAGGGAATCTCCAGGAACTTGGCGAGCGTCTCCCATCCGTCCTCGGGAGACCAGACGAGCAGCCGGTCCTCGGGGACCGTCTCCCGGACCTCTTCGTTGTATTCCGCCATGGCCTTCGAGGCGGCACGAGAATCGAACTCTCCTTCGCACGGGCCGAGCAGTCCGCTCTTCCGCCACATGGCTTGAACCATGCGGCGGTACTGCGCCCATACCGGCTCCACCTTCGCCCGCCCGGCGGACAGGTCGCGCATGAGGGTGTCGTCGAAGAGGTGGCTCCATATGGTGCTTCGCATACTGGCGGCCCACGATTCACCGTCACGGACGCTGAGGACCACCTTCGCCTCCGGAAAGGCCACCATCAATTCCCGCCAGTAGAACGCACCAGGCCAGTCGACCGTGGCCTGGTAGCCACGGAACACCGCTGACCAGTCCGGCCGGCCTTCGAAGGCGTCCACCCAGTACTGAACCTGTGTGAGGTCGTCCCAGACCCGGGTCATGTGATAGCACTCGCCCACTCCCGCCCCTTCCAGGAACACCCGCTGAGCAAGGGTCGCGGTTCGCGGCAGTCCTGCACCAATGACCTTCATGGTGACTCCCTTCGATCGAATGACCTAGACGGCGATCTGAGCCGGTATCGCTGGTTCCGGGTTGTATTCGGCAATACTGATGTCCTCGAAAGTGAACGCGTCTATGGAGCGACACCTCGGAGACAGGTGAAGGACCGGCATCGGGCGCGGATCGCGCGTGAGCTGTAGGTTTGCCTGCTCGATATGGTTCGTGTAGAGGTGCAGATCCCCGAAGGAGTAGACGAGCTCTCCCGGCTCGAGGTCGCACACCTGCGCGATCATGGACAGCAGCAGGGCATAGGACGCGATGTCGAACGGCACTCCCAGGAATATGTCGCCCGAACGCTGGTAGACGTGGCACGACAATGTGCCGTTGAGCACATAGAACTGCACAAGAATGGGGCACGGGGGAAGTGCCATCTTGGGCAGGTCCGCGACATTCCATGCGCTCACGACATGTCTTCGAGAATCGGGATCGTTCTTGATGGAATTGATCACCGACTGTATCTGGTCCACCACTCGGCCTTCGGGAGTGCCCCATTTCCGCCATTGGTGCCCGTAGATCGGCCCCAGTTCGCCGTCCGGATCCGCCCAGCTGTCCCAGATGTAGACCTTGTGATCGTGCAGCCACTTGATGTTCGTCTCTCCGCGCAGGAACCAGAGCAGCTCCCCGATCACGGCTTTGAGATTCAGCCGCTTGGTGGTGACTGCCGGAAATCCGTCACGGAGGTCGAAGCGCAGTTGTGACCCGAAAACGCTCAACGTGCCGGTTCCGGTGCGGTCGGACTTCGCCGCGCCGTGGTCCAGCACGTGGCGCAGGAGTTCAAGGTACTGTCTCATTCGAGGGGCCTTTCGGATGTCCGAAGCATCTGAATGATGACCGAATTATTCGCTGCCGTCCACCTTTAACGAAGGAAGGCGTGGTGTCAAGGCTTCGATCCGGGCCGTGATCGGCATCGGTCAAGTCGCGGCAGACGACCTCGCGGCATATCTCAGGCCGCTCGCATATTTGCTTGCGGAGTCTGAGCTGGGATCATGCGCGGTCCACGGCATGGGTCCGCACCCGGTGGCGGACGGCTTTCGCTCGGTATATCCGAAGTATGCAGAGGGCGATTCCGGAGGCAGCACCAGGAGACCTGCCAAGACGAGCCTGGGCGGATGTCAGCGTGTCCAGATGGGCGGGGCGAAGTAGCCGTCGCACTCGTCCATGCCCGTCCATTCGCGCTTGCAGGGTTGCGCCTTCAATTCCCGCGGGTCCGTCCCCTCGGTGAAGTCGTGCGAGAACGGCCCTTCGGACGAGGTGGGGGACACGTAATACTCCATCTCCCCGTCGCCGAAGCGCATGCTGAACACGCACGAAGCCGGCTCCCCGTCGTTCGCATTCAGATCGATCGCCCGGCCGTCAACTGAGACTGTTGATCCGTCGAACGTCCACGTCCCCTGGCACGAGGAGGACGCATTCCAGGTCCGCTCAAACGTTCCCGAAAGATCGTGGGGTGTGGACGGATTGGCGGAGAACAGCAGGGCACCGGCAATGCTATACGCGATAAGGGACATGTGCGACCTCCAGGAGAGTTGTCGAAAAGTTGCAGCGAGATCGATGACCCGGCAGACGTTCGCGAACTGAGCCTGCGGTGCATGACGCGCGACGCGGGGGTTACTCGCGATCGGCCTGAGCAGGCATTCGACAGTACGCGACAAAGAGCTCCCCGAAAATGCGTCCGGTCGGGCCGCTAGAGGCAACCGAGAACAGCGATACGCAAGGTCTTGTCTCAGACGTGATGCAAGATCTGTGGTAGTGAATCATCGGGTGGCTGGGCAGTCAAGAGGTAAGTCAACTGCATGACCCGGTCGGCCTGCTTCGCGGCGACAGCAGACCAGCCATTGGCAATGTCATTCCCCTCGGCACGGTGGTATTTCGGGGAGCCGAGAGGGGCTCTGCAAAGAGCCGACGAGTTCGCGTTTTTCGATGTCCTGGCAGAGGCTCGTGGCCTGTCCCGACGCGCGACGCCCGTTGCGCTGTGCCAGCCGGTCCGGCATGCGCTCGCTGGGCGCGGCAGCGATCACCACGGACGTCAGCGAGGAAACCGCATACGGCCTGGTTGATCCTGGCGGAAGAACACGACCACGCTGTTCTGGCAATGCAAGTGGTACGTGTGGAACACCACCGGAGGCACGCCAGCATCTACCGGGCCAGTGACTTGAGGCGGATCGACCTCTGTTCGTGGGGCCGCCGCGGCGACTACATCTACTGCAGGCAGAGGCTCCGGCAACACCTCCCGCTGCCGGATCCTGTGGTTCACCGGCAACAACACCCGAGGCGGCTGCCCTGGAGGTAACATCTTCGATGGCGGACACCACTTCGTCGGAATCGACTGGGTCGTGAAAACTGTCGAGGACGGCGGTGCCGGGCAGCACGACTGGCGATGGTGTGCACTATGCCAGGCGATGTTCTTCCTCGGAGGCAGCGGCGGAAGAGCCTGCCCGTCCTCCTCTACGGGTTCCCACTCCCCGATCGGACCCGTGATAGTAGGCCAGCCGACTCCGACATCTGGCGAATACGTACTGGAGGACGTCGGCAATCGGGACCGGCCCGGCGGGAACTCCGACTTCCGGTGGTGCTTCAAGTGTTCAGGGCTGTGGGACTCCGGCAGCCCCAGCCTGTACAGCCGCAACGACTGCCCGCGCGACCGTCAGCCCCACAGCCTGTCTGGGAGCGGACACTACGTCCTGCACCAATTCGTGAGCGGCTAATGACCGCTTCCGCCTGCGGGCGATCATGTACCGAGCCGGAGATGTCGCCAGGGACCCGCAGGAGGCCGACGAACTCATGGCGGCAGCGAGGCTACGGGCCGACCTGGTGCACAGCGGGGCTTCTGCGGGACGGGCCGGTTCAGGGCCGCGTCGGCTCTCCCGGGTCGGCGGCAGCCCCTGTGGCGACCTCGGCCTGGCAGACGGCGAGAGCTCGCCCGTGTTCCTCGGACGCCGTCGAGGCGTGGAGTTACAGCGGCCTGGGCCGATGCGGATCTCCGTTCCGTGGCGGACAGCCGCTTCCACGTCTCAAACTGTGCTACGCCGATGAAGATTTTGACGACCGGCACTGCGGCGCGTACGCGATGCAGTGCCTCGGCGGGCTGCAGGTGGCCAACGGCGAGCGCGCCGAGGGCTCCGGCCGCCTCCAGGCGTCCCTGGCGATCTTCCAGCAGCCCGGCGACCGCAGCGGCGAAGCGGCCACGTTCCGGACGCTCGGCGAGCTGTACCGCTCGGCCGGGCGGACCGCGCCGGCCTCGCACTACCTGCACCGGGCCGTCGAACTGCACCGGGCCGTCGAGCTGGGGCGGGAGCTGCACGACGACCGGTCGGCGGGCTACGCGGTCCCCGGGCAGCGGCGCCTGCGGGGCTGAACCGTCAGGCGACGATGTCGAGGGCGTCGATCGAGACGGCCGGGCTGATCGTCAGGAAGGGGCGCTCGTCGCCGTCGTCGAGGTCGGTGGTCACGAGCCGCCCGGGCGCGGAGCCGGGGCGGACGACACGGCCGGCGCTGACGGCGAGGTAGCCGTCGAAGGTGCGCCGGGTGAAGCGGCGCTCGCCGCCCGTCCGCACGTCGATCAGGATCAGCGGGCTCTCGTCGTCGGGCTCCGGGTAGACGACCAGCTCGTGGCCGGAGGCCCAGACGGAGTGCGGGCCGGGCAGGGCCACGCGTTCGGCGTAGGCGGCGAGCTCCTTGCCGGTGCGGTCGAGGACGACGGTCGTCAGGACGTCGTCCAGCGTGAGGTACGTCGCGGCGAGCAGCAGCCCGTCGGGCGACCAGCTGATCGAGGCCTCCTCCCAGTAGCCCTCGGCCCACCAGAGCCGCTGCCGGGAGCCGGTGCCGGTGTCGATCAGCTCGATGCCGGCGAGCTCGTCGCCGACGCCGGGGATGCCGGGGCCGTCGGACAGGTCGGACAGGACGGCCAGGCGGGTGCCGTCCGGCGAGAGCGCCGCGCGCAGGTAGTCGTCGGAGGTGAACTCCTGGCGAGCCCCGGTGGCGAGCGTGTGCAGCACGACGCGCGGCGGGCCGGCGCCGTCGTCCTGGCGCGCGGTGAGCACCAGCCGGGTGCCGTCGGACGACAGCGACACCGTCTCCGGCGCGAGGTGCGCCGGCAGGCCGGGAACGGCCGCGAACGTGTCGCTGTCGGCGTCCAGCACGATCACGGCGGCCCCGCCTGGCCCGGTGGCCGCGAGCACCATCCGGGCCGCGCGCACCAGCCGCGCAGCCGGCGCATCGAATGCGATCTCCCATGACCGGTCGACGACCACGACACCTCCTGTTACTGATCCGGTGCGCAGCCTAGTCAAAGATCACCCCAAAGGGGAGCTGGTGATCTCTATCGCGCAATGATCTTTTGGGTGTACGGTCCCGCTGCCAGTCTTATGTCCTCTTTATTCGGGGTGAACGCGTGCGGCGTCTTCGTCTGTTCATGGTGGCCGTGCTCGTGGCCGGGTTCCTCGTTCCCGTGCCCGAGTTCTTGTTAGCCAGGTGGGCGGAGGCGGCCACCGCCTGCTCCCCCAACAGCAGCGACTGGTCCAACGGCCGCAGCGGCCAGAAACGCTGCGTCTTCAACCACATGTACTCCACGCGCCGCCGCATCAACGAGGCGTGCCTGCGCGACCGTCCGGTGCTCGGCACCCACATCTACCAGCAGCCCAACGAGTGCAGCCCGTCCGGCGGCATCGAGGCCATCGGGCAGGCCCGGGCCATCAAGTACCTGAGCGACCAGATCGGCGGGAGCGGCGGGCTCATCAACCCCGAGATCCAGTGGGAGCCGACCCTCAGCGGCGGCAGCGACCGGCCCGACATCGTCTACTACGACCGCGCCGGCAACAACTGGGGCCAGGTGATCGAGGCCAAGGTCGACGGCAACCCCGACTACTCCGGCTGGGGCGGGCAGGTCGTCCGGTACGTCGGCGTGCTGACCAATGACGGTGTCAAGAACGTCACCGCCGGCACGGTGCTCAACCGCTGGGGCACCTACGACGACTGGTTCCAGGTCTACAGCAAGAACCCCTCCTGCAAGGTGGACGGCAAGGACGGCTACCAGCTCTCCACGTACCGGGCGCTGTCGCCCGTTCCCGGACTGCTGCACATCGAGGAGGTGAAGAAGGAACGCAAGTGCGAGGAGAGCAAGCGGCAGCCCCCGCCGGGCAGCCCGCCCGCCGACATTCCCGAGCTGGACGAGAACGACGACGACCGCGACTGGCCGATCCCGCAGGGCCTGCGTCAGCTCATCGACCGCCTCACCACCCCCAGCAACGACTCCAACGACTCGCAGAACAACGACGTGGCCAAGTACGGCAGCGCCGCGGCGGCCGCGGCCGCGCTGACCGCCTCCGTCATGGTGTTCCTCCGCACGCCGCAGGGCGCGCTCTTCCTGCGCGCGGCCGGCTTCGCCACCATCGAGATGGCGCTGGCGCTCGGCGTGGGCGCGCTGGTCGTCCTCATCCTGTTGTGGTACTTCTCCGAGCACGGCGGCCTGGTCAAGGGCGAGCCGCACTTCACCACCCTGGACGGCCTGGGCTACGACCTGCAGTCCGTCGGCGAGTTCGTCCTCGCCAACAGCGACAAGCACGGCCTGGAGATCCACGGCCGGCTCAGCCCCGCCAGCGGCGGCCGGGACGTGTCGGTGATGTTCGACGCCGCGATGGAGGCCGGTGACCACAAGGTCGAGTTCCACGAGGACGACCTCTACATCGACGGCCAGAAGTTCACGCTCGGCACCGACAAGATCCTCTACCTGGGCAAGGAAGCGTTCGTCCTGCGCAAGGACGGCAAGTGGCTGGTCATGTTCGACGGCCTGGAAGGGCCCGTCCTGTCCTGGAGGCGGGGCGCCGCCGGCCTCTACCTGCCGCCGTCCGCCGACAGCGACCTGGAGGGCCTGCTCGGCAACGCCGACGGCGACCCGAAGAACGACCTGAAGCTGCGTGACGGCACCCAGCTGCCCGCCAACGCCAGCCCCGCCCAGCTGCACACCGACTACGCCAACTCCTGGCGGCTGGACGACACCGAGTCGCTGTTCACCTACGGCCCGGGCCAGAGCACCGCGACGTTCACGAACCTGCAGTTCCCCTCCCGCATCGTCACGATCCACGACCTGACGCCCGAGCAGATGCAGCTCGCGACGGCGCAGTGCGAGGAGAGCGGCGTCGCGCCGGGCGTGCCGTTCAACGACTGCGTCCTGGACATCGCGCTGACCGCGGACACCTCGTTCGCCGAGGCCGCCGCCGAGCAGAAGACGGTGGCCCTCGACCCGGCGGCGCAGGCCGTGGACGCCAGCGGCGACCTGACGATCGACTTCGAGGGCACGCTGGGCAAGAACACGCTGCCCTCGCGGGTGTCGGCCGACCCCGCGGTGACCTCGTTCGCCGGGCCGTTCAGCGGCAGCGACTCCTACCGGTTCTTCGTGCAGTCGTTGCCGCTGCACAAGGCCGGCACGCTGAGCTTCGACCTGCTGGCCGTCGGCGACTGGACGTCCGACTCCGACAACGAGACGATCAAGGTCGAGACCGACCGCGACGACCCGCACACGATCACGCCGGGCGAGCTGACGCCCGTCGCGTCCGGGACGCTGGCGAACGGCCTGCCGTGGGCGAAGTACCGCGTCACGATGCCGATCACGCACAAGAACAGCCAGATCGAGGTCAAGGTCTCGGCCACCGGCACGGCGGGCCTGTCCAACCAGGCGTACGGGCTCGACAACGTGGCGCTCGACCTGGAGGTCACCCCGCCGCAGACATTCCCGGTCTCGCTGCCGTTCACGGCCTCGGACGGCGTGCCCGGCGAGGGCGCGGGCAACCTGGAGGGCGAGGTCGCGGTCGATGAGTACCGGTTCACGCTGGACCAGCCGGCCTCGGTCTTCGTCAACGCGCAGGAGTGCCCCGGGTCCGGGTTCGGGCTCCGGTGGGAGCTGGCCGACGCCGCGGGCGCGAGCGTCGCCACCTCCTACCTGTGCGGCGCCAAGCGCGTGGACGCGCTGCCCGCCGGCGCCTACCGGCTGCGCGTGTGGCCGTGGAACGACGTGTTCGGCCCCTACAAGCTGAGCGTGAACACCCTGGGGGCCGACGTCACCGCCACCGCGGCGATCGACGGGCCGAAGGTGCCGCTGCAGATCACCGACCCCGGCCAGCGGGGCACCTGGACATTCGCGGGCACCGCGGGCCAGAAGGTCTCCGCCGTGCTCAGCGACTCGACCCTGACCGCCCTCGGCGACGCCACCCTGCAACTGCGCGGCCCCGACGGGAAGATCCTCGATCAGGGGTCGTGCGGCGAGGGCTGCTTCATGGACACCGAGACGCTGCCGGTCACCGGCACGTACTCGATGGTGTGGGACCCGGAGGACGCCAAGACCGGCTCGATCGCGCTGCGCCTGCACGCGGTGCCCGCGGCCGTCACCGGGACGGTCGCGATCGGCGCGCCGTCCACGCTGACCACCACCGTCCCCGGTCAGACGGCCTCCTGGTCGTTCACCGGCACGCAGGGCCAGCGGGTCGCCTTCTCGGTCAGCGGCGCCGGCGCGGCCAGCGCCTCGATCACCAACCCGGACGGGACGCGGCTGTTCGGCTCCACCTACTGCCCGGCGGCCTGCGCCTTCGACACCACCACGCTGCCGGCGACCGGCACGTACACGCTGCTCGTCGACCCCAGCGACCTGCACACGGGGCCGATCACCGCGAGCGTGATCGAGGGTGACGTCACCGGCGTCCTGACCGTCGGCGGCGGGCCGGTGAAGCTGACCACGACCGGGCCGGGCCAGCGGGCGTACTGGACGTTCGCCGGCACGGCGGGGCAGCGTGTCGCGTTCTCCCTGGCGGACGGCACGTTCAGCGGCGCGTACGCGTCGCTGCGCAAGCCGGACGGCACGGACCTGTACAGGTCCACCTGGTGCAAGACGTCGTGCGCGTTCGACACGGTCGCGCTGCCGGTGGACGGCACCTACACGCTCGTCCTGGACCCGTCCAAGACGGCGGTGGGCTCCATGTCCGCGCAGGTCGCCGAGGGCGACGTCACGGGCACGCTGACCGCCGGCGGCGACCCGGTCGAGCTGACCACGACCGGCGCCGGACAGGCCGCCACCTGGTCGTTCGACGGCACGGCGGGGCAGCGCGTGGCGTTCGCCCTGACGGGCGGCACGTTCAGCAGCGCGTACGCGCTGGTCCGCAAGCCGGACGGCACCGAGCTGTTCGACTCCGTATTCTGCAAGGCGTCGTGCGCCTTCGACACGGCCACACTGCCGGCGGACGGCACCTACACGGTGGTGCTGGACCCCTCCGGCACGGCGGTGGGCTCCATCTCCGCGCAGGTCACCGAGGGCGACGTCACAGGCACGCTGACCGCCGGCGGCGACCCGGTCGAGCTGACCACGAAGGGTCCGGGCCAGAACCCGACCTGGACGTACGCCGGGACGGCCGGGCAGCGGATCTCGGTCACCTTCTCGGGCGGCACGTTCTCCAGCGCGAACGCCTCCATGCGCAAGCCGGACGGCTCGGTCCTGGTGCCGTCCACGTTCTGCGCGAGCTCCTGCTACTTCGACACGACGGTGCTGCCGGTGGACGGCACCTACCAGGTGGTGGCCGACCCGGCCGGCATCCAGACCGGCTCGATCTCGGCCCAGCTCAACCTCGTGCCGCCGGACGTGACCGCGCAGATCACCGTGGGCGGGCCGGCGTCCACGCTGACGACCACCATCCCCGGGCAGCGCGGCCTGTGGACCTTCGCCGGGACGGCGGGGCAGCGGGTGTCGTTCGACTTCACCGGCTCGACGTTCACCTACGCCTCGGACGCCACCGTCAAGGTCAGGAAGCCGGACGGCACCGACCTGATCGCCGACACCAACTGCGGCACCGGGTGCCTGCTGGAGCCGGTCACCCTGCCGGCGACCGGCACGTACCAGGTGGACCTGCGGCCCAAGGGCGCCAAGACGGGCGCGCTGACGCTGCGGGCGTACCTGGTGAACGACGTCACCGCCACGATCGCGGTGGACGGCGTCACCTCGACGCTGACCACCACGATCCCGGGACAGAACGGCACCTGGACCTTCACCGGGACCGAGGGCCGCTACGTCAACCTCGCGTTCATGAACGGGACGTTCTCCAGCGCCTCCGACGCCGCGGTCTCGGTGCGCGGCCCGGACGGCACCGTCCTGCGGGAGGACACCTCCTGCGGCAAGCTGTGCGTGCTGGACCCGATCACGCTGCCCGCGTCCGGCACGTACACGATCCTGTTCGACCCGCGCAAGGCTTTCGCCGGCTCGCTGACCGCGCAGCTCACCGAGGGCGACGTCACCGGGACGACCTCGGTCGGCGGCCCGGCGTCCACGCTGACCACCGTCGGCGCCGGGCAGAAGGCCGTCTGGACGTTCACGGGGACGGCGGGCCGGCGGGTGTCGTTCAACTTCACCGGCTCGACGCTCACCAGCACCTACGACGCCTACGTCGCGGTACGCAAGCCGGACGGCACCGTCCTGATCGACGACACCGCGTGCGGGAAGAACTGCCTGCTGGACCCGGCCGTGCTGCCGGTGGACGGCGCCTACACGGTCGAGTTCAGGCCGCAGAACGCCAAGACGGGCTCGATCACCCTGCAGCTGCACGAGGTCACCCACCTGAGCGCGAACGTCACGCTCGGCGGCCCCGCCTCCACGCTGACCACCACCACTCCGGGCCAGAACGGCACCTGGTCGTTCGCCGGGACGGCCGGGCAGCTCGTGTCGTTCAACCTCACCGACGCGAGCTTCGCCAGCTCGGTGGACGCCCAGGTGTCGGTGAAGAAGCCGGACGGCACCACGCTGGTGTCGGCCACCTACTGCGGCAAGAACTGCTTCCTGGAGCCGGTGGCACTGCCCGCGACCGGCACCTACACGGTGGAGTTCAACCCGAAGGACGACAAGACCGGCAAGCTGACCCTGGCGGCGTACGCGGTCACCCACCTGCTCGGCGCGGTCACCGTCGGCGGCGCCGCCTCGACGATCACCACGACGGCCCCCGGCCAGAACGGCACCTGGTCGCTCGCCGGGACGGCGGGGCAGGTGGTGTCGTTCAACCTCACCGACGCGAACTTCACCGCCACCACCGGTGCGCGGGTGTCGGTGAAGAAGCCGGACGGCACCACGCTGGTGTCAGCCACCTACTGCGGCAAGAACTGCTTCCTGGAGCCGGTGGCACTGCCCGCGACCGGCACCTACACGGTGGAGTTCGACCCGCAGGACGAGAAGGTGGGCAAGCTGACCCTCAAGGTCCAAGCGGTCCGCGACCTCGCCCCGGCCGCGGTCACCATCGGCGGCACGGCGGTCACGCTGACCACCACGACCCCGGGCCAGAACGGGAGCTGGACCTTCAGCGGCACCGCCGGGCAGCAGGTAGCCGTCACCTTCACCGGCACCAGCTTCGCCGCCTCCACCGATGTCCGGGTCGGCCTGCTGAAGCCCGACGGCACGGCGCTGGGCAGCTCGCCCTACTGCGGCCGCAACTGCACCATCGCGGCGACCACGCTGCCCGCCACGGGCACGTACACGATCGTCTTCAACCCGCAGGCCGACAAGGTCGGCTCGCTGACCGCGAAGGTGGCGGTGCCGTGACGAGCTGAAACGCGAACGGGCACGGCCGGAACCGCTTCGGCCGTGCCCTTTCCAGTAGTAGCCCTCCAGCGGGACGCGGGCCTCCTCGGACAGCGCCGGTCCCTCCTGCGGCACCGGGGCCGGCCGCCACCGGCTTGAGCCCGGCGAGCTGCTCGTTGAACAGCGCGTACACCACGCGCCCGAGCCCGGACCGCTCCATCCTGCCGCGGCACATGTCGCACGGCTGGCAGCTGGTGTGGTGCTGACCGCCGACGCCTACGTCTCGGTGCTACCGGAGGTGGCCCACGAAGCCGCCCGGGAAACGGCCCCGCTGGTGCTGCGAGCAGCGTCCGCGATGGGGCGGCCGCTCAGCGCGTGACGCAGCTTTGCCCCATATTTGCCCCATGCCGTCCCAGCGCGGCCCCCGCTGCAGTTCCGCAGATGGAGTGGCGCGCCCTGCAGGATTCGAACCTGCGACCGTCGGATTAGAAGCAAGATCTTTCAATACCGGCCTGTGCCTTTGGGTGATGGTTCGTGCCGCCTCAGCACGTTTTGCGCGTCAGGCACTGCCGGGTCCTGACGACGTGTGACGGGGCGTGCGAGCACGCACCGAGCACGACGGTATGCTAACGGGCCGCCATACCTATGGTTACCTCAGTGGCGCTTGGACTTGCCCTGCCGATGAAGACCCTTGTCGGCAGAGCTTGTGACGCGGTGATCGGTTCACGGGGTGAGATTGAGCGGGACGGTGGCCATCAGCAACCATCCGCCATCCGGACAGCAGGAGCCCTGTCGTCCATCCCGACGATTACCAGCCTCCCGTCCGGTCGAGCGTCCCGGCCAAGCCGTCGCCCGAGCCGTTGCCCATGTCGCAGCCCTGCTGATCGTTCGCTTATTCTCCGGAGGAAAGGTCTGGCGGGTCGCGGCCCTGCGCCCGCGGGGGCCGGCGAATCGTACGCCACCGGCACGTCCCACGGCAGCACGGGCATGTATGGTATCGACAGTCGGAAGGCGAACGGCTGTGCTCGAACCACGATCTCACTGGCCTGCCACAGCGTCATCGAGGCGCCCGGCTTCTACAGGAACACCAGCATCCGAAGAGCGGGTGCCGCAGGTTCGAATCCTGCCGGGGCACTCAGCTCCACCAGGCATTCGCCGCAGGTCATTTGTATCCCAGGCCCCTGGTTCCTTCGAGAGGTACATGGCCGATGTCATGCTCATCGGCTACACATTCAATGGCGTCGATGGGCGAGATCAAAGCAAAGGCGACACGGCCCGCGACATCGTGATCGAGGCGTACGTGTACAACCACAATCCCTACTCGTTGCCGCCTGGCAGGACGATGACTCTCGGGATGGACATCGGCAACAAGACCCGGTGCGAACACGTCACATCCCGGGGCGGCCAGACGGTTGATAATCGTCAAACCCGTATCATCAGCAGTTGGATCGTCGATGGACACGCAACCTTCCGGTTCAGATGCCCACACGACAAGGCATCAAAGAAGCGCGTAACCGAATGGCTTGATGGAGCCAACGGAGCCAAGGAATATGTATCCAATGACGAACTGGTGAGCTTCACCAGCATCAAGGCGTATGCCAACTTCCCGAACTGGCCCACAACCATCCGCTACAAGTACGTCACGAATGCAGATCGATGGATAACCGGCACTATTATCCGTTGCGATAGTGCATCAGACAACGACTACGAAGCAGGCGGTTGCGTATTTTACAAAACCAAATCCGCCGTCAAGTGGCAACCAAAGGTCACGAATAAGACCGGGAGAAAAGAATGGGATATCACACAGGCCTATCAGCACTACTGGAACGCCTGCGTAGATCCCGACGGACAGACTTGGCCGGATAACCCAGGAAAGAGCCTCGGCGGGTGCGATATCAGTGGTTCACCCAACACCGGATATCTACACAAAGAAGCCAAGAAACAGGCAGCCCTGAATCAGGACACCACGAACACGAAATGCAATCGGATGTGGCCTGGATATGCGTCATCAGGCGACTATCCGAAGCAGTGCGACGAGTATCCATTCGCATCAACTCGCGAACGCACCGGTGCACCAAACTCAAATATGTGGTCATTCTGCCCCCATCCGGGACACCAATAACGGCCTAGCCGGCCTCTACCTCAACCGCTACTTTCATGCCGACAGAGTATTGTTCGGCGATAAATTCTCCAACAGGTTCGTACCTCCGTCGTCCAGCGATCCGAAGCCAACTCGGGAGCAGCTCTGCAGCATCCCTTCTGTGGCCAACTAACTAGCTGAGACCACAATGCCGCCCGGCCAGGATGTTCTCAATTCATTTACGGTAGTCCTGCCGGGCGGCACAACTTCCCGCCCGCTACGAAAGTATGCAAGGATAAGGCCATGTCTCTCCAATTAATCAACCACTATGAGCGACTATTGGACGAGCACGCGTGGATGCAGGACGGATTCCACTGGACGGCGGCCCGCACCGGCACTCTGCCTCCCTCCGCAGAGGAGATCGGCGCGAGGCTGTCGCGATCCGCCGAAGCCAGCATCGAGGAAGAGGTTAACGTCGCGTCAGGCGCAGACCTATTTATTCCCAGATCCCAGATCGGTAGCGTCGATAGACAGACAAAAAGAAGGGTATTTCCTCTTCCAAAGCCAGGAAGGCGGGGTCGACGAGCCTTCGGTCCTGCGAGAGCTCTGCGAGAAGGATGAACGAGTATGGAGCATTACCTCTATACTCTATAAGCACAAGCTCACATATGCCGTCGACGGTGAAATCCGACTGACGTGGAGGGAATTCCCCCACGGCGACCGGCCAACCGCGCACGACCCCATCGATGAAGATCTCCTGTTCGTCGAGGATGCATGCAGGGAAGCCGGCATCCGCTTCAGCCTTGCCGCGCTTATGGCTGTGGTGGACATCGGTAGTGGCGTCCGCATGGATATTAACTGGCCGCACGCACCGAGCCCGGCTGTCATCATCGACGACCCCGTCTGGTAACAGTCACTGAACCTTTTCCAGGCTCCGCGGCGAGGTCCTGGTCACAGGATGATCGCAACGCCGTGGTTCGGCCGGTGACAGCAAGAAGCTCCTGGTAGACGGG